>JAOPWC010000120.1 GCA_025965895.1 Mycobacterium sp.
CGCCGGCGAGGCGGCTGCGGTGGTGCACCAGAAAGCAGCTCGAACAGGTGAACTCGTCAGCCTGTTTGGGGATGACGCGGACCGACAATTCTTCGCCGGACAGATCGGCCCCGGGCAACTCGAAGGAGTCCGCCGCTTCTGATTCGTCAACGTCGACGACTGCCGACCCCGCCGCGTGAGCGCGACCGCTCAGCTCCTCCAGCGAGTCCTCAGACACATCGTCAACGGCAGTGCGCCGTGGGGCGTCATAGTCCGTAGTCATTGTTTTGCTCCTCATACAGTTGAAGTAGAGCGCGCTTTATATCAGCCTCGAACGCATTCGCGTGCGCATTTCTGCCCGTGTTGCCGCCCGTAGTGGTGTGATCTCATCATTCGGGCGGGTCATAGCTGTCGTTGGCGGCCAAATTGCGGTATCGGACCGACGTTGCGGGCGCCAGATCGTCTCGCAGGCGACGGCTTTTTGTACCCGGCAAGCGCGGGATGAAACATTTTCGGCGGGATCTTGGCGGCACGGCGGTGTCGGCGGGTTCTCGGTAGGAGGACATCACCGGCGCCCCTGGTACCCGTTGGTGGTGGTGCCGCCGTCGCGCCTAACTGGCCGGCCATGCGGCTTCGCAGTCGGGAGGACAGGACGGCCGTGGCGGCTACTCCAAGTCGCCACCAGCACGGCGTCGGCCGACCGGCCGGTCATGCCGAGAGCCAGGCGGGAGTGCCCACCGCGATGAGAGTGTTGCTTGTCGCGATGCTGCTGCCGATGCTCGACAACCTGATCGTCGGTACCGCGAGCGCTGCTCGCCACCCTGGCGATGCCGAAAGCGGAGGCACTGATCGGTTGCCGTCTGGGTGCCGGCGCCCAACGCCACCACGGGCACGCCCATCAAGTAGTGGGCGCAAATATCTACCCGGCGTCGAGAACGTGTGAATCTTTGAGGTCTCGTTGCACGAGCCGGCCCAACGTGACGATCCCGGTCAAGAGATCTTGAGTAAACGCCGCCGGGGCGTCGCCCACCTGATCGCGCAGATTCGCGGTGAGCATCAAGGTCGTAAACCCATGCGACAGTGACCATCCCGCAGCGACAAGATTGGCCACCTGTTCGTCAGTGAATCATCCGTGGCCCCTGCGGGGGCCCCACCGACTCCGGGCTGTACATGGCCGGGATCGCTGTGGACATCAAACGCCCAGAGCATTTCACCGCGAGCGCGAGCAGAACTTCAGCCGACAGCCGTGGCCCGAACTCGCCGGCGCTCAATGCGACGGCCCGATCAGGGTGATGACCAAGTGGCACGGTTATTTCCGACAATCGGCCGGCCCTGGGTGGGTACCGGTGGGCGACGCCGGTCATTTCAAGGATTTCACTCCCGCTCAGAGTATTTCGGATGCCCCGCGCCAAGCCAAACACCTCGCCGCCACGGTCCACACCGGCATGGCGACGTCCACCCTCGACGCCTCCACCATGCGATGGTGGACATGGCGAGACAGGGACGCGTCCGAGATGTACTGGCTGGCGGCGGACATGGGCATCGCCGGCGCCTCTACGCCCCTGACCACACGACTGCTCCGCGACTCTCCACCGACCCCGCCGCGACGCGTCAGCTGCTGCGGGGTCCTCAACCACGAACTCCCGCCGTCACGGCTGTTCACCGCAACATGACTCGCTACCGCCGCCGTCCGGAGACTGCGTGACCGCCCAGACCAGATACCCCCGACGCTGAAAGAAATCCGATCTGCCGTCGGTGACGAGCTTTATCGCAGGAGCCGACGACGTCGCAGACCGCCCGGCATGAAACCGAGATTCACGCCGTCGAGTCGAGCGCGGCAGCTTTCCTTGCCGCCGCGCCACGTTCCCCTTGCTTCGCTCACGGCCACCAGCCGCGGCCCGGCGATGGCTTGGCGGCGACGGTCGGTGTCGCGAAGAGAGTCTCCAGAGCGATCAGCAGTTCGGGCCCTTTGCTGTGACTTTTTCGCCGCCGCCTCTTCGGTCGGCGTTTCAGGCTAGTCTGCTCCTGATCTGAAGCCGACCTGCTGAGCAGCGAGAGGAACCTGAGGACGCTGTGGTGGACCGATGACCAGTTCGGGTGAACAGCAGCGTGATTCAGCCGGGGAAGCAGCCCGCAATCCGGCGCCCAAACCCGCACTCCCGGGTCGGCGCCGGATGCTTTCGCGGATCAGCATCCAGTCGAAGCTGATCGTGATGCTGGTTCTGTGCGCGATGGTCGCCGCGGTGGTCGTCGGGGCGATCGGATATCAGTCGGGCCGGCGCTCGCTGCGGACCGCGGCGTTGGAGCGGTTGACCGAGTTGCGCGAGTCGCAAACCCGGGCGATCGAGTCGATGTTTGGGGATTTGAAGAATTCGCTGATCATCTATTCGCAGGGCGCCACGCCGGTTGAGGCGGTGGAGGCGTTCACCGCGGGCTTCGAGCAGCTGGCCGACGCCACGATCACCCCCGCCCAGCAGCAGGGGATCGACAATTACTACGCCAATGAGCTCATCAAGCCGACCCAGCAGATGATGGGCGACACCCTCGATCTTGGTGAACTGCTGCCGACCTCCAATGCGCAGAAGTATCTGCAGGCCTACTACACCGCGCCGTTCACCTCCGCCAACGACTCAAGGCAGGTGGACGATGCTCACGATGGCAGCGCCTGGTCGGCGGCAAACGCCCGGTTCAACGGCTTCTTCCGCGAGATCGTGTCCCGCTTCGACTACGGAGACGCGTTGCTGCTGGACACCCGCGGAAACGTCGTCTACTGCACAAACAAAGATGCCGACCTGGGCACCAACGTCCTGACCGGACCCTATCGCCAATCCAATTTGCGCGCGGCGTACGAAATGGCACTGGGATCCAACTGGCTTGACTTCGTCTGGATCAGCGACTTCAAGCCGTATCAGCCGCAACTCGGGATGCCGACCGCATGGTTGGTGTCGCCTGTGGGCACCGGCAACCGAATCGAGGGAGTGCTGGCGCTGCCGGTGCCGATCGCGAAGATCAACGCGATCATGACCGGCAACAAGCAGTGGCAAGCTGCCGGGATGGGCAAGACGACCGAGACGTATCTGGCCGGACCGGATAACCTGATGCGTTCTGATTCACGTGAATTCCTCGAGGACCCGCAGCAGTACAAACGCGACGTAATGCGCGCCGGCACCCCAATACAGATCGCAGATAAGGCGATCCGGGAGCAGAGCACAACGTTAGTGCAGCCGGTCGACACTGCGGGGCTGCGCGCCGCGCAACGCGGCCAGACCGGAACCCTGCTCGACACCGACTACATGGGCAACCAAGAACTCGAGGCCTACGCCCCGCTGGATGTGCCTAACTCTGATCTGCACTGGTCGGTCGTGGCCACCATCGACACGTCGGAGGCCTTCGCGCCGATCTCCTCGTTCACCAAGAGGCTGGTGTTGGCCAGCACGGGCATCGTCTTCGTAATCTGCTTGGCGGCGATGCTGCTGGCACAGGTCTTCGTGCGGCCGATCCGTCGGCTGGAGAAGGGCACACAGCGCATCAGTGCCGGCGATTATGACGTCACCGTGCCAGCAACCTCTCGCGATGAGATTGGCGATCTCACGGTGGCGTTCAACGAGATGAGCCGAAACCTGGGCATCAAGGAAGAGCTGCTCAACGAACAGCGCAGGGAAAACCACCGGCTGCTGCTGTCGCTGATGCCCGAGCCGGTTGTGGAACGCTACCGTCAGGGCGAGGAAGTTATCGCCCAAGACCATCACGACGTCACGGTCATCTTCGCCGACATCGCGGGTCTGGACCTGCTTCAGGCGCAACTCACCTCCGATGAGTCGCTGGCGATCATCAACGAGTTGATGCGTGAGATCGATGCGGCAGCGGACGGTTTGGGTGTGGAACGGGTCCGCACGGTGCACAACGGGTACCTGGCCAGCTGCGGTCTGACCGTCCCGCGGCTGGACAACGCACGCCGCACCGTCGACTTCGCCCTGGAGACGCTGAACATCATCGAGCGGTTCAACAACCAGAGCGGCCACAACATCGGCATCCGTGCCGGGATCGACACCGGCAGGGTCAGCAGCGGATTGGTCGGCCGGTCATCGATCGTCTACGACCTGTGGGGTGCTGTGGTCAATCTCGCTTACCAGGTGCGAAGCGGCTCACCGCAGCCCGGTGTCTACGTCACCTCGCCGGTGTATGAGGCCGTTCGCGACACCCGCCAGTTCACGCCGGCCGGCACCATCACGGTCGACGGACAGGAGCAGCCCATCTGGCGGCTGTTACAGCGGCAGTGATCACCCGCGCGAGCAACTGCTCCTGGTTCCTTTGACCCCGTGGTTTCTGCTAGCCCAGCAGGAGGCCAGGGAATACGCCGAAGCGGCGCGCCGCGAACATCGCCCGACGGGGCTGCGCGGCCTGGTCGCCGACGGGTGGCCCGGCGCACGGGCCCTCGCGTCCTTTCGCCCCCCGAGCTCAGTTCGGCCAGCGCGATCGAAGGGGTTCTGGTGCCCACCCGGGCCAGGACCGGGAGCCGAGGATGTCGCCAGCACTCATCTGGGCGACGATCCGTGGTCCGGCGAGTCGTGAGTTGTCATAGACCGTCGCGCCGTCGCAATGACCGATGGCCCGGGCAACCAGCGGCCACAGGCGGCCATATCGCTTACGAATCTTGGCCTCCGGGACGTCGTGACCCCCGGCCTGCACCCGGTGCCTGACGCGCTCCACGGCCAGGTCCTGCGGGACTAGCAGAGCATGCAGGACGACGGTGTAGGTCGCGGCGTGCGCAGCGCGGATGAGGTTGAGTTCAAACGGGTGCGAAAACACCATCTCGGCGATGAACGGCCGGCCCATCTCGATGAGTTTGGACCTGGTGTCGGCGGCGAGGTGCGTGGCGTCGTATGCGTGAGATGAGGGGTCGTCAGGCCACCGCTGCTCGGCGAGCTCGTCGGCGTTGACGAAGACGCTGCCGGGTAGGTGTCGCGCCAGGGTGAGGGCGACGAAGGTCGACTTCCCGGCACCGTTGGGCCCGACGACCAGATCGATTCGAAGCCGGGGCTGCGTACAGAGCGCCGGAAACCACCGCAGGACATTGGGCGTTTCCTGCGGATGTTGAGCTGGGTAGCGGATGTGGAGGAACCGAAATGAAACGACGCTTGAGCACCTACACGGCCTACAGCATCGGTTGCGCTCTCGTATGGGCCATCATATTGGCGGTGGTGTTCGCATCGACCAGTGATGCCGTCAAACACACTTTCGTGTTGGTCTTCGGCGGGTGGGTTATCGGGTGGCTGTCAGCAACCGTCGCCAGGGTGGTCTACCCGCCACCGAAATCGCGGCGACTCGCTGCCGCAGGAGACTAACTCTTGGACTGTGCCCATGCGGGGCGGGGAAAGCACCCGGTCGAACAACATTCGCAGGAATTTGGCCGGCCAACCGAGAGTCCGTTCCGCTCTGTCGCTCGCAAGGCTTGGCAGCGCGGTGAAGTCCACGATGGGCGATTTCGACTACCCGGGCGGGTCAGACCACGTACTGCCAGCACAGTGCGATGCGTCCCCCCTCGCCCCGCGGGGGTGAGGACCGACGAACGTGACGCGACGACAATCGGATCGCAGGTACAAAGCGCGGAGGTCGGTACATGACCAGGGATTGGGGCCCGTGGCTCGTCGGAGGGGGACTGCTGCTGCTCGTCGGTGGGCTCCTCGCCTGGACGGGAGCCCTGTCCTGGCTGGGTAAGCTTCCCGGTGATATCCATATAAGCAGCGGCAACACCCAAATCTACGTCCCGATCACGTCGATGCTGATCGTCTCTGCCGCCCTGAACGTGCTTCTGTGGTTGTTCCTGTCGCTGTTCCACCGTTGATCGACGTCCAGGCTGGCGTAAAGGAGCGGCGAGAGCGCTTTTCGAAGCGACTGCTCGCCGCCGCCCGCCGGCGCTATCCCGGTAAAGGGGCACCTGGGCGAACGAGCCGACCTGATCGTCTTCGTCGGGTTCGCAACACTTCGCGAATACCTGCTAGCTGCAAACGACGCGTTAGGCGCCTGCAATTGGGGCACGGACGGGCGTAGCGTCGAGTAGGGCGCCGTGACAATTAGGTGCCAGGGTCCGGATGAGCAGGCAGTTGAATGGTTCCCTCTGACAGGATGCTCTCGTTAGAGCGGTTCTTCGATCTGTCGTCGGACCTGTTATGTATCGCTGGCCCGGTGTGTCTGGTCGAAGTGAACCGGACCTTTGAGCACACGTTGGGGTATCCGACCCGGGAGCTGTTGTCGCGGCCGGTTCTTGACTTCATCCATCCGGGGGATCGCGGTCGCACCCGCGAGGCGCTCGACGAACTTCTGGCCGGCGGCCAGCCGGTTCGTTTGGAGAACCGGCTCGGTCGCAGCGACGGCTCCTTTTGTCGCATCGAATGGAGCATCGCCTCCGATCGCGGCCTGTTGTACGCCGCAGGGCGTGATGTCACCGATCGCCGACAGGCGCAGGACTGGGTGGCCGAGGCGCAATGCATGGCCCGTGACACTCATCTGAGATTGAGGGTGCTCGCAGGACAACATGAGGCGCTGCACCGGGTCGCGACGCTGGTTGCGCGCGGGGCGGGTCCGGCGAAGGTGTTTTCCGCGGTGGCCGAGGAAATGGCCCGATGCCTCAAGGTCTGTCAGGCTGCGGTGCTCCGGTTCGAGCCCGACGATTCGGCCATCGTGGTCGGTTCCCACGACGAGCTTGGCGTGCAACACATTCCGGTCGGGGAGCGCCTGACGATGGAGGGCGACAACGTCATATCACGGGTGTTACGCACTGGCCGCGCGGCGCGGGTGGACAGCCACGACAACGCTGCAGGTTCGGCGGCCGCACCCATCGGTGGGCTGACTTTGCGGTCGGTGGCGGGCGCGCCGATTGTCGTCGACGGGCGCGTGTGGGGGCTCGCGCTGGCTGGATCGTCGCTACCACAGCCGCTGCCGCCTGACACCGGCGCCCGCATCAGCGACTTCGCCGATCTGGTCGCCACCGCGGTCGCTAATGCCGCCGTGCGCGCCGAACTGATCGCCTCGCGCGCGCGGATTGTGGCGGCCGCCGATGAGGCGCGTCGCCGCTTGGAGCGCGATCTACACGATGGTGCCCAACAAAGACTTGTCTCCCTCGGGCTGCGGTTGCAAACCGCAGAGGCTTCTGTGCCGCCGGACTTGACAGCCGACAAAGCGCGGCTCTCCCAGATCGCGTCCGGACTGTTCGGCGTCGCGGCGGACCTGCAAGAGATCTCGCGTGGGATCCATCCCGCGATCCTGTCCAAGGGAGGACTGGGCCCGGCGGTTCGCACACTGGCTAGCCGCTCTGTGGTTCCGGTCAGCCTCGACCTCGCCGTTGACGAGCACTTGCCTGACCCCATTGAGATTGCCTGTTATTACGTCGTCGCAGAAGCGTTGACCAATGCCGCCAAGCATGCCCGCGCCTCCCAGGTCCACGTTCGGGCAAAAGCCGAGTACGGTCGCTTCGATCTCTCAATACGTGACGACGGAATAGGGGGAGCGCAGTTCGGCAAAGGGTCCGGGCTGATCGGCCTCGCGGACCGTGTCGAGGCCCTCGGTGGACACATGCAGATCTCGAGCCCTCTCGGGAGCGGGACATCCCTGCATGTCACCATCCCACTCGGCGTCGAGTGAGCACCGAACGTCACCCGCCTGTCGACTCCCTGGCCACAACAACACCCGTCGCGGGGAGAAACAAAATCCTCAACGGGCCTGCCCCGGCGTACTGCGACGTCATTCGTCACGGGTAAGTCTGTGCTCCCGCAGCTGAATCCTCTTGCGCCGCCTTGAAGTCAAGGTTCCACGACTGCGACTTGAGTCACACCACGAACCCCAGGCTCGCCGTCGGCGACTGGATCGAACGGGTCTACGACCCACGCCGACGACACTCAGCGATCGCCATGATCTCAGCCCAGTCGTCTATGAGAACCGACTCAATCACAGACTCAGCAGCCGCGTGACCCCGTGTCTGCCAAACGGGTGAAGCCCAATCCCTAAGCGGCAGCCCGACACTCGTCCGCAAGAACAATTACGTCCTTCTGCCTGGCTACGGCCGACGCTTGGGCCGCGGCGAGAACCGCTCCGATCCACTTGCAGGCAGATTCGGCGTTAGCAAAGTTCACGAATTCCGCCGGTTTTGCCGCCCGTGTGGTCACGGCCAACACACAGCGGTCGTGGGTGTTAGTCCCAACGTTACGCAGGTTAGCTGTAAAGCCTTGGTTCACCTTGCTGTCGACGGAACAGGAGCTTTCATGAGAATGAAGCGGGGAATCTCACCATTCGCTCTCACTGGCGCTGGGGGGATGTCCGGCCGTGACATAGGCGCCGGCATGCGCACAGCCACCTCCGCCGCCGCCAGCATCAGGCACGTCGTGGACTCCGCTGCGTCCACAGCCGTTCTGGGCCAAGTCATGTGAACTCGTGGCATTGCATGGGAATGCCCCGTCGCTCCGCGTCACGCTCACAGGCGACCACGGCAATGAATGAAGCGGTGGACCAGATGCGCGCCGACTACGACGCGGCGCCATACGACTCGCTTGCATTTCCGCAGTCGGCGCCGGGACAGCTGGCTGCGATCGCCTATCTGTTCGGGCTGGCCACGCCCGAGGTATCCACCGCGCGCGTGCTGGAAATCGGCTGTGCCGCGGGAGGTAACCTGATCGCGTTCGCCGCGGGGCATCCGCAGGCAAGCGCAGTAGGCATCGATCTGTCGCAGGTGCAGATCGACCAGGGGCGCCGGCGCGTGCAGGGGCTGGGCCTTGGCAACCTTGAGCTGCTGGCGGGCGATATCGCGCGCATGAACCTAGCGCCGCTCGGCCAGTTCGACTTCATCATCTGCCACGGGGTGTACAGCTGGGTGCCGGAAAAGGTGCAGGAGGCGATCCTGTCCGCCTTCCACAGGTCGTTGGCTCCCGAGGGCGTGGCCTACGTCAGCTACAACGTGTATCCGGGCTGGAAGGCCAAGGAGATTGTGCGCGATGCCATGATGCTGTTCGGCGGCGACAGGGGGACCCCGGACGAGAAGGTGCGCTACGCGCGCGGCATGATCGATTTCCTGGAGGAGGTGGCACCGCCCGAGAGGGTGCTGACCAGGGCGCTGGCCGATTACAAGGCGGTCGCCGGCGACGCCAGGGATTACTACCTGCTGCACGAGGAACTGGAGGCGTTCAACACGCCCTGCTATTTCCTCGAGATGCTCGAACGCGCGCGCGGGCATGGTCTGGCCTACTTGGCCGAGGCGCGGCCTGAGGTCATGTTCGTTGGCAATTTCGGCCGCAGGGTTGCCGAGCAGTTGCTCACGGAATGCGGCCACAGCCAGGTGCTCCTAGAGCAGTACCTGGATTTCGTCGTCAACCGCACCTTCCGGCAGTCGCTGCTGGTCCATGCCGAACGCGCACCGCAGATCCGTTATCAGCTGGACCGCAGCCGTTACCGCCGCCTGCATTTCGCCGCATGGGTGCCGCCTGCCGACGCGAAGACTCGGCTGGATGACTCGCGCCAGGAATACGGTGAGTCGGGTGAGGCGACGGTGTTCACGCACGATCCGGGCCTCAAGGCCGCACTGGATTCACTGAATGCCCGCTGGCCGTGGACGATGTCACGGCAGGAGCTGCTGGATGCGGTGCAAGCGCGGCTTTGCTCCGCCGGTATCGACGCCGCCGCCAAGCTGGAGGCGCGCGTCGATCACCTGCTGGAGGTTCTGATCTTGCAGGGGCAGCTGCATTATCGGCTTGATCCGGTGTTGCCGAACCCGGCTCCCACGCCGCCACGGCTGGACGAGCCGGCCAGGCGCATGGCGGAGCTGACGCGCGGGGATGCCGATGCATCGACCTTCAACCTCTGGCACGAGACGCTGGCGTTGTCGCCGGTGGACCGGCATCTGCTGCCACTGCTGGACGGCACGCGTGATCGCGATGCGCTGGTGGAGGCGCTGCTCGCGATTGCCCGCGAGGACCTGATCCGGTTCGAGCGCGATGGCAAGCGGGTGTCCGGCGAGGCGGAGCTGCGCAAAGTCCTGGCCGAGCATATCGACGCGATGCCGCAGACCCTGGCGCGGATGAAGCTGTTGCGTGCCAGTGACCAGGCAGAGGCCGGGCGACGATCGTTCCTGGGTAGTGGGGGCAGACGCGTTCGGAGTTCAGCGACTAGCAGGCGACCCAGCCCACCCAACGAGATCCTCCACGATTCGCGGGGCAGCTCAGGGCCGCCGTCACGCCGCTCCAGCTGAGCGTCGAAGCTCATGGGAGAAATGATGGTCGGCGACGCTGGTGATTTGTGATGATGGACCACCTTTCAACCATCCGCGCGTGGCGCCCGGTGCGGCCCTCGACACCGTCGATTCCCGGATCTCGGCCGTGCGACGGCCGCCCATTCAGACGAGGTTCGGGATTTCGTGGTAGGTGATGCTGCACAGCAGCATCCCGCTCCTTGGCAGCTGAGAGCCGCTCAGTTCCGCGAGATCGCCGCCCTCCAGTAACAGGGCTCACACAAACAACGATAGAACCATGTGTCACAGGATGTGTATTCCGCCCCACGTACTCGTCCCGCTGTCCGCGGCGAGGCCCGGGATGCCCTGGTCGGGGACAGCTGCCAAGCGAGGTACTTCCGCCGCGTGCTTGCTGCGGAGCGGGCGCAACTCGACGAGAAACTCGCTAATGACATGGGCAAACTTTCCGCACTTGGCGGTTTCGATGAAGCGCTTGGGGCCAAGGCGCTGCGGCGTCGGATTCGCGTGATGCAACGGAAGCGCCGCGAGCTCGACCGCTTGATCGACGGGTTGGATGGCTGGTTGTAAAAGGATTCCGCCGGCGTCCCCTGCGTCCGCCGGCGCGATGTCTCGTCGGGGCACCGGTGCGTTTTGGCTGCCGATAGGCCTTTTAGAGCTCGATCGGTTGGAGCTGCCGTGGTGACGCGACCACCTTCCGAATGGTGCCGGCACATGAGCCGCCCGACATTGGTTAGGCAGGGTCGCGAAAGGACTGTGGTAACCCTCAATCTTGGGCGCGGAACGATTAGCGTTCGGTCACGGATTGGTAAGGGTCCGTGACAACGGCGCTCGCCCCGGCACTATGGATGGCATGGTGCAACGACCGATGCGGTGTCCGCGTGGGCACCTGTTGCGGGGGGACCGAGCGTTGGTCCACATCTCCGCGTGTTCATGCGGACGACACACTAGCTGGCGGTGCTGCTGTTGCGGCGAACTTACCTACGAGCCTGCGCTTACGCAGCGTTGCAGTCTTCCTGGGGGTCCGGGCCGCGTCCGTAAGACCGGCTGACAGGACCTGCAGATCTAAACGACCGCAGTTGAAGCGTTGGCGAGCGCCGCGTAGTGGGAATAGCGAGGGTGCCAGAGCTTTGCGCCCCGGCAGCGAGCCGATCCGGCGGACGCGCTCGCGGCGTGCGTGTGGCAGTCGCAGGGCACGCGCACCCTGGGCGTCGACGTCACCTTCGGCGACGTAGCCGTGACGGCTGCGCGACCGCCGCTCCGATACCGGCGAATTTCGCTGACCAGATCCAGACGGCGCTGGCGCGCCGCCATGCCGACCTGCTCCTGTCCGGGCTGCCCGCGGATCCGGCAGCGGGCACGTTGCCGGGTGGTGGGCGCTGGAACTGCTGGAGCCGCATCGCCGTTGCGTCCACCCACGCTCATCCGGGTGTTCGTGGGCTCCACAGCAAGGAGCTGGTCACGTTTTAGAACTTTCCGCAGTTTGGGGCGGTGGTTTCCCCGTTGAAGCGGGCGGCGATCCACTGCATTGCCGGTTCGCCGTCCACCAGCATGGGCAGTGCGTGGTCGATGGCCAGCTTGTTGAGGAACGGCGGCTCTTCGTTGGTGCGGAACTCGACGTCGGCGCCCTGGGCACACCAGTCGCGGCCGAGTTGGTTGGCCGCCGTCCACGGCACCAGCGGATCGTAGTGGTTGCTGTCGATGAGCACCGGCGCGTTGGGTTTGTAGCGGCCAAGGCGCTGCAGCTCGAACAAGTGGTTGAACGGTTCCACGTCCACCAGCTCGTTGATGTCTTTGTTGAAGTACGGCTGCAGATGCCGAAAGGCGAAGTCGATCAGGGTTTGGCCGATGCACTGGGTTTTCACACTGTTGAGCATGGCCGCGCCGCGCGGCGTGAGCGTGGCGCGGACGGCTGCCTCGTCTTCGGGGTAGGCGGCGATGATGCCGTTGATCGCGTAGCCCACCACACCCACCAGCGCGCTGCCGTCGGCGTAGGGCATCAACTCCTTGAGGTCGGCCGGCGGTGCGCCGGCGTAGGTCCCCACCACATGCAGCTCGGGGGCATACGACGACGCGAGTTCGGCGGCCGACGCTGCCGCCCCGCCACCTTGGGAGTAACCCCAGAACGCGACCGGGGCGTGCGGATCCAGCGAGGTGCTGGGTAGGCGCATCGCCGCCCGTGCGGCATCGAGCATCGCCTGGCCCTCGGCGAGCCGGTTGACATAGGTATGCATGGGCGGCGTGCCCAGCCCCTCGTAGTCAGTCATCACGATGGCGAACCCACGGGCCACCATCGTGGCGACGAACAACTCCTCGTAGTTGAACATGATGTCCCAGCCGCCGGAATAGTGGATGCCCTGATTGAACATCCTCGACGGGGCGCACTGATTGCCTTGACCCTGGGTCCCTGGGCCATAGGCGATCAACGGACGTGGCCCGTTGCCCGGCCACGGGTTGTCCGGCTCGAAATAGGTGCCGGTGACCGCGATCGGATTCCCCCGGGCGTCGGTGCTGCGGTACATGATCCGGGTGCCCGTAGCCACGATGGCACCCAGCTGCCCGGACGGCTCGAGCACCAGCCGTGACGCTTCGATGCGGATCACATCACCGGGCTGACCGGGCGGCAGCGGATCAGGCGGGATGTAGAACTGCTCGTACTGGCCTTCGTCGGCGTTGACTGGCGACACCGCACCTGCTGTCAGGGGCGCCGAGAGCAGCACGAGAACAACGCCGATCAACTTGCGTAAGACCCCCCGAATCACAATCGGACGGTAACGATCCGGTTGAGCGATCCGCAGCGTTTTCGGCATCCCAGTTCCGCCGTCTCAGCGACGGACACAGATCAGCGTTGCAGCGTGCCTTTGTAGCTCCGAACGGAATCCTAAGTCACTGACTGACTTAGATAAATAACGTGTCCAAATCGGTTGCCGCTGGCTTCGCTGCCTGCGCTCGTCCTGCGTTTTCGTTGCACGGCAGCCGACACATATCTCGACCACAGGCAGCGGTCGTTGCACCAGCGCTTTACCGCTCGCCACCAAGGACGGACGCGGCCTCTAATCTTCCTTGCGGATCAACCGCTGCAATGCTGCGCGATCGGGCGCCAGCAGCTCCGTGATGCGCGGGTGGTTCACGTCGGCGACGATGATCTCTCCTACCTCTTGGTGGACGTCGCTGAAGATGCCGTGGGACTTCATCTTCTCGGTCTGATACAGGTTGTCCTCGGTGGGAGTGACGTAGTACACCGAGTCGGCCTTGAATCGGTGCACCAGCCAGAGGTGGATCAAGGTCATCAGGCGCTTTTGGCGCAACGGCTCGCCGAAGGTGTTCTGGTCGCGCACCGTCAGGATGCTGCGTCCGTGCCGGTCTTTGATGGGATCGACGATCACGTTGGCGAGCTTCTCCTCGCCGCCGGGCCGGTCGCCGTAAATGCCGAGCTCGAGCAGCTCCCCGCCGGCGCGCTGCGGGCGCAGCTGTACGCGGAGCTTCTCGCCGAGTTGGTAGTGCTCGCTCCACATCGCCAGCCATTCCTCGAGCAGCTTCTTCGGCACCTCGGTCTGCATCAGATGCTGGTGCTGGGTGGACCCCTTGCCCATGGCCTTGGTCGTCGCCGTGCGCCCGGAGGAGGCGAGGAGCGCGGCGTCGCTGCGCGGTCCGCCGACCAGAGTTTGCGGGGTGCGGTAGGGCGACTCGACGAGCCGCATCTTGCGCTGTAAGCGAGCCAGCGCCAGCATGCCGTCCTGCCTGAGGGCGGTGGCGAAGTCCTCGGCCGCAACGCCGTCGATCTGGTGTCCCCCGTAGGTGATGAAGTTGAAGACGAAGCCCAACTTGCCGATTTCCGCGGGGAAGGCGCGCATCTCCTCGTCGCTCATGCCGGTTGTGTCCCAATTGAACGAAGGGGAGAGGTTGTAGGCCAGCATCTTGTCAGGAAACTCGGCATGGATAGCCGCTGCGAACTGCTGGGCGTCGGCGAGATCTGCGGTCTTCGTCTCCATCCAGAGGATGTCGGCGAACGGCGCCGCCGCGAGCGACTTGGCGATCGCGTAGGGTATGCCGCCGCGGAGCTGATAATAGCCCTCGGGAGTCTTTGCCAGCTCGCAATCCCAACCAACGTCGACTCCCAGCTCCCGTGCCTTTTCGCGGGCGGTGTGGAGCGACGCACGCTCGGCGAATCGCCGCCACTGCGCGGCGCTCATCTCGAACGGTTCACCCTCGCTCTCGCCGAATTCGAGCAGGACCGCCACGGCCTCGCCGTAGGTCTTCAGCCCGGCATCCTCCTCCCAGGCATCGACGAACCGCGACTCGATCTTGTCGTAGAGATCGTCGTCCGATTGCTCTCGGCCCATGCCCCACGCCGCGGCCGCCTCGGCAATCAGGTCGGAAATGCCCTGGCGCTCAAGCCAGGCGCGGGCAGTGGCGTACTCACCGTCGGGAAGAGAGTAGAGGAGATGACCATTCAGCTCCTCGATTCCGAGGTCGTAGAAGCTCCGCATCATTGCCAGGAAACAGGCTTTGTAGGAGGGGATCTTCAGGTTGGTGACGCCGAGGAGGAACGGCTGGTCACGCTCGTCGGCGCGGCTGTCGATCAGGTTGGCGGCCTCGGCATCGGTGCGCGCGACGATGATCCCGGGCACCCGCATCACGTCGAGCTGGAAGCGGGCGGCATTGAGCCGCTTGATCTGTTCGTCCGAAGGTACAAGAACTTTGCCGCCCTGGTGGCCGCATTTTTTCGTGCCGGGGCGCTGGTCCTCGATGTGGTATCCCGGCACACCGACTTCGACGAAGCGGCGGATCAGGTTCCGGACATGCGGGTCGCCGCCATGGCCGGTATCGGCGTCGGCGATGATGAACGGGCGGAAGTCATACTCCGGGGCCGCGGCGCGTTGCGCTTCGCTCATGCGCAGGCGCAGGTAGTGCTGATTGCGGTCGGCGGTGAGAAGGGCGCGCACTAGCCCGGCGGCCTCGTCCGGCACCTGGCTCAGGGGATAGCTGGCGAGATCGGGCCCCGGATCCTCGCTGATCGAGCCCTTAGCGGAAGTCGCCCAACCACCGAGGTAGATCGCCTCGATGCCCATCCGCTTCATGGTCACTGCCTGCCCCGGCGAGTACGGACCAAATGTAGTGACGCTCCTGCGCTCGGCGAAAAGCTCGCGCAGGCGATCGTAGAATGCCGCCGCCGCCTCTCGTGCCACGGTGTAGTCGACGGGAATCGTGCCGCGCTGCTCTACGACTTGGCGGGCCGTGTAGAGGCGAACGATCCCGTCAAAGCGCGGACCGCCGAAATATCGCTGCGTGGCGGCGACGTCCCGCTCGAACGGCGTGCGGGGCTCTGCATCCGCTTCGATGATGGCCATGGGTTTACGCTCCTGTTGCAGCGCGGTTTCCGCTGAGGATCAGAGTGTATCCCCGGGCTGGACCGCTACATCGCTGCATCCCTACATCGCCTGCCGATACGGCGCAGGTCTCGCCGACGATGGCGCAATCAAGACCGCGTGACCCGCAGGGCGCCGACAGGCGAGAATCCATTGCTGGCATGAAAGCCGACACGCAGCCGTCTACCGGTAACCGCCTGTAATTGATCTCGCCGTATTCCTTGCGATATGGCCGCGCCCAGGCCGGGGGGCGACGAAGCGCTGAGGCCTGGCAAGCCCGGGGAGTATTCGAACTGCGGGGTGACGTCGCGAAGCGACGAGAGTCGGTACGCCCCGCGTGCGTTCGGCGGTGGCCTCACTGAAGCGCGGTCGATAGTGCGGTGAGAGTCTGCGTCTCGGTCGCGGGCTCGGGTGTGCTGGCCCGCACCGCCTTAAGGGCGCTGTCGATCCGCCCGTCGAGGATGTGCCACCCGGTTTCGTCCAGGGACTGCAGGGTCGCCTGGTCGTTGTCCCACGCGGTTTCGAGGTCCTTGATCCGGGCCGTTGCGCCCGTCTGGTCGCCGGCCTGGACCTTCGCGAGCGTGTCCTGGGTGATGGTGCGGAACTTCGCGACCTCTGCCGGCGGGAAATGCGCGGTCGCCTGGCCTGGGGCGAGTGTCGTCGTCAGGGGCGCCGGGCCGGTTTCCGTCTCGCTCGCCGCGCCCGCGGTGGTTGCGTGCGGCTGCCCAGCAGCCCACACGAGCAGGGCGCCCGTGGCGACAGCGACTGCGGCGTAGTACCCGAGCATGATTCGCTCGCGAGCCGGGCGCGTCGTGACCGTCGGCGTGGACGTCCGTTCGGGCTCTTGGATTACGTCGCTGCGGGTGCGCGCCAGGTACACGACCGTAGCGAGGATCGCGCTCAGGAAGATCGCGCTGGTGAGGGCTGTACCCACACCGAGGCCGTGATCGGCCGACGGGGACGCGAACCAGTCGCCGAGGTTCGCACCCAGCGGGCGGGTCAGAATGTAAGCGAGCCAGAACGACAGCACGGCGTTCGCGCCGAGCCGCCAGCCGATCACGATCGAGACAATCAGGCCAGCCGGCAGAAGCACCGAAATGCCGGGTCCCCAGCCGGTAAGTTGCAGCGTCGAGTCACCGGCCGCTGTACCCAGGGCGAAGGTAACGAGAACTGCGAGCCAATAGAACAACTCTCTCGGCCGCGTGAGGATGCTGTGGATCGAAAGTGTCCGCTCGCGGGCGTACCACACACCAAAGACTATGGCCAGGAGGGCCGCAAAGACGCCCGTGCTCACTGCAAGCGGGATGCCCAGATTGTCTGTGAGGATGTCGGTGTAGAGCGTGCCAGTCACGCTCAGCACGACGACCGTCAGCCAATAGACGAACGGCACGTAGCGGTTGAGGCTCAACTGCCACCCCAGAACCACGGCAAGCACGACCGTGAAGATAAGAGCGGTCGCGCTCAGACCGACACCCAAAGTCATGTTGATCCAGTCGGCGAAGCTCTCACCGACGGTCGTGCACAGGATCTTTATGACCCAGAACCAGACCGTGACCTCGGGCACCTTACTCAGCAGCACCCGCTCGGTCTCGACGGCCTCGGATCTCGTTGTCTCGCTCACGACTCCCGACCGTAACGGCACACGGCTGAGCCGACGCTGAGAGTTTCCGTTAGGGCCTCATCACGAAAACGACATGGTCCGGGGGAGACGCGAGAGGAGTTGACAGGTCAAAGTGTCCGGCTGTGGTCGTACGTGGCGTGCGTGGGCGCGGTCGGCAGAGACCCATCCGCGAGGCCTCGTCATCTCCGCGTCGGGGTCGCGCCGCCGCAGCTTCGAGCTCCGGACGGCATGTGCGAGAGATGATTACGGCTTTCACCGGTAAACCGCTTACGATTGGGAGGGCGACGCCGTCCGGCTTGATGGGCTTCACCGGTCACATGATCTGGGTGCGTGCGCCGTTCGGCGGGGTACCGAAATGGACTCAACCGTCCAGCCATCCGTCGCGAATAACGTCATGACCCACGAATTAGCGCGCCGCTGCCAGCGCTGCATCGTAGTTAGGCTCAGTGGCGATCTCGGGCACCAGTTCGGTATATACGACGTTACCGTCCGCACCGATCAGCACGACGGCCCGACCGAGCAGCCCGGCCATCGGACCGTCGGTGATGGTGATGCCGTAGTCCTCGCCGAAGCTGTCGCGAAAGGCTGACGCCGTCGTGATGTTCTCGATGCCCTCGGCGCCGCAGAATCGCTTTTGCGCGAACGGCAGATCTTTCGATACGCACAGTACCGGGAGACCGCTTGCGGCGGCGCGCTCGTTGAAGGTCCGCACGCTTGTCGCGCATACCGGTGTATCCACCGAGGGAAATATGTTTAACAACAAGGGCTTACCGCGGAACTGCTCGCTGCTGACCGCGCCGAGATCGGTGCCGGTCAGGGTGAAGCCGGGGGCTTGGGACCCGACCGCGGGTAGCTCGCCGACCGTATTAATGGGGTTTCCGCGCAAGGTTATCTGTGCCATGCGCACAGTCTGTCAAGGCCGGCCGGGCGCGCGTGGGCGAGGGGGCCGGAAAAGGGCGTGTTGATCACAAAGCAAGGTGCCGCGGAGCCGGCTGACTTCACCGCGACTTGCTTGTTAGGCGACATCGAGATTGTCGCCGAGGAGTCGATTCGCTCCGTTGTCCGTGTTTGGAGGTTTTCCCACCGTGCCCACGTGGTACTGCCGGCATGTTTGCGAAAACAGACCTTATGGCGCGAGTCCTTCTGACCAGCGCGGCTGCGACGGCGATCGCCGCCGCACCGGTGGCCTACGGTGCCTTAACCGGGCCGGGCGGCGCAGTTGCCACGGTCCCTGGTGCCGCCGCTGCGGCCGGGCCGGGCGGGTAGCCGCAGGATCACCCTTCCGCGTAGCGCGTTGGTACGGTACGTTGACAGGGGTTTCAGCTGCGCGATTTGCGGCCGCAGTTGAACCCCGCGTGACTCTCGCACGATCGCGTTCGGCGCGATTCGCAGGAGGCGAGCTCGCAGTTGAACATCATTGCAGGCATAGCGATTACGCCGTTTACCGGTAGCTGGCCGTATTCGATACCACCGTCTTCGTCACCGGCCAGGTAGGGAAAGGCGGCGCCGTTCAGTGCCGTCCTGATTCGAGCGAAGACGCCTGTGCCACCGTGTCATCGAGAGCAGTCGACCGCGACCTCAAGAGCTGCGCAGATGGCGCGCATCCGGGTGTCGGCAAGCCGGCCAAGCCGGCTGGCAAACACTGCGACCGAGACACTTTCGACCGAATCCAGGTTGACCGCCGAACGGCGGGGGATCGGGTCGGCACCGGGTTCAAGAACAACCACGCTGGCGAGTCCCCGGATGGTGGTGGTGCACGGTGCGACGAGTGCACGGCGAAGCCGAGGGATCGCCGCGTCGCGCGACAGCACTACGACTGGGCGCCGGCCGATCTCGGCCATCTCGCACCACCACACCTCCGCGCGTGCCGCAAGCGCATTCACGAGGCGGCAGCCGCCCGCCGCCACAAGGCCAGGTCGCCCAAATCGTCTGGCTCATCAGCCGGGTGCTCGTCGATAGGCTGTATAGCTCGCGTCGACCTCGGCCGATCGATGACGGGCCAGTAATGGCCCGAGAGCCTCATCGATGAGGGCCGCATCGGTAATCCCTGACCGCACGCTACCATCCCCTCGAAGTTCGGGCCGACCACCCGTGATCCCTGCTTCTGCAGGGAAGGGACGCATCGCAAACGCCGCCGCACCGGCTCGCAGCTTCTTTCGCGCTACTGGCTTCTGTGAAATCGCAACCCATTCGGTGACGTCAATTTCGCGCACAAGAACTTTTCCAACATGTCCGTGCTGTCGAGATCGGCGACCATAAGCGGTTCAACTGGTGGCGCGCCGCAGCGGAGGGCCTCGGTTGATTTATCTGAAGCAATATGGCGACGCCCCGCTGTATTCGATTGTGGGCTTGACCCCGTTTGGTGGACACGGTCAGGCGGCTTGTGCGATCCGATTGAGTCGGTGCTCGAATTCGACCGGATGGTCATACCGACTGGTTGCCTGCGTCGGATTGAGCCGCCAACGCCGGGCCTGCCATGCTGAAAACATGGTGCAGTATCGTGATCCAGGCCCGATTGTCTTCGACGCCGTCATCGAACGCCCTGAGGGCCCCGGGGCCTACGTAACGTTGCCCTTCAGCGGGGTCGACTTGTTCGGTGTACGTGCGCGAGTGCCAGTGAAAGCGCGGTTCGACGACACCGTGGACTACACGGGCTCACTGGCTCCCTACGGCGGCCGACATCGCCTCGGCGTTCGCAAAGATATCCAGAGGTCCTTGGGCAAGAACCACGGCGACACGGTCAGCGTCCAGCTGATCCTCGACACTGACCGCGCTGACGTTGCCGATAGTGATCTAGGCGTCCACGCCTGCGCACACAGAGCAATGATCAGAACCTGTGGATGGTTCTCGGCGAGGTGACGTGAGTGGGCGCACCTTCCCGGGAATGATCTGAAAGTCCAATAGCTCTGATCAAGGGCCGGCGTTAGCGCGCTGGTTCGGGAAG
>JAOPWC010000183.1 GCA_025965895.1 Mycobacterium sp.
ACCACTACGCTCGCTCAGATCGACAAGGCCGCGAAACTGGTCACGAATATGCAATCCCTCGACGACGCCTTGGGCGTCAATCTCGCCCAAGTCGACGATGTCTACCGTGGGGCGGCCCCGATGCTCAGCGCCCTGAACGCCAGTCCAGTCTGTGATGCGGATACGGCCTGCCGTGGTTCGCGTGACACGCTTCAGCGCTTCATCACCGCTCACGACAGCGGCTCTTTGGGCAAGATCTCCGACCTCGCGGGCCAACTGCAGTCCACGGTCGCCGGTCTGCAGAACCAACTCGGCGGCGCACATGCGGCCGCACAACAGCTTGGGCTCGATGATCCCAACGGCATTAAAGGGCGCATCACGGAAGTGCAGCAGGGCGCTAATACTCTCGCCGACTCCAGCCGACAGTTGGCCGACGGGGTACAGCTGCTCGTCAACCAAGTCCGGCAGTCGAGCCCGGGTCTGCGCGACGCCTCCGCCTTTCTGATGGCCATGAGGGACGACGCACAGTCCCCGTCGATGTCCGGCTTCTACATTCCGCCGGACATTCTCTCGCAGAACGAATTCAAAACCGTCGCAAGCATGTTCGTCTCGCGAGACGGACACGCCGTGCGGTATCTGGTGCAAACCGGCCTGAACCCCTTCGGCACCGAAGCGATGGATCAGGTCGGAAAAATCATGGACGCCGCGCGCAGTGCACAACCCAACACCACACTGGCCGATGCGTCGATGTCGATCGTCGGACTACCCGCAGCCAACAACGAGGTTCGCAACTACTACAACCACGACCTCAGGTTCATCATAGTGACGACGATCCTCGTTGTGCTGGCGATCCTGATCCTTTTGTTGAGGGCGGTTGTCGCGCCGCTGTATCTGATCGTTTCAGTGATGCTCTCCTATCTTTCGGCGCTCGGCATCGGGGTGATCGTCTCCCAGCTGATCCTTGGCCGGCCGCTTGACTGGGACGTCCCCGGAACGGCATTCATCGTCCTGGTCGCTGTCGGCGCCGACTACAACATGCTGCTGATCTCACGCATTCGTGACGAATCTGCTCGCGGCATGCGTTCGGCGGTCATCCGCACCGTCGGCTCCACCGGGGGCGTGATCACCTCGGCGGGAATCATTTTCGCGGCCTCGATGTTCGGCCTGGCGTTCAGCAGCATCAGCGGCGTAGTTCAGGTCGGCTTCATCATCGGTGTCGGCTTGCTCATCGACACCTTCCTGGTACGCACGGTCACAGTGCCGGCGGCGGCGGTTCTGGTCGGACACGCGAACTGGTGGCCGTCACGGTCAGAGCTCATGAGGCGCATCCGACACAGATTACGTCGACAAGGGGCCGCCGGTGCATCATCCACGGCCCACCAAAGCCAGGAGCAGTGCCGTCAAGATGGGTCGCTACCGGATGGCGAAGTCCTCCCGGGTCATGGACCCGGGATACAAGCGATACGAACTCCAGGCGACGATGATCAACCCGACCATGATCACGATGACCAGGGGCCCGATGCCGGCCGCGATTCAGGACGACATCGACAGGGTCGGTTTGCCCAGCGTTGGGGAAGACACACAGATCGTGCGCGAGCTGATCAACCGGTTTGAAAGGCCGGACACCTCTCTATGCGCTCCAGCGTGGGCCTGGATTTGCCGAGTCCAGGATTCCGCCCTACAGCCGACTAACACCCCTGTGCCGCTTTTTGCTGACAACCACTCCGAGTAGCGAGGCCCACCGCTGACCGGTCTCAGGCGGCGCTGTCGTGAGGGAGCTATAAGACACAACGTCGCGCGCGATACCCCGAGGTATTTGGCTATGTCCTTACCCGACCGGCACCGCAAAACCTTCGTCGCCCGCATCACCTGCGAATGTATAACGGGCTAGCCATTCTGGAGTCCCGCGAATTCGTCGAAGTCTCCCGGAACGACCGGCGCCACATGCAAACTCGCGATGAACCGCCATGCGCTGCTGCTCTTCGCTTTCGCTGGCGGTAGCTCTCAAGGTGCACCGCACCAAACACTTCCGGCCACCTTTAGCTGTGACGGCGGCATGGGTCGGCAAGCTCGGCTGCGAGTGCCGCGCCATCACCTAAGCCTAAGGGCCGCCGGGGTGCAGTCTGTTCGACGGGCCTGCCAGCGTCCGCTGGGCGGGCGGCACTAATCAGGCCGATGGCGGCGGGATTACGGGTTGCGGATCTTCGACCAACTCTTCGGCCACCAGCAGCTTATGTCCGTCCAGCAGGGTTGCCGCCGGGCCCGGCGCTGCCGTTGGCGATCGAGGAACTGACCGTTGTTGAGGTGCCGCCCGCCGGGGTAGTACCAGACGGCATGCTCCCCGTCGCAGCGCCAGCGCCTGTGTCCGTGGCGCCGGCCGGCATATTGCCAGACGGGTTGCTCGCGGAAGCTGCGGGGACGGCCGGAGCGGCGGCGGGAGGGGGCGGAGCGGGGGCGGCGGTGACCGGAGCGGGAGGGGGCGGCGGGGGGTCGGCCCACCCGGTCGCTGCGGTAGCAATCGTCAGCGCCGCCACTGCCAGGGGCGCAGCGGCTGCCGCCGCGATGGTAGTTGTCTTCATAGTCTTCCCTCGTCTCGTCTTGTGCTTCGTCGTTGCCGTTGAGGTTTGCGCTACAGAAGGCCGCACTGCTTGGTTACCCACTCTCCTTACAGCGAACACCGCATTTGCCTGTGGCAGCTGTATGGATATGATTTTGGCTCTCCCGTTGGCGCCCTTGCTTTCCGGGTGAATCGCCCGGCGAACACGCCTCATGGGTTCCGGATCGGCTTTCGAGCAATGATCAGAACCTGTGGATGGTTCTCGGCGAGGTGACGTGAGTGGGCGCACCTTCCCGGGAATGATCTGAAAGTCCAATAGCTCTGATCAAGGGCCGGCGTTAGCGCGCTGGTTCGGGAAG
>JAOPWC010000032.1 GCA_025965895.1 Mycobacterium sp.
ACGCCGAGTTCTCCTCCGCTGGACAGTTTCTCGGGTGGGCCATCGCGAAGATCATGGGCGGCCTGGTCGCCACGTACCGCGGGAAGTTCCCCGACGCCGTTGCGTCGATCGAACAGGCGCTGGCGGCCGAGGCCTCACTGCCGTGGCTGCTGCCCGCGCGGCACCTGCTGGCGAGGGCCTATGCGGCGCTGGGCCGCGCCGACCAGGCAGAACGCGTGCTCGCCGATTCCCTGGAATACAACGATCAGTTTCTGGCGCTGCATTCTCCGCAGGTGACGATCGCCAAATCGTGGGTGGCGGTGACCAAGGGGTTCGAGCGTCGCGCGGTCAAATTGGCCCGCGCCGCCCCAGATGTCGCACAGCTGTCCGGTCAGTACGCCGTCGAAGCGAGGCGCTGCACCACGCCGCGAGATTCGGCGACCGTACCGTCGCAGAATGACTAGCCGCTCTCGTAGACCACGTCGACGGACATGTAGTGGCCCTGCAAGCCCGCCACGCGGCAGCGGTCGCAAGCTCCGACGCCCACGCCCTCGATACAGTCAGCACGAAGTTCGAAGAGGCTGGCTTCCTACTGTCCGCCGCCGACTCCACCGCGCAGGCGGCACCATTGCACGATCACACCGGCCAGCGCCGCCGAAGCCTGGAGTCCGTGACCCGCGCGCGACGACTCGCCGCTGAATGCGGTGGAGCGACTACCCAGCGATCAAGTCGGTCAAGCCGATTTGACGTGACCTTCCAGGCGCCAAGGATGATTCACCGGCAAGTGACGACGACGTTCTAGTTTGGTGACACACCATGGGCACGAACGTTCCTGCGCTCCTTACCGACTCGACGGCAGGACCTAACGCTCAGCACAGGGGGACGTTGGCGGCAATGACGATCTCGAGTGCCATTTCCGCCTTACGGGCGTTGTATGCACCGAACTCGGACAAGTTCTATCCGACACTTGTTGCGCGTCATCGACGTTGACGATGATGGTGTCATCGGGGTTGACGAGGATCAGGGCATGAGAACGGCCCCGCTCGGTGTGGTGAGCGGGGCCGTGGTGGGCGTTGTGACGGGGTGCTCGTCGGATTGACGGGGTGGTGGTTGAGCCGACGCGGATCGGGTTCAGTCCGCGGCGATTTCGGTGATGGCGATGCGGGCTGCTTTTTCGTCGACGATGGCGTGGTCGGCGGCGAAGGCGGCGGTGAGCGCGTGCAGGGCCAGGTTGTTGACCGCGCGGGGATGGCCACGGGAGGCGTTGTGGATCAACCCGATCGCGTCGTCGGAGAACAGGGTGTCGGCCCGGCCGGCGATCTTGCAGTGATGGCGGATGTAGTCGGCGGTGTCGGCGGCGCTCATCCCGCCGATCTGGTAGCGCACGGCGATGCGCTGATCCAGCGCGGCGAGCACCCCGAGCCGCAGGCGCTGCCGCAGGGTGGGTTGGCCGACCAGCACGACCGCGAACGGGGATCCGGCGTCCATGTCGTGGTTGGTCAGTAATCGAAGGGCTTCGAGCTGCTGGTTATCGAGCAGGTGGGCCTCGTCGACGACGAGTACCGGGTTGCGGCCGCGTTCGGCGTGTTCGCCGGCCAGGGCCTCAGCAGCTTGGGGGGCCAGGGTGGCCTTGTGAAAGGCCGGGGTGTGTCCGAGCGCGGCCACGATGTGGATGAGCATGCCGCGCACCCCGATGGTGGGGTTGGCCAGGTAGATGATCACGTGCCGGGACGGATCCAACGCGGCGGTGGCCGCGCGCACGGCCACGGTCTTGCCGGCGCCGACCTCGCCGGTGATCACCCCGATCGCGCGCTGGTCCACACACCAGCTGATGCGGGCCACCGCCTCCCCATGCCCGGCATGGCGGTGCAGCATAGCTGGGGCCAGGTCGCGCCCGAACGGCATCCGGGTGAATCCCCAATGTGATTGCAGCCGTTGGATACTCACGCCAACACCTCACCCTCTGTATCGCCATGTGCGTGGAGGCCAACAACGTCATCGATGGATAGCTGGCCGGGGTTCTGGCCGTCGTCGAAGGTGCTGTAGAGGGCGTGATATCCGATGCGTTCGTCGCGGCGGATCTGCTCGTGGTGGGCGGCCGCGGTCAACGACAGGTAGTCGATCCCGGTGGCCGGCGGCGACTCGGGCTCGGTCGTCTCCGGTTTGGCTTTGGGGTGGGTGTGGCGGGAGATGATGTGCGGCAACGCCTTCCCATAGGACTTGTCTCGGTAGCGGACCTCGACGGTTTCCAGGTCGAACGGGGAGAACACCAACTCGACCCGCCGCCCGACCAGCCCGGGATCGACCTGGTAGGTGTTGGCGTGCAGCGAGACGGTGGCGGTCTTGGTCACGGTGCGCAACTCGCTCCACAGGAACGCCTCGGTCAGATCATCGGCGGTCGGCATCGCCGGGGTGCGGCCCAGCCGATCCCAGCCGGCCTCCCAGCGGGCCAGCGGCGATTGCCCGGTCTCGGAATGGGTGCGGCGGTGGTATTCGGTCTCCACCCAGGCGACAAACAACCGGTTGAGCTCCAGCAGTGCGGCGCCGTGATCGACCCCGGCAGCGGCCAGATCCTCGCTGCTGGTGTCGGTGACCTCGACCAGAAACTGCTCACGCACGGTGCGGAAGAACCTCTCGATCTTGCCCCGGCCTTGGGGCCGGCCTGGTTGGGAATGCACCAATGACACCCCGAGTTTCGCGCAGGCCCGCAACAACCAGGCATCGACGAACGCCGAGCCGTTATCGACATACACCGCGCGAGGGACACCACGGGCGGCCAGCGCGGGTCGAAGCGCCGCGGCCAGGCGCACGGTGTCCTCGGCGTAGCCGAACCGGTAGCCGGTCGCCAGCCGGGAGTGGTCATCAAGGAAGGCGAATAGGTAGGTTTTGCGGTCGCCGACCCGCGGCCCGTGCAGGGCGTCCCCGACCCACAGCTCGTTGGGGTCGGCGGCCTCGAACCGGCCGAACACCGCGGGAGCCTCGTCGGCGTTCGGGCCCATCAGATCCAGCCGGTGGAAATGGCGCAGCAGGGTCGACTCCGAGGGCGCCCACCCGGTGGCGGTGCGCAGAATCCGGGCCACCTGTGCGACCGTGCGGGTCGGATTCTCCCGCTTCAACGAGGCCGCCAGCTCCAGCACCTGCGCGTCGGTGCGACTCGCCAGCCGCCGCGGCGCGGGCACCAGCGCCTCAAACCCGCCGCCGCGGTAGCGGCGGATCCAGCGATCCAGCGTCTCGCGTGAGATGCGGGTCTGGCTGCCGAACGGGTCGGTGTGGATTGGGGCGGCGATTTCGCGCACCAGCTTTCCGCGCTGCTTGCTCGATAACCCCTCCTCCAGGGCCGGGCAGATCAGTTGATAGCGGAACAATCCGATCGCCTGCGCCCGCTCCCGACGCTTGTGCTCATCCAACGACACCTTGTCAGTTCTCCTCTCCGGTCGAAGGCCTGCCCGGGAAACCATTGCCGGGCAGGCGCCTTCGCGAGGATCACCGATCACCCCCTGGCCGCGTCAGAGGCGATTCGTGTTGCACCGCCAGCCGGTGGCCAGCCCGGCGCCAGCAGCCGCCCACCACTGGCCGCGACCGCCACCGCACCCGGCGTCACCGCGCCGAGCAACCCGACCGCACCGAAGCGGAACCTGATCGCAGCGGTGGCCGTCTCGACCGCGGCCAGCACGTCGCGCCATGGGCACCCCGCCCCGTCCGGGATCGCCACGTCCACCCCAGCGGTCACTGCGATCCCCAGAAACCAGTTCCGGACCGCCTCTAGCCGATCGGCCGCCCGGCGCAGCCAGCCCCGCACAGTGGCCGCCGGCACCCGAATCACCGCTCCGACCCGGCGATGCCCCGACCCATCAGCGCGGGCAGTCAGTGCAGCCCAAATCTGTTCCGCCGCATACGCTCTGCGTAGTAATACGGTCACCGGCAACAACACATGCGTCACCGCGCACGCTCGGCAACGGGCCCGACGCGGCCGAACTGGATCGGCCAGCCCAGCGATCCTCCGGGCACGGGCATGACCCCACCCACCCAGCACCCCACCGCAACGCGGGCACCCAATCTCCCCAGCGGCCAACCGGGACTCGACGCGGACAAGATCGACCTCTACCGTCACCACCGGTGCCTCCGAGCACTACGGCGCGGCACCCCGCGGTCCCGGTAAAGACTTCAGCGGGGTGTCGCGCACCCATCAGTTCCTCGTCACACTGACGGTGCACACGAACAAGATCAACCCCGCCACCACACCGACCACTACATCGGCAACCCCAATGACGAACCAGGCCTCCCTAATCGTCACCCCGAGAGACGGTCAACAACACTATACGTGGACCCGACGCTGCTCGACCCACACGGGCAGTGTCCGAGCCGGTGGCCGAGGCGGCCAATGGCCGACGGCGGCCTACACCGCTTCGGGGCCGACACTGCCGACACCGCGACGCGATCACAGGGATCTTCGGTACCAGTCCGGCGAATAGGTGGATTAAGTTGGTCGTCGCAACACCTCGATCGTGAGCAGCTGTGGTGGTGGCACGGAAACGGTCGGACTGGGCGGGTCGGTCTCGGATGCGGTTGCATGATCGGCCGCCGCCAAATCTCCAACGCTGTGACCGGCTACCTCACGAGAAGGATCCTTTCAAACCGACCCGACCCAGACCTGCTCTGTGCTGGCTCGTGCGGCGGCGGTGCGATAGTCCGGGCGGCAATTTTCCGTTAGGCCAGCGGGATTTTCACGCCACTGAGCGCGTGACTGGCGTTGGTCAGTGCTCCTGGAACGCACATATTTCGTCTGCTGGGCCCCCAACGACAGTCCAGGCATTCGGAGCGCCGTCGTAGCGGTACACGGCGCTCTTATCCGGCGTAAGCCCAAACACTGTGTCGTGGGTGACCGCGAACACTGCTCCCGGGCCGCCAATCGGCTCCCATTGGAAAGGTTGCCCAAGATAGCGGTAGAGCTGGTGGTCGGACGGGTTGGTTGCAACCAGACCCCATACGCCCGCATAGAGCTCCGAGGCGGGTCCCCCCACCTGTGTCCACGTATCGCCGGTTCCGTCGTAGCGCCATACGTTCCCAGCATCGCCGAGCCCGTAGATTGATTCCGCAGTCGCCACGAATGACGCACCGGGTGCGCCGATCCGCAGCCATTCGCCCTGAAGGAAGCGAAAGATGTCCCCGCTATCAGGGCTGGTGGCGAACAATCCGTAATAACCGCCAAAAAGATCGGCAGCGGCTCCGCCCACCTGATCCCAATTACCAATCCCGCTACCGCCGCCGCCAAATCCGTCGTTGTAGCGCCAGACAGCTTCGTGGCCCGGTGTCAGCCCAAAGAGCTCCTTTTCCGTCACTACAAACTTCGCGCCAGGGCCGCCTATGGAAGTCCAGTGGTTATGGGAGGCGCCCAAGCCTCTGGCCAACCACCTCGTAAGTGACCCTTGCTCAAAGCCCGGTGAATTAACCGCTGTCCCAAACAATCCCGAACCGCCGCCGTAGATCCTGTCGACTCGGAGATTGTCCGTATCCGCCCTTGGGGCAATCTCCGTCCAGGCATTCGGAGTGCCGTCGTACCGCCACAACTCCTGACGATTCGGTGAAAAACCGCAGATTGTCGACGCCATCGCCTTTTTCCCCTGTTGTATAGCCCGCTAATACGATGTCGAGCCTTTGGTGATCACGACCCTACCTAGGTCAGGCAACGAACGCTGCGGAAGCCGAGAGATCGCGTGACGTCGATCGTGCTGCCGACTGTCGCCCGCCATGGTGATGGGACCGGTGTGAGCTGGTTTTAGCCACGGTCATGGGACCACCTGTTTGCCAGTAATGGGACCGCCCGGCGTGTCACGTCGGGGGCCGCTCGATAACTGGATCGGATCACTTCACGTCGATCGATGTGAAGGGGTCCGCTGGATGTATCGGGAGGTTTCAGTGATCAAGATTCGTGAAGTACTACGGGCGTGGCTGGCGGGTCGCGGGCTGCGACTGGTGGCCACCCAGGCCGGAGTAGACCGCAAGACCGCCCGGCGTTATGTGGCAGCCGCGGTGGCCGGGGGGCTCGACCGTGACGGCGGCGTCGAGCAACTCGGCGATGAGCTGATCGGCGCGGTGGTCGCCGCGGTGCGCCCGGACCGCCCTCAGGGATTCGGTTCAGCGTGGGAAGTGTTGCGCGCCAACCAGGATCGCATCAATGCCTGGGTTGATGATGGTTTGACGGTGGTCAAGATCGGCGACCTGCTGGCCCGCCAAGGAGTGATCGTGCCGCAGCGCACCCTGTACCGCTACTGCGTGGCACACACCAGCTATGCAGGCCGCCGACCGGCTGGCACGGTGCCCGTGGTCGATGGCGAGCCAGGGGTTGAGTGCCAGATCGACTTCGCCCGCATGGGCTCGGGGCGGTCGGAGTCGGGACTTTTGGCCTTTTGCGCCACTACTGAATCCTTGCTGAAGCGAGGGTTCAAAGTGTATGCACTCAGGAAAGGCGCTCGATTCCAAGTCCGCCAGCGTTGGGCGGCGTGGCGTAAATCATTATCCAGCGCGGGCGAAGACCACCAAGGCTAGCGCCGAATGTCTCGCATGAGTTCGGCGCCGGCCGGGCCGTAGATCCCGCGGTCAACACCGTCGTGAACCCCCACAGCCGGCATGTTCGCCGTCGTCAAGGGTGGCGCCCTCACCGACAAGGACGCCCACCTCGCCCCGACCCGCTACGCCGACTGGCTTTCCTGAACCCGCTCGCGCCCTCCTCGGCGCTACTCCAACCTCGATGACAGCGGGTCGGCCGGCCACCCAATCGGGGATGACGGGCCGAACAATTCCGAGACGATTCGTCGGCCGTCTACTGCGTCCCCGCGAACAGTGCGCGTCAAGAACAGGTAGTGCGCTACTCGCGACTGCCGACTCTGCGGTCGAGATGCTGGGACACAACGCCGAAACACCTGCAAGGCCTGCTGCAGTGGGAGCGGGGATGAGCAAGAAGCGCGGACCGCCAAGCCAATCGGACGCGGCACCCGTTCAGACAGAACCACAGGAGCCCGCATTGTCGACTGGTCATCCCACGGCATGGGATGCATTCAGTAACTGGTCGATGAATGCCCGATGGCGAAGGGTAACCTTCGGACTTGTCGTCGCCGTCCTGATCTTGGGGATGGTAGGCGCAGCGGTACCGACGATCGGAAGCGCTATCGAGTACGCCGTTTTAAAAATTCGGGTGCCCGGCGCGTTCGAGCCCGGTCTCTCAGATGGGCTGACCCGCAAGTCGGGAGTTCGAGTCGTTGAACGCGCGACGACTCTCGACCTCAGTGGCTGGAAGAGGACGAGTTCAAGAGATTTGCAGGCCGCTAGTAAAGTCTCAAGGGGACTCTCGCTCACTTCATTCGTTCTTCGAAAGACCGAACCCGGCGCCAAGTACTTCGTGCATACTGTCTCAAGTGGCAGCAAGACGGATCCCTCGATCTGGTGCGATTCTCATCCTTTTCGCATCGTGCAGGCGAAGAGCCAAGGTTCGTCAAGCACTCGTCAATGGAACGTGCTAGTTGACGTCTCACAGGAGCCTGATGACTCCCCCTTTAATGTCAATCTTGTCGTGACCTTTTGGAATGGATTTCAGAAGAAGTCAGACTGGTGGGCCGGATTCCGCGTGCTGCACTCTACCGAGAAAGCGACCTATTGCATAATATTTCCGCCCGAACTGCCGGCGACTAGCGTCAAGTTTGTGTATAAGGACATAGCTGCCGAGCAGACATTCGACCTCGACACGGGCACGCTTCAGGTGACTCCGGTACCCGGCGAGAAGCCGGTGCAGACGCTGACCTGGGCGGTCGACAATCCGCCGCCTGATCGCAGTTACCGGGTGGCCTGGACATGGCCCGAGAGCGCATCGTCAACAGAGTAAATTGGCCGAATATCGACATCGACCCAAACCCCGGGACGCTCGATCCGACCGTTGTGTCGGGCTGCCAGTCGTCGGAGCACCCGGCGCCGGCGGGTAGCGGAACATCCAGGTACGGGTTAGTCGTGGATCATAGTTGCGAACCTCCCCTGTGGTGTTGCTAGCACCGTTTGAGTCAGTTCACGGTTAGTTCATGCCGCCAGTTCTGAGTCCCCGATACTGCCTCTGAACTGCGCAGTGTTGCCCCAGGGTGCAGTCTTTTGCACCGACGGGGGCGCGTGCGCTAGCCGCTGATCTGCCTCTTGACGGATGCAGGGTGGAATCGGCCAATGCATTGACCAATCGGTATTACCGTCGCTTGATGGGAAGTTTCGGGCGGCCGACAACCATCCGTGCGCAACAAATCCGCGGGCAAGACCTCGACCAACTCAACGCCATCCTGACGGAGGGAACAGACGCATACCTGTTCATTCCCTCCCCGGAAGTTGTCGACAGAGTGACCGCATTCAAGGTGGAGCGAGTAACCCCGTACGAGGGAAACGAGAGCGACCGCAACCAAATGACCGTCAGCTTCGCCGACAACTGCTGGCCGCGCAGGAACGTCAAGTTCGGCGACTCGGTATGGGTGCTCTACCTACCACGGTCCTGAGCATCGTGGCTACCCTCGCCTTTAGGAACGGGAGGTGTTGGGCTGGCAGCCGCGCTTATCGGATGCGCGCTGGCCAGTCGAGCGAGCTGCACCCCTCGCTGAGCGGCGGCCCATATGTAACGGCGTCGCATCCCGCCAGGTGATGTGCCGCCCGCAGGAACACGCGTTGGAGCCGACCAACATCCGACCCGGCTGCAAACGGTGACCGCGCGGGCAACGCGTCGGTGGCCGCACCATCCATTGACCGGCGCCGTCGACCGCACCAGCTCACCAACACCAGCCGCCACACAAGCCACGCTGGGCCGGCTTTACCCAAAGTCTTAAACCCGTGCAAACCCGAGCCGGAGCACTTTCACGGTGGCCGGTGGCACGGGTCCGCGCCCCGTTCGGAAGTGGTCTCGGTGCGGGGGTCGGTCGGGTACCTCACGCTGCGGCTAGTGTTTCGCGGTGGTACGGGGCCGCCGAGGCGACGTGCGAGCCGCAGTCTTCGACGGCTTTGTTGCCGTGGAGCGCCGCCGCGACGATGGTGTCCGCTTGCCAACGGTGGACGTGGATGCCTGCGGCTGTGGCGCAGAGCCAACGTCGGTTTTCGCCGACGATCGCTGGCTCAGCTGCCGCACAACCAATGCTGTGCCGCCAACTGCAAGCAGCACGGGCCACTCCACGAGGCCGGCCGCGCCGACTGCTGCCAGCGTTAACGCCGCCGCCGGTGTCGAATGGCTGCCGCGATCGGCGCCGTTGCGAATTCCGGCCGCGGTTCCCTGAACGCCGCCGATCACCCCATTGACTGCGGCGCCTCCGAGGGCACCAACCGCCGCGGTGGCGGCATTCGTCGTTTGTGTGAAGACCCGGACCGCGCCACCAATGATGTTCATCAGCACTCCTACCGCCGTTCACCTCATGTACGCCTAGCGGTGACAGAGAGCGGTGGATGCCTCTCGAGAAACAGTTTCAGCGCCCCGAGAGGAACCTGTGTCACAGTCGAAGTCACAACTGAACGACACGCTCGGCACCACCGAGGCCGCGACACTACTACACATGACGCGGCGCGCCATCTCGAAAAAATGCGTTCCTAAAGTCCTCCTGCGTATCCCACAGAACCTCCGCGCCGACCCGCATCCCTCGAGTCGGGCCGTAGCCGGCGGTGGTGTTCGGATGCGTGCCGGATGAAGTCGTATCGGGCGCATATGCGGCTCGAAGACCGAGCCTGCCGCTGAGAAAGCCCGCACTCGCGAACCCGGCCACGTGCTGGCCTGGCGTAAATGGGAAAGAATCGGGCCGACGACCCCGCCGCCGACCCGCACCCCAGGCATGCAGGGCACTAAGAGTTGCGGTTAACCTCAACATCATGGGTAGTCTGGAGGATTTGGAGCGCGCCGCGGGCATCGACCCAGACAGCGCCGACTACCGCCTGCGCGACGCCCTCGCGCAGGCTGACGACGAGCTGCTCGAGGAACTCGTGCAGCTCCGGAAAAGCAAAGGCCTGACTCAGCAGACTGTGGCCGACCGCATGGGGCGGGACAAAGCGGCTGTCTCCAACTTTGAGCGGCTGAGTGCCGACCCGCATCTGTCCACGATTAGGCGATACGCGGCAGCAATCGGCGCGATGGTGACACACACCGTTGAAAACTTTGAGGCTCCATTCGGACAACAAAGTCACGTCGGGAGCAGTGGAGCACCCGGCACCTTCAGGCCAATCCGCTCAACAGGTGCTGATGCAGAGCCCCCCGGAGAGAACACACAAGGCTCTCTGCCGAGCAGCATCGAGCTCGTCTCCCCATGAGGTTCTCTACGCTGTTGCTAGCTGAGCATGTAACGCTCACTAACGGGCTTCTCAATATCCTTAATGGTGGAGTGAATCGGTTGATTCGACCCTTTTTTCCAGCGCCAATGGGTGTCGCTCTCGCCGGCATGGTTGACCTACCCGAGGACTACGCCAACAACCGACCCATCCCCGTACGGGTGCTTGTCTCATCAATCGATGATTCCGAAGTGTTTGCACGCATCGAAGGCGCGTTTGCATCTGAGCTTTTGCCGGACTTTGACGTGCGCGCCGCATCCTCGCCGATAGTCGTCCCCCTACAAAACGTTCTCCTCTCTAAGCCCGGGACCTTTAAGGTCAGCGCGACATTGGGTGACCAGCCAGCTCAGTCGTTGGTCTTCGAGGTCGTACACGTCCAGCCCGAGGTTTCACTTCCTCCCGCCAACATCGCGAACTCGACGTAAGTCCCTTACCCGCAGAGCACTCTGGCCCCCGTGGGTCAACCCGAATGGGTTCAGCCGGTCCATCGCCCCGAACGCGTCGTCGGCCAGCACGTCGGCCCGCCACCCAAGCAGGATTGACGAGCCGACTTATCGGACCCGCGCTGGCCCGTCCAGCAGACTGCACCCGTTCCCTCAGCGGCGGCCCGTAGCTGACCGCGCCGCACTCGCACGCCCACGTGAGGTGCCGGCCGCAGGAACATGCGATGGAGCCGACCAGCATCCGGCCGGGCTGGAGACGGTGACCGCGCGGACAGTGCTGCGGCGGACGCACCATCCAAGCGCCTGAGGTCGACCGCACCAATTCACCGACGCCAGCCATACCTTGAACGTAGAGGCGATCAAGATCACTTGCAGCGAATCAATCAAGATCGGTCTTCAACGCCGTTACACAAAGAGAGCCGCCCACCCTTTCGGGTGGGCGTTGTGGTCGGCAGTTGGTTTCGGTTTCAGTCACCAGGCTCTGTGTTCACGGGGTGGCTCGGTCCTCTTTGAGGTGAGCGGTCCGTCTTGTTTCCGACCCTGCCGATTTCTCTCTTTTGTTATGTCTTAAGTGTAACGTGGATCACGTTGTGGCGCAAGGGTTTTCGCGAATATAGCCGGGATTCTGGAAGGTGAAAGAAAATCTGTTAAAACGCCAGCAAAGCGGGATGGCGACCACACCATTTGCGTCGGCAAAAACACGCATAGATTTTGGATAGATTCTGGTTGCCGTTCATGAATTGCATGGTGGAATTCAATTGCCGGGGGGGTCTTACTTTCGTCTTTCCGGTGGCCTTGGTTGCCGGGGTTGCCCCCTCGCTTCCCCGGCAACCTCGGTCGAGCCCCTAGGGGGGCCCGCCACCCCTAAATCCCCCCAAGGATGGCGGGCCCGGATCAGTGATGAACGCACCGTACGACGGCGACCGCGCTCAAGCGCGAGTAGTTGGCTACCTGTCTGGCGCAGACGTTGCGGACCATGAGGACCCGACAGCAGTCGGCCCGCCACCCAAGCAGGATGATGGCGCCAGGCGCAGGGTTGTCAGGGCGTTCGGTCGCCGTTGTGAGGGCGGGCTGCGAAATACACCGTTACTGCTATCGCGACACCGACAGCCACGACGGCGATGAAGCAAGCCCAACTATGCGCTCCGATGTGCACAGGGCGGCCAAGTATTTCGGCGCGCCGCCAGTACACCACGCCGATCAGCACAGCCTTCGCGACGACGACCACAGACACAATGCGCAGGGCAGTCGCTACCCGCATTAGCGCTCACTCCCGGCGCGCTCGTCGAGCAAATCGCCGTGATCGCGGATCGAACTGTCGCACCGCGGCCAATAGCCCCATAGCGCGCCGGTGATGGTCTCGGGGCACACATCAAACGTAGGCGCGAAGGCAGAGCCTGGAGCCCCGGGAATCTCATAGACTCGCCCCGCGCGTGCCGGCCGACATCGACGACGCCAACCCGGCTTGCCGCTCATTCCTACTGCGCCGGGCACCGGTTCCCGCGTTGTCCGGCTTGCGCCGTTCGGGCATAGCGACGTCCGATCCTGCTAGGAATGAACCGGCGAATGCGTTGTGGCATGCGCGACCACTGGTTATGGGCGCCCAACGCCATGCACACACCCGTGCCCACGGAAACAATCAACACGCCGGGCACCCCTAACCCGGCAAGCAGCGAAGGCATCAGAAAGGACTACCCTCAACCGCGCCGACCTGAAACCGACCCAGTTCTTCCCACAGCACCCAAGCGGATGACGGGCCGATCGTTGGCTACGCGTCGCTCGTCCCTACCGGTTGTACGAAAAGAACGGCCCATAGGTGCTCCCGATGTAGGGGGCCCGTGCACCTGCCGACTGGGGGGGCAGGTTGGTTTTGATCTGAACATTGCCGGGTGACTGGCATTGGGTTGAGCCTCCCGCGCTGGCAACACAAGACTGCTGATTTGCCGCGGCTACCGGTGCGGCAACGATCGCTGCCACGGCAGCTCCCGCCACCAATAGCGGTGTCATGTAGTTCAATCTGGTCCCCATGGTGGCACTTCCTTCGCTTAACCCAGTAAGTGCAACGCAGAATGCGCTCAGATTTATTCCCACCCAATCATTTTCGGACGGCTAGGTCCGAGCGACTAGTGTGCTGGTGTGTCATCGCTACCTGACGGCTGCCAACACTGACCTGAGTCGGCCCGCCACCCAAGCAGGATGACGGGCCGACGTTAGCGAGCGGGTCTACATCTGTTCGGTGCTGGCACCCCCGCGACCGGGCCACCGCTCGTTAGCCCTGGCTTCCATGAAATCGTCACCGGCGAGCGCCAGGAGATAAAGCTGCAGCGCTTCCGCGAGGACCGCACACACCGCCCACGTGTTGTCGTCTTCGCGGT
>JAOPWC010000197.1 GCA_025965895.1 Mycobacterium sp.
GTCGAGCGCGGCTTCAACCGGCTCAAGCAGTGGCGCGGCGTCGCGACCCGCTACGACAAATACGCCCTGACCTACCTCGGCGGCGTCCTACTGGCCTGTGCAGTCATTCACGCCCGCGTGGGCACCACTGAATTGGGAGACACGCCCTAGGCACTGCACGGACGCGAACATTGCTTACCAGGCGGACCGTTGTCTCGTGAGCAACTCGCCCGCATCCGAAGCATCGGCGGGGCTCGCCAACTGCGGCTTTCCAACGGAAGCCGAGCCGGGCGCGGCGGTCGAGCGTGCCCGGTCCCATTGGTCCGCGAAAACAATCGGCCACGATTTCGGGAGTGACGATGGAGCTGTATGACGTTATGCGGAGTACTTTCGCGGTCCGCGAGTTCACCGCCGACCCGCTGCCAGACGAGGTGCTATACCGCATCCTCGATAACGCCCGGTTCTCCCCCAGCGGGGGTAACCGTCAGGGTGCCCACATCAGTGTGGTGCGCGATGCGACGATGCGCCACCACCTCGCCGAGCTCGCCGTGCCCGGCGCCCGCCGCTACCTGGCCCAAATCCAGGCGGGGGAGAACCCGTGGAACCCGTTGCAGCCGTGCACCGTTGCGCCAACGGTCGTAGAAAACACCGCGGTGCCCGACACGTTTACCGCGCCGTTCCTGCACGCGGCGGTGGTGCTGGTCGTTTCGGTGGACTTGAGCGGCGTGGCGGCGATGGACCAAGATCTTGGCCGGATCGGCGTGGTGAGCGGTGCCTCGGTTTATCCCCTTGTGTGGAACATCCTGCTGGCTGCCCGCAACGAGGGCTACGGCGGCATCCTCACCACCATGGCCGTCCCCGAGGAGCCCCGGCTGCGAGCTCTCCTGGCCATCCCCGAGACCCACGCGGTGGCCGCCGTCGTGCCGCTGGGCAAACCGGCACGCCAGCTCAGCAAGCTCAGACGCCAACACGTCGAGGAATTCAGCACGCGCGAGCGCTTCGACGGCCCACCTTTCCACCCCGATACGTGACAGCATGTGCCGGTAGCTGCGCGAACTGGCGCGCTCCACGGCAACGAGAAAGAGGGACCCTTGGAGCTCTCGACGTTAGTGCGGCAGAAGTGATTCCGCTTGTTTGACTGGCAGAGAGCACCTATTCGAGCCCTGCAGTACTTCGTCATCCAGAAGGACACAAGCCGTGGGATCGTGGCATCGCTGGGCCTAACGGCGCGCGCTACGAACACGTTATCGGTGCCATCGACCTTGCCAGAAAGGACGAGGACACATTCGAAGCCCAAACTGAGTGGTGACTGAGAATTTGCAGTCGGGACTGAGACCCTACAACCCTAGTTATCTCATGACACGGTTCCAATCCTCGGGTTGTCCGCGTCAGGTATTTACTCCGGCGACGACCAAGTCAGCGCGGTAGCGGCTGCGGCAACGGGTGGTACCACGCGCGCCGACGCCGGTGCCGCGAAATGGCCAACGCCACCGCCCCGCACAACCCCAACGTCGCCGCCGCGGCCGACGTGGCGACAATGTAGAGGTCGCGGGCGGGCGTGCCCGGCGACGCCTTGCTCGCCAGGTGCAGCTGGTAGTTGCCCGGCAGCGGCCCAGGCGCCGGAGCATCCAGGCCGGGGAATTGCTGAGTCTTGTGCACGTCGAATTCCCGTTGCCCGTCGGGTGTTTGGGTCCAATCACCCCACACTGGTGTGACACCGTCGAGCAGCACCTTGTCCTCGCCGTATTGGGGATCGGGGCCGGCGTCGACGACCTGGTTGACCAAAAACGGGTCATAGCTCGCGTCGGGATAGTCGACGGCGATCGGGACGTCGTCGTAGGTCGTCAGCGGCGGTGGCGGTGGCGGCAGTAGACCGTCTCCCGGGTCATAACCGCCACCGAAGAAGCTTCCCACCGCGGCGTCGACGGCCTGCCCCGCAGCGTCCAGCACCAGCGCCGTGAAGTTGTAACCGCCGTAGTCGGCGGCATCCAACACCACACTGCCCAGTGGCGGTATCACCACGATCTGCGGCGCTCCGGCGTAGTCGTACACGATCTGCAGCTGGTTGTGGTACGGGTTGCAGATGATGGGCCGGTAATCATCGTCGTAGCGCACCCAGTTGCGGTCCCACTGCCGCACCTGGTGATCCCACTGGTGCTGGTCGAAACCAGGGCGGTCGGGGCCGGGCGCAGGCCGATCCCGACCGCCGCGGTTCCACCCGTTGGCATCGGTGGGCGGCAACTGGAGCTTGTCACGCAGATTGTCGACGTCTGCCGCCGGTGCGGGATCAGGCTTGTGGTCGACGGGCACCGACGCCTCGGCGGCGGCGACTTCCTGGGGCGGCGCCTGCATCGTGCTGGCCTGATGAACGGTCGCCACCTGGCCACCCGGCGACGCGCCCCGCGGGGGCGCCTTGAGGGCCGCCCCGTTCTGCGGTGCCGACCCCGGTCGCGGCGCGGGTGTTTGACCAGAGAACGGCCGGACACCACCCGGCCCCGGCTGGTTCGGCGCTGGCTGGTTCGGCGCCGGCTGGTTGGGCGGTGCTTGGTTCGGCTGCTGCTCAGTGGGCCCGGGCGATGACCCGTTGAGCCCGTGCTGGGTGGGCGGGCCGGTGTTCACCGGCCCGGACTGGGTGCCGGTTGCCGGGGCGTTCGGCCCGTTTCGCGCTGGCTGGTTCGGCGGCGCGGCGGCCTCGTGTGGCGTCGCGGGCTCGTTTCTGGTGACCGGCGGAGCGGCCTCCGAATTCGGGGCGACCGGCGCTGCATCGTGAACTCGTGGCCGCGGTGCGGTCTGGACCGGAGCCGGCGCTGCATGGTGAACCGGAGCCTGGGGCACCACCCGGGGAGCCGGCTGGGCCGGGGGTGCTGGCGGGGGAGCTGGCCGGGGAGCCGGCGGGGCCGCGGGCGCGGCGAGCGCCGGCGTGATGCCGCCGGTGAGCGCGGACAACGAAATTACCGCCCCGGAAGCCAGCACGACCATTCCCCCGCGACAACGACAAAGCCAATCTGCGCGACTCATCGGGCCCGACTCCTCTCCTGATCGGGATGGCAGGTCGTCTGCCACCATCCCCGCCAGCCCGCGTGCCGCCGCGTGCCCACTTGCAAGCTCGGCCACGCTGCCGGGGGCAGCGGAAGCCACCGCGCCAGCAAACACTGCACTCGTAGCCGGGGCGTGGACTCCCGCGTCATTATTTGTTTATAGACATATTAGATTCTTTGGTATTCGGGTTACGTTCAGTCTTCCCCGGCATCCTGTCCTTTCGCACATAGCTAACTGTGAGGTCGCCTAAAGAGTTAGTGGTTAGTTTGGTGTGCACTGCGATCGGATCACCCCCCGGCGAGGGCTGCGACGAGGCGCGCGTGAAATACGGGATCAGAGCCAGCAGCCCCGCTCTCAGAGCATCGACGAATGCCCGTTCGATGACCGCGAACAGGCTTCACCGCACGGCGGGGCTATCAGTCTCTGGACTCACTCGGGCCAATTGACTCGCTGCACAGGGAGCGAGCCCATTCGGAGCGGACAGGGCAAGCAGGGTGATTTCTTTGCGCAGGCAATTAGTGGAACGTGTCGTGAGACGGATTGGAACTTCAGTGGCGGGCCGTCCTGGTGAAGCTGCGCATCTGGGGCAGCTCGGTGTGCCTGGCCGGTCGGCTACCCGCAAGGAGCGTGAGCTGTCCACGGGCAAGCGAGGGGCCCGCCCGGCCGCCCCATACTGGTCGGTCAGTTTGCGGAATCACGTTCTGTTGCGAACGCTGCGGCGAGATTCGCCCCGTCCGGAGAGCATCCTCAGCTCAGCCCCTGCCCGGCGGTTAGGTTCCTGTATCACGGGTGTCTGCGTCTTTGGCGGCGGAAAGCGGCCCCGGCCACCACGCTTGCCCCATACCTCATGGGGCCTACCTTGGTTGGGTGTGTGGCCCCGCACGGTCGGGTTCAGCGGCGAGCGGTTCCGCGATCGCGAGGCGCGAACCGAAAGGGAGTTTCTATGCGTCAGCCCGGCAACGAGAAGATTGCGAAGATCTTCGACAAGGAAGCCCGCCGCTACGACCGGCAGATGCGTCTGTTCGAGCGTTTTGTGCTCGGCTCGGCCCGGGAATGGGCAATCGCGCAGGCCCGCGGCAGGGTCGTCGAGATCGCGGTGGGCACCGGTCTGAACCTGCCGCTTTATCCCGCCGACATCGAACGCGTTATCGGCGTGGACCTTTCGGAGGAGATGCTCGTACTCGCGCGTCGCCGAGTTGACCAGCAGTATCTGGAGCGGATCGAACTGCATCATGGCGACGTGCAAGCCCTGGATTTACCAGATTCATCGGCCGATACGGTGGTGTCGACATTCACCTACTGCACCATCCCCGATCCGCAGCGCGCCAGCCAGGAGGCATACCGAATCCTGACCCCGGGTGGACGATTCGTCCTGGCCGAACACGGGCCTTCCACAAACGCTATGGCGGGGGCGGTCATGCGCGCCGCGGAACCGCTAAGCGTGTTGTTTCAAGCCGATCATTTGATGCGCAACCCGGTGCCCTACCTGAAGGTCGCCGGGTTCACCATCGATGACGTGCACCGCGGCGGCCGCGGCGGCATCGTGTTCTGCGTGCTCGCGCACAAACCCACTTGCGGACAGTGACGGCCGGCCGGGCGACCGGTTTAATGCAGCAGTCGAAAGTCAAACGGACCGCCACGCTCAGCTTCGTTCAAAAGTTCTTCGTCGCTTACTGCATGACCGCAATTGCCCCTCGCGCGAGCACAGACATGCCCGGGCCCGTCCCGGATCGAATGATCCTGAGCCGGGCCGGGATTCGTCTGCCGATCAGCTGACCATGCTGGCGAGCATGCCCGGCTCGTAGGAACCCGCCGGGTTGCGCACGATCACGTTGAGCCGGTTGGCCGCGTTGATCATGGCGACCAAACAGATCAGCGCGGCGACCTGGTCATCGTCGTAGTGCTTGCGCACCTGCTCCCAGGTCTCGTCGGACACGCCGTGGTGGGCGTCGGCGAGCCGGGTACCCTCCTCGGCGAGCGCCAGCGCGGCCCGCTCGGCCTCGGTGAACACGGTGGCCTCCCGCCAGGCGGCGACCAGGTTGAGCCGGACCGCGGTTTCACCGGCGGCCGCGGCCTCCTTGGTGTGCATGTCGGTGCAGAAACCGCAGCCGTTGATCTGGCTGGCGCGCAGCTCCACCAGCTCCTGCGTGGACTTCGGCAGCGTCGACTGTGCGATCACCAGGCCGACGTTGGCGAACCGCTTGGCGAACTTGGCGCCGGTCTCGTTGGTGAACAAGTCGATACGGGGTTCCATGACTTGGTCCTCACTCGTGGAGTTGTGTGCCGCGCGGATCGTTCGCGCGGCGTCCTTACGAACACAAGATGCCTGCGACCCGCTCCCTGTGACAGCACGGTTACGTGGCGTGCGCCGCAACCAGGGTGGCTACCTCGGTGATATCTGACGCACCGCTGCTCATGACGCTGCCTCGGCGACACATCATTCGGCAGCGGACAACAAGGATTGGCTACCATCTCGGTGTCACAAAACGGCGGGGCCCGGTGTCTGGTGGGTAACACAGCCGAGAGTGAACAGGAGCCACCCATGGCCGGCACGTCGCAGACCGCGCCTGAAGATTGCGGCGGGAGCATGCGCCGGGACGACCGCTCGGACCCCGCCACCGAGGCGTTCCTCGCCCACCGCAACCTGCTGTTCACCGTCGCCTACGAGCTGCTCGGCTCGGCTGCCGACGCGGAGGACGTCCTGCAGGAGACCTGGCTGCGGTGGGTGGGCGTCGATCTCGACACGGTGCGGGATCAGCGTGCATACCTGGTCCGGATCACCACCCGCCAGGCACTCATCCGGCTGCGTACGCTCGGCCGCCGCAAGGAGTCCTACGTCGGCCCCTGGCTGCCCGAGCCGCTGCTGACCGCGCCCGACGTGGCCGAGGACGTCGAGTTGGCCGACAGCGTCTCGATGGCGATGCTGCTTGTGCTCGAGACGCTCACGCCGACCGAGCGGGCGGTGTTCGTGCTGCGCGAGGTGTTCGATGTGGGGTACGACGAGATCGCGGAAGCCGTCGACAAGAGCCCGGCCGCGGTCCGCCAGATCGCGCACCGGGCGCGGGCACATGTCGCTGCGCGCCGACCGCGCGGGGTCGTTTCTCCGGCCGAGACCCGAGGTGCGCTCGATGCGTTCCAACGGGCGGTCGAGACGGGCGATCTGCAAAGCCTGCTCGACATCCTCGCGCCGGATGCCGTCCTCCTGGGTGATGGTGGCGGAGTCAAGCAGGCCGTGCCGAGGCCCATCGTGGGGGCCGACAGGGTGGCTCGCTTGTCCGCCGCCGGCTTGGGCAGGGTCCGCGCCGAGATCTCGGTCGAACCGGCACAGGTCAATGGCTGCCCGGCGCTGATTGTCCGGCTCAACGGCGAGATCGACACCGTCGTGGCGGTGCGCATCGACGACGGCCTCATCACCGGGCTTTACGCCGTGCGCAATCCAGAGAAGCTGTCGCATATGGAACGGGAGACCGCCCTGCGCCGCTGAGCCCGGGGCACTGCCGACAAGCTGACACTCGAGCAGGCCGACACGCCAATGTCGGCTGGGAAGGCATGCCCCGGTGTGGGGTTCCCGAACGGTGTTCAGAAATCTAAGCAGCTTCCGCTGTGTCGGTTGCCAGGTGGAAGGGACCACTTGAGCGCTGGTTTTGCCAGCAGCATGGGACCACTGGTTTGCCACTGATGGGACCACCGGCTTGCCACTCATGGGACCACCCGGCGTGGCTTCCACCCTCCCGGTTGCGGGATCGCTGTATTGGCGGCATGACCTACCGGGAGTTATCGATGATCTGCGTTTCGTCAAGTGAGTTGGCCCCACCGATCGTCGCGAATTTTGGCTCCACTGGGGTGTTATTGATTTGGTTTGCGCCGGTTGGTGGTCTTGCTGGTGCGCAGACGGTAGGACTGGGTGCCGGTCTCGAGGATGTGGGCGTTGAAGGTGACGCGGTCGACGATCGCGGCGACCAGACGCCGGTCGGGAAAGACGGTGCCCCATTCGGTGAAGGGCAGGTTGGTAGCGATGGCGACCGATGCGCGTTCTTCGCGTTCGGTGACGATCTGGAATAGCAATTCGGCTCCGCGGGGGTCGATGTGGACGTAGCCCAACTCTTGTCTCAAGAGTTAGGCGCCGCGACTGTCATCAGGTGGCTGGTTGGGTCACCGGAGCGGAGCGATCGACACCGGGCGGCAACCCCGCGGTGCCGCCGACACCTACCCAAGCGTGAAATCTACGAGCGGGTGACCCGACCGCTGGTGCTGGTGTTGGGCGTCCGGCGGCCCTCCACGCCGAGCACCGCGAGCGAGCGAAACCGTCGCCGCCAGCCCAGATCGCCGATTTCGTCGAGGTGGCCTGCGGCCGCAACGTCGATCTGCTCCGCCCCGCCGACGTGCCCGCGTGGTGCTCGACCTCGTATCGGGCCGATCCAGCGTTAGCGTGGGGTCGTGGAGCGGGCTTGGGAATACACGGTGGCGCCGCCGCGTAGCGCACCCGGGGTCACGTCGATGGTGGGATACCGCGCCCTGGACGTCCACGAGGGCGTGCATCGCGGCATGCCGTCGTCGATGTTGACGTTCATCGTCAGCCTGGACGACGGGGTCGAGGCAGCCGACACCGCCGACGCGCTGCCGGCTGCCCGCCCCACCCCGCTGATCATCGGCGGTCTACATGTGCGGGCAAGCCATGTGCGGCAGCGACGCGGCCAGGCCGGCGTGCAGCTGGCGGTGCATCCGCTGGCATCGCGTGCGCTGTTCGGCATGCCCAGCGCCGAGCTTCCCGTAGCCGAATACGACGCGGCTGCGGTGCTGGACCGCGGCGCCCTCCAGCTGCGCGACCGGGTGGCGGAAGCGCACAGTTGGCCGGACGTGTTCGCGCTCGTGGCCGGGTACCTGATCGATGCGCGTCGGCGCCGAGACGGTGTGACTGTGCGTCCGGAGGTCGCCTATGCATGGCATCTGCTGGAACGCAGCCAGGGCCGGATTCCGGTGGCCACGCTGGCGGACACGGTCGGCGTGACTGCCCGACACCTGACGACACTGTTCGGTCGGGAGGTCGGCCGGTCGCCCAAGACGGTGGCGATGCTGATGCGGTTCCAGCACGCGACAGCGCGGATCGCCGAGACGGCATGTCGGCACGGCCGCGTCGACCTCGCCATCGTCGCGGCCGAAACCGGCTACAGCGACCAGGCCCACCTGTCCCGCGAATTCGTTCGGTTCGCCGGTGCGCCGCCGCGACGCTGGCTGGCCGAGGAGTTCCGAAACATTCAAGACGGCGGCCACTCGTTCGGATCACAGTGGGAGCATGACTGTTTCGAATCCGACCGTCTGGTTGACACTGCAAGCCCATAACGCACCCAAACTGATTGACTACTACGTCGAGACGTTCGGCTTCGTCGTCGCGGCCCGCTACGGCGAGGGCGAGACCGTCGATCACGCCCAACTGAACTGGCCGGAAGGCAGCGGCGGCATCATGATCGGCAGCCACAAACCCGGCGCCGACTGGTCGCGCGAACCCGGAACCACGGGCGGCTACGTCGTCACCCATGACCCCGATGGCCTCTATGAGCGTGTGCTTGCGCACAAGGGCGACGTTGTGCGGCCACTCGCCAACACCGACTACGGCGCACGCGAATTCGCGGTCCGCGACCCGGAGGGCAACCTGTGGTCCTTCGGCGATTACCGCGGCGAATCGATGCCGACCTGACTCACGCCCCGACATGCAGCGTTGTCGCGTAGATGGGGCGACAGCCGACCAATGTCGATACCGGGCGACCGATAGCCGATGTAGCCGCCCGGGCGAACCAGCCAAACTGCGTCTGTCGCGTCGAAACCATGAGCGGCAGCTCGGTTTCTATCGGGAGAACAGTCATCACAGGTCTGCGCGAGTAGATACGCCGCAGCGTTCGGACGATCATCATGCACATCCGTCGCGAGGCAGGAGAACCCGCATGCGCGCCACACGCATTATGGCCAACCTTCGAGTGGCTGACGTTGAGGCAGCGAAGAGCTTCTACACCGACTACCTCGGGCTGAGTACCGAGGAGTTCAACATCGGATGGGTGGCCCGCTACACCTCTCCCGATACCAGGGCGAACGTCCAGCTCGTGACGCGCGATGCAACCGCGCCTGAAGACTCGGTCATTTCCGTCCACACGGATGACATCGAAGGTGCCTATGAAGAAGCTCAGAAACTCGGCTACGAGATCGTGCATCCCATAACCACAGAGCGATGGGGTGTGCGCCGGTTCTTCGTCCGAGCACCGGACGGCAACGTAATCAACATCGTGAACCATCCAGACTGAAACAGCGGCGCAGCGTTCGATTGGCGTGCGATTCGGGATCGTCAGTCAGCCACGGTCATCCACGCGACCGTCGGTGGCCGACATCAAGCTCATTGCGAAAGCTGAAGACGCACTCATATCCCGCTGGTGGTGTGACTCAGGTGAGCAGACACCCTCACCGTCACCATCTTTGGGATGCCGTACCGCAGGTCTTCGCTCACGACGTAACTGTACGAGGAAGCGGCGACAGACTTGGGCGCCTGAGGAGCGCGAAAGCGTGCAGTTCAAGCTTTCACATCGCGGCGGTTTCGAGGGCGTCGCTGGCGGCTTGGGTGAGTTCGTCGGCGCGGGCCAGGGCATCGCGGAGGCGTTGGATTTCGAGTTCGCGGGCGGCGATTTGTCCAACGGACTCGCCGGCTTCGCGGCCTCGGGTCAGTGCGCGGGTGTGGCTGGCGATCATGCGCCGGAAGGTCGGAACGGCGCTTTTCTTGGGTTGGGCGTGATGACAGCCAAGGCAGACCAGACCGCGGGCGCAGTGCTCGCCTGTGGGCAGCCGCGCAGATGTGGGTGCCCATGTCGCGCAGGTTGCAGCTGGCCGTGAATGCGGCCCATTCTGCGCTGTTGGGATCGCGCAGTTCGTCGGTGGTGTAGTAGGCGCCGTAGAGGCCGCGCATGGCGGTGCGGTAGCCCTCGACGAGGCTGTCGGGGTAGAGCTTGGCGTAGATCATCACGGTGTCCAGGCCGGCATGTCCCAGCAGTGCGGCGATGACGTGCACCGGGGTGTTGCTGTTGAGATGTTCGGTAGCGAAGACACGACGGCAGTCGCGGGGGTCAGATGCAGCGGGCTGCCGTCAGCGTGGGTGGCCCCTGCGGCCGTCGACAGGTCGCGCAGTCGGGCGCGAATGGTCTGCACGGCGATCGCTGACGGGTGGCTCCGGCCCTGCAGGAGGTAGGGGGCCCGCGGATAGGCGACCTTGTTGGCAAGGTCGCGCCGGTCGCAGAACCGGACGGCGCTGGTGCCGTAGAGGTCCTTGATGTGGCTGATGATCTGGGCGATGACGTGGCCGAGTGCATCGCCGATCGGGATGACTCGGGCGCGGTCGAATTTTGACGGTTTGATGTGCAACAGGTAGTAGACCTGCCCGTTGGACAGCTGGCGCTTCAACACGTCCAAAGTGGTGAGCTGGCAGGCTTCCTCAAGGCGAAGACCCGTGGTCAGCAGCAGCTCCAGGAACGCCCAATCCCAGAACGCTTCGCGTTCGGCCGCCAGGGCATGTCGGTCACGAGGCTGCTGCTTCAGGCTATCGGTGGCGTCGTTCCAGGCACGAAGGGCGTAGGCGCGGATGTTGGGGATCTCCTGGGTGAGATCCATGACGGTCGCAGTCATGCGGGCTTCGGTGCGGGCACGGGCCGCGGCGAACCCGCTGCGGCGTAGATCGTGGCGGGTCAGCGGCACCGTCGGCGGCGCATGCCTGGCAAGGGGTGAGCCAGGTTCGCTGCCCCAGTGGCACAGGTCGGCGAACATGGCCGCACGTCGACGAACCAGTCTTAGCTCGTGGTCCGGTCCTGGTCCCCTTTGCGGGCCGAACCGCGTTGCAGGGTCCGGGCTTTGGGTAATGCCCTGTCGACGAAGCCGCGGGCATGGTGCGGCAGAATCCGCGCGGTGCTGGCGAACCTGCGGCGGCTGTGGGCGCTCGCAGCAGAGGAGCCCGTCCGGCGAACTCTAGACCTGCGGAACGGCCGCGACCCTGGCGAGCTCAGCAGCATCGTGGAGTCGCTGCCCCTCCATGCCTGGATGACAGCGACTACCACAGAACTTTCGCCAAATCCCAGTGGCCCTGCCACCCTCAGGTGACATCACGTAGGGGCGCCCGCTACGCGCCAGTGGCCCTTTTTGTCGTGGGGAGCTCAAGATGCTGATTTTGCGCGGAACACGTCAAGTCTCCTTCACGCAATGTCTCTGATGCGATTGCGTGCGCGAGCACGGTGCTCGACGGGGAGACCGTCCCGGCTGTGCGCGCCAGTCAACGAAAGCAGCCCATGTGCGCGTCGCCAGCACCACGGCGGCCTCCACCGAGAGGAGCGAAAGCATTGATATGAAGCTCGAAGTCGTAGTGCTTCCCGTGACCGACGTCGACCGGCCAAACACTTCTACCTGTCACTGGGATGGCGTCTGGACGCCGATGTTGCGACAGGCGACGACTTCCGTGTCGTTGCACTGACAGCTCCTGGCTCACCGTGCTCGATCATTTTCGGTACCGGGATCACCACAGCCGGAACGGGCCCTGACACGGGGCTGCATCTCGCAGTCACCGATATCGACGCGGCGGAACCGAATTAATGGCAGCGGGAGTCGAGGTGAGTGAGAGGTCTTTCACGACGTTAATGGTGTATTTCACCACGCCGGCACCGACGGCAGAGTCCCCGGTCCGCATCCGGAACACCGCAGCTACGCCTCGTTCGCCTCCTTCAGCGACCCCGACGGCAACGGATGGTGGCGGCAAGCGATAACGGCTTGGCTGCCCCGGCGAATTGACGCCACGACGTCCTTCAGCTCTGTAAGCGATCTCGCTAACGCACTTCGACGAGCGGTGACCTTCACCCCACCGCCGAATACGGCGCAATCGAATATGGCGCCGTTACCGATAAATTACTTGCGGCACAAGATATTACAAACATTATAACATCATCTCAGTCAAAAAGCGGACTGTGTGTAGATAGCGGCCCGGTATTGAGGTCGGACCCTTCTCGCGTTCACTGGGCCGGCTGATAGATCTCGTCGGCGGCTACTGCCGCGGCGCCCAGTTCGGCCGCGACCGCGTCGATCGCTTGCTGCGCGATGTTGAGGTCCACCTGGCCGTCGGGGGTGAAGTACGGGCCGATGTAGCGTTCGTAGTGCCGCTTCGCTTCATCACGCGTGAGCCGGTTGAGAAACGAGGCGATGTAGTCGACGGCCAGGCGGGGTTGATCGGCGATCGTCCGGAGGGCCCGCTGGTTGGCCCGCACGAGCGCCCGCAGCGCGGGGCTGTCCAGGGGGATATGGACGGGGTCTACGGTAACGCCCACTGTGGGGATCTGGAAGTGATCGCCGATCCAGGCCAGCAGGTGAAACCCTTCTTCCTCGGCGACCTGTTCGGGTGAGAGCGTGCTGCCTACGTAGGCGGCGTCGATGGAGCCGTCCCGAAGGCGTCGCAGGTCCATCTGGTAGTCACCCGGATCACGCACCACACATTCCAGGTCGCGGTCGGGGTCCAGGCCGTGCTTGCGCAGGACGATCCGGGCGAAACAACCGGGGGGGCTATGGCCGGCGTGGACCGCCAGGCGGCGCCCGCGAAGATCCGCCATGGATGTCACCTCGGCGCTGCCGAGAAACCAGAACAGCGGACGATGGGTGTTGACGCTGAGCACTGTCCAACCGATGCCGCCGGTCAGCCGCGACAACAGGGCCCGGCCCAGGCCGATCGTCGCGCCGCGGCGGAGACGCTCTGTTTCCCAGTGGACCCCGTCGCGGATGGCGACGTGGACGCCTTCATCTTCGTAGTAGCCCTCCTGGTCGGCAATATAGGCGACCAGTTCCTCGTGGATACCGCGCCCTGCATAGGCCAGGTCGATGGTGTGCATGGCCGAAACCCTTCCCCAAATCTGGTGACTTCCGTAGCGGCAGAATTGGATTTCAATCCATGGCAAGGCCGCCGTTGACAGGGAGGTAGTGGCCGGTGGTGAAAGCGGAATCCTCACTGGCCAAGAAGGCAACCGTGCGGGCCACCTCGGCGGGGCGGACGAGGCGCCCCATGGGGTTGGTTGCGCCGAGGTGACGCATCTGGTCGGTCGTCAACTGCTCGGTCACCTTCGTTTCGTCGACCGTTGCGGGCGCGACGAGGTTCGCGGTGATGCCGTGCGGCGCCAGCTCGAGTGCGATGAACCGGACAAACTGGTCCAGTGCCGCCTTGGCGGTGCCCAGCGTGATCATCCCGTCGCGCGGACGACGGGACAACCCCGTGCTTAGGTACACCAGCCGACCGTAACTGCGGGAAGTCATCGCCGGCACAACGGCTTTGGTGATAAAAAACGCGGCGCGCAGCTCTCGGTCCAGCTTACCGCCGAGCTGCTCCCAGCTCAGATCGGCGAACGAGGTGACATCAAAAGGGATCAATGCGTTGTGCACGAGCACGTCGACCCCGCCCCACCGCTGTTCGGCTTCGCCCACCATTGCGGCGACATCGTCGGCCTCGGTGACATCGGCTTGAATCGCCACGGCTTCACCGCCAGCCGCTGTCGCGGCCCGGACCACCTCGTCTGCTTCCTCGGCACTGGACCGGTAGTTGACGACCACCCGAAACCCCCGCTCCGCGAGGACTAGTGCGATCGCCGCACCGATTCCCCGACTGGCTCCGGTGATTAGCGCGACACGACCCATCAGTGGTGCCTGCGTCTCGGCCCCCGCGACAACAAGGCCGCGGTGTCGCTGATCATGCGATCTTCCTTTTTTCCCTTTCAAAGACCGCGATGCCGTGCGCGCGCTATCGCGCGCCGCGCCCGGCGTCAGATTGACCATAACACCCACGGCCAGCCGCGACGCAGGTTATGAACGATTCAGCGCCACGTCCGTGGACATCCCGAGGACCCTCAGTGGTGAAACGTGATTGCTCGGAGAGAAGGACATCGATGCGGGACGACGACTTGCAGGCCGCTTTACGGCGTCACTGGACAGCATCCGACGCCAATGACTTCGCGGCGGAACACCAAATCTACCGTGATGACGCAATTCTCGAGTATCCGCAGTCAGGTGAGCGCATCCTCGGCCGGCACAACATTCAGGCGTCACGTACCGCGCAGCCGAGCACGAAACGCTTCTCCGTGCGGCGCATGCTTGGCGGAGGTGATCTTTGGATCACCGAACTCGTACTGACCTATGACGGGCAACCCTTCTACGTGGTTAGCATCATGGAATTCGAGGGTGCTGAGGTGGTGCGTGAGACCCAATACTTCAGCGAGGCGTTCGAGCCGGGACCATCTCGCGCTCGATGGGTCGAACGAATGTGATAAGCGCCCCCTTGGGCGACCAACCAGCGCTCTCAGCGCGTCAAAATATTGGCGCGCACCTCGCTGACGGCGATCTGCCACGAAGGTTGTCGCGGGAGATGAGCAACCGGGCACGCGCAACACGTTGTGAATATGGTGCGCTCGGCACTGTCCGTCCGTTGTCGCGGTGACGTCGGCAAAGTACCCGCGCTAGTTGAGGCCAACGAGAACCCTCGCTTCGAGAAGCCGGCTTCTGGCAGGCTGAGGGCCACCGATCAGGAAGAGGCGAACCCGTGGCACAGCACACGCGTGCGATCGTCGAGAGGCTCTACAAACGAATCGGGGCCGGCGACATCGAGGGCGTCATCGACCTTCTCTCGGACGATTTCCATTGGGATATCCCCGGCGACACCGATACCGTTCCCTGGCTTGGCGAACGTGACACCCCGCAAGCGGTTCGAGAGTTCTTCGCCCTCATGGGGGCCCATGTCGACCGCCAGGCGATGGACATCAACCGCATCGTGGTCGAAGGCCAGGACGCGGTCGTGCTGGGCCGGGGCGCCGTGATCGTCCGGGCAACGGGGAAATTGATGGACACCTTGTTCGCCGTCCACATCGTCGTCGACGACGACGGGCGTATCAACCGGTTCGTGATGTTCGAGGACTCGTGGCACGTCTCGGCCGCGATGCGCCCATAGCCGCCCGAATCGGAGCGGACGAACCAGACAACAATCCGCGACGAGGCGTGCGCAGGCCCGGCGTCGTGACCGACTCCGATTAGGTTCTCGCACGCAGCTTCAAGTCCCGCCTTTCTGAACTGCTGCATTGCGGTTGTCTCACGCACACTTGGCACTGCTTGGTCTCGCGCGGGGGTTCCATTCCTCTGGCGACGCATAACGGCTAACACGCGGTTCACGCCGCCCCGTAAGCCATCAATCGAACGGGAGTTCCCGCGCGGAAGGCGGCGATGTTCTCGACGGAGTCTTCGTAAAAGGTCCGGTAGAGGTCGTCGGTGACGTACCCGATGTGTCCGGTGAGCAGCGCGTTGGGTAGTGACCGCAGTGGGTGGTCCGCGGGTAGCGGTTCGGTGTTGTAGACGTCGATTGCGGCGGTGCTGATGCGCTTCTGGCGCAATGTGTCGAGGAGCGCGCCCTCGTCGAGGATCGGCCCACGAGACGTGTTGACTAGGATCGCGGTCGGCTTCATGGACTGCAGCTCCGCCGCACCGACCAGCCCGCGAGTTCGCTCACTCAAGGCGACATGGATTGATAGCACGTCGCTTTCGGCGAATAGTTGTTCCTTTGTGACTGCTTGCACGTTGTGCTCGGCAGCTTTCTGCGGGGTCAGGTTCTGGCTCCACGCGATCGTCGTCATGCCGAACGCCTGTCCGATTCGCGCCACTTCTGACCCGACTCTGCCCAGTCCCAGCACGCCGAGCGTCTTGCCGCGCAAGCCGGTGCCCACGGTGACTTGCCAGCCGCCGGTGCGCATCGAGTCGGCCTCGGTGAGCAGGTTTCGTGCGGCGCCGAGGATTAGCGTCCAGGTATGCTCGACGGTGGGGTCGGAGACGTATCCGGTTCCACACACCGTGATGCCGAGCTTACTGGCGGCCGACAGGTCGATGGCGGCGTTAGCTGGCCCGGTGCTCACCAGGAGCCGAAGCTCGGTCAGCTCTTCGAGCACCTCCGCTGGGAATCGGGTGCGCTCCCGCATCGCTACGAGGACGTCAAAGCCGGTGAGGCTGCGGACAACCTCAGCGGCATCAGTGAACGGCTTGGTGAAAACCTCGACGTCGGCGTCGAGGGCGTCCCAGTCAGCGAAGCGTGTTGCGACGTTTTGATAGTCGTCCAGGATCGCGATCCTCATGCGGGTCATGGTCGGAAACCTCCATTTGTGGTTTGTCGTTAGATTTCGTAGATCTCGTCGTAGTCGATCGTCATGAGGCCCTCGACGACGAAGGGAAGGGTGTCGACTCGCTCTCGGACGGCGTCGATGCCGGGTCCTTCGAGGATGGGGTACACCCCTGGCCCGGCGGCCCGCCGGTATACCGATTGGATTACGCCCTCGGCCTTGACCTCGCCGACGACGCGCATCTCGTCAGCGACGTACGGTGCCAGCTCATCGGGACGAGTTATGGACCCTTTGGCTCCTCCCGAAGCTGACACTCCATCCTCAGCCGCGGCCGCCGGCACCTTCAACTCGAGAGGGGATGGACATGATGGACCAACACGGCCGTGCCCCCGACATCCTCACCGCCGACGATCAGGCGTTTCTGGCTCGGCCACGGCTGGGCCTGCGTACCGTCCGGCCCCTTCTCGCCGTCGCTGCTGCCGACACCTCGGCCAGTGTGGTTTGAGTACTCGCCGCCCGCCCGGCTGCAGCTGTTTTCCTTCGCCTCATCACCCAAGGTCCAGCGGACGCGGACACACCCACGCGTCTCACTTCTGGTCGCCAACGACGTGGGCGAACCTAACTATCGCCAGTGTTCGTCGGTGGCGCCACCGTCGAAGACAGCGGCGCTGACGCACTCACCGCCAGACTGGCGAGCCGATACTGGAATCTGCGGGATTCAGCAAAGGTGGCGGCCCTGGGGCGGTTACCTGGCCAACGACCCGGCCCGCATCGTCATTGAGCCGGATTTCATCCGCCGCTGCAACGGGGGGATGCGGCACATGACAGCGCGTCAAACAGCGTGCCCGTCTGGTCCGACAAGGGCGCCAACTGGCTCGTTATTGCGTCGGAGACCCACGCTCTCCTGACATGCCCGTAGTTCGATCGGATTCGTCACATCGCGTCTGCAGGCACCCCGATGGCTAAATGAAGTCGTTGACCTAGGAGTTCTGGGCGGTGTTGCCGGCATGCTGGGCGAGCTGGCGGTCACGTTTGCGGGCCCGCGACGCACGCAGGTTGACGGCGTTTCCACACACACGGGCGTCGTGCCACACCCCACTATTGTTGCGTGAGCGGTCGTAAAACGAGACCCCGCACCGGTCGTTGCGACACACTTTCAGCCTGCGCCAGGTATCGATCTGCTGGGCGGTGAAGGCCTCGATCAGCACAACCGAGGTAACACGCCGGCTTCCCTCGCCGCGCGGCTCCAGGAGCACATCGTTGTCGGACCCCACCCGGGCGGCCAGCGAGGCAGACGAGAACAACGGTGCGCCGCGGCCACGGTCGGTGGAATTGATGAGCGCGGTGAGATCGGCCCGAAGGTCGCGCAGTCGGCCCAGGTCATCATCGGTGAGAACGACTCGGGTCTGCGGTACGCCGGTCTGCGACGACCAGAACGCAAGAGCCCCGTCCAACCACTGCTGGGCGCTGACCAGGTCGGCCAACAGGTCGGGCATGGGAGGGTGCTGTGTTGGCTGGGTGTTCAGCACGTCTTGGACGAACCCCAGCGTTCCCGGGGCGTGGGGAAGGTCATACCGGTCAGTGGCCGGCCAACCCACTTCGGCTTGATCTGATGTCAACATGACTGTAGTTCCGATACCAATGTCTCTTTCATACGCGGCGTGCACTCCACACCGGCTTTTATCCTACCTGGTTCGACGTGGGGGCGGGTCGCTGCGACGATGCCGTGGTCTGCATCGAGTGCCCTCCTGACCCCCGGAACGACCCCATCGGCGTCTCGACCGCGAGCCCGGCCCGGCGGCCCCAACGGCGGCGTCATAGCAAACAGGAGCGCCGAGCTCCGGCGGGGCCAGAAGTGCGGCGGCGTCCCCGTCCTGATCGGTGCCCCGCACGGTGGATCTCACGTTCCGGCCCGCCGAGCAGCAAGCTGATCGTCCTGTGTCTAACGAGCCGCGATCGGTGCTCGACGCGGAAACGGACATGGTCGCGTTCCCGGGACCGCCCCAAACACCAGCATCTGCTTGCGCCGGTGGGCCGTGATGACGCGTCGGCTCGAAGCACGACCATCGAACCACCGTTCACCAATTGCACCGGCGTGCTGATGAATTGCAAAGTCGGTCCGGTTTCACCGGCGAGTTGGCGTTGCCGGTGAGTGGGCTAATGCGGGAGGGCAGCCTCATAGGCGGCCTGTAGCTGCGCTGTGACGGTGGCGCCGGTTGGTGGTTGTTGTCGGCGCGTCCCTGGTCCCAGGTGGGTGTCGCGTAGTTCGTCCATGAAGGTTTCCCATAGCGGCGGTCCGCCGGCGACGAGCACCTCGCCTCGGGCGGCGTACTCGTCAGCGACGGGCAGGTATCGCATCCCCCAAGCGATCAGCTGGGCCAGGACGGGGACCAGTTCGATCGCCTGCTCGGTGAGACTGTAGGTGATCTTCTGCTTGTGGGAGGGATCGTCGGACTTGGTGAGCAGGCCGTGGCCGACGAGCGTGGCGAGCCGGTCGGCGAGGATGTTTGACGAGATGCGTTCGGGGCCGTTGAGCAGCTCACGGTAGTGCCGGGCGCCGGCGAAGATGATGTCGCGCACGACCAGCAGGGTCCAGCGGTCGCCGAAGATCTCCAGCGACAGGTTGACCGGACACCCCGATCGCATGTCCTTGTGCACCGCACTCACCTCCAAACTGGTTGCATTTCTCAACCAGTATGGCATATGCTCGAAACCGATTGCACGTTGAGATCGGTTTAGGAGGCGTCATGTCACTCGACGCGCTGCGCTCGGGCGCCGACATGGACATCGACATCGGGCACAGCGTGGTCGAGGTCAACGGAGCCCCGATGCGCGTGGCCGAGGCCGGGACCGGTCCGCTGGTGGTGTTGCTGCACGGCTTTCCGGAATGCTGGTATTCGTGGCGCCATCAACTGCGGGCGCTGGCCGAGGCCGGCTTCCACGCCGTGGCGCCCAACCAGCGTGGTTACCCGGGTACCCACACCCCGGCCGCCGTCGCCGACTACACGATGCTGCACCTGGTCAGCGACGTGGTGGGGCTGATCGGCGCGCTCGGCGAGCCCAACGCGACAGTGATAGGCCACGATTGGGGCGCACCGGTGGCCTGGCACACCGCTCTGCTGCGCCCGGACCTGGTCCGTGGTGTCGGCGGGCTGAGCGTGCCGTTCTCGGCACGCACCCCGGTGCCCGACCTGACCGCGGCACGGCAGCGCTACGGTGACACCTTCTATTGGTTCTATTTTCAACACCGTGCCGCGGAGAAGGACTTCGAGTCCGATCTGGCCGGGTCATTTCGGCGCATCCTGTTCGGCCTGTCGGGCGACAACCCAGAAGTCCGGCGGCTGCTGGTCCCGCACGGGCAGCGCTTCTTCGACGGGTGGATCAGCCCCGAGCAGCTGCCGGCCTGGCTGACCGAGCGCGATATCGCCGCCTACGTCGAAGAGTTCGCCAAGACCGAGTTCTTCGGCCCGGCGAACTGGTACCGCAACATCGACTACAACTGGGCACTCACCGCAGTCTGGGACGGCGCGCAGATCACCCCACCGGCGCTGTTTTTGGCCGGCGACCGCGACCCGGTGATCTGCGCCTACGACACCTCCACTTTGAAGGCTTCGATGCGCGCGCTGATCCCCAACCTGGGTCGCTTCGAGCTGGTGGCCGGGGCCGGGCATTGGCTCCAGCAGGAACGCGCGGCGCTCACCAACGCCGCGCTGGTCGAGTTCGCGAGGGCCACATGACAAACCGGTGCAGCCCAAGAACGAACACGATGGCGCGTCTAAAGGGGGGGAGTCGCCTTCAGAAAGGGGCACATCATGGCCGGTAACACAAAGATTGTGGTAGCTCGGGTATATCCGAAACCTGGTCGCCTCCAAGAGGTTATCGACGTCTACGCTCCCATTGTGCCGCTCGTGCACCACGAGCCGGGATGTGAACTGTTCGCCCTGCACACCGACGGTGAGACCGTCTTCGTCGTGGAAAAGTGGGCGACGCCGCCAGATCTGCAGGGCCACGCCGCCGGTGCGGCGTACGCGCAGATCCGCGCCGGGGTCAGCGATCTGGTCGATCACGCCGCCGACGTGTGGGTCCTCGATCCTCTGTCGTTCGGCGAGGCGGCGAAGGGCACCATCGGTTCGGCGCCCTACGCCATCACCAACCGTCACGCCCAAGACACGGCATAGGAGTGTTCAGATGGGTATCAGAGACGTATTGGTGAACGGCCCGCTGGGTTTCGGTGCCGCCCCGCTGGGCAACATGTTCCGCGACATTCCCGACCAAGAGGCCGAAGCGACGGTAAACGCGGCCTGGGAACATGGCACTCGCTATTTCGACACGGCGCCGATGTACGGCGCCGGCCTGGCAGATATCCGCTTAGGCAAGTACCTCGCCCAGCACAACCGCGACGAGTACGTGTTGAGCACCAAGGTGGGCAGGCTCATCTTGGACGAGATCGACACCGAAGAACGCCACTCGGAGATGTTCAAGTTCGGCCGGGCCAACCGTGTCGTCTATGACTACACCGAAAAGGGCGCACTGAAATCGATCGAGGACAGCCTCAATCGCCTTGGGGTCGACCGACTGGACTTCGTCTTCGTGCACGACCCCGCACAAGATTTTCACGGCGACACGTGGCTGGCGCAGTTGGAAACCGCCCGCACCGGAGCATTTCGCGCACTGGCCCGGCTGCGCGAAGAAGGCGTCATCAAGGGCTGGGGCCTGGGCGTAAACCTCACCGAACCAGTCGAATTGACGCTGGGCCTAACCGATGTCCAGCCGGACAGCACGCTGCTGGCGGGCCGCTACACACTGCTTGACCATAAGCACGCGCTGCAGCGTCTGATGCCGACCGCCGCAGCGCAAGGCATTGACATCGTCATCGGTGGCCCCTACAACTCCGGCATCCTCGCCGGCGGCACCCGCTTCGAGTACCAAAATGCTCCAGCAGAGATCAGCGCCAAAGTCGCACGCATCACCGACATCGCGCACCGGTACGACGTCCCCATCAAGGCAGCAGCGTTGCAGTTCTCGCTTGCCCACCCGGCCACGGCCGCGGTCATCCCCGGCGCCAGCAAGCCTGAACGCATCGCAGAAGACTACGCCGCGCTGAATACCAGGATCCCCGAGGACTTCTGGCACGAAATGCGTGACCGCCACCTCGTCGCCGCCAACGCGCCGCTACCCATCGACCGATAACCCAGGAAACTCCCGCCTGACTAGGAGGCACGACATGTTTGGAGCGAAACCGTATGGGCGACTGCAGTATCGCGAGGTCAACGGGAAACGGATGGCCTACGTCGACGAGGGCGACGGCGATGCCATCGTCTTTGCCCACGGCAACCCGACGTCGTCGTATCTGTGGCGCAACGTGATGCCGCACCTGCAGGGGCTTGGCCGGCTAGTGGCCGCCGACATGATCGGAATGGGTGGATCGGACAAGCTGAGCCCGTCCGGCTCGGACCGCTACCACTACGCCGAACAGCGCGACTACCTGTTCGCGCTGTGGGACGCGCTGGACCTGGGTGACAACGTGACACTCGTGCTGCACGACTGGGGATCAGTACTCGGCTTCGACTGGGCCAACCAGCACCGCGACCGGGTACAGGGCATCGCGTTCATGGAAGCCATCGTCACCCCGATAAGTTGGTCGGACTTCCCCAACGACGTCCGCGGGCTGTTCCAGAGCTTCCGGTCGCCGCAGGGCGAGCCAATGGCGCTCGAGCAGAACATCTTCGTCGAGGGCGTGCTGCCAGGCGCGATACAGCGCGAGCTCAGCGACGAAGAAATGAACCACTACCGGCAACCCTTTGTCAACCCCGGTGAAGACCGCCGCCCAACGCTGTCGTGGCCGCGCAACATCCCGATCGACGGACAACCCGCCGACGTCGTATCGGTGGTAGAGGACTACAGCAGGTGGTTGGCCGAGTCCGATGTGCCCAAGCTGTTCATCAATGCCGACCCCGGCGCGCTCGTCCGCGGCCGCATCCGCGAGCTCATCCGGGCCTGGCCCAACCTGACCGAGACCACCGTCAGCGGAACCCATTTCATCCAAGAGGACAGCCCGGACGAGATCGGCACCGCCGTCGCGGAGTTCGTCAGAAAGCTGCGCTTCTAGCAGACCGGGCTCAACGGATAAGGTTCACGCAAGCGTCGGTAGCATGCGCCCCTGGTGGAACTGCTGTGCACAACCAGCATTACACGGCGATCCAGCCTGTTTGAGCCCGCGTCGTGGATAAGTTTCATTACCCACGAAGCACGATCCGCTACTGCGGGCGGCTTGCTCGCGGCGCGATGTGCACGCGTCACTACTTAAGCATCGAAAGGATGCGCTGACCACGACGCGGCGGTGTTTGTCGTCAACGCGGCCGGCTCAGCCACAAAGTCGAACAGATTTCCCGCGGCGTGAACCTGATCGCACGTGTGGCCCTCTCCCGCTTGCCTACTGACGCGAATTCTACCTATTGAAATATATTAGTCGCGCTCAAACACTTCGCGCATGTAAGCCGGATTGTAGTTCATCGCGACGAGCTTGGCGGATGCCATCACGTCCTTCAGATCCGGCAATGTCCACGTTAAGCTGAAATCCTTCACATTGGACAACCCAAGCGAAGGCGCCAGTGGCCGCTCAAGCACCAGGTCTTCCGCGTAATACCGCTCAATAGAATTATCGTAGGGCGAGAATACAGCCAGATTTGGCCGCCCCGTGATCACCCGCGCAACTACGGTTCTTTGGTGAGCGATCGATATCTCGAACACACCCGCGGAATCGAGTGAACCGATCTTATAGTGATCGTGTGTCCATGAAACGTCCAAGCCGTTCGTGTCAAACCGCGAAGAGTGCGAATAAGTACATCCACGATAAGCCTTGTAAGGGCCGCCTGTGTAATGACTGCCTGCAGCAAAGCCATAGACTTGCATGACACCGGATCGCTTCAGAAAGCTATTTTGAACCGGGACCAGAAAGCCGACGTATGGCGGGGCTTGAACTGCGCGGGGCGTATTGTCGGCATGTGAAGTGTGTAACCAATCGTTGAAATGCACCATGAGATGAAATTCAGGTTCGGCGGTGGCACGAAGGATCCAGCCGTCTGGCAGAATTGCCTGGACCGCAGCGGTATCGCATATCAAAAACAACGTGCGTCTCGTGCCGTAATTCCTTTCTGTCAAGTGGACCTTGCTCGCGACGGTGCAGCCATTTTCGTAGTAATACCCCTCGGCAAGAGCGACAGATGGAGCATCGCTTCTTTTGGTCGTTGCCATAGCAGTCCGTTTCCCTTCCTCTAAGTGAGCAAAACTGACAAGCGAAGACTTGAGCTCGCAATACAAAATGATGTCGTAATCCAACCAGGTCGAGAACGCCAATTTCCCTCGTTTACGGGCATGCTCATGATCGGCGTTTTGGTTTGAGGTAAAAGGGGGCGCCCTCGTCGTGAGCTGCTTTCGTGCCGTCGCGAGGAACTCGTCGGACGGGGCACTCCACCACCCCTGACAATGCGACAACTTCCTCGACGAGCTCCCAGGCAAAGGCGGCCGGCTCGCTTATCAGGGCACACATCAGGCAGGTGACGGCGCCCAGGCAGGCGAGGAGAATCCATTTCTGCCACATTTCGTGGCGAATGACTCGGGATAACCGGGCGTCGAAGCCGGCGTCTGATATTGCAGATGGTGCATCTGAGCGTAGATGCCGTTGTTGTGGAGCAACTGCTGGTGGGTGCCGTCTTCGGCCACTACGCCGTCCTTGATGACGATGATGTTGTCGGCGTTGCGCAGGGTGCTCAGACGGTGCGCGATGGTGATCACGGTGCGGCCCTTCATCAGCCGTTCCAGGGCCTCGATCACCAGCTGTTCGGACTGCGCGTCCAACGCCGCGGTTGGTTCGTCGAGGATGAGTATCGGGTTGTCGCGGATGAGGGCGCGGGCGATGCCGATGCGTTGGCGCTGCCCGCCCGACAGTGTCGTGCCTCGGTCGCCGATCAGGCTGTCGTAGCCCTTGGGCATGCGGGTGATGAATTCGTGGGCGTTGGCGAGTTTGGCCGCCGCAACGATGTCGTCATCGGTGGCATCGGGTCGTCCGAAGGCGATGTTGTCGCGCACGGTTCCCCGTAGCAGCACGGTGTCCTGCAGCACGAAGCCGATCTGGGAGCGGAGTTCGCGAAGCTTGTAGTCGCGGATGTCCACGCCGTCGATGGTGATGCGACCGGCGTCGGGGTCACGAAAGCGCGGGATGAGGCTGGCGACGGTGGATTTGCCGCTGCCGGTGGGCCCGACGATACCGACCATTTGGCCAGGGCTGATCGCGAAGTTGATGGCGCGTAGCACCGGCACCTGCGGGTCGTACCCGAACCCGACGTGTTCGAAGGTGATCTCCCCGCGAAATGGCGGCGGATCTGTCGGGGCGGGATGCTCGGGAATCACTTTGTCGGCGTCACAGACCGCGAGGACGCGCTCGAACGCCACCGCCACCTGGGCGATGGTGTTGGTCATTTGGCCAAGGTCGCGCACCGGTTGGAAGAACTTGGTCAGGTAGGTGAGGAAAACGGTCAGCGCGCCCGCGGTCATCGTGCCCGCCAGAATCAGCAAGGAACCCCGCCACAGCACCAGGCCGGTGCACACCGCGATCGCCAGGCTGACCACCGGCGACAGCAGCGAGGACACCCGCCGTGCCTTGAGCCATGCCGTCACGGTCTGCATGCTGACGTCGCGCAGTTGCTGCTCCTGGTGGTCCTGGCGCCCGAACGCCTGCACCACTTGAATAGATTGGAGGCCCTCCTGCAGGGTGGCAAGCAGATCGGACTGGTGGCTACGCACCTCTTTGACCGCCGTCCGGACCGCTTTGTTGACACGCACCACGAAGAGGGCCAGCAGCGGCGTTACCGTGACAGCGAAAAGCGCGAAATCCCAACGGCACAACAACATCACCACGATCATCCCGACAAGTGTCAAGGTGTTGGTGAAGATGCTGAGGGTGGACGCTGAGGCGAAGCTCTGGATCGTCTGAACGTCACTGGTGAGGGTGCTCAGCAGGGAGCCGACCCGCGTGGTGTCGTAGTAGGCGAGTGAAAGCTGTTGCAGGTGGTGGTAGAGCCGCACGCGCAGATCGTTTCCGACGCCCTGGCCCAGACTTTCGGTGAAGTAGCTCCCGACATACATCGCGGCCCCGGTCACCACCGCGATCAGCACGGTCAGAATCCCGGCGGCCGCTGCGATGTGCGTCTTGCTTGCGCCGCCCAGCACCGGTAACAGCCACTCGATCCATTGCGGCGCACGGTGGCTTCCAGCGACGCTGTCGATGATGATCTTCAGGGCCCACGGCGCGGCCAGGCTCATCGCCATCTGCACCAGCATCGCGGCCAGGATGACGGCCAGAGTTCGGCGGCGCGGACGGAGCAGGTCAGCAAGCAGCGGCGGCACCGTAGGCGACTTCTCGTACCGGGCACCGGAAGTCGCTACGCCTGATCGGACGCGAAGGTCCCGACGGCTCGTTTCCATGGCGCGGTCGCTGCCCGCGGGGCGGTGGCGCTGTTCTCGCATGCTGCGCGTTGTTCGGCCATCGGGCCGGGTTGGAGAGCCCGCTCGGCTCCGTGCGCGCCGATCACCGATGGCGGCGACAGGGTGGTGCGGCATCTGGGATGGTGGGTCGGCACTGGCGGCACAACGTGCTCGTCGCGCGATATCGCTTCGGCCGGTCTCCCCGCTGGTCAATACCGACGGCGGCTCGGCGTTTACGGGCGACCCTGCGCGCACAATGATGTCGTCGCGCTTCTTCCACATCGCTGTAAGCCCTTTCACAGCACCTTCTTCCCGGGGAACGCCAGCGGGTTACACCGCCGGCACTGAACCAAATCGCGTCGCTTCCCGTAGCAGAAGGTCCGGGGGCGCCGCGGTGGCGTTCGCAGTGCCGGGTCGATGGCGGCTTGTCGCGCGTGAATCGCCCCGGCATGTCCGGACCGCCGTTGAGTCGTGGCAGCGATCCGTCAGGTCGCCGGCTGCGGCGTCAGCTCGGCGGGCACGACGGCGCCCAACGCGTCGAGCAGAGTGGCGACCAATGCGTCCAGGTAACAGCCGACTTCGGTGACGTCGGCGTTGCCGAAGCTGCCGAACAGTGCACTGGGTTGGTCGATGACGAAGAACGCGCGGCCGTCAGAGCCCTCGTAGATCGCCGTCCGCAGCGGTGCGTACAGCACGACTTCGGGTTCGTGCCGGATCATCTGTTCGGCGATGGTCTGGTTGCCGATCAGATATCCGAAACTGCGTGCGGGCGTGCCCGACCCGGCCAAGATGGCAGCATAGTCGAGTTTCCAGAAGCGCATGAGACCCAGTGGGCCGTTGGTGTTGGCCAGATGGATCGTCTCGTCCCACGAACGGGACCGGCGGAACGCGTCGATGTCCACGGCGGGCACCAGTTCCTCGAATCGGGCTACTGCTTGGCTCAGGGGCTGGTTGAGCGCCACCGTTATTCGCACCGCGGTGTGCGCGACAACCGTGCCGTCGTCTAGTCCTGTCATCGGGACCTCCAGTACTTGCGTTTGGCCGCCGCGCAGTGACCGCTCCGCGCGATGGGAAAGTTCGGTCATTGAACCCTCTAGTCCCCGACGATACCACCGCTCAGTTCATTCACCGAACTTTGCGCCTATACTGGGGTGGTGGCACTACCGTCTGACTATCCCGACCAGTCCTGCTCGCTGGCGCGCAGTCTCGAGGTCGTCGGCCAGCGGTGGACGTTGCTGATCCTGCGCGACGCCTTCTACGGCGTGCAGCGCTTCGACGACTTCGCCGCCCATCTCAAACTTCCCCGTGCCGTCCTCTCGGAGCGACTCAAATCCCTGACCGCGGCCGGACTCGTCGAGCGGGTGACGGGGAGCACCGGTCGCGGCGAGTACCGGCTCAGCGCCAAAGGCACAGCTTTGTGGCCGGCGGTGCGTGCGCTGTTGGTATGGGGCGATGAGTATTACGCCCCCGAGGGGCCGCGGCGAGTGTTACAGCACGCCGCCGACGAGGCGCCGCTGGACGAATTGGGAAGGTGCACTGCGTGCGGTGCGGCGCCCGTGCCCAGCGACACTCTGATCGCGCCGGGTCCGGGGCTTCCCGCGCCGTCCTCCGATGACGACGTCGTGACGGCGGCCCTGGCACGGCCCCATCTGCTGCTGACCCCGGTCCGCTAAGGGCGGATCATCCATCGTTGCGCCAGGCGAGCGCTACGGCGGGTCGCCGGTGGACATGGTCTGGCCGTGAGTAGTTGATCGGGCGCCGCACTGCCGAGGTGCTCGAACAGGGCCGCGAGCTTGCCACCTAGGCCGAGCCAAACGGTGTCATGGCATCTTTGTGCAAACAGGGTCGACGGGGAGGCTAGTGGTCAGCCGGCCACGAGGTCGAACTCGTTGCCTTCGGGGTCGATGAAGCTGATCCACCGGTTGTTGTTCTCGCCCAGTGAGCGGATCTGCTTGGCGCCCAGTCTCGTCAGCCGGCGGGCTTCGGCCGTAACGTCGGCGGCCTGCAGGTCAAAGTGCATCCGGTTCTTGACGGTTTTGCCCTCGGGCACCCTGTGAAACATCAGGAAGGGCCCGAGCTGACTGTCGGAGTCGGCGGCGATGGCCGCGAAGTCCTCGGTGGCGCCGTCGTCGACGGTGCGGTGCAGGGCCTGGGCCCAGAACTGCGCGAGTTGGGCGGCGTCGTGGGCGTCGAAGCTGATTGCCAGTACCGAGATGCTCATCGTGTCGTATTCGGCCTGTGGTGGTGTTAGGCGGCGGTGCTGCCGCCGTCGACGGCGATGTTGGTGCCGGTGATGTACCCGGCGCGGGGAGAAGCCAAAAATCCGATGGCCTCGGCGATCTCCTGCGGCTCGCCAGCCCGACCGAGCGGTGTGGTCTTGCCCCAGACATCGAACAGTTCGCGTTTGGCTCGCCGTAGGCGGCGCTGTCGGGCCGACCCCGGATGCCGGCCCTGCGGGCCACGTTGATGATCACGCCGTCGCTCGCCATGGCCACTCCTCAAGTCGTTATACCCAATCGGTCTGATCAGAACGCACGGACGCAAGCCCGTCGTCGAATATTCCGGCGTCGCCTTGACTGATTCGCGGCCGCCTTTCTCATCGGTCAATCGGTCAGCGTGGTGAGGCGTTCGTCACGTGCGATGCGGAGCAGGGTGGCGCGGAGTTTCGCTGCTGCTGATTCGCCGAACACGTCGTTGAACCGGTCCTGTGCCAATTTCCAAGCTCGCCGGCCCTGCGCAAACTTGGCGCGTCCCCGTGTGGTGAGCACCACGCGGCGCCTTCGCCGGTCATTGTCGCCGGCTACCAACGCGATGAGACCGTCGCGTTCTAACGGTCGCAGGTTGTGCCCAAGGGCCGACCGGTCCAGCACGAGCGTCTCGGCCAACTCACCCATAGTGGGCGGAGCATCGGCCTGCCGGTGGAGTTCCTCAAGGATCGCGTACTGGGTCGAGCGCAGTCCGGCCGGCGCCAAAGCGTCGTCGTAAAGCTGCGTCATACGACGGGTGGCCTTACGCATGGCCGTTGCGCTGCATGGACTTTCCTCGGCTACCTCAACGCGACCGGGCATGATCGTCCTCACCCTTCCCCTGTTCACATGGATCCCTCCACCTTAGGGCATATGCCCCCTTTACAACAAGGGGCATATGCCCTAACTTGGAGGTGTGACCCAACTGAAGCTACTCACTCAATGAAGGAGCCACCCATGCCGATGATCGACCTCACCCTGCCCGCCGGCGCCCTACAACGCTCCGCCCTGACCACCCTGATAGAGCGGCTGACGACCACGGCGTTGCATTGGGAGCGGGTTGCCGACAACCCGGCCACCCGCGCGATGGCGTGGGTCTTCGTGCACGAGCTGCCCGCCGGGGCGGTCAACGTCGGCGGCAAGCCCGCCGAGCTCCCCATCTACCGGGTCTTTCTGACCGTGCCGCAGGGCCTGCCGGGCATTACCGGCCCGCTCAACGAGCAGCGCCGCAACGCGCTGGTGCGTGAGGTGACCGAGCTGGTGCTCACCGCCGAGGGCGTGACCGACATCGAGGCGCACGCCCAGCGCGTCTGGTGCATGATCACAGAGCACTCTGAGGGCTTCTGGGGCGCGACCGGACGCATCCTGCGCATGACCGACTGGGACGCGCTCGCCCAGGCCGGCGAGACCGCGGCCGGCCGCGGCCACCTAACCTTCGCCGAATAGCGTTCGCAGTCAGCGAGATAGCTCACGACCAGAGGGAACGAATCATGACCACGATACGAGATGACCGGATCGCCTTGTTCGCCAAGCTCCAGGATCCCGCTGGCCAGCCGCAGTTCTGGGACCGGGTCGCTGATGACGTCGACTGGACCGTTGAGGGAACCCACCCCCTCGCTGGGCGCTACCACAATAAGGCTCAGTTCACTGAAGCGACGTTCACCCGCTTGGCCCGACAGGCTGTCCCAAGCGGCGTGAAGCTGGAGGTCACCCACCTCTACGTCGACGGTGACACGACGATCGCCGAGATGCACTCCACCTCAACGACCAAGGAGGGAGCCGACTTCGCCAATACCTATTGCTGGGTGTGCCGCTTTGACGGGGACATCATCGTCGAGGTGCGGGCCCACGTGGACTCGATGATGGTGGCCTACACCATCCTCCGCAACGAGGATTAACGAGGCTGAAACGGGGCCAACCCTGTCAGCCGTCCCACGCACAATTGGACCGTTGACGACTGTGCCGAAATCCGCTCACCATGGAGGGCACGCGGCACGTCTTCGGTCCAGGCCCTGAACCCGCATACCGGCTCGGCCAATCCATCTGCGGAGTCATCAGCACGAATCACCCGTTCGGATCCGCGGTCCAGTCGCCGAAATTTGCAAGGTAGATATGGACGACTTGGGCGGGGATCGTACAGATTTAGATCGCGAACCCCAGCTCGCTGAGCTATGACTCGCATTCTTGCGCAGCGGTTCGAGCAGATTCAGACGGCGCCACAGCGTGCGGCGGAACAGCTCGAAGGTGAAGTCGCCACCCTCACGCGATGCGTAGTCGGACGCGTCGACCACCGCGACCTTGAGCGTGTGCTGGTGCAGGTTGGGGGTCTC
>JAOPWC010000201.1 GCA_025965895.1 Mycobacterium sp.
GTGGGTACCGCCATCGGCCTCGGTCTACTGTTCGACACGCTGGTCGTGCGCTCGTTCATGACGCCATCCATCGCCGCGCTTCTCGGCCGCTGGTTCTGGTGGCCGCAACGCGTGCGCTCCCGCCCCGCCCGGCGCCGCAAGGAAGTGGACAGCGACACGACACCCTTGCCGGCAGCCCCCGTTCACTGATTCAGCGGGCCGGGGACCATTCCCACACGGACTGATCATCCGGCGGGTATTGCGCACACCCGCCGGTCGTCTTTGCGGCGACGCCCTTGTTGTTGAAGAAGACCTTTGCCCAGTTGGGCCGCCTGAACACCAGGGGCTCACCGTAAATATTGGTCGCTATTTCCTCCGAATAGGCGCTGCGGTCGTCGGGACTCAACGAGTAGAACCAATGAGCACCGTCGATCGCTGCCTGCTGAACGTCGGGCGGCTTACTGTGCATGTCGATCATGTACCGCTCGTAGTAGATAGGAGTGACGTCCCTGGCAGCCGCCAAGATCTGCTCGGCGGTGCACGTGGTGATGATCATCCTGTGTGGTATCGGGTAGTCCTCCGTGGCGTCGGCCGACGCGATCCCGGGACGGCCGCGACGCTGCCGCCGAGGGCGACGGCTACGACGCTGGAACGGAGCAGGGCACTCAGACGATACCGGCGCACGACGAGTACCGTAGCGCGTCGGCGCTGTAGATTAGGACAGCTAACTAATCAGCCGCGTTCCGCGGACAGCGCTTGCAGGATAGGCGTCTGGTCGGGGCAGTAGAAGGTGATCGAGCTGCCGAGGAACTGCCACGCCTGGACCTGCGTGCTGCCTCTCGGGAGGTTGCTCGCGACGAATTTCTGCGACTTGTAGGCGTCGCCGTCCACGCCGTTGTGCAGTCGTTCGCAGGCGATCTTGCCCAGCCATGCGTTGTAGTCGCGGGGGCCGTAGATGCCGTAGGTGTGGAGCTGGTTAGCGAAGTCGGTATCCGGGTCAGCATTCGCTGGTGTCGCCAAAGTCATGGACATGACTGAAAATGCGGCGATCGCGGCAAGCCTCGCTCCCTTCACGAGCTGGACATTACCCCCTGGACGAGAGGTACGCGCAACCCCGGGTGGCCGGTCGCCCTGCTGTCCTGCCACACGATCATTCGGCGGTTCGGACCAATGCGGGCAGTGCAGTTTCCACCGCCGCATTCGGCACCGCGTTTTGACCCACTGTCGCATTGCGCAGAGGAGCGAAAGGGGGCCGCCTTCGTCTGCAACCGCCGGCGTGGCCCATCGTGCAATCGTCAAGGAGCGGTTCGGCGCTGGAGTACGGCAGCGATCAGGGCCGCCACCTCGGTCGCGACGGCCAGTGTCCCGGCGCCATGTGCAGGCGAGTAGCGGTCGGCCGCCGAGTCGTAGGTGGCGCCGGCGATCGCGCCGTGGTCAGTGGCCAGTTCGACCAATTCGACTGACCACCCGTTCTGCTTGAGGGCCGCGGTGAACGCCCGGCTCACCGCGACCGGAACGACGTCGTCGGCTACGCCGTGCAGCAATACGAACGGCGAGCGATCTCTTCCGCTCGGCAGCTCCGTGCCCAGGCGTTCGCCTGAGATCGGGTCGCGGGCGGTGAACGCGCCGGCAAGGCAAACAGTCTGGGCGACGCGGACATTGAGACGTGGCGCGTGGATCGTCAGCCCCGCCGCGGCGACGCCGCCCAACGACCAGCCGACAAGCACGAGGCCGTTGGTGCTGTCCCCGCGATCTGTCGCGAAATGCACCGACCGCAACAGATCTGCGCGGCCGCCGTCGTCGGCGTGCGAGTTCCAGTCGGGCACCACTACAGCGAGGCTATGGCTGGCCAGCAGGTCGGCGAGCGGTCGGTTGACGGTGCGGGCGTCGGCCTGCCTACCGTGCCACAACAGAACGGTCTGCTGTTCAGGCTCGCCGAAGAGGTCGACCAGTCGGCCGGGGGCGTACTCGACGGTCTCCACGCTCCAAGTCTGCCGCAGCGACCAAGGCGACTTGTATCAGGATGAAATCCCTGCGCTGCGATCTCGGTCAAGGCCGGGCTACTGATAGCTGCTGATGGGGGGTGACGCCGACAGCCGACGCGACGAAACCGTCGCGACGATCGTCGCTGCTCAGCCCGCGCAGTCTGTCGAAAGGACGTGCGGGACGCGCACGGCCGCGCCTCGAGGCCTACGCTGCTCTCTGTGAGGTCGAAGAAAACAGCGATTGTCGCCGCAATGCTTGCTCTTGTGAGCAGTGGTGCTTCCCTGGGCATCGCCAGTGCCGATCCGCCTCCGCCCCCGCCTCAACCCAAGACGACCATCGATCGTGACGGGACGCTTGTAGTGGGAACCGACATCGTGCCGGGCACATATAGCTCGGCCGGCCCTGTCGGCGCAGGTAAGTGCTATTGGAAGCGGCTGAGCAGCCTCAGTGGCAGCGACATCATCGATAGTGCAATGAGCTCGAAGCCGCAGGTGGTGCAGATCGACCCGAGTGACAAGGCGTTTAAAACCGACGGCTGCCAGCCGTGGCAGCAGACGGACTCGGCGAGCGCGGACGGCAATAGTGCAGCGGGGGTCCCTCCATTGACCGCACAAGCCCAATTACGCACCTACATCGACACCCTCAACGGCAATGCCCGCCAGTTCGGCGGAGAGCAACTGCCTCGGCCGTGACGGCTTGCCAGGGCGGCTGTGCGTCAACCGCTCGCACGGGCCGGTGAGCCCGGGTCCTTGGCCTCCAGCGGCGGGTCCATTACCGGGCAGGAGCGGTCACGCGGAGTGAAGCGCCACCCGAAATCGTGGGTAGCAGCCCGGCGGAAGACGGCGCACGCTCCTGGCCTGCGGCGAGAATGCCTAGGCCGCAACTGCGTCCTCTTTCAGAGGGTTATGGCGATGGATCAACTAGACCGCTGGGTGCATTCAACTGCCGGCGTTCAATTCCCAGAGGACATACCCACGAATTTGAAGGACGCCATAGATGCGGCTGCATAGACCAGTGCGACTGTGCATTTAGCCATCGTGAGGGAGCCGCGGAGCTTCACGCTGCACGTCCTGGCTGTGTCAAGGTAAATCGGCCCCACTGCGACAGAGGAATTTGGCCCCGGCACCCTTAAGGCGCAGGGTCGGCGCCGACGGAGCTTGACGGGGTTCGCCGGCCCAGGGCGGCCAAAGCTGCTCGCCAGCTCACCGTGGTGCGCCGCTGGGTTATCTGTCCAGGGCGGTGTGGTTGAGGGGGGACTGGATGAAAACCGATGCATGGCTGATCAGCGGCACGCGATCGCATCGGGGAGAACGCGGCACGACGAATTTGGGAACGTCGTCAGCCAGCTTCCGTATGTCCATGATTACTCACTTGTAGGCGATACCGGCGCTGGCGGCCCCGGCCAGCGGCACGACCTCAACTCGGCGGAAGCCCACCTGCGTGCACCAGCCGGCGAAATCACTGCCGGTGTAATCAAAACCGTCACCGAATTCGATGAGCATGTTGAGTGACATCATCAAGCCGAACGCGTTCGTGCGTCGGGCGTCATCGATCAGGTTCTCGATCACGATGAACGCACCTCCGTCAGGCAGCGCCGCGTAGGCCGACCGGATCAGGTGCATCTTCTTCTCTAAGTTCCAGTCGTGAAGGACCATGCCCATTGTGATGACGTCGGCCCTCGGCAGCGGATCGGCGAAGCAGTCTCCCGTTACGCAGGTGATCCGGTCAGCGAAGCCTGCCGCGGAGACGGTCTTCTCGGCTATCGCGGTGACCCCCGGCAAGTCGAGAGTTGTGCAGCGCAGATGGGCGTGGTGGTTGGCCAGCACGATGCAGAGCTGACCGTTGGCGCCACCGACATCGCAGACAGTTCGGTATTTCGCGAAGTCGAACTTCTCGGCGAGTGCGTGGAAGTTTCCGGTCGAAATTCCTTGCATCGCGAACATGAATTGCTCGAGACGCGGAGCGTCTCGGTACAGCTCCTCGAACATCGAATGTCCGGTTCTTTTCAGCTCATTCTGCGGCTCACCGGTTTGGAGCGCTTCGGTGAGGTCGTTCCAGAAGCCGAACAGCCGGGCATTGAACATCTCCAGGATTCCGCCGAGGTATTGCGGGCTGTGGCGGTTCAGGAACGCTGCCGTCTCGGGTGTGTTGCTGTAGCGGCCACTCTCGCCATCACCGCTTCGGTCGAGGAATCCCAAAGCGACGAGTGTGTCGAGAAAGTCGTAGATGGCCCGCGGATGCAGTCGGAGTTGGTGACCGATCTGAGCTCCGGTTAACGGTTCGGCTTCCAGCAGGGTGAAAAGGCCAAGCTCCACGGCTGAGAGCAAGGTCTTGGAGGCCCAAAACCCCGTCCCGACTTGCATGATGTGGGAAGGATCCAACTCGGTCTCAGACAACGCAATCTCCCCTCACAAGACGTTGGACGTGCCGGGCGGTGCAACGCCAGTCTGGTTGGCCAAGTTTGCCATGAAGGTTGCAGGAGTTTTCCAGAATGGGCAGTTGATGTTCTCCGAGGAGAAGGATTGTCGAGCATTCGCTTATCCGCGATCACCGCGATCTGATGCAGAATCTGGCCACCGAGTCGATCACCATCCACGTGACCGATGGGCTCTCTCGTGAAGAGGCATCCTATGTCATCGAGCAAGATTTCCCTGACGAGGAGACCATGGAATCGCTCGCCCGGCCCAGCGGGCCCGCGATCACGCGCACCGACTCCTTGGCGGCCAGCCCCAGCGCAATCTCTTCCCGCTCTTCAAGATTCAACCACCGACGGTTGCCGCGGGATGAGGGTGGTGAAGCTGAGGGCGTCGATGAACCAGCCGAGACCGCCGTTGTGGTAACCGTTTTCGGTGAGGAACTGGCGCAGCTCGGTGTGGACGATGGGGCTGGCCTGGCGGAAGAACTCCGCGCATAGTTCGAGCAGCTCAGTGGTGATCTGTTCGGGCGGAACGCTGAACTGGGTGTCGGGATCGGGTTCGTCACCGGGCGCGAACTCAAGGTGCATGCGGGTCCTTTCGGAACGGTTGATCACGGAGCGGCCCGTGCCACGCGGGCGTGGGCCAGGCGGTAAGACTCGGTGCCGGTCTCGATGATGTTGCCGGCGAACGTCAAACGATCGACGATCGCGGCGCACAGCCGCGGATCGGTGAAGGTCTTAGTCCAGCCGGAGAAGCTCTCATTGCTCGCGATCGCGACGCTGGCGGTTTCCTCCCGCTCAGTGAGAACCTGGAACAGCATCTCGGCGCCGCGGCGCTCGAGTTGCATGTAGCCGTGACGTTCATCGGCGGCTTCGACGAGTTCATTGACCAATTTGGTGGCCAGCGTGTAGCGGACCCGGAAGCCGTCTTGGGCTGCGGCGGTGCCCAACCCGATAAGCAGATGTGTTTTGCCGCTGCCCGAGTCACCGATCAAACACAACGGCTCGCCCTTCTTGATCCATTCTCAGCGGGCCAAGGTGTGGATGGTGGCCGCGTTGATCGCCGGGTTCGCCTCGTAATCGAAGTCAGCGAGCCACTTCTCGCGGGGAAACCCCGCCGCACGCACCCGGCGCACCGTGCGGCGCCGGTCCCGGTCGTCGCACTCGGCCAGCAGCAGCTCGGCGAGGAATCCACGGTAGCTCAGCTGCTCGCGTTCGGCGGCATCGGCGATCTCGGTGAAGCGGGATCGGATGGTGGGCAGCCGCGGTGACCGACAGGCCTGATCGACCGCGGCGCCCGCGGCCTGCTCGGTCATCGCCCGACGCCGGCGGGTGGACTGGCTCATGACACCTCCGACCCTGCGACAGGCGTCGTCTGCTGTGCCGTGCGTCGGGTCAACAGCTCGTCGTAGGCGCTCACCGAGGGGAGTGGCCGGGTATCGGCGGGAAGCCCGGCGATCACAGCGGCCGGGTCGCCCAGGCGTCGCTCGGTCAGGCTGATCACCCGCCGCGCGGGCACCAACGCCGATTGGGCATCGTCTGGGAAGGGGCAGTCCTGGGCCGGGCGGTTCTCGGCGATCCGGCGGGCCTCCACGGCCACTACATCGGCGCGGACCGCGCCGACCGCGGTCGCCGCCGCCAGCCCGCTCACCACATCACGGTGGGGCAGGTGGCGGTGCAACAGCAGCACCTCGACCAGCTCACGGGTGCCCTCGGCGTCGCCGTGGTGGCGGCGGGCAGCGGCCCAGAACGCTTCGTGCTCGGCGGTGAACGCACCGGACTTGCGGGCTCGGGCCAGCGCCGTGGCCCCGCCAGCGCGCCGGGCTTTTTCCGCAGGATCTCCAGGTAATGATCCAGCACCACGGTGGTCGAGCCCTTCACCGTGGATCGCTCGTGGCGGGCCAACTCCTGGCGGCGGTCGAACGCGATCACCTCATCGGCGCTCAACAGCACCCGGATCCGGCGGCCGATGAACCTGGCCGGCACCGAGTAGGTGGACTGGCGCACCGTGATCCGGGCGTAGCGATCCACCAGCGGCTGCAGGCTCAACCCGGTCTCGAACACCTCGCTGGGCAGCGGCCGCAGCAGTGGTGCCTCCAGGGCGAAGTCCTGCCCGACGGTGCGGACCCGGTGAGTGATGCGCCGATGATCATCGGAGCGGTCCGCGGCCAACAGCCGGGCGTTGAGCTGCGCCAAGCTGTCCACTTTGGGCACCGGAACCAGATGGGTGCGCCGGAACCGGCCGCCTTCTCCTTCCACCCCTCCCTTTTCGTGCGCCCCGCCCACGCCGGGTTGGCAATAGAACGCGTCAAATCCCATGTGCGACCGGAACAGCACCCACCGATCGGACTCGGTTCGGTTGCGCCCGAACAGGACTCGCTGAACGGCCGATTTGAGGTTGTCGTAACGGATCTTGTCGAACGGCACCCAGCTCGGTGAACGCGTGCTGATGGCCGTCGAGGAACGCCTCCTGGCCCTGAGTGCCGAACGCCTTATGCACCGCACGACCGCTGCACGACAGCCGCAACGTGAACAGGAACACCTTCGTTCGCACCCCGCGAAGATCGATCCACAGATCGGCGAAATCGACCTCGGCTTCCGCTCCGGGCAGGTGCGTCTGCGGGACGAACCCGCACTCCGTAGCCCGACCGGCCTCCGCTGCGATCTCGGGTCGGCGCCGGGCAACGTAGTCCCGCACCGAGGAATAGGACACCTTGAGCTGATGCTCATCGACCAGCCGTGCCAGCACCCGCCGCGCGGTGTGACGTTGCTTGCGGGGCGCGTCGAGGTCTTCCCGCAGCATCGTGTCAATCAACGGCTTGGCCCGATCCAACCGCGGCGCCGGGAACGTACGGCGCTTCCGCGGCGGCGGGGTCGGTGAGGCCAACGCCTGCCGCACAGTTCGGCGGTGCACGCCGTGCCGGGTGGCCAACTCTCGGATTCCGAGGCCCTCCCGGCGGGCATCGCGGCGGATCGCCTCATACAGTTCCACCCTCGACCCCAAACCTGGCCCCCAACATCCGTGGTTGCGTACAGCATCACGCCGGAGCGACCGGGGTGGGGCCAAGAAGCCCTGTCACACCACCCCGGGCGTGTCGCAGGTGGGGCCAATTACCTCCGTCACTTGATCTTCAAAGCGACCAGGGTGGGGCCAACTACCTCCGTCACAGTGGGGCCCAATAACGCTGACATAGCCAACGTCCAGCTGTCCGACGAGGTCGACGGCGAATGGGGATACCACGGAGTGACGAGCTACCGCGGGTACATCCAACCGGACGATGGCGGGCAACCCCGGCCTGCCGCCTTTCCCGGCTCGCCGGGGGTGTCGGCACCGGGTGACCCGCCGAGGGTCGGCCGTGACCGGGGTCGAGGTCGACGGCGAGGTTGTCGATGGCCAGTGCTGCCCGTGCCATCACCGGTGGCGGAGAGCCGCTCGGGACATAACGATCAGGGCGGCGTGCTGTCAGGAACGTCGGTGTATTGCAACGTGTATCCGTCGGCGGAGAAGGTGAACCCCTTAGCGGTCAACTCGCTGGCGCACGACACGCCGGCGGACTCCTGAACGTTGCAGCGAAATCCGGCCGCGTCGAGAACCGTGTTGAACGGCAAGACTTTCGCTGCGGTGGGAGCCGGCGAGTATTCCGCCTGCCGCACCCAAGCGAAGTGGGCATCGCTCGCAGCGTCGACGACGATTGCGTTCGGCGCGGCGCTTTTGCCGTCAGGGTTGGCGACAAGGTCGGGTGCGCCTGAAACGCCGATGGCGGAGCCGCTCGCAGACCGGCAGCCGGCGCTTGAATGGGGCAGTATTGCGCAGCGCCATCGGCCGCTTGGCGTCGTGAAGTAGTAGCCCGTGAGATCGTCTGACTGACGGAAGTAGTCGTAGGCATTCGCCAGATGAAGGTTGTTGGCCGGAGTGGCTAGCGACGGTGTCGATGTGGCTGGTTCGCTTCGTGCCGAGCTGTCTCCGGTGTTCACCACCGGCCCAGGCGAGCACGCGCAGCTGATCGCCGCAATCGCTGCCAGGACCGCTGACGTACGCCTCACCGCGCGGGTGCCACTGCGTGCCATACGGCTATGTTGACATTTCAGGCAAGGCACCGTGCGGCCACGTCACCTTCGCCGCGGTGGGCGGCCCAGGTCTACGTCGTCTGACGCCGGCGATATACCGAAGATCCCAAACCGACGAGCAGTTTACGCTGCTGCGCAGCGCGACCCGCGCGGGATCTGGCGATCAATCGTTACCGTAATCGTCTTGCTCAGAATGGGTGTGCCCAATGTCGTGTCCCTCGCCTGCCGTGATGCACCCCGCGGTGCAGTCCTGCATCACCGTGGGTTCAGTCTTGCCCTCTACGAGCTTCCACCGCCATGTTGTTTCGACCACGGTTTGGTCGGCCGGGATCGCGTCGCGCGCGCTGACGTCGCAGTGCAGCGTCCGGCGGCCTCTGTCGCAGGTTTCGAGAAGCAGCTCGTGCTCTGAGAGGCCGAGCGGGTCGCGGATCAGCCGGACACCGAAGCGCTTTGTTTTGCCGTGGGCCTGCAGCCGGTGGGCGATCCCGGCCAGTACCGACTCGTCGTATGAGCTCAGCGGCGAGGTCGAGCCGAAGTCGGCCGGCTGCGCGAACTCCATCCCGATGACACCGACACGGCAGGAGGCTGCATCGTCGAAGCGGATCGCGGTCGTGCTCAGCCCCGACTCGGGGAACGCCGACCGGTCGAAGGGGGCAGTTTGGGTCGTTCGCGGCGCGGGGATAGCGCGTTCCACGAAGACCTCTCCGGGGGCTGGTTCGAAATGCTTGTGCAGCAGCCAGATAGCAAACCGCCGCCACGCGTCGGTGGCGACGAGATACTGGCCCAGCTCTTCGAGACAGGCGCGGTCGTCCTCGCCCAACACACCGACGTCGGTAGCGTCCATGTCACGTAACGCCGCGTAGTCTTCAACACCGTGATCGCGCATTGTCAGCATCGCGTATCTCCTTAATTCCAAAGAGAATTCCAAAGAGCTGAGGTTAGCTCCGTATGCTAGCAGCGGCAGGACCTCCGAGCGGGACTTTGATGAGATCCTTAACGTGCTCGCGGCTCTGGCGTGCCGCTTGTTCACAGGCGGTTGGGACCACGTTTACCGCTTGGGCCAACCGCTCCCACGTTGCGTGCTGCGGCCGCTTACGCGTGCTCCCTAAATTGGAGGCGATGCAGCTGCGCATAGACTCCGTCGAGCGCCAGCAACTCCCCGTGGGTACCGTCTTCTGCCACCACGCCGTCCTTGATGACGATGATCTTGTCGGCGTCGCGCAGGGTGCTCAAACGATGGGCGATGGTGATGACGGTGCGACCCTCCATCAGCCGTTCCAGGGCCTCAATCACCACTTCTTCCGACTCTGCGTCCAGCGATGCCGTTGGCTCGTCGAGAATGAGAATCGGGTTGTCACGAATGAGCGCACGGGCAATCCCGATGCGCTGGCGCTGGCCGCCGGACAGCGTCAGACCTCGGTCGCCCACCTGGCTCTCGTACCCCTCGGGCATGCGGGTGATGAACTCGTCCGCATTGGCGAGTTTAGCCGCCTGAATGATGTCCTCCTCGGTCGCGCCGGGGCGGCCGAAGGCGATGTTGTCGCGCACGGTTCCGCGCAGCAGCACCGTGTCCTGCAGCACAAAGCCGATCTGGCAGCGTAGCGCGTGAAGCCTGTAGTCGAGGATATTTGTACCGTCGATGGTGATGTATCCCTCGTCTGCATCACGGAACCGGGCGATGAGGCTCACGACCGTGGATTTGCCGCTACCGGTGGGCCCGACGACCCCCACCATTTGGCCCGGGCGGATCGTGAAACTGATGTCGCGTAGCACCTGCACCGCAGGGTCATAGCCGAAGGCCACATGCTCGAAGGTGATCTCACCTCGAAACGGCGGCGGATCCGCTGGGGCAGGACGCTCCGGAATCACTTTGTCGGCGTCACAAACCGCTTGGACGCGCTCAAACGCCACCGATACCTGGGCGATGGTGTTGGTCATCTGGCCGAGGTCGCGCACCGGTTGAAAGAACTTGGCCAGGTATGCCAGAAAAACGGTCAGCGCACCCGCCGTCATCGTGCCTGCCAGAATCAGCAAGGAACCCCGCCAAAGCACCAGGCCCGTGCACACCGCGATCGCCAGGCCGACCACCGGCGAGAGCAGCGACGACACCCGCCGCGCCTTGAGCCAGGCCGTCACGGTCTCCATGCTGACCTTGCGCACTCGCTGCTCCTCCAGGTCCTCTCGGGAGAAAGCCTGCACCACCTCAATCGATTGCAGGCCCTCCTGCAGGGTGGCGAGCAGATCGGACTGGCTTGTGCGCACCTCCTTGACCGCCGTCCTGATGGCATTGTTGACACGCACGACGAAGATGGCCACCAGAGGCGTTACCGCGAGAGCGATCAGCGCGAAATCCCAACGCAGCCAGAACATCACAACAATCATCCCGCCGAGCGTCAGGATGTCGGTGAAAATGTTGAGGGTGGACACCGACGCGAAGCTCTGGATCGTCTGGACGTCACCGGTGAGCGTGCTCAGAATTGTGCCGACCCGGGTTTTGTCGTAATAGGCGAGTGAAAGCTCTTGGAGGTGGTGATACAGCCGCACTCGCAGATCATTTCCGACGTACTGACTTAAGCTCTCGGTGAAGTAGCTCCCGACATACATCGCGGCCCCGGTCACCACCGCGATCATCACGGTCACGATCCCCGCGGCCGCTGCGATATGGGCCTTGCCGCCGCCGCCGCCCAACATCGGTAGCAGCCAGTCAATCCATTGCGGCGGTCGGTGGCTTCCGACCACGTTGTCGAGGATGACCTTGAGCGGCCACGGCGCGGCCAGGCCCATCGCCATCTGCACCAGTGTCGCGGCCAGGATGACAGTGATACTCCAGCGGTGAGGTCGGAGCAGGTCACGAAGCAACGGCGGCACGGCGGGCGTCTCCTGTTAGCGGACACGTTTAGGCGAACCGTAGCAGCGGTCGCCGCCCGCGCGCCATGTTCGCGGCGCATCCCGCAACGCGACCTGAAGGACACATCTACCGAGCAGTGCGGGGTCAGAACCCCCAACAGTGGCCGGCGGTTCGGTCATGCATGAGATCATCACCGGCGCAATCAGATTGACTGAAGGCGTGCTGCAGCACCGGCTGCCGCGGCCTGTACCGAACGCCGGGCCGTCGCGCGCGCCATCACAATGTTTCGACACTGTTCAGGACGAGAGTCGATACTCATCCCGTTGCGGAACCGCCGGCGACGGGCCCACAGTCCTGAGCGAGCGATACCTGCGGCGCGAAGTCAGACGTGGTGCCCCGTGGGGGCGCCACCGCACAGGAGGGTGCTCCGTTGGAAAAGTTCAGGCCCTCGATCGACTGGGGCAACCAGCTGGTCGCGTCTGCGTGGTGGATCCTCGACGCCTGGGCGATCAGCGCGTTATCCGTGGTCGTGATCGCCGTCCTGCTGATTCGCTACAGCACGTGGGGACAGCGATTCTGGCGCATCACCGGCGGCTACTTCACCGGTGCGGCTTGTGTGCCGGTGTGGGCCATGGTCGGGGTGCTACTGCTGTCGGTGATCGTATCGGTGCGCATCGAGGTGCTGCTCAGCTACTACAACAACGACCTGTACTCGGCTCTTCAGGTGGCCTTCCAGGGCGCGGGTGCGCACAATGTCGCGCAGCGCAACTCGGGAGTGCACGGCTTCTGGACGGCGATCGGGATCTTTTGCATCCTGGCGACGATCCATATCGCCCGGATCGTGTTCGATACCTATCTGGCCCAGCGTTTCATCCTCCGCTGGCGGGTCTGGTTGACCGATCGGCTCAGCGTGGACTGGCTTACCGACCGGGCGTACTACCGCGGCCGATTCGCCGAGCCCACCATCGACAACCCTGATCAGCGTATTCAGCAGGACATCGACATCTTCACCACGGGTGTGGGTACAGGGCCCAACGTTCCGTCGTACTACTCACAGAGCACGCTGCTTTTCGGGGCGGTGGAGTCGGTGGTTTCTGTGGCGTCTTTCACGGTGATCCTGTGGAAACTTTCGGGCCGGCTAACCCTGTTCGGACTCGAAATCCCCAGGGCAATGTTTTGCATTGTCATCGCCTATGTGCTGATCGCCTCGGTGATCGCGTTTTGGATCGGTCACCCGCTGATCAGGCTGAGTTTCCGCAACGAGCAGACCAACGCCGCGTTTCGCTACGCACTGGTGCGGTTGCGCGACGCCGCCGAGGCGGTGGGCTTCTACCGCGGCGAACAAGCCGAGCGCGAGCAACTCAACAGCAGGTTCGCCGCCATCGTCTCCAACTACCGGCGCTACGTTCGACGGACGGTCGGCTTAATCGGTTGGAACTTTTCGGTTACCCAGGCGATCGTTCCCTTGCCCTACCTGCTCCAGGCACCGCGGCTGTTCGCCGGCGCCATCAAGTTGGGCGACGTGACGCAGTCGGCCACCGCCTTCGGCAGGATTGAGCATGGACTGTCGTTCTTCCGCAACGCGTACGGCCAGTTCGCAAGCTACAACGCCGCGCTCATCCGTCTGCACGGCCTCGTCGAGGCCAACGAGCGCGCCCGCCAACTGCCCGTGCTGACAACCGAGGCGAGTCCGGACGGTTCGGTTCAGCTCGACGGCGTCGAGGTGCGCACACCTGCCGGTGATCGGCTGATCGACCCGCTTGATCTGCGGCTGGAGCGCGGCGAGTGGATGGTGATCACCGGCTCGTCGGGTACCGGCAAGACCACACTGCTGCGCTGCCTGGCCGAGTTGTGGCCGGCGGCGACCGGGCTATGGTGCAGACCCGCCGGCAACAGCGAGACGATGTTTGTGTCGCAGCTGCTTTACGTGCCGCTGGGCGATCTGCGTGCGGTGGTGTCCTATCCGGCCCGACCAGGCGACATCGACGACGACCGGCTCCGCAATGTGCTCACCCAGGTGTTCTTGGCCCACCTGCGCGACCGGCTCGACGAGGAGCAGGACTGGGTCAAGGTGCTCTCACCCGGTGAGCAGCAGCGCATCGCGTTCGCCCGTGTCCTGCTGACCAGACCCAAGGCGGTGTTCCTCGACGAAGCGACCTCCGCACTGGATGAGGGCCTGGAGGTCGCGCTGTACCAGCTGCTGCGCACCGAGTTGCCGGAAACCATCGTCGTCAGCGTGGGCCATCACAGCTCCGTCGAGCAGCACCACCAACGGCACTTGGTGCTGCTCGGCCGAGGTGCCTGGCGGCTGGGGCCCGTCGGTTGCAAACAATGACACCCAGCCCGATATTGTTCTGGCCCGTATGTCTCGTCCCGCGTTGGCGCCGAAGACCATTGCGGCGTGAGATCGTCGACAGGGGTCTGGTCTCGTCGGTTTGCCGGCCCATGTCAGCGCGTACGGTCAGCCGAGAACTTTCGCGGTCCGTGCTCGCCATGTGAGATATGGAGCGTCTCGGGGAACCGGCGATGTAAGCCGTCGATGAGTCGGTGCGCCTCGTAGAGTTCTTGGCGCAGCGCCTTCTCGTGGCGACGATGGTGCACCGCGCCGCGAGTCGATGTACGCCCTTCACGTCGCTCTGCCGTTTCGAGTTTCTGGGAGATGTCTGCGACATGCTCATGCAGTGCTGCGAGCAACTCTCGGGCTTGGGCCGCCCCCGCGTCGTCGATCATGTGGGCATCTTCCCACCAACCCTTAATGTGTGCACAACAAGCCTTAATGTCCGCCTAATCACGGCGCGGGGTAGCGAGCGGACGGTACGTGCCGACGTCGAGCAGCGGCTGACGAGGAAGTACCCGCAGCTTCGCCGGACCGGGTGTCGTCGGGGCTGCGTTCCGCTCAGGCGCTGTTTCAGGGAGTCCCAGAAGGCGAACCGGCGGGGCATCGTTGGAGTGGGAGGCCAGAGAAGCCCACTCTGGAGGACCGCTATGTCGGTCAAGCCGCAACTTGTCGCGCCGCTGTTGATTGCCGGGGTGGCGGCCGTGTCGATTGCCGTCGCACCGGTCGCCGCCGCCGACGCGATTTCGCCGGTAGCCGGCCGGCACCGTGTCGGCCGGCGCGACCATTCAAGACCTGGAGCCCGGGGCGACAACGTCGCGATCCAACTTTTCCGGAGTCGACAACCGGCTATTGGCGCCGTATCAAGGCACGTCGACGAGTACCTTGCCGCTCACGCCCGACTCGACCGCTTCGTGCGCCTTCACAACATCGTCCAGCGGAAAGCGGTGCACCGGCAGCTCGCTCAGGGCGCCTTCGTCGAGCGCGCTGGTAACCCCGGCAACCGCCGCCAGCAGTGCCTGGACCGGCAGGTTGAAGACCAGCACGAAGCGCAGCGTGATGTTAGCCGCCATACACGCCCGTACCGGCAGCGTGGGATCGGCGGCCGAGGCGTAACAGATCACCGTGGTCGCCGGGCCGGCCAGCGCCAGATCCATCGGGAGGTTCGCGCTCAGATTCACCTCGACGACTCGATCGACCCGCTGGGTGATTGATCTGATCTGGTCGAGCGCGTCGGGATCGTGGTAGTTGACGACATGCTGGGCGCCGGCCTGGGTGGCCAGCGCGGCGTGCTGCGGGGCGCCGACAGTGCTGAGCACGCGGGCACCGGCCCAGCGGGCCAACTCGATCGCGAAGTGTCCGACCTGGCCGGCGCCGCCGGCGACCAGAATGGTGCTGCCGCGCGGCGAACCGTCGGCGAACAGGCAGTGGCAGGCCGTCATAGCCGGGATTCCCAGGCTGGCGCCCAGCTCCGAGGTGACCGTTGCCGACAACGGCACGGCCTGATGCGCCGGCACAACGCTCCATTCGGCCGCGGTGCCCCAGCGCCGCCGTGCGGCGGCGAACCACAACCACACCCGCTGCCCGAGCCAGCTCTGGTTGACGCCAAGGCCGATGGCGTCGATATCCCCGACGCCATCGTGATGAGGGATCTGGAAGCCATCAATCGGGTACGGGACGGCGCCGCTGCGCGCCTTGACGTCGGTCGGGTTCACCCCCGAGACCGCCACCCGCACCCGCACCTCGCCCGGCCCCGGTTCGGGCCGGGGGACATCCACCACCCGCAGCACGTCACGGGCCGGGCCGGTGTGGTCATAGACGGCGGCTTTCACACGGTCACCCCTTCGTGTCTGACTTCGCCCCACAGTGGCGTATTCGCGCGCTGGCGGCGTCCGCCTACCGAAGCAAAACTGCCACTGGTGGTTTGACCCAACGGGTCAGGGTGGGCCACGTCGTTCCTGCTAGGTGCGCGTAGCCGTGTTGCGGCCTAAAGGAGTGCCGGCAGTTCTGGGCCTCGCCCGCCTCGGCTCCGCACGTAACCTCCCATTCGAGGCCGCGGGTCCTATCGCTCATCGGGTCTACTCGCTTACCCGCAAGCACTGGCAGCACCCGTCACCGAAGGTATGTCCGCCCCCGCAAACCGGGGCCAGCATGCGGCGCATTGCGTCCGACCTGCTTTTAGGCGCGCGATTTCGACGGCATGTTCTTTGGCGATACTCACTCGTCTGGTCCAAGCCGCGCGGAGTGTGGTGGGGCAAACTACCGTGCACGAACACGCATCGGCGGAGGCCCAAATCAATTGCAGCACGGGATGAGAGCGTCTATGCAGTAATTGGCGATCGCCTTTTGAATTTCGCGCGGGCGTCAGGGCGAATGGGTTTTGCGCGGGCGGACACGGTGTTTCGAAGGGGTGATGGGTTGGTCGTTGGGTGGCGGCAGCGCCGTGCCGTCGCGCAATACGATCGAGCCGACAGCCTGGGAGTGCGCGGTCGGCGGTGGCGGCAGCGGTGCGGGTGTCGGGGTAGGAGTGGGGGGCGTCGGCTGAGATATCGCGTTGCCAAACGACGGTGGCGGCGGACTGGACACGGACAACTCGACGAGGTCGGCAAGGCTGGGCGCGTGGTCGACGCGCGATACGCCTAGCGGCGGCAGGCCAAGCAGGTCGAGCACGGTTTTGGGGATGGACACATGGGAGTTCCAGCGGCTGTCGATGCCGCGGGTGACCCGGCCGCCAAACATCAACAGCGGCACCCGTGGCCCATAGGCCAGTTGAATGCCATCGGGGGTGTGCTCGACGTCCGGGGTGGCGACGTGGTCGTCGTAGCCGCCCCAGTCGTCCCATGTCAACAGGAACACCGTGTCGTCCCAGTGCCCGGCAGCCACGAGCGCGTCGACATCCGTCCAGATCTGATTGTGCCCCAACGTGATATCGGCGACCGGGTGTTCATCGTACGGTGCGTCGTGCCACACCATCGACAGCGCCGGCAAGTTCGCGGCGTCGGTGCCGATCCGGTCGCGCCGGACGATGTTCGGTGAGCCTTTGAGTTCGCTGTAGAACTCGACGGGATAGCCGGATTCGCCCGTGTAGCAGGTCCATGTGGATCCGTGCTCCTCGGCATGGCCGGGCAGTGACGGCATGTCCCATTCGGGTTGCGTCCCGCTCCGCGGGGGGTTGCGCAGGGTGGGCGATTGGCCGCCGACGATCAGCAGATGATTGGGCGTGGAGTTGGTGCCGAACCCCGAGCAGTGGTTTTCCAGGAACGCGCCCGTCGCGGCCAGATATGCGTAGAACGGCAACACCGCCGTGGTGTCGAACTGCGCGCGCAACGCCGGCGTAGCGGTACCGGCCTGTTGCGCGGCCAGCCATCGGGCGTAGGCGTGCCGGTCGTGCGGTTGATCGGCGGCCGGGGGATTGGTCGCGGTCGGCCAGCCGGTAGCCACGTTGGCGCCCCAGGCGGCCATCGAGCGGAAGTAATTGTCAGTGGTGTGGTTCTCCTGGACGAAAACCACGACATGATTCACCGTCGCGGCCAATTTTCTCACTCCTCGACTGTTCTGCCGGCGCGATGCCATCACCGATCCTGATCGGCGCATGCCGGGCTGGTTGTGATAGTCAACTACCCCGAGGCCACCGGTCAGGTGAAGCGCGGTCGAACACTGCCGAAACGGGCGGCCGAAGCCGGCAGCAGTGCATTCGGCCGCTGTGCGTGAGACTGCAGCGCTTGCTTGCTCCGAGCGATGCTTGCACGGGAGCGCATCCGACCGACCACGCGGCGCACTCGCTGAGCCCGGCCGCACAGGCCGACCAGATCCGGCGCAACGCCGATTTTTGACCAACAACTACGGCGTGGACGGCACCCCGTTCTTCCGGCCCCCATACGGCCGACACACCGCGGGCGCCGACCGCGTCGCCGCCAACTTGGGCTATCACACCATCACCATGTGGAGCGGCACCGTCGGAGACTCGCGCCCACTTACCGAGGGCGATCTGATCGCCGGCGCGGCGCGATCCTTTCAGCCTCAGCAGATCGTGCTGGCCCACGCCGACCTGCCACCGATCACGCACTGCTATCCCCAGCTGCTCGACCTGATCCACAGCCGCAACCTGCAGAGTGTGACCCTCAACGACATCTTTTCCTAAGGGTTGAACGAAACGAGGAGTGTGGGATCGGTCGCTACAGCGGCGCATCGAGTTGTCCGAGCGCATCGGTGAGACGAAGGTTCTCCGAGTAGTCGACGGGACATGCGATGATCGACACTGCGTCCTCTTGGAGTGCGGCGCGCAGAGTCGGCAACAGCTCATCCGCGCTCGACAAGCGATATCCCTTGGCGCCGAAGCTGTCCGCGTACTTCACCACGTCCGGATTGGTGAATGCCACATTGGAGTGCTCACCGAGTTCGAGGTCCATTTTCCACTCGATCAGGCCGTACGCGCTGTCCTCCCAGATCAGTACGATCAGCGGGATCCGTTCACGGACAGCGGTCTCAATTTCCTGGCTGTTCATCAGAAACGCTCCGTCGCCCATGACCGCCAGCACCTTGCGGTCGGGTTTGGCCAGCTTCACCCCCAGTGCCCCGGGCAACGCGAAGGCCATGGTGGACAGGCCGTTGGAGATCAGGCAGGTGTTGGGCTCATAGGTCGGATAGAGCCGACCCATCCACATCTTGACCGCCCCCGTGTCCACCAGCACAACGTCGGCGCGGTCCAGCGCGGCCCTGGTGTCAGCAACGATCCGCTGCGGGGCCAGCGGAAACCGCGAATCCTGCTGTCCCCGAGTTAGTTCCTCGGCCAACAGGTCGTCACTCGGAGTGGTGACGGGACTGTCGAACGTGATTCCGTCCAGTCGATCGGTGAGCGCGTCGAGCGATGCACTGATGTCGCCCTCGATCCCGACGTCGACCGGGTAGTGCACGTCCACCTCGGCAGGGAACCGGTGTACGTGGATGATCTTTTTGTCGGCGTTGGGATTGATGCGGACTGGATCGAACTCCTGCAGTTCGTAGCCGACGGCGATGACCACGTCGGCGTCATCGAAACCGAAGTTGACGTAGTCGTGGCGCATGAAGCCAATCGTCCCGATGCTGTTGGGATGGTCGTCGGGCATTACGCCCTTACCGTGGAACGTGTTGGCGACCGGCACGTTCGCGGTCTCGGCGAATCGGATCAATGCCGCCGTTGCCGCGGCACGTGCAGCGCCGTGCCCGGCCAATACCACCGGCCGTTTGGCGTGGCGCAAGATCTCGACGGCACGGTCGACCTGAGTCAACGACGGCGCTTCTGCCCGAACGACGTTGCGGGGCAGGGGGTTCAGTTGATAATCGTTCTGGTCGACGTCGATGTTCTCGGGGATGGCGAGGTAGACCGCCGCCGGCCGTTCCGTCTCCGCAAGTTTGAACGCCTTGCGGAACATCTCAGGGATCGCCTGCGGGGTGGGGACCCCGTCTGACCAACGGGTGATCGGTTTGAACATCGACACCAAGTCGACGTATTGATGCGATTCCTTGTATTCACGGTCGTGGCCGACCTGGGCCGATATCGCCACCAGTGGCGTGCTGTTAGTGGTGGCGTCGGCGACACCGAGCTGCATATTGATCGCCCCGGGACCCAGCGTGGTGGATACCACCGCGGCGCGCCCGGTCACCCGGCCATACATCTCGGCCATAAACGCCGCCGCCTGCTCGTGGCGGGTCAGCACATATCGGATTTCGGAGTGCGCCAAAGCCTGCACGAACCGGATGTTCTCCTCGCCCGGTATCCCGAATATCACCGAAACACCTTCGGATTCAAGGCACTTGACCATCAACTCAGCCGGCGTTGCCACGATGCTCCTCAGTACGGTCGATCCCCGCAACTAACACGTGTGCCACGATAGCCGCATGCCGCACGCCCTCCACGGTGGGCGGACTGAAGGACGGCGGCCTCGGTGACCGCGCCAACGCCTCCGACGGGCACTCACCCGAGGGTTCTCCGCCGGTACTGCGCCGTCAGGCCCCGCGCCGCCCGACGAGTCGCTTGAGCAGAAACGACGCTTACATTTCGAGACACCAGGTTGAGCGGCAGCGGCGCATCTTTCGCCACGCGAAGGTGGCGCCTGTCGCGGGAGCCGGCCACTGGCCTTGGCTCGAACAACCCGAACGGGTGGCCGCCGGCGTCGCGGAGTTCCTCCGCACCAAGACGGCCACACCGACAGACGGCCGCCATCGGCCTTGAGTTCCGGCAGCGTCGCGGCGGGCACATGTGCTCAGACCAGTGTGGACCTTGCGCCGGGACTTTCTTCATGGCCGCGACCAGAGTCACGGCGCTGCGCCTCGCGCCGACGGGCACTTCGGTCACAGCGGAAAATGGCGGCCACAGCCAGGCCACCCGTCATCCGAGACCGCCACGCCTGCTCGCACTCATGTACTGCACTACTTCACTCCGAGTCAGGTTCATGTAAGCACCCTTCTCGACAATATCGTCCACTCCGTAGCCCTGGGCCTGCAGAGCTTGAACGAACTTCACTCGGTTCTGCGGACGCTTCTTGATCTTGGGCTTCGGAAACGTACCCTTCGGAATTTCGAATTGTGTCGCAGGAATTTCTCGCTTCACCACGACAGGATCTCGGCGATATTTGCCTTCGCGCATGTGCCTCAGAGCCCGGTCCCCGGCTTCACCTCCCAGGATCACGTACTCGGAATTCGTCTTGTGTTGAGCAATCTCAACGACGGTCAAGCCTTCGCGATTCTCTCGCACACACGTCGGCTTGGTGCAGTATCTGAATCCCAGCTCAGCTCTTTCTGGAAGGATCTCGTCTCCGCACGTCACACAGTTCACTTCTCGTCCTCCCACCACACATCACACCACTTGGGCGGCACCGAACGATCGATACAACCCTTAGAACAACGAGTCACAGAAGTGCTCGAGTTCCCGCCGACCTGCCTGAGCAGAGCACCGTCGCCCAAGCTCGTCGGCGCAACACCGCTGCACCGGCCGGACGGCGACAGCTCCTTTCAGAGCGGATAGGGCCAAGGTCAGTGGCCGAAAACCGGGCAGGACGATTCGGGTAGAGCGAGCGCGGCACTCGTTCGGACTGACCGGCACCCATCCCCGAGTGGTCACATCGCCCGCCGGGCCCTGGGCTGTCACAGGGAGACGAGTTCGGGGCACACCCAACGCCGCGCCCCGACGTTCGGACTGCGAACCAAGCAAACGCGGTCGGTTTGTTCAGCGGGGCGACCGTTTCGCCACCGTTTTAGGCCGCGCAGTCGGTGCAGATCATCACGCCGCCGTTCGCGCCGGCGAGGCGGCTGCGGTGGTGCACCAGAAAGCAGCTCGAACAGGTGAACTCGTCAGCCTGTTTGGGGATGACGCGGACCGACAATTCTTCGCCGGACAGATCGGCCCCGGGCAACTCGAAGGA
>JAOPWC010000034.1 GCA_025965895.1 Mycobacterium sp.
AGCACGCCGTGTTGGCCCGCCACGTGCGCAACCGCCGCCTCTATGACGCCATCGACCAGTGGGCCTTCTGCGCAATCTCCGCCAGCCCGGGTGCGCGCGCCTTCTACGACCAGCACCGTGCCGCCGCAACACCCACCACCAAGCCCTGCGTGCGCTCGGCAACCCTCTCGTGGGCATCTTGCACGGCTGCCTACGCCACCACACCGATTACGACGAACACACCGCCTGGGCCACACCGCACGAAAGCGGCGGCTTGATGACAACTTACGAACCTGGGATGTCTAGATCGGGGCCACGATATCGGACGAGTAGACATCACCCGGCGGCCCCTCCATGAACACCCAGGCACCGCTGGCGCCGGGGAGCACGGGTTGCACCACCGTGACGTTCCCGTTACCGCCTCCGTCGGTATCGATCGTGCCGACGGCAACGCCCGGATTACCGGCGCCGCACCGGTTGGATCGCGGGGGCATCTCGATCAATCTGGCGTAGTAGCGAAGACCGGGCTCTCCACGCTCGAGTCGGACCTGCGCGATTACATTCGAACCGCTGGTACCGATGACGGCGACGGCAGTGCCGCTGGCCCGTGACGTCACGTGAGCGTCATCGGTATGGTCACACCGTCTCAGCACCTGGCTCAGCGGCGTGATGGTCGCACGGTCCATATTGGTTCCCATGGGCCCGTCCGCCGTCGAGATGCCCGTGCCAAGAGCCAGCGTCGCCGCGGCTGCGGCCAAAACGACCCCTGCCACACGAGTGGCGACGCGATTGAGCTCACCCATCGCTCTTCCTCCCCTTTCCGTGACGACACGCAGCGAAGCGCAGGTGCCTGCATGCAAAGTCTGGCAGTTTGCGCCACGGTATCCGCAGTCTTTGGACGGAAGGAACGAAGTCTCGTGATCACCATCTGGTCGTACCGGACGTGAATGTCCCCTCAGCGCCCCGTGCACTCCGAACGGCGAACCCGGCGCCATCCCCGATCAAAGACTGCCCATTGAAGATGCAAATATTTGCGGCATGGACCACTTAGAGCAGATCGCCGAGAACCGCGCCCGCCGCCGTCAAGTCGCCGCGGAGGCCAGCTTCTTAGACGAGCAGCTGAGGAAGCTGGTGCGTGCCGCGTTTGAAGACGGGCACACCGGCCCGCAGATTGCTCGGATGGCTCAGTTGTCGAAGCCGCGGGTTTACCAGATCAGAGACGGTCGGCGCTGACCCCCTGGCTGTTGGGCACTAACAGTGCAACGATCTGGTCAGTGATCCACGTGGGGGAGGAGCGGCAGTGTTGGTATTCGCGGTGATCCTGCTCGTGCTCGGTGTCGTGTTACTCGGGCTCGGTGTGGTGTTGTTCGCCAACGGGGTGCGGGTGCGGGCTCAGCCCCGGGGTGTTGAGCCGGGCGCGCCTGACGGCACGAAGAAGGAGTTGGAGCAGCTGCCCTGGAAGGAGCTGTTCTCGCGGATGAAGACCTCGGTCAAGGTCTTCACCAACACCGAGGCCGGTCAGGAGGACAGGTTGAAGGCCGCCGGCGCGTTCTGCGTTCTGACCGCCATCGTGGTCGTCTGCCTCGCAGCCCTGGCGTTCATTGCCGCGTCGGTCTAAGCGGCTTCGAGTGGCGCGCCGCCATGCGGGCCAGAGTCCTCCGCGCCGCTGGCGTCGATGATCGCGTTGATCACGCCCCATCGACTTTCGACCCGGCTGATCACCCGGTTCAGCTGTGAGTCCTCGGCAGCGATCGCCAGCACCTGGTGTGCCGGGTAGCCGTGCAAGACCCTGGCGATGTCGGTCGCATAGCGGCTGGTTACCGCAACCCGGCAGCCCGCCCCAAGCAGATCCCGTGCGATGCGGTAACCGGCGTCGGTCCCCGCGTGCACCACCAGGAAAGTCGCGCCCTCGCCAACCGAACCCATCATGGTCGCCACCTCAACTCGCCGTGCTGACCGTCAATTTCATTGAACGGCGGCAAGTTAGGTGCGCGATGAGCAGACCGTATGACGTTGGCATGGGTTCACTTGACGGGAGCCGTCAGGTCGTAATAGGTGACCCCGTCAGTCGTCGTGGCCGTGAAGTGTTGCTTCACCCACTCGGCGATCTTGTCGCCCTCAGTGCCGGTCCGTCGCTGCTGTGACGCATCCGGAGCATCTCCGCCCCTCGGCCCCCCAGGCATGTGACCCTGGATGTAGTAGTGGATGCGGCCGGCCGCGACGTACTGCTGGAACTGCGCCAGCGTCGGCGACGGGTCACCGCCTACGAATCCTCCGATGGGCATCACGGCATCGCCCGTCGACAATTGGTAGCCCGCCGCATCGTTCGCCCCGGTGGTTGCCGCCACCCAGGTGTAGGCGCCGGCGTCCTGTGACAGCATCTGCGCGACGCGGTCACTGACCTGCTGACCCATCCCCGGCGCATCGCCCCCGGGCCGGCCGTTAGGTCCAGGGCCGCCCGGTCCGCCGCCGGGCATCCCCGGGGAGCGGCTGCCCTGCACGGATGGACCGGCTGAGACGATACCGCCGTTGTGGGCAGTGCTGACTGTCTGAATGGAGTACGCGACCGGTCCGGCCAAGGCCGCGACGGCCCCCAGCGCCGCGGTGAACCACACAATGCCGTCTGCGAAGCCCTTGGCGCGCAGGTCAAATGCCAGCGCCAAGCCAAGCGCGGCCAGCACACCGCAAATCAGCACCGCCCACCGCAACGGCGGGACGAAGCCGGGTGACCTGCCGAGCAATGCCCACGACCACACCGCGGTGAGCGGCATCGTGGCGGCCAGCGTGAGGCCAACCCATCTCGAGCTGCGTCGTGCCCAGAGCTGTGTCACACAGATGCCGATCAACGCTGCGATCGCGGGCGCCAGCGCCACGGTGTAGTAGTCGTGGAAGATGCCGGACATGAAACTCAACACGGCGCCCGAGCCCAACAGCCACGATCCCCACACCAGGTACTGCGCCCGTCGCTCGTCGATTCGGCGGGCACGGCCGCACAACACGATTCCGGCCACCAGGAAAATCAACGCCGCGGGCAGCAGCCAGGAGATCTGACCGCCCGCCTCACCGCTGAACAGTCGCGTCAGGCCTGCTTGAGAGCCGAAGGAGAAGCCGTGACCGGACGGTGCGCCGGCGGGACCGCCGCCGGGCGGTCCGCCCGGGCTATTGCCCCTATTACCGCCCAGCAGCCGGGACCAGCCGTTGTACCCGAATGTCAGGTTCAGGAAGCTGTTATCGGTGGAGCCGCCGATGTAAGGCCGATCCGCCGCCGGGGTCAGCGACACCAGCAGCACCCACCAGCCGGCCGACGCGATCATCGCCAGCAGTCCGGCGCCGAGTTGCAAGAGTCGCACACCCATCCGGAGCGGGCCGGCGATCAGGTATGTCAGCGCCAGGCCGGGCACGATCAGCATCACCTGAAGCTGCTTGGTCAGGAACCCGAACCCAATCAGGGCGCCGCACAGGACAAGCCAACGCGTCCGGCCGTCGGTGACGGCGCGCAAAAGTGCCCAGGCCGCGGCGATCATCACGAGCACCAGCAGCGCGTCCGGATTGTTGTAGCGGAACATCAGCGCCGCCACCGGCGTGATCGCCAAAACGGCCCCCGCGATCAGCCCGGCGCCAGGACCGAAGTGCCGCTTGACGACCACGTACAGCAGTGCCATCGACGCGAGGCCGATCAGCACCTGCGGCAACAGGATCGACCAGGTGTTTACGCCGAAGACTCGTGCACTGAGCTCCATCGGCCACAGCGACGCCGGCGGCTTGTCGACCGTGATCGAGTTGCCCGCGTCGGATGAGCCGAACAGGAACGCCTTCCAGCTCTTGGTGCCGGCCTGCACCGCGGCCGAGTAGAACGGGTTGGCCCATCCCATGCGGCTCAACCCGATGGACCAGAACACGGCGGTGACGGCCAGCAGTGCCGCCAGTGCCGGCCGCGCCCAGCGAGGGTGAGGTGGCACAGCGCGGTCAGTGCGACGACGGTCTGTGGCCGGGGCGTCGGCAACGGTCAGTGCGGGCGCGGTCATGCAAGCTCCTCGGCGGTCGGCGAGACGACTCTGGGTCAGCGGTTGCGATGTGGGTGGAACACCCATCCGCGCAGCAGGATGAATCGCACAACGGTAGCGACGAGATTGGCCGCAACGAGAACAGCGAGCTCGACGGAGTGCGAGGCATTGCCGACCGCGTGCAGCGCGGCGAGCGCACCGCTGGTGATGACAAGCGCGACGCCGAACACGACCAAGCCCTCGACGTGATGGCGGCTGGCGCGCCCGCGCCCGCGGACTCCGAACGTGAATCGCCGGTTCGCCGCCGTATTTGCGACGGCCGTGACCAGCAGTGCGAACAGGTTGGCCCCCTGGGCACCCATCACGCCGTGCAGCAGCGTGAACAGCAGCATGTAGGCGATGGTGCTCGCGGCGCCGATGGTGCAGAAGCGGACCGCCTGGCGCAGTAGCGATGCGGGTGCAGCGGCCCTGGCGGATCCCAGCTGCGCGGCGATGTCGGCGACCGGAATCGCACCTGTCGCAAAGCCCGTTGCCAACCGCGCGACGCCTTTCAGGTCGGCCGTCGCGGTGGCGAAGATGTCGACGCGGCTGTCGGGATCGTCGATCCAGTCGACCGGAACCTCGTGGATGCGCAGGCCCGCGCGTTCGGCCAGCACCAGCAGCTCGGTGTCGAAGAACCATCCCGCGTCGATGACGTGCGGCAGCAGCTCGCGTGCGACATCGGCGCGGATCGCCTTGAACCCGCATTGGGCGTCGGAAAACCCGGCAGCCAGAGTCGATTTCAGGATCAGGTTGTAACAGCGGGAGATGACTTCCCGCTTGGCGCCGCGCACCACCCGTGAGCCGCGGCTCAGTCGGCTGCCGATCGCGACGTCGGAGTGCCCCGAGATCAACGGCGCGGTCAGTGGGGCCAGCGCGGCCAGATCGGTGGACAGGTCGACGTCCATGTAGGCCAGCACCGGCGCGTCCGACCTCGACCAGACAAAGTGGAGCGCGCGGCCACGGCCCTTCTGCTCCAAGCGGACAACCCGCACGTCGTCGAGCTCGTCGGCCAGCTCGGCGGCGATCCGAGGTGTGTCGTCGACGCTGGCGTTGTCGGCGATCGTGATCCGCGTGGAGTATGGAAAGTGCTCTCGCAGATAGCGGTGCAGCCGCCGGACAGACGGGGCCAGCGCGGTCTGCTCGTTATAGACCGGCACGACGACGTCCAGAACCGGCGTACCGGCGGCACGGGCGAGCCCGACCGCATTGGGACGGGATTCGAAGGTGCGCCAATCGTCAACGGCGGTGCCAAGTTCCATCACGGTGTCTGTCATGGTTCCTATAGTCGCGGTTCGCGGTGGGTGCACCGTGGGGACGAGCTATGCGCCTGCTGTGAATACTGGGTCGGCTGATACCTGGCCGTCATGCGAAAGGCCCGGCAGCTTCACCCGAAACTGGGTCCGTCCGGGCGTACTCTCCACGTCGATAATGCCGTGATGCGCCTTCACGACTGCGTCGACGATCGCCAGGCCCAGGCCTGTGCTGCCTTCGCGCCGTGATCGCGAGAAGTCGCCGCGGACGAACCGCCCGAAGATCTCGGGTTGTTGTTCCGGCAAGATCCCAGGGCCGTCGTCGGCAACGGTCAACGTAGCGCCCCCGGCGCCGTCGGCAGCCAACGACACCGTCACCGACGTGCCGGCGGGTGTATGCGTGCGGCAATTGGCCAGCAGATTGGCCAACACCTGATGCAGGCGCGGCCCGTCGCCTGTCACGACGACCGGCTCATCGGGCAGGTCAAGTGACCATCCGTGGTCCGGCCCGGCGATGTGTGCATCGCTGACCGCGTCGACGACCACGCTCGACAGGTCCACCGGTTCCTCGTCGAGCGGTCGGCCCGCGTCCAGTCGCGCCAACAGCAGCATGTCCTCGACCAATTGGGTCATTCGGTGGGTCTCCGACTCGACGCGACTCATCGCATGCGCGACGTCCGGCGGCATCTGGTCCCGTTTCCGTTGCGCCAACTCCGTGTAACCCTGGATCGCGGCCAATGGAGTGCGCAATTCATGGCTGGCGTCGGCGACGAACTGCCGCACTCGGGTCTCACTCGCGTGTCGCGCCGACAACGCGCTCGCGATGCGCTCCACCAACCGGTTCAGCGCGGTGCCGACTTGACCGACCTCGGTATGTGCGCTCGCATCATCCACGTCGACTATCGGCGTGCGAAGGTTCACCTCGCCGCGTTCGAGTTGCAGATCGGACACTTCCCGCGCCGCCGCTGCGACCTTCGACAGCGGTGCCAGCTGCCGCCGGATGATCACGACTCCGGCGACGGCCGCGATCACCAGAGCCACCGCGCCGACCACCGAGAACATGATCAACGTGGACACCAGCGTCTTCTCGACGCCGGACACCGGCAGCCCAGTCACGATGGTTGGCCCGCTACGGGTTCGGATCGCGATCAGCCGGTACTCTCCGACGCCGTGAAGAGCCACGGTGACGAGGTGCCTCCCGGGCCGCTGCGCCGCCAATTGGGGATAGGCCGAGGCGGGCACGAGGGTGCGGGAACCATTGTTGGTGACGACGGCGGCAGTGAGCACGTGGCCGTCCGACACCACCGCTCCCAGCGTCCCGACCGCCTGGCCGGGCGCGTTCAAGAAATCCGGTCCCGGGCCGCGGTGCCGGACCGGCGGCGGTGTTCCCGGCATTCCCGGTGGCGGCCCTGGCGGCGGGCCCATGTCGAAGATCACCGCCGACCGGTGTGCTGCCTCGACGACCTGTTGGTCAAGCTGGTGCATCAGAAAGCCCCGCAGTGCCAGCTGTGTGCCGGCCCCGATGCCGACGCACACCAACGCCAGCAGCGCGATCAGTGTCGCGAGCAATCGGGTGCGCAATGACCAACTTCGCGGCGACCGCAGGCGGTTGAGCAAAGCCGGTTTGGTCGGTACGCCGGTCCGCTCAGCGGGGCGGCTTGAGGACATAGCCAGCTCCGCGCAGTGTGTGGATCATCGGTTCGCGGCCACTGTCGATCTTCTTGCGCAAGTAAGACACGTACAGCTCAACAATGTTCGAGCGGCCGCCGAAATCGTAGCTCCACACCCGGTCCAGGATCTGTGCCTTGCTCAGCACCCTCTTCGGGTTGCGCATCATGAAGCGCAGCAATTCGAACTCCGTCGCCGTCAATGAGACCGGCTCGCCGCCCCGGGTGACTTCGTGGCTGTCCTCATCGAGAACCAGGTCGCCGACGACGAGTTGCGAGCCGGCGGTGTCGGTGGTCGCGCCCGTCCGTCGCAGCAACGCGCGCAGTCGCAGCACGACCTCCTCGAGACTGAACGGCTTGGTCACGTAATCGTCGCCGCCTGCGGTCAGCCCGGCGATGCGGTCCTCGACGGCGTCCTTCGCGGTCAGCAGCAGCAGCGGCAGTCCGGGAGTCTTCTCACGCAACTTCCGCAGCACCTCGAGGCCGCTCATGTCAGGCAGCATCACGTCAAGCACCACGACGTCGGGCCGGTGTTCCCGCGCGAGCGCGATCGCGGCTGCGCCGTCGCAGGCGGTCGAGATCTCCCACCCTTCGTAGCGCAACGCCATTGACACCATCTCTGCCAGCACCTGTTCGTCGTCGACAACCAGGACATGGATCGGGCTTCCGTCGGCGCGACGCATCACAACACGACCGGTCGACTCGGTTTCGGTGGCCACAACCGGAGAGTATTGCGGCAACGACTAGGGCACCGCTGTGTGAATCCTATGTGCCGGCTGTGAACCGTCGGGCGACGTCGGCCCTTTCCTAGACTAAAGCGATGGCGCCGACGACGCCGAAGCGAACTGAAGCGCCGGTATCTCCGGCCCCTTCGGTGGCTTCCGGGGGATATCGCGCGTTCATCTTCGACATGGACGGCGTGGTCACGGACACGGCCAGAATCCATGCCGAGGCATGGAAGACGCTGTTCGACGAGGTTTTGCCGCGCATCGGAGGGCCGGATCAACGGCCGTTCGACCCGGTGCGAGACTATCTCGCCTACATGGACGGACGTACGCGCGAAGACGGCATTCGCGCCTTCCTGTCGTCGCGCGGCATCGAACTGCCGGAGGGTAGCGCGGACGACCGGCCCGACCGGCTGACGGTCCAGGGTCTCGCGGCCCGCAAGCAGCAATTGTTCGACGATCTGCTCGATCGCGCCGGGATCATGGTGTTCCCCGATGCCGCGCAACTGCTCGCCGACCTCCATTCCCGGGCGATCCCCACGGCATTGGTGACGGCCAGCCGTAACAGCGGCGCGGTGCTCGAAGCCACGGGCTTGTCCGGCATGTTCACCACCTTCGTAGACGGCACCGAAGCCGCCCGGCTGTCGCTGCCCGGTAAACCCGATCCCGCGATGTTTCTGGAGGCTGCCCGCCGCTTGGGCGTGAAACCTGCCGATGCGGTCGTGCTGGAGGACTCGGTGGCGGGCGTGCGAGCCGGGGTGGCGGGGCGTTTCGGCCTCGTCGTCGGGGTGGACCGGATCGGCCACGGCGCCGAGCTGTCCGCAGCCGGCGCGAACCTGGTGCTGACCAATTTAGCGGAGCTCGAGGCGGTGCTGCCCGACGGCGCCCATCACCCTGCGGAGTGGGCGGGAGGCTGGGACAAGGACAGCTCCGATCATTGGAACCTGGTGTACGAGGAGTTCAACCCGCTTCTGGAGGGAACGCGGGAGGCGTTGTGCACGCTGGGTAACGGCTACTGGGCGACACGCGGCTCGGCGCCCGGCACCACCGCCGACGGCGTGCACTACCCGGGCACCTATCTGGCCGGCATCTACAACCGGCTGACCACGATTCTCAATGGCCGGACCGTCGAGACGGAACACCTTGTCAACCTGCCGGACTGGACGTTCGTCGCGGTGCGTATCGCGGATGGCCATGTCCTGCGGCCGGGATCGCCGGAAATGCTGTCCCATCGCCAGGACCTCGACCTTCGCACCGGCGTGCTGACGCGCGCCAATCGGTACCGCGACGAGGCGGGACGGACGACCCTGATCACGTCGCGGCGGCTGGTGTCCGTGCACCAACCGCATCTGGCCGGCCTCGAAGTAACGATCGAAGCCGAGGACTGGTCCGGCGAGATTGTCCTCGAATCCGTCCTCAACGGCGCGGTGGAGAACCGCAACGTAGCGGCGGACCTGCAGCTTGCGTCACGGCACCTCGATCAGGTCGGCTCAGCGGCCCTCGACGAGCGCACCGTCCGACATGAAGTCCGGACCAACCAGTCCGGCATCAGCATTGCGATGGCGGGGCGGCATCGAGTCGATCCTGAGATTGACGTCATTGCGCGGCAGATGATCACCGACGAGACCCGCGCAGGCCACGTGTTCACCATCCGGCTCGAGCCGTACCGGCCGGTGATCCTGGAAAAGACTGTCGCTGTGTCGAGTTCGCGCGACAGCGCGATCTCCACGGCTGCTCTGGCCGCGGACAAATGGATCGGCCGTGCGCCCCGGTTCGATGAACTGCTCAACATTCAGCGCAAGGTCTGGGCGGACCTGTGGCGGCGGTTCGGGGTCACGCTCGATATCGCGTTCGACCTGGCGCTGGCGCTGAACCTGCACATCTTCCACGTGCTGCAGGTGGTCCTTGCGGCGGATGCCGACCTCGACGCGGGCCTGCCTGCCCGTGGCCTGCACGGCGAGGGCTACCGCGGGCACATCTTCTGGGACGAGCTGTATGTGTACCCGCTGCTGACCATGCGTCGACCGGAGTTAACCCGGTGCTTCCTGCTCTACCGCTATCGCCGGCTGCCGGCAGCCCGGGATGCTGCCCGAGCCAACGGCTTTGATGGCGCGATGTTCCCGTGGCAGTCGGGCAGCGACGGCCGCGACGAAACCCCGACCGAGCTGTACAACGTCCGCAACGGGCAGTGGATGCCGGACAACTCGGGCCGGCAGCGGCATGTGGGTCTCGGGGTGGCCTACAGCGTCTGGCAGTACTACCAGGCCACCGGCGATACCGGTTTTCTCGCCGACTACGGTGCGGAGCTCATCGTCGACGTGGCCCGGTTGTTCGCCAGCATGGCAGTCCACAATCCGGTCGACGACCGGTTCGACATCAACGGAGTGATGGGGCCTGACGAATACCACGACGGTTATCCGGACGCCCCGGGTCAGGGTGTTCGCAACAACGCGTACACCAATGTGCTGGCCTCGTGGGTGATGGCCCGCGCTGAGGAGACGGTCGACCTGTTGACCCGTCGTGACTGCGTGCCGCTGTGGCGTCGGCTCGACATCAGGACCGGAGAGCGCGAACGGTGGGCTCGGATCAGCCGCCGGTTGCGGGTGCCGTTCCACGAAGGCGTCATCAGCCAGTTCGAGGGATACGAGAACCTGCTCGAGTTCGACTGGGACGGCTATCGCGAGCGCTACGGAAACATCGGCCGCCTGGACCTGATTCTGCAGGCCGAGGGCGACAGCACGAACCGCTACAAGCTGTCGAAGCAGCCCGACGTACTGATGCTGTTCTATCTGTTCTCGTACGCCGAGTTGCGCGGCGTGTTCGAGCGAATGGGCTATTCACTGGATGACGACATGATTCGCCGAACCGTGAAGTACTACGAGGCTCGGACCACACACGGCTCGACGTTGAGCAGGGTCACCCACAGTTGGGTGTCCGCCCGCATCGACCGGGCCCACTCGTGGGCACTGTTCAAGGAAGCGCTCAAGGCCGATCTCGAGGACACGCAGGGCGGAACGACCCGCGAAGGTATCCACCTCGGTGCGATGGCCGGAACCGCCGACATGGTGCTGCGCTGTTATGCCGGGGTGGAGACGCGGGGCGACGTCCTTCGGCTGCGGCCGATCCTGCCCGGCGAGGTCAGCAAGGCGACGTTCCAGATCCTCTATCGAGGTCAGCCGGTGGATGTCGAGCTGACCCAGCGGCGGGCGCGGCTCCGATTGCTGCCGTGTGCCGCCGATCCGATCCGGGTTTGCGTCGACGGCACCGAGAAGACACTCGGTCCAGGTGGGGTCTGGGCCATCGAGTTGGCCGAGAATTAGCCAGCCAGTCAAGAGGTTTGGGCCCATGAGCCGCTGGGAATACGGCTATTGCGGCGGGACGGAACCGCCCTGTCGCTCACGGGACGGGCAGCGCCGAACGACGGTGCGCCGCATCTGTGACAACCAAGAACGTTAGCCGAATGAGGAGGGATCCATGGCGGAGAAGAGCGGCCCGAAGGAAGGCCTGGAGGGCGTCGTCGAGGACGTGAAGGGCAAGGCGAAAGAAGCCGTCGGTACGGTGACCGGACGTGGCGACCTCGCCGAAGAGGGCGAGGCTCAGCAGGACAAGGCTCAGGCTCAGCGCGACGCCGCCAAAAAGGAAGCACAAGCGGAGTCCGCGCGCGGTGGCGCGAAGGCCGCCGAGCAGCGTCAGAAGTCCAACCAGTAGATATATCGCGGAGGAGGCCCGGCGCACCATCGTGGGCCGGGCTCCTTCGCGTGTCACACGAAGGGCGAGCGCACGACGTACCGGCTGGTGGGCACCGCATCGACGTTCACGTTCGCGCCGAACGCGGACGTGCTGGCGACCATCCGGTCCATTCGACCCTGCAGGTCTGCGTCATCGGCTGCGCCGAAGAAGGCCCGCAGGTCCACGATCGCCTCGGTCGGGAACAGCTCTTCGACGATCCCATGAATTGTCGGAGCATCGGGGGTCAGCGCCCGCACCACCACGTTCTGCGTGTACCCGAATGTAGCTTGTGTCTCGATGGCCACGGGCGTGTGGTCGATCTGCCATCGTCGCAGCCAGGCGGCCTCGTCCAGATCAGCCGGCCGACGCAGTAGTGCGACATTTGCCAAACCAGTCGTGCGATGCCCTGATGCGGTAGTCGGCGGGACGAGCGGCACCGACTCGGTCACCAGATACGCCGCAGCGCTTCGGCACTGCTTTACGAGCAACGCGACGACGTCGCGGACTTGCTCGCCGTAGGACTGCTGGGTCCACAGGCTCACGACGGCCACCACGGGGGGGTCCATAGTCGTCAACGTCATCAGCGAACCTCGCACCGCGTCGTCGCGCACGTTGATCGCCAGGCCGGGGATCCCGAGCGCGAGGACCTCGTCGGCGACCGGGCCTCGCAGCGTCGAACACCACGCGTCGTCCCGTTCTGCATCCTGAAGCAGCACGATCACCTTCTCCACCCGATCAACGTAGTCGCGCATACCCCGGCGCAGGCAGGTGCGCCCGGACGGGTCGTCCTCATGCCCTGGTCGTCATGACGGCCAGCAAACAATGTGGTCGGACAGCGCTGTGACCTCGGTGGTGGGCCCACCCTTGTCGATTTGCCCCTCACGCGGCCGTGACGGATCTTTCGAGGAGTTTGCTGCCATGGCAGTGTGATTTGCGACGCATTTTGCTCATGGATAGTAAGAAACCGTTATAAAACGCACGCGGTGCGTGCACCGTCGGGTCGTTGCGGCAACCCGATATTACCTGCTGAACGGCGTTGCAGTGCTTGCTGCCCAGACATAACAATTTCGCGACAGCCAATTTTCTGAGAAGCGTCTGAGAGGTGAACGCCGATCACCGATGATCTCTCCGAGAAGTTGTCTGGCGGCTCCTATTTCGTCGCTACACTCGACTGTGGATCTGGCCCCACAGGCGCTCAGTGCAACACCAACGACAAGCCGGCGGGTCTCTGCCGGCGGAGGTATCCATGAAGATGGCAAAGGGCGTGACGGGCAGGGCCCTCACGCTGACACCAAATGATCTGCTCCTGCAGGCCCGCGCGGAGTCGGAGTTTGCCGAACTCGGCAGTGTCGCCGTCGGCCACGGGCCGATCGCCGATGTCGTTGTCGACCCTGGTAGCAGCACTCTGGCCGTGACGAACTACCGCGACAACACCGTCGCGCTGATCGATGGTGACGACTTGACCGCGGGCCCGGCGACCAACATCGGCGGTGAACCGGTGGGCGCCGCCGTGGCCGACGGCCGGTTGTACGTGGCTACGACGTCGGCGAGCTACGACTCAATTGCGGTGGTGAACACGCAGGACCACACCGTGGTCGCGACGCACCCGCTCGACCTCAGCGTCACAGGCATCGCGGTCTCGCGGGACGGCAGGCGCATCTTCGTTGGCCGCACTGGTCGGGGTGGAGCCGACGTCGCAGTGATCGACGGCACGACCGGCATCGCCGACACCGTTGATCTTGCGACGGGTACCGGTGTTGTGGTGGACCCCGTGCGGGTCAACGCGGACGGCAGGCGGTTGTGCGCAGCGGTGTCAGATGCCCTGGGCAGCGATCTGCTCGTGATCGACGCGGAAGCGGTCCGCGTGCTCGCAGCCGTGGCGACCGGATCGCCAATCCGGGATATCGCATTGAGCCCTGAGGGCAGCCGCGCCTATGTCCTCGTCTGCGACCAGAGGCGGGGCGGTTCACTGCACGTCATCGACACAAAGTCGGGCCGCATGTCGACGACGGTCGAGATCGGCGGGCATCCCACTCAGCTCTCACTCAGCCCCGACGGCACCCGCGCGTACGTCGTTGACTCCGACGCGGTGCTCGTCGTCTGCACAGTGACACGTGCGATCGTCGGAACCATCACGGTCGGCGCCCAGCCGTCCTGCGTTGCCACCAGCCCCGACGGTGCCCGGCTGTACGTCGCCGACTACGCCGGCGTGGTCACTGCCGTCGCCGTCGCCCCGGCCAAGACGGTGCCCTTGTTCAACGCCATGGCGCTGCAGCTGCCGACCATGCCCGAGATTCTCGAGCTTGAGCCGGCGGTCTGAGCTCTCCCGCCGAAATAGACTTCCAGGTCGTTGGTGAGCGCGGTTAACAGCCAGCCCGGAGATCTGTCTCGCCAGTGAGCGTCAGCGGGCCTTCGTCCGCGGCGATTACTTGGCTCCGATGCCAGGTGGCGGGCCAAGATGGAGCACAAGCAGGTAGTCGTGACGCGAGAGTGGGGTGCCGATGGAGAGCACGATGCAGGATTTCCCGTTGACTGTCACCGCGATACTCCGGCACGGCACCGGCTGGCACGGCGATCAACTCGTGACGACGGCGACGGACGACGGCTACCGCGAGATCTCCTACCGGGAGCTTGGCGAGCGCGTCGCGCAGCTGGCGCACGGCCTGCGGGGCCTCGGGATCAACGGCGACGAGCGGGTCGCGACGTTCATGTGGAACAACCAGGAGCATCTCGAGGCGTACTTCGCGATCCCATCTATGGGCGCGGTGCTGCACACGCTGAACATCCGCCTGCCGGCCGAGCAATTGGCCTACATCGCCGAACAGGCCGACGACCGGGTGATCATCGCCGACCTGTCGCTGGCGCCGCCGCTGGCCGCGGTGTTACCGCAGATGCCGACGGTGCACACCGTCGTCGCGGTCGGACAGGGTGACGTTTGCCCGCTGACCGAGTCGGGTAAGAACGTCGTGCGCTACGCCGACCTGCTCGACGGGATGCCCACGACCTTCGACTGGCCGATGCTCGACGAACGATCAGCGGCCGCGATGTGCTACACCAGCGGCACGACGGGCAACCCGAAAGGCGTCGTCTACAGCCACCGCTCAACGTTCCTGCACTCGATGGGGGTGTGCAGCTCAAACGCGATGACGGTCAAAGCAGGGGACCGGGTGCTGCCGATTGTGCCAATGTTCCACGCGAACGCCTGGGGATTGCCGTATGCGGCGGTGATGGCCGGCGCGGGGCTGGTCATGCCGGACAAATTCATGCAGGCCGACAAGCTGATCGACATGATGGAGAGCCACAGGGTGACCATCGCCGCCGCGGTGCCGACGATCTGGAACGACGTGCTGCAATCTCTGGCCGCCGACCCCGGTCGCGACATTTCCTCGCTGCGCGTCGTACCGTGCGGCGGCTCCGCTGTGCCGCTGGCGATGATGAAGGAGTTCGACGAGAGGTTCGGCGTGCCGATCCGCCAGGCGTGGGGGATGACCGAGACCTCACCGCTCGCTGCGGTGGCGTGGCCGCCAGCAGACGTCGACGACGAAGAGCACTGGGTGCTGCGCAACACCGCAGGCCGTCCGCTCTGCGGAGTCGAGGCGCGCATTGTCGACGACGACGGCGACGTGCTGCCCAATGACGGAAAGTCGGTGGGGGAGCTGGCAGTCCGCGGACCCTGGATCACAGCGTCCTACTACCGCGACCCCGACGCGTCGAAGTTCCAGGACGGCTGGCTGCGCACCGGGGACGTCGGCCAGATCGACCCACGCGGGTTCATCACGCTGACCGATCGTGCCAAGGACGTGATCAAGTCCGGCGGCGAATGGATTTCGTCGGTCGAGTTGGAGCACCACATCATGGAGCATCCCGCGGTGCTCGAGGCCGCAGTGGTTGCGATCCCCGACGAACGCTGGCAGGAGCGGCCGCTCGCAGCGGTCGTCGTCAAGAAGGGCGCTGACGTGACCGCGCAGGAATTGCGGAATCACCTGAGCGACAAAGTCGTTCGCTGGTGGCTGCCCGAACGATGGACATTCGTCGATCAAGTCCCGAAGACCAGCGTCGGAAAGTTCGACAAGAAGCTGATTCGCTCGCGTTATGCCGGCGACGCCTTCGATGTGGTCGAGTGCGGGGACTGACGGAGCGCCGACGATGCACAGCACGATGCAGGACTTCCCCCTGACGATCACCTCGATCCTGCGTTATGGCACATGGATCTACGCCGATCGCACGGTCACCACGGCGACCGACGACGGGTTCCGCGAGATCGGCTACGGCGAGTTCGGTGAGCGGGTGGCGCAGCTGGCCAACGGGCTGTGCCGGCTCGGCGTGCGGCCCGGTGACCGGGTCGCGACATTCATGTGGAACAACCAGGAACACCTCGAGGCGTACTTCGCTGTCCCGTCGATGGGGGCGGTGTTGCACACGCTGAACATCCGGCTCTCCGACGACCAGATCGAGTTCGTCGCCCGCGACGCCGAGGATCGGCTCGTGATCGTCGACATGTCGCTGGCCGAGCAGTTGGCCGCGGTGCTGCCGCGGATGGAAACCGTGCGCACCGTCGTCGCGGTGGGGGAGGGCGACATCGGCGCACTGAGTGCCTCCGGCAAGGAGGTGCTCCGCTACGACGACTTGATCGGGCGCGAGCTGACCGAGTATCCCTGGCCAATTATTGACGAAAGGTCTGCCGCCGCAATGTGTTACACCAGTGGCACTACAGGGCACCCGAAAGGCGTCGTCTACGGCCACCGGTCTACGTATCTGCACAGCACTGCCGTGTGCAGCACGAACGGCATGACGCTGGCCGAAGGCGACCGAGCGCTGCCCGTCGTACCGATGTTTCATGCGAACGCATGGGGCATTCCGCATGCGGCGCTGATGGCGGGCGCGGATCTGCTGCTGCCCGACCGCTACGCACACGTGCCGCAGTTGGTCGACATGATCGAGGCCCGCAAGCCGACCTTCGCGGCGGCGGTGCCGACAATCTGGAACGACATGCTGCACTGCCTGGAGTCCGACCCCAGCCGCGACATCTCGTCGTTGCGGCTGATCGTATGCGGGGGCTCGGCAGTTCCGGAATCCCTGATGCGCGCCTACCAGGACAAGTTCGGCGTGACGCTGATGCAGCTATGGGGGATGACCGAAACCTCGCCGGTGGCGTCGTTGGCGCGGCCGCCCAAAGGTACGCCGCCCGGGGAGGGATGGCCGTTGCGGGCCACCGCGGGACGGCCGCTTTTCGGCGTCGAGATGCGCATCGTCGACGACAACGACAACGTGCTACCCACCGACGGTGAGTCAGTGGGCGAGCTCCAAGTGCGCGGACCGTGGGTCACCGGCGCCTACTACCGCGACCGCGACGCCGAGAGGTTTGCCGACGGCTGGCTGCGCACCGGCGATGTCGGCACGATGAACCGCCTCGGATACGTGACACTGACCGACCGCGCCAAGGACGTGATCAAGTCCGGCGGCGAATGGATTTCGTCCGTCGAACTGGAGAACCACATCATGGGCCACCCCGCCGTGCTAGAGGCGGCGGTGGTCGGCGTGCCCGATGAGCGCTGGCAGGAGCGGCCACTGGCGGCGGTGGTGGTCAGGGAAGACGCGGACGTTTCCGCAGCGGAGTTGCGGAACTATCTGCGCGACAAGGTGCTTCGCTGGTGGCTACCGGAGCGGTGGACGTTCATCGAACAGGTGCCGCGCACCAGTGTCGGCAAGTTCGACAAGAAGGTGATCCGCTCGCACTACACCGACAACTCCTACGACGTCATCGAATGCCGCGACTGAGATTCTGAGGGCGCAGGTACGCGTCACTGCTGAAAGCGGTAGCCCATGCCGGCTTCGGTCAGCAGATGCTTTGGGTGCGACGGATCGTCCTCCAGTTTGCGGCGCAACTGGGCCAGATAGACGCGCAAATAGTGGGTCTCCTTGGCGTACGCCGGCCCCCACACCTCTTTGAGCAGCTCCTCGCGGCCGACGAGCTTGCCGCGGTTGCGAACCAGCATCTCGAGCATTCCCCACTCGGTGGGAGTGAGGTGCACCTCTGCGCCGTTCTTGGTCACCTTCTTGGCGGCGAGATCGACGGTGAAGGCGTCCGTTTCGACGACGGGCTCGTCGGAATCGCCGGCGGTGCCGCGGCGCACCGCGGCACGCAGGCGGGCCAAGAACTCATCCATTCCGAATGGCTTGGTCACATAGTCGTCGGCCCCGCCGTCGAGGGCTTCCACCTTGTCACCGGAGTCGACGCGGGCCGACAGCACGATGACCGGCGCCGTGAGCCAACCGCGCAACCCGGCGAGCACTTCGATGCCTGACATGTCCGGCAGTCCGAGATCCAATACGACGACGTCGGGGCGGTGCTCGGCCGCAGCCCGCAATGCGCCGGCCCCGGTCGCGGCGGTGATGACTTCATATCCGCGCACCGACAGGTTGATTCGCAATGCACGTAGGATCTGCGGTTCGTCGTCGATCACCAAAACCCGTGTCATGGCCGACGATCTTCCGTTACCGCGGCCAGATCGATTTCGACCGTCAGCCCGCCGCCGGGAGTGTCCGTTGCCTGGATCGTGCCACCCATCGCGTCGACGAAGCCTCGCGCCACCGACAGGCCGAGGCCCACCCCGCTGGTGTTGTCGCTGTCGCCCAGGCGCTGGAACGGTTCGAACAACTGCTCTTCGGCGCCGCGTGGGATGCCCGGTCCTTCGTCGATGACGTTGATGATCACCCGATCGCCAACCCGTCCGGCGTTGACGCGCACCACGCTGTAGGGGGCATAGCGCAGTGCGTTGTCGATCAGGTTGGCGAGCACTCGCTCGAGCAAGCCGCTGTCGGCCATCGCCACGGCGTCGTCCACCTCGACCTTGACCCGGTCGATCCCGGCGCGGCCGATACTGGCGCCCTTGCTGACACTGACCAGCGCCCGCTGCACCACTTCCTCCAGGTATACCCGGCGCAGTTCGGGTCGGACCACGCCGGCCGCCAGTCGCGACGAGTCGAGCAGGTTGCCGACCAGCGCGGTGAGCTGATCGATCGATTCCTCAATGGTGGCCAGCAACTCCGCGGTGTCTTCGGGGGAGAACCCGACGTCCTCGCCGCGCAGGCTGGATACCGCAGCCTTTGCCCCCGCCAAAGGGGTCCGAAGGTCGTGGCTGACCGCCGACAACAACGACCGGCGCAGTTCGTCGGCCTGCTCGATCGCCTCGGCGCGGCTGGCTTCTTCTGCCAGCTCCCGTTGACTGACCAGGCCCGCCGCCTGCTTAGCCACTGCGGTCAGCACTCGGCGGTCGCGAGCGGCGAGCTTCTTGCCGGCCATCAGCATCCAGAACTGGTCGTCGCCCACCTCGATCGCGGCGTCGGCAGTGTCGACGGTGAGGCAGGGGTCGTCACCGACGCACGCCACGAGCTCGGACGTGCCGTCCTGTTCCCGCAGAAGGCTGACCGACCGCTGCGAATATGTTTCCCGCACTCGCTCCAGCAGCGTGTCGAGATCCGCTCCCCGCAGCACCGATCCGGCGAACAACGACAGCAGTTCGGCCTCCCGCGAGGCGTTCCTGGCCTCTCTGGTCAGGTTCCCGGCACGGTCGACCAGCACGGCGACGGCCACGGCCACAGCCAGCAAGACGAACTCCGTCACGGCCGCGTCTGGCTCAGCGATCGTGAAGCTGTAACGCGGCGCGGTCAGGAAGTAGTTCAACAGCAGGCCGGACAGCATCGCTGACAGCACGGCCGGGGCCACGCCGCCCAGCAGCGCGACGATGAGCACGCCGATGAAGAACAGTGCGCTCTCTCCGCCGATGCCCATGAATTGGTCGAGGAAGGCCACCGTGACGGCGCAGATGACGGACGGAACCACGACCGCGGCGAGCCAGGACACCAAGTGATGCTGGCGGGACGGCATCCGCGACCAGGAGAAACCGCGCTTGGCCGCCTCCTCGTGGGTGACGATGTGGACGTCGATCTTCCCGGAGTGCCGCACGGTGGCGGCGCTGATGCCCTCGTCGAAGGTCCGTGCCCACCGCGACCGTCGGGAGGTACCGAGGACCAGCTGCGTGGCGTTCATTTCGCGCGCGAAGTCCAGCAGCGCGGTCGGCACATCGTCGCCGACGACGGTGTGCAGCGTCGCGCCGAGGCTCGCGGCGAGTTCACGGATCTTTCCCATTTGCGGCGCCGCCACCCCAGACAGGCCGTCGCCTCTGGCGACGTGGACGATCATCAACTCCGCGCTGGCCTTCGACGCGATGCGGAATGCGCGGCGCACCAGTGTCTCCGATTCGGTGCCGCCGGTGACCGCGACGACCACGCGTTCCCGCGCCTCCCACGTGTCGGTGATCTTGTTCTCCGCGCGGTATTTGGCCAGCGCCGCGTCGACCTGGTCGGCCAGCCACAGCAGCGCGAGTTCGCGCAGCGCGGTCAGGTTGCCGCGCCGGAAGTAGTTGGACAGCGCAGCGTCCACCCTCTCGGGTGCGTAAACATTTCCGTGCGAAAGCCTGCGGCGCAAGGCTTCCGGTGTGATATCGACGAGCTCGATCTGGGAAGCCGACCGCACGACTTCGTCCGGGATGGTTTCTTGCTGTTCGATGCCAGTGATCTGCGCGACGACATCATTCAGGCTTTCCAGGTGCTGCACATTGACGGTTGAGATGACCGTGATGCCCGCGTCGAGCAGCTCCTCGACGTCTTGCCACCGCTTGGGGTTCTTGCTGCCGGGGGTGTTGGTGTGAGCGAGTTCGTCGACAAGCACCACCTGCGGGTGACGTGCCATCACCGCCGTGACGTCGAGTTCGGGGAAGCGACTGCCGCGGTACTCGATGTAGCGCGGCGGGACGGTCTCGATACCCTCGATCAGGTCCGCCGTCTTCTTGCGCCCGTGGGTTTCCACCACGCCTGCGACGAGATCGGTGCCCCGCTCCAGCCGGCGATGGGCTTCGCCGAGCATAGCGTAGGTCTTACCCACACCGGGCGCCGCGCCGAGGTAGATGCGCAGCTCTCCGCGTTTGGGCTTGGTGCCCCCTGCGGTCCGCGCCAGCGGCTCGTCGGTACTCGTCACATGCACATCATCCCCCGGTTGAATCAGGTCTTCACCGGGTATTTCTGGTCCAGTTCGATGTTGAGTTGCAACACGTTGACCCGGGGCTCACCCAGAAAGCCCAGCGTGCGGCCTTCCTGGTTGTCGAGGACCGCAGCTTTCACCTGATTCGCGGTGATGTGACGCGCCTTTGCGACGCGGTTCACCTGCAGATCGGCGTAGGGAACCGAGATGTCGGGATCAAGACCACTGCCGCTCGCGGTGACGGCGTCAGCCGGGACAACGGGATGCCCCGACGCCGCACCTCGGATCGGCACGATCTGGCCGATCGAGTAATCCTCGCCATACTTGGCACACTCGACGCGCACACCCGCGTAGGTGTCAAGGAACGGCTCTTTCGTGCTGGAACATGGTTGGTTGACGCTGACCACCCTGGTCGCGTGGATGACGTTTCCCCGGGAGTCGCGCGGGCCTATCACCGACAGGACCGCGCCTACGCCGTCACCCGTGCAGAACGGGCGGGAGCCGTCGACCCCTTCGGCCTCGCCGACCGAGGCGCTGCGTGAGCAGACCTGTGTGAGCAGGCTGGGCTTGAACCCCGCGTCCGCAGGCGAGCTGCCGGCAGCGATTTTGGCCGGGTCGGCGGGCGTGTCGATGATGCTTTCCGGGCCCAGGTTGCTGCCGCCCGACGCCGTGGGGTCGTAACCGTTGGTGCCCGCGGCCGACGGCCTGCTCTGGAAGTACTGCGGTAGCGGGTTGCCGTCCTTACCGGTGAACAGCTGGCCGATCAGCTTGCTGCCGGCCGGCTTTCCGTTGACCGTGACGATCGACCCTTCGGCTTTGCCGTGCAGCCCCGGAAGCTGTGCGATCCCCCAGATCACGAGCGGATAGGCGAATCCGGTGACGACGGTCAGCACGAGGAGTGCCCGCAGGGCGGCCCAATGCTGGCGAACTACGTTGGACAATCTCATGTCAGGACATCCCGGGGAGAAGTTGGATTACCAGGTCGATCAGCTTGATCCCGATGAACGGGGCGATGATGCCGCCAAGGCCGTATATGTAAAGGTTGCGGCTCAACAGCTTCGACGCGCTGCTCGGCGTGTAGCGGACGCCCCGCAGCGACAGTGGGATCAACATCACGATGATGATCGCGTTGAAGATCACCGCCGACAGGATGGCCGACTGGGGGCTGTGCAGGCGCATGATGTTGATCAGATCCAGCCCGGGGAACAGCGCCACGAACATCGCAGGGATGATGGCGAAATACTTTGCGATGTCATTGGCGATCGAGAATGTCGTCAGCGCGCCACGCGTGATCAGAAGCTGCTTGCCGATCTCGACGATCTCGATGAGTTTTGTCGGATCGGAGTCGAGATCGACCATGTTGCCGGCCTCTTTGGCTGCCGACGTGCCGGTGTTCATCGCGACACCGACGTCGGCCTGCGCGAGCGCCGGGGCGTCGTTGGTGCCGTCGCCCGTCATCGCGACGAGCTTGCCGCCCTCCTGTTCGCGCTTGATCAGCGCGAGCTTGTCCTCCGGCGTGGCCTCGGCGAGGAAATCGTCGACCCCCGCCTCGTCGGCGATCGCCTTGGCCGTCAAGGGGTTATCGCCGGTGATCATCACCGTCCGGATGCCCATCCGGCGCATCTCGTCGAACCGTTCACGCATGCCGTGTTTGACGACGTCCTTCAAGTGGATGACGCCCAGCACCGACGCCTGGCCTTCGACCACCTGGCCAACCACCAGCGGGGTACCGCCTCCCGCTGAGATGCCATCCACGATGATCCCCAGGTCCCGGGGCACGACGCCGCCCTGGGTGCGTACCCATTCCGAGACCGAACTGGCCGCGCCTTTGCGCAACATGCTGCCGTTATCGAGGTCGACTCCGGACATCCTCGTCGCCGCGCTGAACTCGACCCATTTCGCATTGGCAAGTTCGCCCGGCGTGCGCGCACGCAGTCCGTGCTCCTGCTTGGCGAATACCACAACCGAACGGCCTTCCGGTGTTTCGTCTGCCAGGCTGGACAACTGCGCCGCGTCCGCGAGCGCTTCGGGTGTCACATCGGGCAGCGGGATGAAATTGGCGGCCTGCCGGTTGCCCAGGGTGATCGTCCCGGTCTTGTCGAGCAACAAGGTGTTGACATCACCGGCGGCTTCCACCGCGCGGCCCGACATCGCCAACACGTTGCGCTGGACCAGGCGATCCATGCCGGCGATCCCGATCGCCGACAGCAGCGCCCCGATCGTGGTCGGGATCAGGCAGACCAACAACGCCACCAGCACGATACCTGTGACGCCGCTGGAGTTGAGGGCCTGGGTGTCGGGGACTCCCGGGTTGTTGGCCTTGGAGTAGATCGCCAGCGGCTGCAGGGTCGCGACCGCGAACACGAAGATGATGGTCAGCGCGGCGAGCAGGATGTTCAGCGCGATCTCATTCGGCGTCTTCTGCCGGTTGGCGCCCTCGACGAGCGCGATCATCCGGTCGATGAAGCTTTCGCCTGGCTTCTGGGTGATCTTGACCACGATGCGGTCCGACAGCACGGTGGTGCCGCCCGTCACTGCGGAGCGGTCACCTCCGGACTCGCGGATGACCGGTGCCGATTCGCCCGTGATGGCGGATTCGTCCACCGACGCAATGCCTTCCACGACATCGCCGTCGCCGGGGATCGCCTGGCCGGCTTCCACGACCACGATGTCGCCCTGAAGCAGCAGCGGCGCGGCGACCTTCTCCTCGACACCGGTCGCTCCGGGCGCCCACCCGCTGAGTCGGCGAGCCATGGTGTCCGTCTTGGCTTTCCGCAAGGCGGCAGCCTGGGCCTTGCCACGACCCTCGGCGACCGCCTCGGCCAGGTTGGCGAAAATCACTGTCAACCAGAGCCAGAACATAATCAGCCAGGAGAACCACGTGGAATCTCTGACCGCCAGGACTGTGCTCCATGCCGCCCCGATTTCGACGATGAACATGACGGGGTTGCGCCACAGCGTGCGGGGGTCGAGCTTGCGCAGTGCGGCAGGTGTCGACTTCAGCAGCATCTTGGGGTCTAGCAGACCGCCCTGCACCCGCTTCGTGGGCACGCTCAGCCCCTGCTGGGGCGTCACAGCGGAATCGATTGTGGTCGCGGCCATTAGTGAATCCCTTCAGCGAGAGGACCGAGCGCCAGCATCGGCAGGAAGGTCAAAGCGACCAGGATGACCGTGACCCCGGCGACCATTCCGACGAACTGAGGTCGATGGGTGGGCAGCGTGCCGAGCGATTGCGGTGTCGTGCCCTGTTTGGCCAGCGAACCCGCCAACGCCAAAACCAGAACCATCGGCAGGAATCTGCCGAAGGTAATCGCGATGCCGAGCGCGGTGTTGTACCACACTGTGTTGGCGCTGAGCCCGGCGAAGGCGGAACCGTTGTTGTTGGCCGCGGAGGTGAACGCGTACAACACCTCCGACAAGCCGTGCGGGCCGCTGTTGAGCATCGCGGCCCGCTCTCCGGGCAGCGCAATCGCGACCGCGGCGCCGACCAGCACGATCAGCGGTGAGGTGAGGAAATAGCTCGACGCGAGCTTGATCTCGCGCGCGTTGATCTTCTTACCCAGGTATTCCGGTGTGCGACCGACCATCAGGCCGGCGACAAAAACCGTGATCACCGCGAGGACGAGAATGCCGTACAGGCCCGACCCCACACCGCCCGGTGCGACCTCACCGAGTTGCATGTTGAACATCGCAACCATTCCGCCCAGACTCGTGAACGAGTCGTGCATGGAGTCCACCGCGCCGGTCGACGTCAGGGTGGCCGCATCACCGAAGACCGCTGAGTTGGCTATCCCGAAGCGCTGCTCGATGCCTTCCAGTGCCGCGCCGACAGACGTCGGAACGGTGCCGTGATGCTGCAGCTGCGTCCAGCAGATGAATGCGACGCTGATGAATGCCAGCGATGCCATGACCGCCGCGATCGCATAGCCCTGCTTTTTGCTGCCGACCATGCGGCCGAAGGTGCGGGGCAGTGAGAAGGCGATGGCAAGCAGCAGGAAGATTTCCAGCCAGTTGGTCCACGTTGTCGGGTTCTCGAACGGGTGTGCCGAATTGGCGTTGTAGAACCCGCCGCCGTTGGTGCCGAATTCCTTGATGGCCTCCTGGCTTGCGACCGGGCCGCCGGTGATGGTCTGCTGGGCGCCGCCCAGCGTGGTGACCACTTGGTCGTGCAGGTGGAAGTTCTGGATCGCGCCGCCGGCGATCAGCGCGATCGCGGCAATTATCGAGACGGGTAGCAGAATCCGAGTCACGCCGCGGAGGAGGTCCACCCAGAAGTTGCCGAGTTCGCCGGTATGCCGACGCGTGAAGCCCCGTACCACTGCGATCGCGACGGCCATGCCTACCGCGGCAGATGCAAAGTTCTGCACCGCCAGTCCGGCCATCTGCACCAGATGGCCGTCGGTCGACTCGCCCGAGTAGGCCTGCCAGTTGGTGTTGGTGATGAAGCTGACCGCGGTGTTCCACGCCAGCGCCGGGGTCATCGGCGTGGCGGGATTGTGCAGATGCAGCGGCAGCTTGTCCTGGACAAGCTGGAACACGAACAGGAACACGACGCTGACCGCAGAGAAGGCCAGCATGCTTCGGGCGTAGGCGCCCCACGTTTGCTCCGAGTCTGGATTGGCGCCGATGAGCCGGTACATCAGCCGCTCGACGCGCCAGTGCTTGTCGGAGCTGTAGACCCGGTACATGTAGTCGCCGAGCGGCACATGCACCGCAGCCAGCGCCAGGACGAGCACCGCAAGAAAAACGATTCCCGCTGTCGTGGTACTCACTAGAACCGCTCCGGGAATAGCAGGGCGGCAAAGAGAAACAGTGAAACGAGGACCGACAGCACCAGCCCCACAATGTTGTCGTAGCTCACCGGCGCTCGACCAACTTCTGCACCAGGCCGAGCAGCGCGAAGATCGCCACTGTCAACACGATGTATGCCAGGACGGACATCTCTTCTCCGTTCAGTTGGAATCCGCGGCTTGCTCACCGGTCCACGCGACGCAGCATCCGACGGGCTCTCGGCGGCGAGGGCCAAATCGAACGTAAACCTCAGGGGGTATGACACGCTCAGTGTTGACGGTTTTTTGACGCCTTTAGTTGGGTCCTTTACAGGGTTCGCCCGGTGGCCACGTCCTCCGTCAAAATCACGCCAACATGCCGCGGTTTGGCGTAGCGATTTCGTAACCCCACGGGGCGCGCAGCGGGGGTCGGTTTAGCTTGGCGTGGTTACTGACCGCCCGGCGCAGGAGTTTTCCTTATCAACAATCCATCCCAATGGGGGACAGCGGCATACCTGCAAATCCTTTCGGTTGTCGCGGTGGTCGTGATTGTCCATGTGCCGCTGGGCAACTACTTGGCCAGGGTGTACACAGATATCCGCGACTGGCGTGCCGAAAGAGTGATCTATCGCCTGATCGGTGCACAACCCGGCGATGTGCAGCGCTGGCCCAGGTACCTCACGTCGCTGCTGGCCTTTTCCGGCGTAAGTGTGCTGTTTCTCTACGGGCTGTTATTGCTGCAGACGCGTCTACCCGAGCCCTGGGGCCACCAGGGAATGACAGCCGCGCTGGCTTTCAACACCGCGATTTCGTTTACCACGAACACCAGTTGGCAGAACTACCCCGGCGAATCCACGCTCGGCCACGTCGGATTGGCGGCCGGTCTTGGTGTACAGGCATTCGCAAGCGCCGCCGTCGGCATGTGTGTCGGCGTCGCGTTGATACGCGGACTGGCCCAGTACGAGGTGCGCGAGATCGGCAACTTCTGGGTCGATCTGGTGCGGTCGGTTGTGCGTATCCTGCTGCCGCTCTCGGTCATCGTGACGATAGTGCTGCTGGCGCTCGGGGTGGTCAATAACTTCGCCGGCGCGCATGAGTTTTCGACCATTGCGGGTGGAAACCAGACAATCCTGGGTGGCCCGGTTGCCTCCTGGGAGTCAATCAAACTGCTGTCCGGCGACGGTGGCGGCGCCTTCAACGCCAACAGCGCGCACCCGTTCGAGAATCCGACTCCTCTGACCAATGTGGTGGAAATCGCGGCGATGCTGTTGATTCCGGCTGCGTTCATCCGGACCTTCGGGATGATGGTGCGCGATAGGCGCCAAGGGTGGGCGCTGTTCGCCGCGGCCGGCGTTCTGTTTGTGATCGGGACGGTTGCGATTGTCCTCGCCGAGATGTTCGCCCACGGTACCGTCGGCCACGCAGTGGGGGCCGCCACGGAAGGCACCGAGGCCCGCTTCGGTGTCCCCGGTAGCTCGCTGTTCGGTCAGGCGGCCACCGCGAGCGGTGACGGCGCCGCGAACTCTTCGTACGACAGCTTTGCCAGCCTCGGCGGCGGAATGCTGCTGGCCAACATGATGCTGGGCGAAGTGGCGCCAGGCGGCGCGGGCAGCGGCATGTACGGGTTGGTAGTGATGGCCCTTCTCGCGGTGTTCCTGGGTGGCCTCATGGTCGGCACCACCCCCGAATACCTCAAGCAACGACTCAAGGCCCAGCAGATGAAGCTGGTCAGCCTGTATATCCTCGTGCTGCCGGTCGTGATTCTGGTCGGCTGCTCACTGGCGATCGCGCTGCACAACGAGGTCAGTTCGATGCTGAACAGCGGGCCGCACGGCCTGTCGGAGGCGCTGTACGCGTTCACCAGTTCGGCGGCGAACAACGGCAGTGCCTTCGCCGGATTCAGCGGGAACACGACCTGGTACAACGTCGCGCTGGCGCTGGTGATGGTGGCGGGCAGGTTTCTGCCCATCATTCTGGTGCTCGCGCTGGCCGGCAGCTTCGCGGCGCAGCGGCCAGGTGTGGTGACTGCAGGCACGCTTCGCACCCACACGCCAACCTTTATCGGCCTCGTCGTCGGCGTCACCATGATCACGGTGGGCCTCGAGTACCTGCCCGCATTGGCCCTCGGCCCGCTCGCCGATGGATTGCGGTAGCGGGGCTTCGGCCCGTATGGGTGTCGTAAAAAATTGGCGTCGGGACGTCAAAGGGGCGCTAGGGAAGCACTCGGGTTGCTTCATCTGAGAGAGCCTGGATTCGTGACGCTAAGCCCTTCCGCGATTCGTGCCGGGCAGCAGCCGGTTCAGCACGACGGCATACGCCGCTACCGTCTGTATCGCAGCTGTCTGCCTGAGTACGAAATCGCCTGTCCGTCAATGCTATTGGAAGATCAGGTAATGGCGAGATGGGTGCGGAAACAGAGCATGGCCGTCGACGTCCGCACCAGCCGTCAACTCGGAGTCGCCATCGCGACCGGCATCCATCCGGTCCGCATCGTCGTGGACGCTGCCGATGACTGCGACACCGAGCTGCGATGCGCCGCCTACGTCGGCGTCGGCAGGATGATCGTCGGCTCATCCTCGCAGGCCGATTTCCTTGCGGTCTGCAACGAGCCCAGGACCCAGGGTGTGCTCGTCCGGACAACCGACCCCGCCGCACGTTCATGGCCGGAAAATGATCGCGATGACACCGGCACCTTCGGCCTGCCGTTTGCCACGGCCTCGACCGACAGGACCGTCGAAGCGGTGCTCGCTCACCGCCGGCTCAGCCTGCAGGGTCTGCATTGCACAGTTGGTTGGCACCACGGCGGCTTCTTCAGCAGCGAAGCCGCGATCGATCACATGGTCGCCGAGTTGTCGCGGATTCGCCGGCGGCACGACATCGTGCTCACACGCCTTAGTCTTCGACGTGAGGGTCCGTTGCTCGACTCGGTGGTCGAGCTCCGCACGCTGGCCGCCCAGATCGACGGCGCACTCGACAATGCGTGCGCGACCATGCGCTTCCCACGACCGCGGGTACTTGTCTCCTTCGCCCCGCTCGTCAACGCCTAGTCAAGGTTTCCAACGGCCGTGTAAAAGAAGCGCTAGGAAGGGGGCGAGCCGGTCAGCGTCGGCGTAGATGTCGAAGTATCGCCGTCCGGTATCCACGCCGGTGGGCCCGGCCCAAGGACTGCCCTGGATGGGCTTTTTCCAAGCGATACATTCGCGGACATCGACGGACCGTGTTCAGCGCTGCTGCTCGCACTGGCACACGTCGTTTCCTGAGGCCGAGGTCGTCTACCCCATGGGTGCGTTGCGGACACCCGCCGCGGCGCAGTGGCTACGTGCACACGGCCTCGGGCTCAGCGCGAGTTCCGATGACGACCTCGCTCGCGTCATCGCGGCAGGTATCGCGCCGCGCAGCGTCGTGCTGCACTGCCACGACCTGCCCGCCAGGTCGGTATGGCAGGCGGTCGGACTAGGCGTCGGGCAGTACATCGTGGGAGCGCGTGGGCAGGTCTCGACGCTCGCGGCATGCGCCGAACGGCCGCGGTGCGTCGTGCTCGACGTCACCCACGAGCACGACGATGACGCGGTGCAGGCGATGCTAGACGAGCCACACCTCGAGGTGTCGGGACTTCACAGCGGCCTTGACCGCGTCGACACGGTCGACGGCTTGATCGCCCTGATGGCGCAGCTTCGGTATCACCGCGGTGTGCTGATGACCCGCATCAGCGTTGCGATGTCCGGCGCCGACGACCGGGCGATCGAGGCCATCGCGAGCCAGCTCGACGACACGATTGAAGGCGGTTGCGCCCGATTCCGGTACCCGCGTCCCGTCGTCCAGGTGTGTCCCGACTCGGTCGCATTGACGCGCGAAACCTGATGCCGACACGGCGTAAACCGGACGTGAGCTGCGGTGATATGTTCGCGTCACACTAGCCGTATGAAGTAGTCAACGACACAGCGGGCATAAATGGCGTTCGCGGAGGCGTCTGTCTCATCATGTTTGACGACCTGACTATCTCCACAGAGGACGCAGATGACCGAGACATCGCTGGTGCCTCCTGAGGCACCAGAACGTCGGATCCGGCTGTTCCATCACCTGATCGAGCTCGAGGACGGGCACGAGGTCGGCGTGTCGGTGGGCGGCGCCGGTGTGCCGCTGGTGTTCCTGCATGGCCTCGCCCTGAGCCGGCGGGCGTATGTGCGGATGCTCAGCCGGGTGGCCGGGCTGGGGTTTCTGGTCATCGCGATCGACGCGGCCGGGCACGGCGACACGCGCGCCCTGCCCCGGACAGCAGGTGACCTCACCGATCGCGTCGAGTTGACCCGGCGCACGCTGGACGCCCTTGGCGTGCGGCAGGCCGTGTTCGCCGGTCACTCAATGGGCGGCCGCATGGCGATCCAGCTCGCCGCCGTCGCCCCTGAACGGGTGCTTGCGGCAGTCCTGCTCGACGCCGCCGCCGGGGCGAGCTTCGACGAAACGGCTCCCGGACTGCTGAAGTCGCCCCGCAAGGCCGTACGTGCGGTCCTCGGCGCCGCCTACGACACGCACAAGGACCCGGCGCGGCTCGAGGCCGCCGAGCGGGGCAGCTACCTGCGGATGCTCGCGGCCATCGCGGGACGCAACGCGCGACACCCGGCAGCAGTCGCCGGCGCCGCCCGCGCGATCGTCCAGTCGGGCGACTGCACGCCGATGCTGCACGTCATGCGTGATCAGGACATCCCGACAATGGTGGTGCACGGCGAAAAGGACCTGATCGTGCCGTTCGAGTGTGCGGTCGACATGGCTCAAGACGTCGACGGCACGTTGTACAAGGTGCCCGACGCGTACCACTCGTGGATGATCGCCAACCCGCGTCAGGGCGCGGACGCATTGCGCCAGCTGCTGCGCGGTGAACTGGGTGAGGTGCTGCGCAATACCGCTGACGCGGTGGGCATCCGCAACGTCGACGATCCCGAGGCGTGGGAGCGAGCCCTTCTCGAGCCGGACGCCGTTGTCCGCGAACTCAACAGCGACGGCGCCGACGAGGTCGGTGTGGAGGAGCCCGAGCACGTCGAGCTGGAGTTGGTGCGGCGGGCGGTGCGACCACAGCACACGAAGCGGATGCCGTGGCCTCGTAGAACGTATCGGCGTTGGAGCGCAAGACATTCGGATCGGGGACGCTCAATGGTTCGGTGGGTGCGTCCGGACGCGCCGGCGGTGTGATGTCTCTGGCATTGGTGCTGGCCGGCGGAGGGATCGCCGGAATCGCCTGGGAGACAGGGTTTCTGCTCGGCATTCAGGATGAATCGCCCGAGACCGCGCATCGGCTGTTGGCGGCCGACGTGCTGCTGGGAACCTCCGCGGGATCGACCGTTGCGGCGCAGATCGGCAGTGGTGTCGGCTTGGCGGATCTGTACGCGCGCCAGCTGTCGGAGACCACCACCGAGATAGCGCCCGGCGTCGACATCGACGAACTGATGGGCTTGTTCGAGGACGCGGCGTCAAACGGGAAGGCGCCGATCACGCGACGACTTCGGCACATCGGCGCACGAGCGGTCTCCGCGCCCACCGTCGCGCCGGAAGTGCGCCGGGCGGTGATCGCCAAGCGCCTGCCGTCGCACGAGTGGCCACACCGGACTCTGAAAATTGCTGCGGTGGACGTCGATTCAGGCGAACGGATGATATTCGACCGGCACAGCGGGGTCGGGCTAATCGACGCCGTAGCCGCCAGTTGCGCGGTGCCGGCGGTGTGGCCCCCGGTGACGATCGGAGAGCGTCGATACATGGATGGCGGGGTGGGCAGCAGCGCGAACGTCGACGCCGTGGCGGACTGTCAGACGGTGGTGATGCTGGCGCCCACGGCGGAGCCGGGGATGTCGCCGTTCGGCCGCAGCCTTGCCGACGAGCTGGCAGAGCACCGGGGCGGGCCGGTGCTCGGGATCTTCGCCGACGACGCGTCGATCGCGGCGTTCGGGCGGAACCCGCTCGATCCGGAATGCAGAGCGCCTTCTGCGAGGGCCGGCCGAGAACAGGGGCGTCAGAAAGCCCCACAGTTGGCGGCGTTTCTTGCTCCGAGCGGATAGCGTTTTCCGTCGAGGCGGCACTGGCACAGCGGAACCGGGCGAACTAGCGCAGGCGTCTGATGATCAGCGGAGGTCACGGCGCCGGAAGGCGAACAACCCAATGACGATCACCACCGTGTCGATGGCGAGCAGCCACAACACCGGAGCGGCGCGGAAAGATTCGCCCGGGATCTGTTGGGTGTGCGTGAACGGCACAAGGTCGAGCAACCAGTGCGGGAAGCCCGCGATGGAGCCCAAGAGATAGAGGGCGATGAATGCGACCAAGACTGCCCATGCCGCCGGAGTGAACCGTGGGAACAGACCGAACACGGCAACCGTGAACGCGGCGAGCAGCCAGACCGCGGGAAGTTGGACTGCGGCCAAGGCCATGACCGTGGCCAGTTTCCCGCCGACGTCGTCAACGGCGACGCCGTAGAGAAGTCCGGCGAGCGCTCCTGTTGACAGCAGGGCGGTGGCCGGACCCCCGATCGCGAAGACCAGATGGCTGGCGACCCATCTGGTGCGCCCGATGGCCGCTGCCAGGATGGTCTCCGCGCGCCCGGCGGTCTCCTCCTGGTGCAGACGCAGTGTTACGGAGATCGCCATCGCCGCAGCCGCGACGGCGAGCACGCTGAACGCGAGGGTGAGGAATGAGTTTTCCAGCTCCTGTGAGCCGCCCAGCCGGTCGATGGTCTCCCTTATTTTGACGTTGCTGCCGAACTGATCTCCGATGCTGTGCACGATACTGCCGGCGAGCAGGCCATAGATGCACAAGCCGATCGTCCAGGCTAGGAGCGGGCCTCGCTGGAGGTGCCACGCCAAACCGAACGGGCCCGACAGCGTCGGCGGTGCGGTTGCCGGACCGTCTCGTTCGCCGATCAAACCCGCACCGAGATCGCGTCCCCGCAGCAGCAGATAAGCCGCGATGGTCAACGCAGCCGTGGCCGCTGCATGCAGCACAAGAACCCACCAGCGGTCGCCGGCGTACGGGCGAACTTGCAAGGACCATCCCAAGGGCGACAGCCACGACAGAGTGCCGGAGTCGGCGTCACCGACGGCGCGCAGCGCGAAGGCCGCTCCGAGGACTCCGAACGCGATTCCTCGAGCAGTGCGCGCGCTGACACTGAGTTGTGCCGCGACCGCCGCGACTGCGGCGAACACGATGCCGGAGCAGGCCAACGCCAGCCCGAACGCCAGTGATCCTGAAGGCTCTACGTCAGTGGTGAGCAAGCTGGCGGTCCCCATCAGCCCGGTAGCGATTGCCGCACCGAATGCCATCACCAGCGCGGCGGTCAGGCTGGCGTAGCGTCCCACGACTGTTGAGTCGACCAGCTCCGCGCGCCCCGACTCTTCCTCCGCGCGGGTGTGGCGGATGACGGTCAGGATGACTGCGATGCCGATGAGGGTGTGGAACACGCCGGCTTTCCAGATGCCCACCCCGCCGAGACTGTCGTTGTAAACGTTGCCGTACAAGGCGCGTTCGGCGGTGCTTGCCATGATCGACGCCGCGAATGCAGCGCGGTCGACGGAGGTGGGCGCGACCTTCTGCACGCTGTCGATATAGACCGGTCCCAACGGCAATGACAGCAGTAGAACCCATAAGGGCAGCACGATTCGGTCCCGGCGTAGATACAGCCGCAGCAGTTTGACCGTTCCGGTGAACGGGCCGCCGCGCGGCGCCTCGTGCCGCTGTTGCGGTCGGGTAAGTGTGGCAGTACTCATATCGACACCGTGCCCGCACCGGTGACCTGACGGTTCGACTCGTCGAGTTTGTAGTGACGCAGGAAAATCTCCTCGAGCGAGGGCGGCTGGCTCACGAGCGAGCGAACACCCACCTTTGCTAGCACGCGGATAAAATCGTTCAGGGCGTCGGGGTCGAGCTGGGCACGCAGGACGTTGCCTTCGACGGTGACGTCCTCCACCCCTTTGATCTGGCTGAGATCGCCAGGATCCCCCAGCAATTCGGCCCTGATCGACAGCCTGCTGAGATGGCGCATCGACTCGAGGCTGCCACTCTCCACCGTCTTCCCTGCCCGGATGATGGTGACTCGATCACACAGCGCTTCCATCTCGGACAGGATGTGGCTGGAGACGAAAACCGTGACACCACGATCCCGAGCTTCTGTCACGCAATTTCGGAACATGTGTTCCATCAGCGGATCCAGACCTGCGCTGGGCTCGTCGAGCAGCAGTAGTCGCGCATACGACGAGAAGGCTGATATCAACACCACCTTCTGACGATTGCCCTTCGAGTAGGTCCGGGCTTTCTTCTTCGGGTCGAGTTCGAAGCGCTTGATCAGCTCGTCGCGGCGCTGCGGGTCGAGGCCGCCGCGCATTCGGGCCAGCAGATCAATGATCTCGCCACCGGTCAAGTTCGGCCACAGCGTCACATCACCGGGGACATAGGCCATTTTATGATGCAGCGCGACGGCGTCCCGCCATGCGTCGCGGCCGAACACTGTCGCGCTACCGGAGGTCGCACGCAGGACGCCGAGAAGAATGCGGATGGTGGTTGACTTCCCAGCGCCGTTGGGCCCGAGAAAGCCGTGAATGTCTCCCTCGCTGACCTGAAGGTCAAGGCCGTTGAGGGCCCGGACACGACCGAAGCGCTTATGCAAATCCTTGATATCGATGACAGTGGACATCTGACCCCCTCGTGGCAGTCGATCGTCATGCTTCGCCAGTGATCGACTGCCGGCAAGAGGCGAGGCCCGCTGCCGTGTTCCCCAGTCTCGTTCGTCTTCATATCTTAGGAGTTCTGGGGTGGAAGGTGTTCGTGGCCCGGCTGAGCAGCCACAGTCCGTGGTTACACCGTCGAGGGCCCCAGCCCAGGCGAAAATCCGTAGCTCGCCGGGGCAGATTGGAGCGCGAACCCGGTGGCGGCGGCTGGATCAAAGTAAGAGCTGCAAATATCAGCAGTTCAAAATTGCGCGGACGCTAGTACGTCGCCGGGGGGTTGCTGAGGACCGCTGTCAGAGGCTGGTTGGACTTCGCGATCGCCGCCGGCGAATCCAAATGGCTCCGAGCGCTTTCCGAGCATGAAATAAACACCACCGTGGTGTGGGGCTTGCACGACAACGTCTCCCCGGTCCGGATGGCCAACTTCGTCTGGGAATCGTTTCTCAAGGGAAAGCCCGGGCGAAACCGCCACTGGTCATGCCAACCGCAGATCACTACGTTCAACGCGATGCTCCGCGGCAACTGGCGCAAGTCGTTCGACTGAACGTAAAAGGCGAGGAAATTCCCCTGCAGACGCTCGGGGCCCGAGCCGATGGCGCGGTGCTTGTCGATCAGACCCGCTGATGGTAGGAAGCGCTCGCGCCGCACCCGGTCCACAGCATTACGTCGCGGCGCTGAAATCGTTCGTCTCATCGGACTCGTAGGAGTCAAGAGCGCGCGCGGCCAATTCCCGCCCGGTATCGATCACGTCCGCGGCGCGATGAAAGTCCAAGGAGCGACTGGCCGTTCGGGGAATCTCGATCATGATGTCGGGTGGAAACGCAGCCATGTGATGGCGTGCCAATGCGGCTTGCATCACGTCGATGGCGCGGTTCATCACCTCGAAGCTGCCGAGCTTCGGGACCATCGCCGACGCAGTGGCGAGCTCGTCGCCGTCCTCCTCTATCGCGGCCAACTCCTGGTCGGCCTCAACCTCCGTCGGGGTGCCGAGGCGGCCGAGCACGGAGCGCGCGGCATTGGTCTCCAGCAATGCAGACGTGCCGCGCAGCAAGCGATTCAGCCACTCTGCTCCGGCCCGCGGTTCGGCATCAGGGTGCTGCTGGTGACGACCAGGGGGGTCCTCGCCGCTGAGGCTGACCGCGATCGTCACGTCGGCGTTGGCCCCGGCCAACGGTGACACCGGGAGCGGGTCGAGGATGCCACCGTCGGCGAGTACCCGGCCATCGAGGATCTGCGGCGAGATCACGCCGGGTATCGCGATAGAGGCGCGGATCGCCGCGTCAAGCGGTCCCCGCTGCAGCCACAACGACTTGCCGGCGATCAGGTCGGTCGTCACCGCGGTGTAGGGAATCGGCAACTTCTCGATCACCGCGTCACCGAGAAGGTCGCGGACCACGTCGAGGATCTTCTCGGCGCGAAACACTCCGGCACCGCGCCAGGCCGGATCCAGCAGCCGCAACACCGCGCTCTGGCTGAGTGTCTTGGCCCAGTCGGCGAACTCGTCGAGCGCGCCGGCAGCATGTAATCCGCCGACCAGTGCACCCATCGACGACCCCGCGACCCCGACGATGTCGTAACCGCGGTCTCGTAGTTCGTTGATCACGCCAATGTGCGCATAGCCCCGAGCCCCGCCACTGCCCAACGCGAGGGCGACGCGCTTGTCCGCCATAGCTACATTTTGCGCCTGCTGAGTTTTTCTCCGCTCAGTCGCAGCCGCCGTCGGCCGCGGCCTGCGCCGCGATGATCACGCCGGCCTGGCGTTCCGGGGAGAGCTTGGCCCACGGCGTGTGCCAGGTCCCGTTCTCACCCGCCGGGGATTTCTGCACCATGCCCAGATACGGCTCGACGAGCGTGTGCGGGTCGCCCGCCTGCCCCGACATCCACAATCGCGCCCAGTGGCAGGCCTGGTAATACTCCTCCTCGGTGGAGCTCGAGGGGGCGTTGACCGACGTCGTCACCCCGGCGGGCGACACGCCCACCTGGACCGGCCGCGAAGGTGCGGATTGGGACGTGCCGGTCGAGGGTTCCGACGAGGTCGACGGGCCCGCCCGCTTGGCAGACGAGCAACCGGCCAGCAGAAGAGCCGATGCGGCGACGGCGGACACCATGACAAAACAAGGGCTGCAGCGCACGTCGTAACTGTATGCAACAATGTTCAGCGTGATGCGGGCCGTCGGGTTCATGGAGTGTTGTCGGGCGTAGCCGCCCCCGACCCCTGATCCGTCCATCCTTGCGAGGCCTTGCTCCATGCGTTCCTCACACGTTGTTCTGCGTCCGTCTGCGATCCCGACGGTTTCCGGCCCCACCAGATTGCGGCTGCCCGACCTGCTGCGAATCACCGACGAAGCTGCCGACGACGTCCTCAATGGCAAATACGACCATCTGCTGCCTCCGGGCGGTATCCCGAACGCGATGCGCTGGTTCACCCGACTGCACAGTGACGACGAGCTGGACGTCTGGCTGATCAGCTGGGTGCCCGGCCACACCACCGAACTGCACGACCACAGCGGGTCTCTGGGTGCCCTCACCCTGCTGACCGGCGCACTGCACGAATACCGCTGGGACGGAGCCGGCTTGCGTCGGCGCCGCCTCGATGCGGGCGACCAGGCCGCGTTCCCGCTGGGGTGGGTGCACGATGTCACCTGGGCGCCGACGACGGGCGCGCCGGCGCCGGCGCTGAGCGTGCACGCTTATTCACCCCCGCTCACCGCGATGTCCTACTACGAGGTGACTGAACGCGACACCCTGCGGCGTGTACGCACCAAGCTGACCGACACCCCGGAGGGCCAGTGATGGCCAGCCGAATCGACACGCTGCTCGACGCGGCGCGCGCCCGACTTGTCCGACTGGACGCACGCGACGTCCCGGCTGCCGTTCGGCATGGGGCGGTACTGGTCGACATCCGACCGCAAGCCCAGCGCGACCTCGAAGGGAGCGTGCCCGCCGCGCTGGTGACCGAGCGCAATGTGCTCGAGTGGCGCTGCGACCCCACCGCCGACGCGCGGCTCCCGCAGGCCGTCAACGACGACGTCGAGTGGGTGGTGCTCTGTTCCGAGGGCTACACCTCCAGCCTCGCCGCTGCGGCGCTGCAGGACCTGGGGCTGCACCGGGCAACCGACGTCGTCGGCGGTTACTGGGCGTTGAAGTACACCGGCGCGCTGGCCGAGTTGAATCGGCTGCCTACTCAGGGGCATGCACAACCGAGCGCAACCGCTCGGTCTTTGCCGGCGTCCATCCGGGCGGCTGCAGAATCGCCGCCCACGCATTGACCACGTCCTTGACGTAGCGGTGGCCATGGCCGTCAGGCACGTCGATCGCGACAGCCATGTCCGCTGAAACCTGTAGGAACGTCACCACCGGGACCCAGAAGGTGCTCGGCAGCACGTCATAGCCGCGGGGTTCACGCAACCAATCCGGCTCGCTGAACAGCAAGTTGGGATCCCACCAGGTGATCGGATCCGACGCGTGCTGCAGGTAGACGATCCGAGGGTTTCCCCATGGCTTGTCCGGGCGGTTCACGTCGTCGGCGCGGGCCGCGAAGCGGATGTTCTGGCCCTGCTGGTAGATCGGCAGCCACTGCGGTGAACCCTCATCACGGTTGCGGGTGACGTCTTGCCACATGGTGTTGTTGAACGTCGGACCGCTGAAGAGTGCGCCGTCGGTGCGGGCCTCGATGTTGTTGGACGACAGGAACGGCGCCTCGCCGCCGAAGGATCCGAGGCTTTCGCCGAAGACCACCAGCTTGGGCCGTTGACCTTCCGGGAGCGCGCGCACGCGGGCCGACACCGCCTCGAACAGCGCCTGACCGGCTTGGCGGGCGTTCTCCTTGTCCACCAAAAACGACAGCCAGCTCGGCAGGAACGAGTATTGCATGCTCACGATCGCGCTGTCGCCGTTGAACATGTACTCGATTGATTCGGCCTCGGCCTCGTTGATCCAACCTGTTCCGGTCGTGGTGGCCACGGCGACGACCTTGCGCGTCAAACCGCCGGTGCGCTCGAGTTCGCCCGCAGCCAGTTCCGCGGTGGCCTTGATGCCGTTGGCGGATTCCAGTCCCGCATAGGCGCGGATGGGCTCGGTGGCGGGTGCGCCGTTGAACGCCGACAGCTGCTGGGTCGTGGGGCCGCCGCCGACGAATACGCGGCCCTGATTACCGAGCGACGCCCATGACACCAGCGAGCCCGGGCCGCCCGAGCGCAGCGGCGTCGTCGGTGCCGCGTTGTCCGGGTTCTGCTCGTTATTGACCGCCTCGAACGTGTTGTTGAGGGTGTGCATCGCAAAGCGCACCACCACGCCGTTGATGAGAGCCACGGTCAGTGTGACCAGCAGCAGCACCGCGACAACCGCTGAAACTCTCGGCGGCGCAATGCGGTTCAGCTGGCTGATGAGGAACCTGATCAACCGCCGCACCAGTTGGCCGATCTCGACGAGAACGAAAAGCACCACGATGGACAGCACGGCCGCGACCGGGTAGTCGTGCCACTTCAGCCGCGGAACACCCATCAGGTCGCGCACGTCGTCCTGCCAGACGTGGAACCAGACGATCATCAGCACGGTGCCCACCACACCGACCGCGATCAGCACAATCCACGCGATCCGCGGCGCGGGCGGACTGGTGTCCTTCGAGCGCATATACCGGACCAGCCAGACGGCGAACACGCCGATCGCATAGCCGCACGCGCCGGCGGCCCCGCTCACCAGACCCTGGAACAGCGGCCCACGGGGCAACAGGGACGGGGTCATCGAGAACCACAGGAACACCAGGCCGACCGCGGTCCCGGTGAACGTGTAGTGCCGGACCCACCAGTCCGGCCGCGCCGTTTGCTCGGGCCGCGGCTCGGGCCCTGGTTGCCCCTCGGGAACCGATGATTCAGTCGCCGTGGCCGATTCGCTCACCAGTGCACTTTAACGGTGCGTGAAGTTCGGCGGGCGCTTCTCGATGAATGCGGCCATGCCCTCGCTTTGGTCGGCCGTCGCGAACGCGGAGTGGAACAGCCGGCGCTCGTGGAGCAGGCCTTCGGCGAGCGTGGTCTCGAACGCGCGGTTGACTGCTTCTTTGGCCATCCGGGTCGCTGACAGCGACATCTGCGAGATCGTGGTGGCGACGGCCATGGCCTCCCGGAGCAACTCGTCGGCCGGGACGACACGCGACACGAGCCCGCTGCGTTCGGCTTCGGCGGCGGCCATGTTGCGGCCGGTCAAAATCAGGTCCATCGCCTTGGCCTTGCCGACGGCCCGGGTCAGTCGCTGCGAGCCGCCCATGCCGGGCAGCACGCCGAGTTTGATTTCGGGCTGGCCGAACTTCGCGGTGTCGGCGGCGATCAGCAGGTCGCACATCATCGCCAACTCGCAGCCGCCGCCGAGCGCGTATCCGGCAACGGCGGCTATCGTGGGGGTCCGCACTGCGGCGAACCGGGCCCACGCGGCGAAGTAGTCCCCGCCGTACACGTCTGCGAACGACAGGTCGACCATCTCCTTGATGTCCGCGCCCGCGGCAAAGGCCTTCTCCGAACCGGTGACGACGATCGCGCCGACCTCCGGATCCGCGTCGAACTCCGCTGCCGCCGTGGTCAGTTCGGTCATCACCTGCCCATTGAGTGCATTGAGCGCCTTGGGCCGGTTCAACGTGATCGTCGCGACGCGCCCGTCGCGCTCGACGAGGATGGCTTCGTAATTCGTCTCGGGGCTCATCGGTATTCCGTTCCTAGAAGGTGAGGTCGTCGTCCACCGGGGCGAAGAACGCCTCGACGACGTCGGCGCTTACGGCGGCCATCGCGGCCGGCGACCACGTCGGATTGCGGTCCTTGTCGATCAGCTGCGCACGGATGCCCTCGACGAGGTCGTGGGTGCGCAGTGTCGCGCACGACACCCGATACTCCTGGCGCAGAACGCCTTTCAGGGTGTCGAGTTTCGCGGCCCGGCGCACAGCCTCCAGTGTCACCTCCAGGGCTGTCGGCGACCGCGTGGCGATCAGGTTGCCTGCGTCGTTGGCCGGCCCGGCATCATGCCCGCGGAGCTCGGCAACGACATCGGCGATCGTCTCGCCCGCGTAGCATTCGTCGATCCACGTCCGCTGCGCGACAAGTTCACTGAACGGCGGTGCAACGGCATAGTGCTTCAGCGCAGCGTCGACGCCGTCGTCGACAATTGCCCGGGTGAAGTCGCTGAGCGCTTCGTGCGGAACGTAGTGGTCGGCGAGACCCATCGCGATCGCGTCGGATCCGGAAAACGGTGCCCCGGTGAGCGCGGCGTGCAGACCGAGAAGTCCCGGTGCCCGGGAGAGGAGAAAGGTGCCGCCAACGTCAGGCACGAAACCGATGCCGACTTCCGGCATCCCGATCTTCGACGTGTCCGTCACGACGCGCGTGTTCGCGTGGGCGCCGACACCGACACCGCCCCCCATCACGATGCCGTCCATCAACGACACATACGGCTTAGGGTAGCTGCCGATGTAGCCGTTGAGGAGGTACTCGTCGCGCCAGAACCGTCTGGCCTCGACGCCATCAGAGCGCGCGCTGTGATAAATCGCCACCACGTCCCCGCCGGCGCACAGGCCGCGCTCGCCGGCGCCGGACAGCACGACCGCGCGGACGTCGTCGTCGTGCTCCCATTCGCTCAGCAACCGGCGCATGGTGGTGACCATCGGATGCGTCAGCGAATTGATCGACTTCGGACGGTTCAGGGTCAGAAAACCGACGCCACCGTCGATGCGGGCATGGATCTCATCAGTGTCAGCCGCCACGGAAGAGCAATCTAGATCGTGGCGCACCGCGCCGTGCTCGCGGGTAAGGCTCGCGGGTAAGGTTCGCGAAAAGAGCCTGACCTACGGGAACCTATTGCGGCGCGTCGTTCGTTAGAGGGTTGTTCTCGGAACTTGACTATGAGGAGAGGATCCGACGGTGCGGGAAACCAGCAACCCGGTATTTCGTTCGCTGCCTAAGCAGCAAGGGGGATACGCGCAGTTCGGCACCGGCTACGCCGGCGGCCCTGCTCAACAGCCTTATCAGGGCTACCAGGGCGACCCCAACGTCACCCAGTACCCGGACCAGCGGCAGACAGGTGTATCGCGTCCGCTGACCATCGACGACGTCGTCACCAAGACCGGCATCACGTTGGCCGTGTTGTCGGCCGTCGCGGTCGTCTCCTACTTCCTGGTGTCGGCCAACGTTGCGCTGGCCATGCCGTTCACGTTGATCGGCGCGCTCGGCGGCCTGGTGCTCGTGCTGGTGGCGACGTTCGGACGCAAGCAGGACAGCCGGGCGATCGTGCTCAGCTATGCCGCGCTCGAGGGTCTGTTCCTCGGCGCGATCTCGTTCGTTCTGGCCAACATCAGCGTGTCGCACACCAACGCCGGTGTGCTCATCTCGCAGGCGGTCCTCGGTACGGTCGGCGTGTTCGCGGGCATGCTGATCGTCTACAAAACCGGCGCCATCCGCGTGACGCCGAAGTTCACCCGGATGATCGTGGCGGGCCTGTTCGGTGTGCTGGTGCTGATGCTCGGCAATTTCGTGCTGGCGATGTTCAACGTCGGCGGCGGCGCGGGGCTGGGTCTGCGCAGCGGCGGCCCGATCGCGATCATCTTCTCGCTGGTGTGCATCGGGCTGGCGGCGTTCAGCTTCCTGATCGACTTCGACGCCGCCGACCAGATGATCCGCGCCGGCGCCCCCGAGAAGGCCGCGTGGGGCATCGCCCTCGGTCTGACGGTCACGTTGGTGTGGCTCTACATTGAGATCCTGCGGCTGCTCAGTTACTTCCAGAACCGCTAGCTTCCCTCGCGAACCAGAAAGCCCGGCGAAATGCCGGGCTTTCTGCTATCCGCTGCTGTCGGCGACAGTGCCCCACAACGAACGCGTCGCTAGGCGCGCAGTCGACGGCCAATCGCGGCGCCGAGGCGCGCAGAAGTCAGGACAGCCGTTCGATGATCATCGCCATGCCCTGGCCCCCGCCGACGCACATGGTTTCCAGGCCGAACGTCTTGTCGTAGGTTGTCAGGTTGTTCAGCAGCGTCGCGGTGATCCGCGCTCCTGTCATCCCGAACGGGTGACCGAGCGCGATAGCCCCGCCTGAGACGTTCAGCTTGTCCTCGTCGATGCGCAGTTCGCGCGCCGAGCCGAGCACCTGCACCGCGAACGCTTCGTTGATCTCGACCAGGTCGATGTCGTTGATCGACATGCCGGCGTTGGCCAGCGCCCTGCGAGTGGCCTCGATCGGGCCCAAACCCATGATCTCCGGAGACAGGCCCGTGACACCAGTGGCCACGATGCGGGCCAACGGCCTGAGGCCCAGCTCCTTGGCCTTGGTGTCGCTGGTGATCACCACCGCCGCGGCGCCGTCGTTCAGCGGGCACGCGTTGCCCGCGGTGACCGTGCCGTTGGGCCGGAACACCGGCTTGAGCTGGCTGACCTTCTCGTAGGTGGTGCCGGCGCGCGGTCCGTCGTCAGTGCTGACGGTCGACCCGTCCGGCAGTGTCACCGGCACGATCTCGCGTTCGAAGAAGCCGCTCGCGATCGCCTGCTCGGCGCGGTTCTGGCTGCGCACGCCCCAGTGATCCTGGTCCTCGCGGCTGATGCCCGTGAGCAAGGCGACGTTCTCCGCGGTCTGGCCCATCGCGATGTAGACATCGGGAAGCTCGCCGTTTTCGCGGGGGTCGTGCCATTCGTCGGCACCCGCTGCCGCTTCGGTCGAGCGCTCCTCGGCCCCGGCGAACAACCGGTTCTTTGTGTCGGGCCAAGAATCGGCGCTGCCCTTGATGAACCGCGACACGGCCTCCACGCCGGCCGAGATGAACGCGTTGCCCTCTCCGGCCTTGATGGCGTGGAAAGCCATCCGGGTGGTCTGCAGCGACGACGAGCAGTACCGGTTCACCGTGGTGCCCGGCAGAAAGTCATAGCCCAGCTCGATGGCGACCGCGCGGCCGATGTTGAAGCCCGCCTCGCCCGCGGGTGAACCGCATCCCATGATCAGGTCGTCGATGTCGTGCGGATCCAGCGCGGGCACCTTGTCCAGCGCTGCGCGGACCATCTGCGTGGCAAGGTCATCCGGGCGCATGTCGACAAGCGAACCCTTCATGGCGCGGCCGATCGGGGAACGGGCGGTCGAAACGATCACGGCTTCGGGCATGACGGCTCCTTGCTCGTAGGGCTGGATCTGAACCTAGTCGTAGGGCTGGATCTGAACCTAGTAGGTCAGCCGGCCGGCACGACGATGGGTGCCGGTACACCGGTGCTTGGCCGCCACAGGCGGCTAAGCCTGCGAAGCCGGGTGCGCAGCGTCCTCGCCTCGGCCGCGCTCGACACCCACGGCAACTCGGGCACCGGCCCTCCGGTCCACTCGCCGAGCGCATTGCACAACGCCGGGAACAGCTGCTTGGCCGCCAACGCGTATCCGGCCGCCGACGGGTGGTACTGGTCCTCGGAGAACAGCAGCTCAGGGGCTTGAAGGAACTCAGGCGCCAGCAGGTCGGCAAGTGGCACCGGCGTGCCTCCGGCCGATCGGACCGCAGCGGCCTGCGCACGGGCCAACCGAAGGCCCCGCGTTCGGGTGAGCCAGCGCAGCGGCTGAGGGATCGCGGTGATCAAGCCGAAGTCCGGACATGTGCCGACGACGACGACCGCGCCGCTGGCCCCCAGGCGGCGCACCGCCCCGCCGAGGCGCCGCGCCGCGGGCTTGATGCCGTTGAGGGCGGTGATGTCGTTAGCACCGATCATGATGACCGCGGCGTCCGGCGGCGGACCCGCCACGAACATCGCGTCGACCTGACCGGACAACCCCTTCGACGTCGCACCGACGATCGCCTTGGTGCTCAACCGGATACGTTTGCCGGTCTCCTCGGCCAGTTCGCGCGCCAACAACACGCCGGGCACCTCGTCCGCGGTCCCGCAGCCGAAGCCCGTCGCGGTGGAATCGCCGAAGATCATCATGTGAAGGTCGAAGGGCACGCCGCGGTACCACCGTTGAACCGGACCACCTCCGCGGGTGTAGACCCCGTCGGCCCGCGGCGGTGCGTCGCGGATCTTCGGGATGACACTGCGTGCTCGGTCGGCCTGTCCGGTCAGAAGGTTGCGAGCGCCGACGTAGGCACTACCAGTGGACGCGATGGCGCCCACAGCCGCCAACACGATCGTCGACCGACGCGGTGCGCGTATGCCCACGACTCAAGTTTAGGTGTGGTGACGTCGGAAAACGCGTAGCGATCACGGACGAATATCACTTCCTGGTCACTTCCGGTATCAAACGATGTTTGTTGATCGTTGAATCGATTATGAATGTCAAGCTAAGTTACCGGGCATTGCCGGAGCGATCGGTGGGTACCCGGACCTACAAAGACGTGGGAGTATGACATGACCGCACCCAGCAAGGTGTCGGGTTCGCCGCGACCGCGTGTACGCGCAGGTGGCGCCCCAAAAAGCCGTAGATATTCAGTTAGCGACGGGGCACCCGTCGAGGTCATCGAGGACGGCCCGAGCATCGCAGGCCGGCTGGTGTGGCTGGGCGCGCGGCTAACCATCAGGCCGACGCTGGCAATCGGCAGCCATCTCGCATATTTACCCTGGCCGTTCGGCATCGTCGACTTCGCGTCGCGGGCCCTGATGCCGATCCCAGGCACTGTCCGGGCAACGATCGGGCTCCCACACTGCACCGCACAGCTGGTCCGCGCCAAGGGCGTGCTGCCGGCGGACGGAAAGCGTCGCATCGTGCTGTACATGCACGGCGGCGCGTTTTTGACCTGCGGTGCCAACTCCCACAGCCGGATCACGACGTTGATCTCGAAATACGCGGACGCGCCGGTGCTGGTGCTGAACTATCGGTTGATCCCGAAGCATTCGGTCGGCGATGCCGTCGAGGACTGTCACGACGGCTGGCAGTGGTTGCGTGGCCAGGGCTACGAGCCGGACCAGATCGTGCTCGCCGGCGATTCCGCCGGCGGCTATCTTGCGCTGGCTCTCGCCGAACGCCTGCTGGCCGACGGTGAGGAGCCCGCCGCCCTGGTGTCGATGTCGCCGCTGATGCAGCTCGACATGGCTCCGAAGCAGGCGCACCCGAACATCCGGTCCGATGCGATGTTCCCGCCCAACGCATTTGAGGCACTTGTGAAGTTGATCGCGAAGGGCGCGGCGCGACGGGTCGTCGACGGAGAACCGGAAGAGGTCTTCGAGCCGCTCGACCATGTCGAGCCGGGCCTGCCACGCACCCTGATCCACGTGTCCGGCTCGGAGGTCCTTCTTTACGACGCGCGGCTCGCGGCGCGGCGACTCGCCGCCGCAGGCGTGCCCGCCGAGGTCCGGATCTGGCCGGGCCAGATGCACGTCTTCCAGATGTGCGCGCCGGCCGTGCCGGAGGCCAGCAGGTCGCTACGCCAGATAGGGGAGTACATCCGCGAAGCGACCGGATGACCGGGCCTGAGACCATGGAGATATGCGGATTGCCCGGCATATCAGTGAGCTCATCGGCAACACCCCTCTGGTTCAGCTGAATTCGGTGGTGCCGCCCGGCGCGGGGACGGTCTTGGCCAAGATCGAGTACCTCAACCCGGGTGGCAGCGCCAAGGACCGCATCGCGGCCAAGATGATCGATGCTGCGGAGGCCAGCGGTGAACTGCGCCCCGGCGGCACGATCGTCGAACCGACATCGGGCAACACCGGCGTCGGATTGGCGCTGGTCGCCCAGCAGCGCGGCTACCGGTGCGTGTTCGTCTGCCCGGACAAGGTGAGCGAGGACAAGCGGAACGTCCTGCGCGCGTACGGCGCCGAAGTCGTCGTGTGCCCGACCGCCGTGCCGCCCGACCATCCCGACAGCTACTACAGCGTCTCCGACCGGCTGGTCTCCGAAATCGACGGCGCCTGGAAGCCCGACCAGTACTCCAACCCGAACAACGCGGCCAGCCACTACGAGACGACCGGGCCGGAAATCTGGGCTGACACCGAGGGCACAGTCACGCATTTCGTCGCCGGCGTCGGCACCGGCGGCACGATCACCGGCGCCGGACGCTACCTCAAGGAGGTGTCCGGTGGTGCGGTCCGCATCGTCGGCGCCGACCCCGAAGGTTCGGTCTACTCCGGCGGCAGCGGGCGCCCGTATCTGGTCGAAGGAGTGGGCGAGGATTTCTGGCCGTCGACCTATGACCCAAGCGTGCCCGACGAGATCGTCGCGGTCTCCGATGCCGATTCCTTCGAGATGACCAGGCGACTGGCCCGCGAAGAGGCGCTGCTGGTCGGCGGGTCATGCGGGATGGCCGTGGTGGCGGCGCTGAAAGTTGCCGAACAAGCCGGGCCCGATTCCGTGGTGGTGGTGCTGCTGCCCGACGGGGGGCGCGGCTATCTGTCAAAGATTTTCAACGACGCGTGGATGTCGTCGTACGGCTTCCTGCGCAGCCGCATGGACGGGTCGGTGCCCGAACCGACAGTGGGCGACGTGCTTCGCCGAAAGTCGGGCGCGCTGCCGGATCTCGTGCATACGCACCCGTCGGAAACAATCCGCGATGCGATCGGCATTCTGCGCGAGTACGGCGTGTCGCAGATGCCGGTGGTCGGCGCCGAGCCGCCGGTGATGGCGGGTGAGGTCGCGGGCAGTGTGTCGGAGCGCGACCTGGTGTCCGCGGTGTTCGAGGGCCGTGCAAAGCTCGCCGACGCCGTGGCCCAGCACATGAGCCCGCCGATGCCGATGATCGGGGCGGGCGAACTGCTCAGTGCCGCAGCGAAAGCGCTGCGAGAGTGCGACGCGGTCATGGTGGTCGAAGAAGGCAAGCCCGTCGGCGTGATCACCCGCCATGATTTGCTGGGGTTCCTTTCGGAAGGTCTGCCACGGCGTTGATCGCGCAGTTCGTGTGCGCACCGCGGTGGCCGATGGCAATGGGCGGTGTCGGCAATCCGCGAAAGAGGCTTGTAGCCCGGGGGTCTGGGGGAGAAGCATCGATCATCGACGGTCGTATGAACAGTTCTGCCGATAGCCCGGTCGCAGGCGGGTAGCCGAGGTAGGGTAATGCCCGCTCGATGTCAGCCAGCTGTTGAGATGCCGTCGTGATTCTCTTCAAGCGGAAGGTGCCATGACCGAACAACCGCCGATGCCGCCCGCCGGTGGCAGCGAGCCGCCTCGTCCATCCGGTAACTATCCGCCACCCCCGCCGGGCGGCTACCCCCCGCCACCCCCGCCGGGTGGCTATCACCCGCCACCCCACGGCGGCGGGTACCCACCGCGCGCCGGCGGCTATCCGCCGCCACCCCCGGGTGCTGGTTATCCCCAAGGCTATCCGGCCATGGACCAGGGGGTCGGCAACCTGCCCAAGGAGGCCTACACGCCGTGGATCCGTCGCGTCGGCGCCGCGATCATCGACTACATCCCGGTATTCGTCATCGCCGGTATCGCAGGCGGCATTGCGGCCGCCACCGGACAGAACTCTTGTGTCACCGACGCCAACGGTTACGGTGTCTCCTGCTCGTCGTCAACGTCGGGTGTCGGAGTCGCCGTCGAGTTCGTCGCGTGGCTGCTCGTGCTCGTTTACGCGATCTGGAATTACGGCTATCGCCAGGGGACAACCGGGTCGAGCATCGGCAAGTCGGTGCTGAAGTTCAAGGTGGTCAGCGAAAAGACCGGGCAGCCGATCGGTTTCGGGTTGTCGGTGGTGCGGCAGATCGCTCACATCGTGGACACCATCATCTGCTACATCGGCTACCTGTTCCCGTTGTGGGATCCAAAGCGTCAGACGCTCGCCGACAAGATCATGGGAACGGTCTGCCTGCCCACCGAAGGTGCACCCGGAGCACCCGGAGCGCCCGGAGCGCCCGGAGCGCCCGGAGCGCCTAGCGGAACGCGCTGACCCCGGTCAGCGCCTCGCCGATCACCAGCTGGTGCACCTCCGAGGTGCCCTCGTACGTCAGCACCGACTCGAGGTTGTTCGCGTGCCGCATCACGGGGTACTCGAGGGTTATGCCGTTCGCGCCCAACAGTGTCCGGCATTCACGTGCGATCGCGAGTGCCTCACGGACGTTGTTGAGCTTGCCGATGCTGACCTGGTCCGGCCGGATCTCGCCCGTGTCTTTGAGCCGGCCGAGCTGGATGGCCAGCAGCTGCGACTTGGCCAGCTCGACGGCCATGTCGGCGAGCTTGGCCTGGGTCAGCTGGTATCCCGACAGCGGTCTGTCGAACACCTCACGCGTGCTCACGTAGTCCAGCGTGGCCTGCAGGCAGTCGCGGGCGGCGCCGACCGCGCCGAACACAATGCCGAACCTCGCCTCTGCGAGGCAGCTGAGCGGGCCGGAAAGCCCGCTCGCCTCAGGGAGTTTGGCGCCGGCGGGCAGCCGCACGTCGTCGAACGACAACTCAGAGGTGATCGAGGCCCGCAGGGAAATCTTGTGCGTCATGGTCCGTGCCGTGAACCCCGGCGTGCCCGCCGGCATGATGAACCCCGCGATGCCGTCGTCCGCGCGGGCCCAGACGATCGCGATGTCGGCGACCGTGCCGTTGGTGATCCACATCTTCGACCCGTTGATGATCCAGTCGCCGCCCTCCCGGCGAGCGGTGGTGCGCATGCCGGCGGGGTTGGAGCCGAAGTCGGGCTCTGTGAGTCCGAAGCAGCCGATCACGTCGCCGGTGGCCATCGCCGGCAGCCACTGTTTGCGCTGCTCCTCGCTGCCGTGCCGGTGAATCGCGAACATCGCCAGCGAGCCCTGCACCGACACCAGGCTCCGCAAGCCGCTGTCGACGGCCTCCAGCTCCTGGCACACCAGGCCGTACGCGGTCGCGGTCGAACCGCCGCAGCCGTAGCCGTGCAAATGCATACCGAGCAAGCCCAGCTTGCCGAAGTCGGCGGCCAACTCGCGCGCCGGCACGTGGCCGGCTTCAAACCATTCCGCCACGTGAGGGCGGAGCCGTTGCTCGCCAAAGCGGCGCACGGTGTTGCGCAGTTCGATGTCCTCGGGCGCCAGCATCGAGTCGACGCCGAGCAAGTCGTCGACCTTGACGGCCTTGTCGATGGCAGGAGACATGCTCCATGTCTACACCGCGGCCCCACGCCGGCGCGGCCGCGGTTCCGGCACCGTTAGGCTCACAGCAATGAGCGAGCAACGCAGCGGTGTCGATGCCCGCCGCCGGCGCGGGCTGGCCACCAAGGCCATCCATGACGGTTACCGACCCGACCCGGCGACCGGCGCCGTCAACGCCCCGATCTACGCATCCTCGACGTTCGCCCAAGACGGAGTGGGCGGTCTGCGCTCCGGATTCGAGTACGCGCGCACGGGCAACCCGACCCGCAGCGCGCTCGAGGCGTCATTGGCCGCGGTGGAGGAGGCACGGTTCGGCCGCGCATTCAGCTCCGGGATGGCGGCCACCGACTGCGCACTGCGGGCGGTGCTGCGGCCGGGTGATCACGTGGTCATCCCGAACGATGCCTACGGCGGCACGTTCCGGCTGATCGACAAGGTGTTCTCGTCGTGGGGCGTGGCATACACCGCCGTCCCGCAGTCGGACCTCGACGCGGTGCGTGGCGCAATCACCGAGGCGACGAAGCTGATCTGGGTGGAGACGCCGACCAACCCGCTCCTATCGATCGCCGACATTGCCGCGATCGCTGAGCTGGCCAAGCAGCGGGCGATAAAGGTGCTGGTGGACAACACCTTCGCGTCGCCGGCCCTGCAGCAACCGCTGCCGCTTGGCGGCGACATCGTGCTGCACTCGACGACGAAGTACATCGGCGGGCACTCCGACGTGGTCGGCGGCGCGCTGCTGACCAGTGACGAGGAGCTCGACAGCGCCTTCGGGTTCGTGCAGAACGGCGCGGGCGCGGTGCCGGGCCCGTTCGACGCCTACCTGACCATGCGTGGGCTCAAGACTCTCGTGCTGCGCATGCAGCGGCATAGCGAAAACGCCACCAGGGTAGCCGAATTCCTCGCCGGACACCCTGCTGTGGCCACGGTGCTCTATCCCGGGCTGCCCGATCATCCGGGCCACGACGTGGCCGCCCGGCAAATGAGCGATTTCGGCGGCATGGTCTCGGTGCGAATGCGGGGCGGCCTGCAGGCGGCGCTCGATTTGTGCTCCCGCACTGAGGTTTTCATCCTTGCCGAGTCGCTGGGCGGTGTCGAGTCGCTGGTCGAGCATCCGGGTACGATGACCCACGCGTCGACGGCAGGGTCGCTGCTGGAAGTGCCGGACGACCTGGTGCGGCTGTCCGTCGGCATCGAGGACGTGGCCGACCTCATCGGGGACCTGGAACAGGCGCTGGGCCGCCAGTAACCGAAAGTCAGGTCAGCGCCGGGCGCACCGCCGACGTCGTCACTGCCAGGTTGACCTCGGGCAGCCGGGCTGGCGACTCGTCAACCCAAGCGCCACCGGCGATCTCACCGGCGCGGGCGTGCACCCAGCGCCAGCCGCGATCATTGAGGCTCAGCAGCGCGCCGAGCCCGTCGACCGCGTGCAGCAGCGAGATGGTGGCCGCGGTGGAGGGGGTCGGGCAGCGAAGGTCGAACAACGCCGACAGCAGACCGGCGCGGGCCTTATTCACACGGGTGCGGTCGTTCAACGGCCACACCCATGGCTGGTTGAACCGATTGCTGCGGAGTCGCACCGGCCGGATCTGGCCTGCATTCTCCAGTTGATGCAGCAGCGCCGGCTCGATGCCGGGGCGCAGTTTGGCAATCGCTGCCTCCGGTGTGACCGGGCGCCGCCGCAGCAGCCACAGCGCGGGATCGAGCACCGGGTCGGCCAGATCGGGACCTGCGAGCACCAGCAGTCGTCCGGCCGGCGCGGACTCGCCGTCCACCGAGGGGCGGATCCGGCACAGCAGTGCCAGATCGAGCAGCACAGCCGCGCTGAGTACCCGCTCGCGGCGCACACGGTCGAGGGCCGGTTTTCCCGTTGCATTGTCGAGCAGCAGCAGAAACAGGTCCTCGGCGATCTGCGCCATGCCGGGACTGTAATCCGACGACGCCGATCGGCGCGCTACGAGTGGTAGGGCTCCGCGCTGACCAGCGTCACCTTGACGGTGTTGCCGTTGGGCACCATGTACGTGCGGGTCTCGCCGACCTTCGCGTCGATCAGTGCGCCGCCCAGCGGGGAGTTCGGCGAGTACACCTCGAGCTTGCCGTCGCTGACGCCCTCCCCGCGGGTGCCGATCAGGAACTTCTCGGTGTCTGACTCGTCGCCGTTGTAGTAGACCTTGACCACCGAGCCGGGCAACGCCACGCCGGACTGCTTCGGTGCCTCGCCGACCTTGGCGTTGTTCAGCAGCTCCTGCAGCTGGCGGATCCGGGCCTCCTGCTGGCCCTGTTCCTCACGGGCGGCGTGATAGCCGCCGTTCTCGCGCAAGTCGCCTTCTTCGCGCCGGTCGTTGATCTCGGCGGCGATCACCGGGCGGTTGGCGATCAGGTGGTCGAGTTCGGCCTTGAGACGGTCGTATGCCTCCTGGGTAAGCCAGGTCACCTGGGTGTCCGTCATCTCGTCGTGCTCCTCTAGTCGGTCTCTCGCGATCGCTCGCGAGGGCAGTCTTTCCCACGCTGCCGGGAGCGGGCGGTCGCACCGCGTGTATTGCCGTTTCGCGGCCGATTGAATCAAGCGCTAAAGCAGCAATACACGGTCCCAGCAGGAACCGTGTACCGATCCACACTACCACCGAGCAGTCAGCCGGTTTTCACGCTTTGGCAGCCCGATGTTTGCCTGCCTGGCCGGGATCATCGGCGCGGTTACGACCGGATCAGGTATTTCGGCACGTCAAGGCCGCACCCGTACACGTCACCCATCACCGGCGGCCGGCTGGTTTTCACGATGGTGGTGACCTGCACGGACTTCTGCGTCGACGGCGGTATCAGTACTTCGCGCCGTCCCGTCTCCGAGCCGTCCCGCGACCTGGCGCGCACGATGCACACCGCGGGCCGCGACGGGTCTTTGCGGTTGACGGTGATCGTCACCGACACGGTCTCGTCGTCGAGCAGGCGGTATCCACTCAGGGTCCCCGAGACGTCGCTGCTGCCGAGCCGCTGATAGCCGACGACCGCGACCGCAACGCCGATGGCGAGGATCAGTAGCGTCAAGCCGATGACCAGCCGCCGCCTGCCGCGGCGCGACCACCGCGGCCGCCCGTAGCGGGTGGCGGGACGCTGGGTCATTGTCGTTTCGGGTGCCCGTCGGTCGGATAGAAGTACTAGGACTGGAACTATAGGGCGCAGGGAACGACGACCGGCCGACGAGCACAAGGGACCAGGTAGAGCACAAGTGAGCGAACTTCGGTTGATGGCGGTGCACGCCCACCCGGACGACGAATCCAGCAAGGGGGCCGCCACGATGGCCCGCTACGCCGCCGAGGGTCAGCGCGTGCTCGTCGTCACGCTGACCGGCGGCGAGCGCGGCAGCATCCTGAACCCCGCGATGGACCTGCCTGAGGTGCAGGAGCGGATGGCCGAGATCCGCCGCGACGAGATGGCCAAGGCCGCCGAGATCCTCGGCGTCGAACACCGCTGGCTCGGCTTCGTCGACTCGGGCCTGCCCGAGGGCGACCCGCCGCCGCCCCTGCCCGAGGGCTCCTTCGCGCTGGTGCCGCTGGAGGAGCCGACCGAAGCCCTGGTCCGGGTCATCCGTGAATTCCGGCCTCACGTCATGACCACCTACGACGAGAACGGCGGCTATCCACATCCGGATCACCTTCGCTGCCACCAGGTTTCGGTCGCCGCGTTCGAGGCCGCGGGCGACCCGGACAGCTGGCCGGACGCCGGCCGGCCGTGGGAGGTGCAGAAGCTGTACTACAACCACGGCTTCCTCCGGCAACGGATGCAGCTTCTGCAGGACGAGTTCGCCAAGCACTGTCAGCAGGGGCCGTTCGAGAAGTGGCTGAAGCACTGGGACCCAGCCCACGACGTCTTCGCCGAGCGCGTCACCACACGCGTCCAGTGCGCGGAGTACTTCAGTCAGCGCGACGACGCGCTACGGGCGCACGCGACCCAGATCGATCCCAACGGTGATTTCTTCGCCGCGCCGATCGAGTGGCAGCAGCGACTGTGGCCCACCGAGGAATACGAACTCGGACGCTCGAGGGTGCCCGTGAGCCTGCCCGAGACCGACCTGTTCGCCGGGGTTGAGGTCGACCCGTGACAACCGCGATCACCGTCTGGCTGGCCGACGGGCCGCCCCGCAACACCGGCCCGGATTTCGGTAAGGCCAGTCCGTTCGGCCTGCTGATCGTCGTGCTGCTGCTGATCTGCACGGGCTTTCTGGTCTGGTCGATGAACCGGCACTTGAAGAAGTTGCCGGAGCGGTTCGACCGCAACAACGCCGAGCCCGACCAGGGCGGCGACGAAAAAAGCGTCGGCACGGATGACACCACCCGCTCGGAGACCACAAGAAACGACAACGAAAGTCCGTCGCATGAGCCCGGCGGCTAACACCCTGGGCTCGGCCACCAGCCCTTATCTGCGCCAGCACGCCGACAACCCGGTGCACTGGCATCAGTGGACGCCGGGGGCATTGGCCGAGGCCGCCTCACGCGACGTCCCGATCCTTCTGTCGGTCGGCTACGCGGCATGCCACTGGTGCCATGTGATGGCGCACGAGTCGTTCGAGGACGCCGAGGTCGCTGCGGTGATGAACGCGGATTTCGTCTGTGTGAAGGTCGACCGTGAGGAGCGTCCCGACCTCGACGCGGTCTACATGAACGCCACTGTCGCGCTGACCGGGCAGGGCGGCTGGCCGATGACCTGCTTCCTCACCCCCGATGGCCGACCGTTCTTCTGCGGCACCTACTACCCCAAGCGGACGTTTCTGGAACTGCTGGCCGCGGTGAGCAACACTTGGCGCATCCGGCGCAACGAGGTCGAGCAGGCCGGCGACCAGATCGCCTCGGAGCTGCGCAGGCTGTCGTCGGGTCTGCCCGGCGGGGGACCTCCGGTGGCCCCGGTGCTGTGCGACGAGGCGGTGGTTGCGGTGCTGGCCGACGAGGATGAAGACCGCGGCGGATTCGGGGGCGCGCCGAAGTTCCCGCCGTCGACGCTGCTGGAGGGGCTGCTGCGCAGCCACGAGCGCACCGGGCAGGTCGCCCCACTGGCGGCGGTGCAGCGCACCGGCAACGCAATGGCCCGCGGCGGAATCTACGACCAGCTGGCCGGCGGCTTCGCCCGTTACAGCGTCGACGCGTCGTGGGTAGTGCCGCACTTCGAGAAGATGCTCTACGACAACGCGCTTCTGCTCCGGACCTACGCGCACTGGGCGCGACGGACCGGGGACCCGCTGGCGAGGCGGGTCGCCGAAGAGACGGCCGGCTTCATGCTTCACGAACTGCGCACCGACGAGGGCATGTTCGCGTCATCGCTGGACGCCGACGCGGACGGCCATGAAGGCTCGACCTACGTCTGGACTCCGAGCCAGCTGCGCGAGGTGCTCGGAGACGACGACGGAGGGTGGGCCGCACAGCTTTTCGCGGTCACCGAGGAAGGAACGTTCGAGCATGGCAGCTCGGTTCTGCAGCTGCCGCACGACCCCGACGATATTGAGCGCTTCGAGAAGGTCCGCACCACGCTGCTTGCCGCGCGGATGACCCGGGCGCAGCCGGGCCGTGACGACAAGGTGGTCACGGCGTGGAACGGGCTGGCCATCACCGCGCTGATCGAGGCCGGAGTGGCGCTGCGGCGTCCCGACCTCATCGACGCCGCGCGGCGATCCGCGTCCAGCCTGTTGTCGCGGCACCGGGTCGACGGGCGGCTGCGCCGCGCCAGTCTCGGCAGCGCGGTGGGCGACAGCCCGGGAATTCTCGAGGATTACGGCGCGCTGGCCACCGGGCTCCTCATGCTGCACCAGGTCGGCGGCGACGCGTCGTGGCTGACCGCGGCGACCGGTCTGCTGGACACCGCGCTGGCACAGTTCGCCGATCCGCAGCAGCCGGGACGCTGGTTCGACACCGCCGCCGACGCCGAGCAGCTGATGCTGCGGCCAGCCGACCCGGCTGACGGCGCGACACCGTCAGGCGCCGCCCTGATCGCCGAGGCGCTGCTTGCCGCGGCGCACATGGTCCCGGACGCGGACCGCTACCGGCAGTCGGCCGACGAAGCGCTGGCCGCGCACTCGCCGCTGCTTGCGCGGGCAGCACGGTCGGCGTCGCACTGGCTGACGGTCGCCGAATCCGCGGTGCGGGGTCCGATCCAGATCGCCGTGGCCTGCGACCCGGATCACTCGGAGCTGCTGCGCGAGGCCCGCAGTCTGGCACCCGGGGGAGCGATCGTGGTGGGCGGCGCGGTCGACTCGTCGGAACTGCTGCTCGGGCGTGACCGGGTCGACGGGGCCGACGCAGCATATTTGTGCCGTGGCCGGGTGTGCGATCTGCCGGTCACGACGCCCGGGGAACTGGAGGCGGCACTCGCGGCGCCCGGGTAGGGTTCGCGCCATGCCGAGCGCCGACGATTACACCCGGACCGTCAACCGCTACCTCGAGCTGGTGGCCAAAGGCAGCGCCGATGAGCTGACCGCGCTGTACGCCCAGGACGCGACCATCGAAGATCCGGTGGGATCCGATGTGCGGCAGGGTCCCAGCGCGATCCACGAGTTCTACGCGGCGATCGAAAACCTCGACAAGGAAACAGAATTGGTGTCGTTGAAGGTGGTGGGCAACCAGGCTGCGTTCCTGTGGCGGCTGCGGCTGCTGGCCGGGGGCGCCAACACTCAGGTCGAGCCGATCAGCCTGATGACGTTCAATGAAGACGCGAAGATCACGTCGATGCGGGCCTTCTGGTCACCCGCCGACCTGACGGTGCCTTAGTCCCGTCGCTGGGCGCTCAGAACGCTGCGAACCACATCGCGATGTAGTGGCAGATCGCGGCCACCGCGGTGCAGGCGTGGAAGAACTCGTGGTGACCGAACGTCGTGGGCCACGGGTTCGGCCACTTCAACCCGTACAGCACGCCGCCGATGCTGTACAGCGCGCCGCCGACGGCCAGTAGCACCATCGCCGAGACCCCCGCCCCCTGCACGATGGGCTCTGCGAACCAGATCGCGACCCAGCCCAACAACAGATACAGCGGCACCCCGACCCAGCGCGGCGCCGAGGGCCACAGCATCTTCAACGCGACTCCGGCGAGCGCTCCGCTCCACACGATCCGGAACAGCAGGGTCCCGGAATCGCGCGGCAAAGCCAGCAGCGCGAACGGCGTGTAGCTGCCGGCGATGAAGACGAAGATCATCGAGTGGTCGGCGCGTTTCATCCATTTCCGTGCGGATGCTGACTTCCAGTACACGCGGTGATAGGTACCGCTGACCGCGAACATCGCGACGATCGTCGTCGTGTAGATCAACGTGGCCAGCCCTGCGCGCGTCGACTGCGCCGCCCACGACACCGACACGAGCGCTGCGCCCGCGACGAGCGCGACGGCGGCGCCGTAGACGTGAATCCAGCCGCGGAGCCTCGGTCTTCCGATGAACTGTGCGACGCCTGCGGCGACTGCCTCGGGTAAGTCCTCAGCTTGTGAGGTCGGCGGATGTGATTGATCGAAGTCGGCGGTACCAACGGTCATCTAGCCTCCATTGCCCGCAATCGCAATTCCGCGTGCCACAGTAGTCTGGCTTTTTGTGGAGATCATTTCGCCGCGCCTCAAGGAGCCGGTGTATCGGCTCTACGAGATGCGTCTTCGCCAAGGGTTGGCCAAGTCGAAGTCTGAGCTGCCACGCCACATTGCGGTGCTATGCGATGGTAACCGGCGCTGGGCACGTGAGGTCGGCTACGCCGACGTGGCCTACGGCTATCAGGTGGGCGCGGCGAAGATCGCCGAGATGCTGCGCTGGTGCCAGGAAGCCGGCATCGAGATGGCCACGGTCTATCTGCTGTCGACGGAGAACCTGCGCCGGGACCCCGATGAGATCGCCGCGTTGATCGAGATCATCACCGACGTCGTGGAGGAGATTTGTGCTCCGGCGAACCGCTGGAGCGTGCGCACCGTCGGCGATCTGGAGCTGATCGGCGAAGAGCCGGCCCGCCGGCTGCGGGAGGCCGCGGAGTCCACCCGAGGCAACACCAATTCGGCCAATTCGGCAGGCAACTTCCACGTCAACCTCGCGGTCGCCTACGGCGGCAGGCAGGAGATCGCCGACGCGGTGCGTGCCTTACTGGGCAAGGAACTCGCCAACGGCTCCACGCCCGAGCAGATGATCGACGCCGTCACCGTCGACGCGATCTCGGAAAACCTCTACACCTCGGGCCAGCCCGATCCCGATCTGGTCATCCGCACGTCCGGCGAGCAGCGACTCTCCGGCTTTCTGCTGTGGCAGAGCGCGTATTCGGAGATGTGGTTCACGGAGGCCTACTGGCCCGCGTTCCGACGGGTCGACTTCCTGCGTGCGCTGCGTGATTACAGCGCGCGACACCGCCGTTACGGCCGCTGACAGGGTCATCCGCTCTTCGCGCAAGCGCTCATCGGGGCCGTCTGCTCTTCGCGCAAGCGCTCATCGGGCCCATCTGCTCTTCGCGCAAGCGCTCATCGCCGTGCCACACTTAACTTCATGGCTGCGCTCTCAGCGGTGGTGTTCACGCTGAGTTGGTGGCTGGGGCTGTACCTGCTGGCGCGCGATCCCCGCAAACCGGTCCTGGCGCTGGCCGCGCTCGGGTTGACCAGCTTCGCGATCGTGGTCGCGCTCGACGCCGTACGCGTCTTTAGCCCCGCGCAGGCTGACGTTCTCAGCCGGATCGAGATCTATCTCGTCGCGGTGCCCGCGATCGCGTGGTTCGCCGTGCTCGTCGAGCTGTCGCGGCCGTGTGACAGCTGGCGCCGGCGTGGCGCCGAGGCGCTGCTCGTGACACTTGTCGCGGCGGCGGCGTTCGCCGGCGCTGTCACCGCCGGCAGCGTGGCGGGGCCATTGCGCGCCGGGCACTGGGTGATGTTCGCGGTGATCTCCCTGTCCACGCTTGGCGCGATGGTCGCCGCGGTTGTTCGGCCGTCGCAGCCGGTTTCGGTGGCGGGCGTCGTGATCGTCGCCACGCTGTTTTTCGCGCTCGGCAACGCGATCCTGGTGATCCCGCTCGGTCTGGTGCCCAGCTGGCTGGCGCTGGCTTCGACGGGGTGTGATGTCGCGCTGCTCGGCTTGGCGGTCGCATTGTGGGATGCCTTCGACGAGGGCCAGGCACTGCGGGCCGACATGCTGCGGTCTTTCGCCGCCACAGTGGTGGTCGCGGCGTTGTTCGGCGGCCAGGCGCTGGTGGGGCTGCAGATGGCGGGGACGGACGCGACGGCCAAAACCGCACTGACGGTCCTGCTGTTCACGATCCTCGCGGTCGCGGTCGCGATCCATGTCCTCTCCGACCCGCTGGCCGGGCTGCTCGACCGGCTCGCATTCTGGAAGTCCCCTGCGCTGCGGGCCGACCGCGCCGCGCTGCGCAGCACCGAGGCGGCGCTGCCACTGCGCTCCGCAAGCCCGCTCGACGACATCGACGACGACGACTTTGCCCGCCTCACCCGTAGGGCGCTCGGCCACTACGGGGATCTGTCGAAGCTTGTCGCCAGCCCGCTGACCGCGCTGCCCGTCGTCGACCATCGGCTCGCCGCGCGCGGTGCACCTGATCAGCCGCTGGAGCGGGCCAATGAGCTCAAGGCGCTGCTGGCCGACAGCATCGCGAGGCTGAAACCGCGCGACGGCGACGACTTCGGCACCACAGACGAGTGGCGCCACTACAACGCGCTGTATTTCCCCTATGTCGTCGGTGTGCGGGCCTACGCGCAGAATGCAACGGCCGCAGGCCTTGACCCGGTAGCGCGGCAGGCGTGGCAGTGGTTCGTCACCGAGGTGCCGCAGCGTTCGCTGCACAACTGGCAGAACGCCGCCGCGCGGGTGATCGCCGCCGATCTGCGGGCCAGGGTGGCGGTCGCGCAGTTCTAGCCGACGCGAGTGGCAGTGTTTGGCAGTGCGCGGCGTCGATATGGCAGTGGACGCTGACCAGCATCAAGGGTGTTCGACCGACAACCTCGCCAAGGAGCACCCAGATGACCACTGTCACCACCCGCCCCATTTCCTCCTCGACCGACGCGCTGCTGCGCTTCGCGTTGCGCGCCGACGCCACGATCACCGGGTTCGCCGGGTTGCTCGGCGCGGCGTTCGCCAACCCGCTTTCGTCGCTCACCGGGCTCTCGCCCAGCACCGAATATTTCATCGGGGCGGCGTTCGTGGCCTATGGCGTGGCGGTGTTCTACCTGGCCGCGCTGCCTTCGCTGCGCGCCGTCGGCATTGCGATCAGCACGGCCAACGTCCTGTGCACAGCGGCGACGCTGTTGATCGTGCTGGCCGATGCCGCGCCGCTGACGGAGGCCGGCATCGCGGTCACCCTGGCCACCGGGGTGTACACCGCGTTCTTCGCCTACCTGCAATACCTCGGAGTGCGCCGTCTGAAGGCGTGACTCCCGCATTAACCGGTGCGGGCGCCGTCGTAAGGGCGGCCCCGCACCGGTCACCTGCGTCTGCTCCCGGCTAACCGCCGCTACAACTTGCGCAGCCGCAGCCGGTTGATGGAGTGGTCGGCGTCCTTGCGTAGCACCAGTGTGGCCCGCGGGCGGGTGGGCAGGATGTTCTCGATCAAGTTGGGCCGGTTGATCGAGCGCCAGATCTCGCGGGCGGCTGCGACGGCCTGCTCGTCGTTCAGCGCGGCGTAGTGGTGGAAGTGCGACGCCGGGTCGGCGAACGCCGTCGACCGCAGGCCCAGGAACCGCGAGCTGTACCACTGCTCGATGTCTTCGATCCGCGCGTCGACGTAGATCGAGAAGTCGAAAAGGTCCGACACCATCAGCGTCGGACCGGTCTGCAATACGTTGAGTCCTTCGAGGATCAGGATGTCCGGGTGCCGCACGATCTGCTTTTCGCCCGGCACGATGTCATACAGCAGATGGGAGTACACCGGTGCGCACACCTGGTCGGCGCCGGATTTGACCGCGGTGACGAAGCGCAACAGCGCACGGCGGTCGTAGCTCTCCGGAAATCCCTTGCGGTGCGTGATGTTTCGGCGCGTGAGCTCGGCGTTGGGGTAGAGGAACCCGTCGGTGGTGACGAGGTCGACACGCGGGTGGTGCTCCCACCGGGCCAGCAGCGCCTGCAGAACGCGTGCGGTGGTGGATTTGCCGACGGCAACGCTGCCTGCGACCCCGATGACGAACGGCACCGGCCGTTCGGGCGGGTGCTGCTCGCCGAGGAACTCCGCGGTGGCCGCGAACAGCCGTTGCCTCGCGGCGACCTGCAGGTGGATGAGCCGGGCCAAGGGCAGGTACACCTCGGCAACCTCGACAAGGTCCACCTGCTCGCCGAGGCCCCGCAGCCCGACCACTTCCTCTTCCGTCAGCGACAGAGGGGTCGACCTACGCAACGCACGCCACCGCTCCCGGTCGAACTCCACATACGGGCTCGGCTCGCTCGGCCGCGGCATGGGGTCAGTCTTGCAGGGACTTCGCTCAAGTGAGAGGTCGGGGCTGCGCACTCTGCTGCTGATGCGAGCGCTCATCGCGTCCGGTTAGCGTGATCGACATGGACCCCGCCACGCTGATCCGCGAATATCTGCTGCTCGGCTTGCGGTTCGACAAGGTGGAATCCGGCTACGTTGATTCCTACACCGGCGATCCGGCACTGCGCCGGATGGTGGACGACGAACCGGCGCCCAACCCTGCCGACCTCGCCAGACAGGCTGAGCGGCTGGGGGCGGAGCTGCGGCCGGGCGACGGCTTAGAGCAGGCCCGCGCGGATTACATCGCGGCGCATCTACGAGCGCTGGCGTGCGCGGGTCGCAAGTTCGCGGGCGAGCCCGTCAGCTTCGTCGACGAGGTTCACGGCTACTTCGACGTGCGCATCAGCACGGGCGACCCGGAGCGCTATCGCGACGCGCACGCCCGCCTCGACGAAGCCCTCGGCGGCTCGGGCCCGCTGGCCCAGCGGATGCGGGCGTACCGCACTGCCGATGAGATCCCGCGGCAGCGGCTGGGTGACTGCATCGAGGCGTTCTCCAGCGCGCTGCGGGACCGCGTCCGCGTCCAATACCCGCTCCCCGAGGGCGAGACGATCGTCTACCAGATCGTCACCGACCAGGCGTGGTCGGGCTTCAACTACTACGAAGGCAGCTACCGGTCGACCGTCGCGGTGAACGCGGACATCAAGCAACAGATGTCGAACCTGCCGCGATTGGTCGCGCACGAATCGTACCCGGGCCACCACACCGAGCACTGCCGCAAGGAGGCGGGCCTGGTGCAGGGCAAGGGCCACACTGAGCAGACGATCTTCCTCGTCAACACCCCACAGTGCCTGATGGCGGAGGGTCTGGCGGACCTGGCGCTGCATGCGGCAATCGGACCTGGCTGGGGGAGTTGGGCCGCCGACATCTACGCCGACCTCGGCCTGCGATTCGACGGCGGGCGGGCCGAGGCGATCAGCGAGGCGTCTTCGGCGCTGGCCGACGTACGCCAGGACGCGGCGCTGATGCTGCACGACGAACACCGTGACGCCGACGACGTGGCGGCGTACCTGTCGCGCTGGCTGCTGGTCGACGACGCCCGCGCCGGACAGATGCTGAGATTCTTGTCGTCGCCGCTGTGGCGGGCTTACACCAGCACCTACGTCGAGGGCTACCGGCTGCTTCGCGGCTGGCTCGACGGCCGGCCGGCCGGAATCAGCCTCACGCAGCGCTTCACCCGCCTGCTCGACGAGCCGCTCATCCCGTCGGCCCTAGACTGGCGGGCGTGACCGCAGCACCACACACAGACTCGACCGCGACGACTTCCGGGCTCGGCGCCGAATACGCCCAGACCGCCAGTACCGCCTATCGGGCGGCACTGCAGGTCATCGAGTCCGTCGAACCGCGCATCGCCGAGGCAACGCGCAAAGAGCTTGCCGACCAGCGGGATTCGCTCAAGCTGATCGCCAGCGAGAACTATGCCTCCCCCGCGGTGCTGCTGACGATGGGCAGCTGGTTCTCGGACAAGTACGCCGAGGGCACGATCGGGCACCGGTTCTACGCGGGATGCCAGAACGTCGACACAGTGGAGGCCGTCGCCGCCGAGCACGCGCGCGAGCTGTTCGGCTCGCCGCACGCGTACGTCCAACCGCATTCGGGCATCGACGCCAACCTCGTCGCGTACTGGGCCATCCTCGCCACCCGGGTCGAAGCGCCTGCCCTGGCCGAGGCCGGCGTCAAGCACGTCAACGACCTGTCCGAGTCGGACTGGGAGCAGCTGCGCGCCAGGCTCGGCAACCAGCGGCTGCTCGGCATGTCACTCGACGCCGGCGGTCATCTCACCCACGGCTTCCGCCCCAACATCTCAGGCAAGATGTTCTACCAGCACAGCTACGGCACGGATCCGGCCACCGGCCTGCTGGATTACGATGCCGTCGCCGCCGCCGCGCGTGAGTTCAGGCCGCTGATCCTGGTCGCCGGGTACTCGGCCTACCCGCGCCGCATCAACTTCGCGACGATGCGGGAGATCGCCGACGAGGTGGGCGCCACGTTGATGGTGGACATGGCGCACTTCGCCGGTCTGGTGGCGGGCAAGGTGTTCACCGGGGATGAGGACCCGGTGCCCTACGCGCACGTCACGACCACCACGACGCACAAGTCGCTGCGTGGACCGCGCGGCGGGATGGTGCTGGCGACCCCGGACTACATCGACGCCGTCGACAAGGGCTGCCCGATGGTGCTCGGCGGGCCGTTGGCTCATGTCATGGCCGCCAAGGCAGTTGCGCTGGCGGAAGCACGTCAACCGGCGTTCGGCGCCTACGCCCAGCGGGTGGCCGACAACGCCAAGGCCTTGGCCGACGGATTCCTGCGGCGTGGGGCGCGGCTGGTCACCGGCGGCACCGACAACCACATCGTCCTGCTTGACGTGACGTCGTTCGGGCTGACTGGACGTCAGGCCGAGTCGGCGCTGCTGGACTCCGGCGTGGTGACGAACCGTAACGCGATCCCGGCCGATCCCAACGGCGCCTGGTACACCAGCGGTATCCGCTTCGGCACCCCGGCCCTGACCACCCGCGGTTTCGGGGAGGCCGAATTCGACCGGGTGGCCGAGCTGGTGGTCGACGTGCTCACCAACACGTCGCCCCAGGGCACTTCGAAGGCCAAGTACACGCTGGCCGACGGGACGGCGCAGCGGGTACACGCCGCCGCGAGCGAGCTGCTCGCGGCCAAGCCGCTCTATCCCGGACTGACGCTGTAGCCCGGCAGAACCCCGATACCGCCGAGCCGGATTTTACGAAACCCTTAGAGTCGGGTTAGTGTAACCGCATGGCACAGAAACCTGTGATGACACCGCTGATGGCCGAATTGGAGCCGGTCGTCAAGGAGAGCTGGGACCGGCATCTGGCCACCGCGAACATGTGGTACGCGCACGACTTCGTGCCCTTCGAGCGCGGCGAGAACTTCAAGATGCTGGGCGGCCGCGACTGGGATTCGTCGCAGGTCACGCTGCCCACGCACATCACCGACGCGCTGGAAGTCCTTCTGATCACCAAGGACAACCTCTCGGGCTATCACCGCGAGTTCGTCGAGCACTTCATCCTGGAGGACGCGTGGGGCGACTGGATCGGGCGCTGGACCGCCGAGGAGAACCTGCACGCGATCGTGATCCGCGAATACCTGGTTGTTACCCGCGACATTGATCCGGTGGCCAACGAGATGGTCCGCGTCGAGCATGTGATGAAGGGCTACCGTGCCGACTACTTCAGCAAGATCGAGACGCTGGTGTTCATGGCGCTGCGCGAGCGGACGTTCGCGGTGTACTGCCGGCGGCTGGCCGAGCAGATCGAGGACCCGACGCTGCGCGGGATGATCGAGGTCATCGCGAATGACGAGGAACGCCACGAGGAGTACTTCGTCAACCTGGTGGCCGCGTGCCTGCGGATCGAGCCGGAGGAGACCGTCGCCGCGGTCGCCGCTCGGGCGGCCGAGATGCACGTGGTCGGCGCCGACATCGACGCCTACAAGGACAAGGTGGCGAACATCGCCGAGGCGGGCATCTTCGATGAGGAACTGCTGCGCCGGTGTTTGTCGGATTCGATCACCGGGTGGGGTCTGGCGGACCGCCCGGAGATGAGCGGGTTCGTCGCTCGCTGAGACGCGGCGCGCCAGAAGGCACGCGCGGCGCGACCGGAGTAGCGTCGTGTGTCGATGGCTAGCGACACGCTCTGCTATCCGGGCGGTACCGATCGTTGCGACTCGAACGGGACCGGCCCCGGTTCCGGTACCGCAGTGACCGCCGAAACGCCTCCGCGGGGCCGCGCGGGCTCGAGGAGCCATACGTGACTGATTCGCCCGTTCGGACCTACGTGCTCGACACTTCCGTCCTGCTGTCCGATCCGTGGGCATGCACCCGCTTCGCCGAACACGAGGTCGTGGTGCCGCTGGTGGTGATCAGCGAGCTGGAGGCGAAGCGCCATCATCACGAACTGGGCTGGTTCGCCCGCCAGGCGCTGCGCACGTTCGATGATCTGCGGCTTGAGCACGGGCGACTGGATCAGCCAATTCCCGTTGGGACACAAGGCGGAACCCTTCATGTCGAGCTCAACCACAGCGATCCGACGGTGCTGCCCGCCGGTTTCCGCACCGATAGCAACGATTCGCGGATCCTGACGTGTGCGGCGAACCTCGCGGCCGAGGGTAAACGAGTCACGTTGGTGAGCAAAGATATTCCGCTGCGGGTCAAGGCCGGCGCGGTGGGCCTGCCCGCCGACGAGTACCACGCCCAGGACGTCATCACCTCGGGCTGGACCGGGATGGCTGAGCTGGACACCTCAGTGCACGACATCGACGCCCTGTACGCCGAAGGCGAGATCGACCTGGAGGCGGCGCGGGACCTGCCCTGCCACACCGGCGTGCGGCTGCTCGGCGGCAACTCCCATGCGCTGGGCCGCGTCAACCCCGACAAGCGCATGCAGCTGGTGCGAGGCGATCGCGAGGTCTTCGGGCTCCGCGGCCGCTCCGCAGAGCAGCGGGTCGCGCTGGATCTGCTGCTCGACGAGTCGGTGGGCATCGTGTCGCTGGGCGGCAAAGCAGGAACCGGCAAGTCGGCGCTCGCGTTGTGCGCCGGGCTGGAGGCGGTGCTGGAACGGCGGACGCAGCGCAAGGTCGTCGTATTCCGGCCGCTGTACGCGGTCGGCGGCCAAGATCTCGGCTATCTGCCCGGCAGCGAGAGCGAAAAGATGGGTCCGTGGGCGCAGGCCGTCTTCGACACGCTCGAAGGCCTGGCGAGCCCTGCGGTACTCGAGGAGGTGCTGTCGCGCGGCATGCTCGAAGTGCTGCCGCTGACTCACATCCGCGGCCGGTCACTGCATGATTCGTTCGTGATCGTCGACGAGGCGCAGTCCCTGGAACGCAACGTGTTGCTGACCGTGTTGTCGCGGCTCGGCAGCGGCTCGCGGGTGGTGCTCACCCACGACGTCGCACAGCGCGACAACCTGCGGGTCGGCCGTCACGACGGCGTCGCTGCGGTGATCGAGAAGCTCAAGGGTCACCCCCTGTTCGCCCACATCACGCTGGTTCGCAGCGAGCGTTCGCCCGTTGCAGCGCTGGTCACCGAGATGCTCGAGGAGATCCACCCGGGCGCGCTTCCCTGATCGTTACCAGGGCCGACCGGTAAGCTGCCCGCGTGCCGAGACGACCGGACAATCAGCGCTGGCGGTACTGGCGGACGGTCTTCGGTGTGGTCGCGGCGGCGGCGGTGCTGCTCATCGGCGGCCTCACCGGACATGTCCGGCTGGCCGGCGCGGACGACGTCGACTGCTCGAAGGTCAAGTGCGTGGCGTTGACCTTTGACGATGGGCCAAGCCCCTATACCGACCGGCTGTTGCAGATCCTGCGCGACAACGACGCCAAGGCGACGTTCTTCATGATCGGCAACAAGGTCGCGGCCAACCCCGCGGGCGCCAAGCGGGTGGCCGACGCGGGCATGGAGATCGGCAACCACACGTGGGAACACCCCAACATGACGACAATCCCCCCGGAGGAGATCCCCAGCCAGTTGTCGAAGGCAAGCGACGCGATCACCGCGGCGACCGGTCAGACCCCCAAGCTCTTCCGCACCGCGGGCGGTCTGATCAACGACAACGTGCTGGCGGCGGCCAAACAACAGGGCCTGGCCGACATCAATTGGGACGTGATCCCTTTCGACTGGATGAACGACTCCAACACCGCGGCCACGAGATACATGCTGATGACGCAGGTCAAACCGGGCTCGGTGGTGCTGTTCCACGACACTTACTCCAGCACCGTCGACGTGGTTTACCAATCCATCCCGGTTCTGAAGGCCAACGGCTATCACATGGTGACGGTGAGCCAGCTGCTCGGGCCCCGAGCACCCGGAACCAGCTACGGAAGTCGTGAGAACAGCGCGCCCGCCAACGACATCACCGACCTCCCGGCCGCCGAGATCCCGACGCTGTCGAACACCCCGTCGCCAAAGCCGATGCCGAACTTCCCGATTACCGACATCCCCGGCGCCAATTCAGGCGGCGTCAACAACGGGGCCTAGCGGGACGTCTGGCCTTCGTCATCCCGCCGAAATCGGCGCGATTCCGGAAGCGACTGGCCGCTGACTCCGTCGGCATGAGATGGTCGGGAAAATGATCGCGTGTGTGATATCACTTTGCGAAGTGACGTCGCGGCTCAGAGGGCCGACGCCGACCGACTCACGGCAAGCGCTCGTCGCCGTGGACTTTGGCCATTGCCAGCACGTCCAGCCGCTTGTCCAACTCCTCGAGCGACAGCTTGTCAGGCACCAACCCGCGGTCAATCACGGCCTGCCGGATGGTCTTTCGCTCCTTGAGCGCCTCCTTGGCGACCGCGGCGGCCTCCTCATAGCCGATGATCGAGTTCAGCGGGGTCACGACCGACGGCGACGACTCGGCCAGCTCGCGCAGCCGATCCTCGTGCGCCACCAGACCGTCTATGCAACGCTCCGCGAAGAGCCTGGACACATTGGTCAGCAGCCTGAATGACTCCAGGATGTTGCGGGCCATCACCGGGATGTAGACGTTGAGTTCGAACGCCCCGTTCGCACCGCCCCACGCGATGGCGGCGTCGTTGCCGATCACCTGTGCGCCGACCTGGGTAACTGCCTCGGGGAGAACGGGATTCACCTTGCCCGGCATGATGGAGCTGCCGGGCTGCAGATCCGGCAACTGAATCTCGGCGAGCCCGGTCAGCGGGCCTGAACCCATCCATCGGATGTCGTTGGCGATCTTCGTCAGCGACACGGCGGTGGTCCGCAGCGCACCAGACGCCTCAACAAGCCCGTCTCGTGCTGCCTGAGCCTCGAACGAGTTGACCGCGGGACGCAATTCGGCCAGGCCGGTCTGTTCCTTGAGCACCTCGACCACTTTCTCGCCGAACCTTTCGGGCGCGTTGAGTCCGGTTCCCACGGCGGTGCCGCCGATCGCCAGCTCGCCCAACCTCGGGAGTGTGGCGCGCACCCGCTCGATGCCGGCCTCGATCTGACGGGCGTAACCGCTGAACTCCTGGCCGAGCGTCACCGGCACCGCGTCCATCAGGTGGGTGCGGCCAGGTTTGACCACGGTTCGCCACTGCCGAGCCTTCGCGTCAAGTGCGTCGTGCAGCACCTCCAAGGCCGGAATCAAATGTCGCACAGCGGCTTCCGTCGCGGCGATGTGGGTGGCAGTTGGGAAGGTGTCGTTCGACGACTGCGACCGGTTCACGTCGTCGTTCGGGTGCACCGTGACGCCATGGTTGGCGGCGATACTGGCGATCACCTCGTTGGCGTTCATGTTGGAGCTGGTGCCCGAGCCGGTTTGGAACACGTCGATCGGGAACTGGTCGTCGTGCCGGCCGTCGGCGACCTCGGCCGCCGCGGCGATGATCGCGTCAGCCTTCTCCGCGTCGAGCAGACCCAGGTCCTTGTTCACCTGTGCGCACGCGCCCTTCAGCAGCCCCAGCGCCCGGATCTGGGTGCGCTCGAGCCCGCGGCCGGAGATCGGGAAGTTTTCCACAGCGCGCTGGGTCTGGGCACGCCAGAGCGCATCCTTGGGCACCCTGACTTCGCCCATGGTGTCGTGCTCGATGCGGTACTCGGTGTCGGCGGCGCTATCGACGCTCATGAGTTGTCCCTCATTCGTTGAACTGGATCACGGCAGCGGATGTGCGGCCGAACTGTCGCCCGTGAAGTCAATGGCGGAGTATTCGTTGAGCTTCGACAGCCGGTGGTACGCCTCGATCATCCGGACTGTGCCGGACTTCGAGCGCATCACGATCGACTGGGTGGTGCAGCCACCCCCGAAGTACCGCACGCCCTGAAGCAGGTCGCCGTCGGTGACCCCGGTGGCGCAGAAAAACACATTCTCGCCTGACACCAGATCCTCAGTGGTCAACACCTGGTCGAGGTCGTAGCCGGCGTCGAGGGCCTTCTGCCGCTCGGCGTCGTCCTTCGGGGCCAGTTGGGCCTGGATCGCGCCGCTCATGCAACGGATCGCCGCCGCGGCGATGATGCCCTCCGGGGTGCCGCCGATGCCGGCGAGCATGTCGGTGCCGGAGTTCGGGCGGCACGCCGAGATCGCCCCTGCCACGTCGCCGTCGGTGATGAGCCTGATCCGGGCACCGGCCGCCCGGACCTCCTGAATCAACCGGGCGTGGCGTGGTCGGTCGAGGATGCAGACTGTGATGTCCGACGGAGAGGCGTGCTTCAGCTTGGCCACGCGCCTGACGTTCTCCCCAATGGGCGCGGTGATGTCGAGCGCCTCGACGGCGTCGGGCCCGACCGCGATCTTGTTCATGTAGAACACCGCCGACGGGTCGAACATCGTGCCGCGGTCGGCAACCGCCAGCACAGTGATCGCGTTCGGCATGCCCTTGCTCATCAGCGTGGTGCCGTCGACCGGGTCGACCGCGAAGTCGCATTCCGGGCCGTCTCCGTTGCCGACCTCCTCGCCGTTGTAAAGCATTGGGGCGTTGTCTTTTTCGCCCTCCCCGATCACCACGACGCCACGCATCGACACCGAGTTCAGCAATTCGCGGATCGCGTCGACCGCCGCGCCGTCGCCGCCTTCCTTGTCGCCGCGGCCCACCCAGCGGCCGGCGGCCATCGCGCCCGCCTCCGTCACCCGCACGAGTTCCATCGCGAGGTTGCGGTCCGGGGCTTCTCGGCGACGACCAGCATCAGGCATGCGCCAATCCTCCCAGAAGCGAATGCGTGGTCTAGACCTGGGATACTGGCGGCGTGACCATCGAGCCGGGGCGGCAGCCCCGTGTCGCCGGCCAGGCCGCTCCGGGCCCCAGGCCGGCCAAGTCGAGGCTGCTGCAAGACGGCCGTGACATGTTCTGGTCGATGGCGCCGCTGGTGGCGGCGTGCATCCTGCTGGCCGGACTCGTCGGCATGTGCTCGTTTCAGCCGTTCGGCCCGGGCCGCGGCAACGTTCCCACCTTCGAAGCGGCGGCCGCGCTGCGCGCCGATGCAGCGGAGCAGGGGTTCCCGGTGCGGTTGCCCCAACTGCCGTCAGGGTGGCATCCCAACTCGGGCAGCCGCGGGACCATCGAGGCCGCCCGCATGTCGACGGTCGGCTACTTGGCGCCGAGCGGCAATTACCTCAGCCTGACCCAGAGCAACGCCGCAGAGGAGAAGCTGGTCGCCTCGATCCGCCAAGACATGTACCCGACCGGTGCGCAGGACGTCGACGGTATTCGGTGGGTGGTGTACGAGGGCGGCGACAAGACCGAACCGGTGTGGACAACCCGGCTCGACGGGGCGACCGGCGCTGCGCAAATCGCGATAACGGGGGCAGGCAGCCCCACGGAGTTCCGTACTCTGGCAGCGGCGACGCAATCGCAGCCGCCTCTGCCTCCGCGATAGGAGACCCATGGACGCACCGGAAGCGGACCTCACCGGCTGGACGGGGGCGCCGTTCACCGGTGCGGGCATCACACACGACGTCTACCGCAAGGGCGAGGGACCAGGCGTCGTGCTGATCCCCGAGGTACCCGGCATCCATCCCGGTGTCCTTGCCCTGGGAAACTATCTGGTGGACAACGGGTTCAGCGTCGCATCGCCGTCGCTGTTCGGCGAACCGGGGAGGCCGGTCTCAGTCGGCTACCTGGTGCCGAACTTGGCGCGCGCATGTGTGGCGCGCGAATTCATGGCGTTCGCGACGAACGCGCAACGGCCGGTGGCCCAGTATCTGCGAGCGCTGGCCCGCGACCTGAACGAGAAGACGCCGGGCCGCGGCGTCGGCGTGATCGGCATGTGCTTCACCGGCGGTTTTGCATTGGCCGCCGCCGTCGACGAGAGCGTGCTGGCCTCGGTCACGAGCCAGCCGTCGCTGCCGCTGCCCATCACTCCGGCCCATCGGCGTGATCCTGGGCTCTCCGAGCGGGAGTTGCAGGTGGTCGTCGACCGCACCAAAAACGAGGGGCTGTGCGCGCTGGCACTTCGGTTCACCCGCGACCCGATTGTGCCGGCCGAACGGTTCGCGACTCTGCGCCGGCGCCTGGGTGACGCGTTCGAGGTGATCGAGATCGACTCATCCGCGGGCAACGAGCACGGATTCAGCCGAATGGCGCACTCGGTGCTCACCGACGAGGTCCGCGAAAAGGACGGCCATCCCGCCTACGAGGCGCGAAAGCGGGTGGTGGAGTTCCTGACCGAGCGGCTGACCGGTCAATAGACGCCCGCGCCCGTAGTGCGTTTCGGCACCGTCGGAACTGACGGAAGTACTCCTGCACCCCTGCCATAGGTCCCTACTGGCAAACAGTCGGAAGTGGTCAGATCAAAGAGGCAGGCTTAGCGAGGAGGCCACGATGACTTCAGCGGGGTTGGTGGCGCGGGCCGACGGGTTGGACCTCGCCGTCGGGACGGGGACGGCGGCAGCCACAGAGGAGCGGTGCGCGCTACGTCCCGGTCGGGAGTCATGAAATGACGACTTATCAGGTGACCGATCGACTGCACACAGGACGAACGGTACACGTAGCGGGTCATGAGATCGCGTCCACAATATCGGCGTGGTTGGCGGAGTTAGGCGTCCGAAGCCCTCTGGCTGAGGACCTTGCACACGCGGTCCATGCGGGCGATTGGCCTGCCGCCCATGCCATCGGTGAGCACTTATCCGTAGATGTGACGATCGCGGGGTGAGCGCAGCGGGAGGCTAGATTTTCGCAGGCTCCTTGGCGTGAGCAGCCTGCACCTGCTCGAACAAGTCGACGTAGTAAGGCAGGCAATCGTGCATCGCCTTATCGGTGGTGTAGCGGGGCTCGTAGCCCAGCTCGCGCCGGGCCTTCTCGACGGAGAAGTAGTTGTCGAGATACAACCGCTCGACCGCAAGCGGTTCCAGCGGCGGCTGCGACAAGCCGAACTTGAAATGCAGCTGCTGCCACACCGTCATCACCGTATGAACAAGACGCCCAGAGACGCGCAGCCGCGGCCAGTGCTGGCCGCACGCCTCCAGCACCGGGCGGGCGAACTCGAACATGTTTACCGGGTCGTCGTCGTTGATGAAGTACGCCTGGCCGGGCGCCGTGCCGCCCTCGACGAGGTGCTCGGCGGCGAGGATGAAGCCGTGTACCAGGTTGTGCACATACGAATTGTCAAGGCGCGCATGGCGGCTGCCGACGAGCACCTTGACCTGGCCGGTGACCACCCGCTCGAACACCTTGCGAAACATCGTCTGGTCGCCGCGCCCCCAGATGCCGCTTGGGCGGACCGCACACGTGAGCAGGCCCCCGACGCCGTTCTGTGACAGCACGAACTTCTCGGCCACCACCTTGGTCTCGGTGTACAGGTCAGCGAACCTGTCGGTATAGGGCAGCGTCTCGTCGCCCCCGGATATCGCGGTGCCGCCGATGACCACGCTGTTGCTCGAGGTGTACACGAACCGCGCGACGCCGGCCTGCTGCGCGGCGTGCACCAGGTTCTTCGTGCCGCCGACGTTCACTCCGAAGCTGCTGCGCCGGTACTCGGCGGTGACAGACCGGCCGCCCATCAACTCGATGAGGGCCGCGGTGTGAAAGAGCGTATCTACCCCGTCGACCGCTGCGGCGACGGACTCGGGATCGCAGATGTCCCCCTGCACTGTCTCCAGTCGAGGGTGGTCCGCCAGGGGGGACGGCACGCGGTCAAACGAACGAACCGAGTGCCCGTGTTCCAGAAGTGCGGCGACCAAGTTGCAGCCGACGAAGCCGGAGCCGCCGGTGACCATGACTCGGCCGAGGTCAGTCGTCAGTGATGCGTCAGCCATGCCGGCGAGCATAACTGAAACCTGTTACAGTTTCGACTTTTTTTGATGACGAAACTTCCCGTTCACCCCGAGTCGTCGTCGTTGCGGGCCAGCGCATCTTCGACGCGCTTGCGGGCGCCAGCTAAGTGCTCTTCGCATCGATGTGCCAGTTCTTCGCCTCTTTCCCAGAGCCGCAGCGACGAATCCAGGTCCAAGCCACCCTGCTCCAGCACCCGTACGACCTCGATCAATTCGTCCCGCGCTTCCTCGTAACCCAGCTCACTAATGGGTCTCAGATTCACGCCCTCTTCGGCGTCGCTCATGACACGTCGTTCCCAGAGCTGACGGCGCCGAGCGCCCCATCCGACACGCGGATCCGCAGCCGTGTGCCCGCCGGCGCGTCCTCAACCGAACGCAGCACCGTCGGCGCCGCGGCGTGATCCACCGCCTGCACAACGGCATAGCCGCGTGCCAAAGTCGCGGCCGGTCCAAGCGTGGCCAGCCGCGCCGACAAGTGACCGATCCGATCGCGTTGAGCCGCGATGAGCCGGGTCACGTCGCGGCGCGCAGCGGAGCGGGCGCGGTGGATCTCCTCGCTACGGGCGGTGAGCGACTGCAGCGGGGCCGCCAGCACCGGGCGGCTGCGCAGCTGGTGGACCATCCGCTCCTCACGTGCGACCCAGTTGCGCAGCGCCTGAGCGCCGCGGCGGCACAGCTCGCCGAGCAGCGCCTGCTCGGCCACCATGTCCGGGACGATCCGTTTCGCGGCATCGGTGGGAGTGGCGGCGCGCAGGTCGGCGACAAGGTCACACAGCGGATTGTCGGGTTCGTGTCCGACTGCGCTGACCACCGGCGTCGTGCAGGCGGCGATCTCGCGGCACAACGTTTCGTCGGAGAACGGCAGCAGGTCCTCGACGCTGCCGCCGCCGCGCGCGATCACGATGACGTCGACCTCGGGGTGAGCGTCGAGTTCGCGCAGCGCGTCGACGATCTGGGCGACCGCGTTGGGTCCCTGCACCGCGGTGTTGCGAATCGCGAACCGCACGGCCGGCCAGCGCCCGGCGGACACCGTGGTCACGTCACGCTCGGCGGCGCTGGCCCGTCCGGTGATCAACCCGACCATCGCGGGCAGGAACGGGATCGGCCGCTTCAGCCGCGGATCGAAAAGCCCTTCGGCGTCCAGCAGGCGCCGAAGCCGCTCGATGCGGGCCAGCAGCTCGCCGATCCCGACGGCACGAATCTCGCTGACCCGCAACGAGAATGTTCCGCGCCCGGTGTAGAACGTCGGCTTGCCGCACACCACCACCTGCGCACCTTCCGACAGCCGGACCGGGGCGCCAAGCACCAGGTCCCGCGGGCAGGTGATGGTCAGCGACATGTCGGCGGCCGGGTCGCGCAGCACCATGAACACGGTCTTGGAGTCCGGCCGCAGATTGACCTGCGTCAGCTGGCCCTCCACCCAGACGAGACCGAGCCGGTCGATCCACTTGGCGACCCGGGTGGCGACGGCCCGTACCGGCCAGGGGTGTTCCGCGGAGTTCGGCGGCGCGGGGGCGGTCACTTCGCGGACGTGCGCGTGATCCTGTTGGCCAGCAGGGTCTGAAACGGTGCCCGCGCCTTGGTGGCGACCTCATAGGCCAGCAGCGCGTCGAGGTCGGTGACGTTCAGCGATTGCAGCCGCGCCCGCAGCTGGGCCAGTGTCAACGCGTCGTAGTCCAGGTCCACCACGATGTCAGGCGCATCGACGGCCGCGCTTGCGGTCTTCTTCGGGGCCTTCTTCGTGGCGGGCTTCGTCGCAGCAGGCGTCGCGGCCGGGGCATCGGCCGGCTGCGAGTTGGGGGAGTACAGCGCGAAGCGGCCCTCAGTCAGCCGCTCGCGGTCGGCTTCGCTGCTCAAGGCAGGCGGCATCTCGTCGGCCAGATCCTCGTCGAACGTCGCCCACTCCGGCTGATCGTCCTTCGGCGGGAACAGCGTGTCCAGCGTCTCGTCACCCTTGATCACCAGGTCAGCGACGTTCTGCTGAAACCGCATCACCAGATGCGCCGCTTGGCTGGCCAGCGTCATCGGGTACATCAGCAGCGTCTGCGGCAGTTTGCGGGTTTCCTCGACGACAATCGCCGCCGCGCCGACAAGCAGCCGCACCCCGTACGGTGCATTCATGGTGACCAGCCTGCCTTAACGGCTGCGCATGTCAAAGTGAGGGCCGTGCGGTGGTCGGTCCGTGTGCCCGAACCGTACCCTGGACCCATGCCGCCGACGATCAACATGGGGATTCCCGGTGCCTCCGGGACTGTTGTGGACCATGGAACCGGTAAGCGGGTGCTGTTGGCTGAGCCGCGGGGCTACTGCGCCGGCGTGGACCGGGCCGTCGAAACCGTGGAGCGCGCGCTGGAGAAGCACGGCGCGCCGGTGTACGTGCGCCACGAGATCGTCCACAACCGCCACGTCGTCGACACCCTGGCGAAGGCCGGCGCGGTGTTCGTTGACGAGACCGACGAGGTGCCCGAGGGCGCGATCGTGGTCTTTTCCGCGCACGGCGTCGCGCCGACGGTCCACGAATCGGCCGCTGAGCGCGACCTTCAGGTCATCGACGCCACCTGCCCGCTGGTGACCAAGGTGCATAACGAGGCCAAGCGGTTCGCCCGCGATGACTACGACATCCTGCTCATCGGCCACCAGGGCCACGAGGAGGTCGTGGGCACGGCCGGTGAGGCGCCCGAGCACGTCCAGTTGGTGGACGGCCCGGACGCCGTCGACGACGTGAGCGTGCGCGACGAGAACAAGGTGGTCTGGCTTTCGCAGACCACGCTATCGGTCGACGAGACGATGGAAACAGTGCAGCGGCTGCGCGAGCGCTTCCCGAAGCTGCAGGATCCGCCCAGCGATGACATCTGCTACGCCACGCAGAACCGCCAGGTCGCGGTCAAGGCGATGGCCCCCGAGTGTGAGCTCGTCATCGTGGTCGGGTCACGTAACTCGTCGAACTCGGTGCGGCTGGTCGAGGTGGCGCTGGGCGCCGGAGCGAGCGCGGCACATCTGGTGGACTACTCCGACGACGTCGACCCGGCATGGCTCGACGGCGTCACCACTGTCGGCGTCACGTCCGGCGCGTCCGTGCCCGAAGTGCTGGTGCGAGGCGTGCTCGAACGGCTGGCCGAACACGGCTTCGACGTGGTGCAGCCCGTCACAACCGCCAATGAAACGCTGGTGTTCGCCCTGCCGCGGGAGATCCGCCCGGCACGCGCCTAGCCGTGCCCGGCACCTAGATGTCGTACTCCCACCTGTCGGGTTCCCAGGGCCGTGGCCCCGGCCGGGCCGTGGCATCATGGCGGCCGTTGTCTGTGGGGCTGGTGCCGCGATAGCGGACCCGCGAGATCGGGTGGTGGGTCCCGTTGCTGCCGTTGCTGCCGTTGCTGCCCGGGCGGCGCCGCTGCGGGGGCTCGTAGGCCTCGAATGGGTCGTGGGTGTCGTAGCGACCGCGGCGGTCGTGCGGCGCTCGACGTTCGGAGGACTCGCGACGTTCGTATGTATCGCGCGTCGTGCGCAGCCCGTCGCGCCCGCCGGACGTACGGCGGCGACGCGGCTCGGGCGGAGGTTCCTGCCGCGGCGTGGTTGACCGCGATCGGGGTGGACGTTCGGCCACCGGCTCGATGAGATCGGTGATCTCCGTCAGCGAGGGGCGGGCATGCCGTGATCGCCTGCTGTCGCCCCGCGTGGCCGTCTTTGCTGTGCGGGTGGTCCTGCCGGATTTCGCGGCAGCCCCGGCTTTGGCCGCTTTAGCCGTTTTGGCCTGGGTGGCCGACCGGTCGATCGCATGCTTGCGCTTGCCCGTGTCCTCTTCCTCACCGGCGTCAGACGACGAGAAAAGACCCGACAGCTTCGCGGCGAACGCGCTGAGCAGTGGGGGCGTGGTTGCCGGGGCGTCTGGGTCGGCGTTCACCGCGTTACGCGAGGAAAGGCCGACGTACCAGCGGGCCAGCCCGATCAACAGCGCCGCGGCAGAAGTGAACAGCATCAACGGGAAGCGTTCGATCAGCGGATAGCCGCAGTTGATCAGAATGTCCTTCAGCCCGCGGACCTCGGCACCGTGAAACAGGAAATACACCCCCGGCACGCTGATGAACAGCAACACCGGCGGCTGCACGACCGCGGTGAAAAGGCCGGCTTGTCGCACCGCGAGCACCGCGGCCACACACCCGATCACATAGAGCGCCGCGAAGACGTTGGTCAGCTCCTTGGTGCCCGCACCTGCATCGAACGCGAAGCCGATCGCCGTCGAGGTGACCGCGATCAACAATGCACCCCACCACGGCACACCGGGAACGTTCGGGTGCACCGAGCGATGGCCGGCTGTTACCGCCGACCGGGCCCGCTGTCCAGACACAGGTAGACCGTACCGGTTGTAGCTCAAAGTCGGCTGCCAGCGCGGCCCGGTGGGTATGTCGCCTTCCGTAGACTTTGAACTCTGTGAGCTTGAATCTGGGAATCGTGGGACTGCCGAATGTCGGCAAGTCGACACTCTTCAACGCGCTGACCCGCAACAACGTGCTGGCGGCGAACTACCTCTTTGCCACGATCGAGCCGAATGAGGGCGTGGTCCCGCTGCCCGACCCGCGACTGGCCGAGCTCGCCGAAATGTTCCACAGCGAGCGCGTCGTGGCCGCTCCGGTCACGTTCGTCGACATCGCCGGCATCGTCAGGGGCGCATCCGAGGGCGCCGGCCTGGGCAACAAGTTCCTGGCGAACATCCGTGAGTCGGACGCGATCTGCCAGGTGGTGCGGGTCTTCTCCGATGACGACGTCGCGCACATCGGCGGCGAGGTCGACCCGAAATCCGACATCGAGATCGTCGAGACCGAGCTGATCCTCGCCGACCTGCAGACGCTGGAGCGAGCGGTGCCGCGGCTGGAGAAGGAGGCCCGCAACAACCGGGAGCGCAAACCGGTCCTTGACGCGGCGCAGGCGGCACAGCAGATGCTGAACCAGGGAACCACCCTGTACGCCGCCGGAGCCGGCGTGGATTCGTCGGCGCTGCGCGAGCTGAACTTGCTGACCACGAAACCGTTCTTGTACGTGTTCAACGCCGACGAGGCCGTGCTGACGGACGGCGCGAGGGTGGCGGAGTTGCGGGACCTGGTCGCCCCGGCCGACGCGGTTTTCCTCGACGCCAAGATCGAGGCCGAACTGCTGGAACTTGACGACGAGTCGGCCGCCGAGCTGCTGGAGTCAATCGGACAGACCGAGCGCGGCCTGGACGCGCTGGCGCGGGCCGGTTTTCACACGCTGCGGTTGCAGACATTCCTGACGGCAGGACCAAAAGAGGCCCGCGCCTGGACGATTCACCAGGGGGACACCGCACCCAAGGCCGCCGGAGTCATCCACTCCGACTTCGAGAAGGGCTTCATCAAGGCCGAGATCGTGTCTTACGCCGACTTGGTCGCCGCCGGGTCGATGGCCGCGGCACGGGCCGCGGGCAAAGTGCGGATGGAGGGCAAGGACTACGTCATGGCCGACGGCGACGTGGTCGAATTCCGGTTCAACGTATAGCTATCTTGGTCTCCAAAGGTCGATTCGAGCGCCTGCACCTCGTGCTGCTGGGCTGAGGTTCGCGCCGATTCTGTCGGGCAAGGTAACCGGTGTGCCCACCGACATGACCAACGTGTGAGGAGGAGCTCGATATGACGTCACCCGATGAGGACCGAGAGCGGGACTTTCTGGCGAAGTGCGTCGCCGATGCGTACACGATGCTCGACATCATTCCCGGCGTGAACCCCAACGGTCCTGCCCTGGTATGGCTGGCGGACCAGTTCGCGCAGCTACGCCGCCGAATGGAGAATCAGCCTGCGCACGCGGCGTCGGCGTGATCACCGCTGACACCGTCAACCGGATCATTCGGTTCAAAGGAAACGGCCTGCCCGTCGTCTCGCTGTACTGCCAGGTGCCCTTTGACCCTCAACGCCGTGTGGTCAGCATCCGCAGCGAAGTGGACAGCCAGCTGCACGAGATCCGGCCGATGGCCGAAGACCACCGTCTGGGGCGCGACGCGATGATGTCGATTCGGGGTGACATCGACCGGATGCTTGACGTCGCAGGGCAGGAGCGCTGGCACCCGGGCGCGGTAGCGCTGTTCGCGTGCAGCGGCCGCGGATTCTTCGAGGAGGTCGTGCTGCCGCGCATGGTGCGAAACCGGGTGGTCGTCGACGAAACGGCGTGGGTCCGGCCCATGCTCGCCATCCTGGACGCGTCGCACCGGTGTTGCGTCGCAGTGGTTGACCGAGAGGGTGCACGGGTCTGGGAGCTCTACCAAGACGAGATGCATGAGGTGGGCAGTCGCTCGCTGAGCGCCGACGCCGGCCGCAACCAGGACAAGCTGCGCGAGCTGACCAAAAAGCACTTCCGCGACGTGGTCTCGCTGCTCGACAAGTTGTACCGCGACGGACAATTCGAGTTGTTGATCGTCGGCGGACACCGCCCGGAGGTGCCGCCTTTCCTCGACTTCCTCACCCACGAACTGCGAGGGATCATCGCCGGGACCTTCGCGGTTGACGACGACAGGAGAACCGCCGTCGGTGAGGTCAAGCGACAGGCCGTCGCGATCCTCGACCGCTACGAACGGGCCGAGGAGGAGCGCATGGTCGCCGAAGCCGTCGAGACGTCCGCCGCCGGTGGTCTGGCCGTGCTGGATCTTCCGCCGTGCCTGTGGGCGGGCAGCGTTGCGGCGGTGAATCGGCTGCTGGTCCAGGACGGCGCCGTGGTGCCGGGGGTGATCTGCGACCGCGATCGGTGGTTGGCGCTTGGCGGCGACAGATGCCCACTGTGCGAACGCCCGGTACGGCACGCACCCGACGTGGTTGACGAGCTCGCCCAGGTCGTGATGGACGAAGGCGGCTCGGTCGAGCACGTCTCCGCCGACACGGTGCTCAAAGAGCGAATCACCGCCGCCTTCCTGCGTTTTCCCCTTCCGCCGCAGCCGTGAGCGATACGGTTCATGAGGCAGCCTCAAGGGGGCCTCATGATCTTCATCGTCGTGAAGTTCGAGACCAAGCCGGAATGGACCGACCGCTGGCCCGAGTTGGTCGCGCCCTTCACTGCAGGCACCAGCGCCGAGGAGGGCAACCTCTGGTTCGACTGGTCCCGCAACCTCGAGCACCCCGCCAAGTACGTCCTTGTTGAGGCGTTCGGCGACGCCGACGCCGGTGCCGCTCACGTCAACAGCGACACGTCAAGGCGGCGCGACACGACCTGCCGCAGGCGCTTTCGTCGACACCGAAGGTCATCAGCGAGAACGTCGACGCAAACGGGCTGGTCCAGATTGGCCGAAATATCCGTCGACTAGCGCGCCTCGACCGCGATTTCGTCTCCCAGCGCGTAACCCTCGGTCAGCGGTAGGGTGTCGCCGCTCCAAAATGACCCGGGATCAAACCAATTCGAATGTTTGTGGGTTGACAGCAACCCCATTTCCTCGTAGGTGATCGCGACCGTCTCCGCACAGTACGCGGTCTCCAGAGACACCTCCTGCCGCTCGACCCTCCTGCGCTGCGCCACCTCGCGGACGATGTCGTCCACCAACGGGATGCCCTTGGTGACGTCGTGCGGCGTGGGAATGCGGCCACCCAGCCAGCGACCGGTCAACCGAAGCGTGCTCGGGAACGGGGTCCCGTCCATACGGGCGATCACCCGCAGCGTCCTATCCTCCTGCTCGCGGCCGGCGTACGGCGTGAGCTGGCGCAGCCAGCACCGTTGGCCGTAGTGGTGAATCCATTGGTCGATCGCCTCCCTGGCGTCGTTCAGTTGCACGCCACGGTGTTGGGTGCCCGTCCACATGTCGGTCAGCTTGTTGCCCAGCTCGGCATGCCAGAGCAGTGGCGGCAAATCGTCGATCGCCACGGTCATCCCGACATGATTGACGGGGCTGTTGGTCATGGACTGAATTGCCCGGTCCGGCCCGGAACGGCCGCGAAACAACCAGATGTCGCCGGTTCGCGTCTCGTCGAGTGCCCTGTCCAGCGACACCATGGTTGCAGCCACTCTGGCAGCCTAGGCTGACGACGATGCGCAGCATGTGGAAGTGGATCGGCCTGGCCGGCCTGGTGGGCGTCGCAGCGGGCGGCGTGCTGGTTGCTCGCGACCAACGACGACGCAACTCCTACTCGCCCGACGACATCCGCGCCCGTCTTCATCAGCGACTGGCTCAGTCGGGCAACGCGGCCGCCGGATCGTGACCGCCACCCCGCTCGCAGGCGCTGCGGGTCGTCACGGCGCGTGCCGGATTCACCTCGTCGCTCTTGCGTAAGCCGCAACCCCGAATTCATCGTCCGGCTTCACAATTGATCCCCAGTAATCGGCACGAAAGGAGCATTGATCATGCAACCGGAAGCTTCCTATCCAGTCCGTGTCCGCGGTGACCTCGACCCCGCGCTGTCACGCTGGCAGTGGCTCGTGAAATGGATTCTCGCGGTCCCTCACTACGTCGTTTTGTTCTTCCTCAACATCGCCTAGGCCGTGGTTACGGTGATCGCGTTCTTCGCGATCCTGTTCACCGGGAGGTACCCCCGCGGTTTGTTCGACTTCAACGTAGGGGTACTGCGCTGGCGCTGGCGGGTCTTGTTCTACGCGCTGTCAGCGCTGGGCACCGACAAATACCCGCCGTTCAGTCTGCAACCGAAACCCGATTACCCCGCAGACGTCGAGGTCGACCATCCTGAACGTCTGCATCGGGGCTTGGTACTGGTCAAGTGGTGGCTGCTGGCCATTCCCCATTACCTTGTGCTTATGGCGTTCTATGGGGGTGCGCGGTATTTCGCCAGCGACGACAACGGCTTCGGGTTCATATCAGTGCCGCTCATCGCCATCTTGCTGCTGATCGCGGTGGTGGCTTTGTTGTTCGCCGGTCGCTACCCGCCGGGACTGTACGACTTCATCCTCGGTATCAACCGGTGGGCGATCCGGGTGCATGCCTACACCTCGCTGATGCGCGACGAATACCCGCCGCTCCGCCTCGACATGGGACCGCGCGAACCTGAGACCGCGACCGCGCCTCCTGTTTAGCGCGCGATCGGCCCCGGTCGGTCGGCAGGACATGTCCGCAAAAGTCAGTGGCAATGCGGGCACGAGCGTTTCGTCGGGAGGGGCGAGAGGGCCCAACAGTGTCCAGTTGGCCTTGTGATCGATGAACTTCAACCCGGATGACGCGGGTGCGAACGGCCGGGGTATCTGAAGCACAGCGGTATTGTGGGACGGTGCGCCCCGCCGTCTGGATCTTCAGAAATTCGCTCGGCGGACAGCGTGAGTAGTCAGCCGCTTCCGCACCTCGACGGGGTATCTCACCGCTACGTTGACGTTCCCGGACTGCGAATGCATGTGGCGGAGGCCGGTCAGGGAGACCCGTTGGTTCTGATGCACGGGTTTCCACAGCACTGGTGGGAATGGCGCAAGGTGCTCCCCTCGCTGGCCGAGCACTACCGGGTGATCTGTCCAGACCTGCGTGGTACGGGTTGGACCGAAGCGCCGCGCAATGGCTATACCGCTGAGCAGTTGGTGGCCGACGCTGTGGCACTGCTCGACACACTCGGGCTCGAACGCGCGCGGATCATGGCTCACGACTGGGGCGCACTGGTCGGGTTCCTGCTGTGCCTGTATCACCCCGATCGCGTCGATCAGTATGTGTCGCTGGCAATTCCGCATCCATTCGTCCGGTTCGATCTACGGTTGCTGGCAGCGGTACCCAGGTTGTGGTTTCAGTACGCGATCGCGACGCCGCTGCTCGGGCCGCAGCTTTTGAGCAGGGGCCGACAGCCTCTGGCGCGCTACCTGCTGCACAGCTACACCTCGGATCCGAGCGCATGGTCGGATCAGGACATCGAGCTGTTTGTCGCGCCGTTTCGCCAGCCGGCCCGCGCCGCCGCAGCCTCGGCGCTCTATCGCGACTTCATCGTTCCGCTGTCTGCGCGGGTGCTGTCCGGGGCGTATCGGAGCAGGCGGCTGCGAACACCGACCGTCGTGCTGTTCGGCTCCGAAGACCCGAACATGCGCGCCGAATTGCTCGGCGGGTACGAAGAGCACGCTGACGACCTCACGCTCGAATGCGTCGAGGGCGCGTCCCACTTCATCGCCGACGAGAAACCGGACGTCGTCGTGGACCGGGTGCTGCGCTTCTTCGGGTCCAGGTAGCTGGCTGGTCGACACTGCCTGGCACGCGACGTAGGCTGAATCCACAGGGGCAGAACGCGTGTAGCCGCGAACAGAGACCGGCCCGTACGGCGTCCGTTTAGGGAGGGGACGATGCCGTCCACTCTGGAGCAACCCATTCAGCATTTCGCATTCTCGACGAGAGACCAGGGCGAGGCGGTCGAGTTCGTCAGCTCGATGTACGCCGGCCATCGCCCCTGGTTCTCTGGCAGCACAACGGACTTCACGTACTCGTCCACCACCGCCGCCACCGACGTGATGGGCTTGGACGATGTCCGGTGCTCGATGACCTATCGGGCAGAAGCCGAGCCGATGAGCCAGCTCGTCGCATTGGTGGCACGCACGGGGGTTGTCGGAACGTGGTGCGGGGGTGACGAGGTGCGTGTGTCGGCAGGCGAAAGCCTGCTGTACCCGATCGGTTCGCCGTTCTGGACAGAGATCACCGACAACGCATCCGTGATGACCGTGCGCCTGCCCCTTGACCGGGTGGCCGAATCCGCGGCGGCGGCCGTAGATGCCGATCCGGCCGACGTTCGGTTTCCGTCGATGGTGCCGATCTCCCCTGCTCTGGCCAGAATTTGGCGCTCCACGATAGAACTTGTCGGCGCTGAATTCATGGCGCCCGACACCGCAATCACCAGTCCACTTGTCGCCGAGCAGCTGGCGGAGATGGCGATAGCGGCGCTGCTCGCCGCCTTTCCCAACACAACGATGACGCTGAACTACGTGCCAGGCGGCGGAACGGCAAGCCCGGCGGCGGTGCGCCGGGCGGTGGCCTTCATCGATGCCAATGCCGACCAGCCGATCGAACTTGCCGACATCGCAGCAGAGGCCGGCGTGAGCCCGCGTGCGCTGCAGTCGGGATTCCTCCGACATCGCGACAGCATCCCGACGGCGTATCTGCGGCAGGTCCGGGTGGAACGGGCGCGCCGTGATCTGCAGGAGGGCAGTCCGGCGCTTGGTGACTCGGCGGGGGAGATCGGCCGACGGTGGGGCTTTGCCACCCCGAGCCGATTCGCGGCCCTGTACACCAGCCGATACGGCGAATCGCCGAACGCCACGTTGGATTGGTGACCGGAAGTCGAAGCAGCCCGTTCGGCCGCAGTTGCGCAGAGCCTCGGGCCAGTGTCAGCGGTTGACGAACTGGACGACGGCCTCGCTGAACGCGTCGTTGTCGTCGCCGGCCGCCGTGTGACCCGCATCCGACAGTTCGACGAATTCGGCGTGGGGCACGGTCTTGAGGAAGTGCTTCACGCTGTCAACGCTGACCACGTCGGACAGCTTGCCGCGGATCAGCAGGATCGGGATCTTCAGATTGGTCGCGGCCTGCTCGAGCTCGTCGACGAGTTCGAACGGGTCATGCTCTTCCGGCATGCTTAGAAACGCAGGATCCCAATGCCAGTACCAGCGGCCGCCGCGGTGACGCAGGTTCTTTTTCAGCCCTTCCGGATTTCGCGGCCTTTTCCGATGCGGCAGGTAGGCAGCAACGGCGTCGGCGGCCTCGTCGAGGGACTCGAACCCGTGCGCATGGTTGAACATGAAGTCGCGGATCCGCGCGCCGCCGCTCCTTTCGAACCGCGGCACCACGTCGACCAGCACCAGTTTTGTCACCGTCTCGGGGCCGGCATGGTCGGCGACGAGAATCGCGGTCAGTCCACCCATGCTGGCGCCGACCAGCACGACCGGCCGCTCGACGGCATCGAGCACCTCGAGCACGTCGCCGCAGAGCGCCTCCACCGAGTAATTCGCCTTTGGGGACCGGTCGCTGTCCCCATGGCCGCGGCTGTCCAGGGCGATCACATGGAAGCCCTGGTCGGCAAGGACCTGACCGGTGTTCTTCCACGAGAAGCGGTTCTGACCACCGCCGTGAAGCATCAGGATGGTCGGGCGGTCAGCCGCCGCAGCGCTTCCCCTGTTCCACTCGTCGGCGACGAGCGCGAGGTCATCGATACCGCGGAACTCGACGGTCTTTGAAGCGCTGCTCAACGTGATAATCCTTTCGGCGGCCAAGGCATCACGTTAACTCACATGAGATTGGCGTTTTCAACGGTGGTCGACGCCTTACAATCTGCGCTCGTGCCGCCCCGCATCCGCATCGCCGCCGACGAGCGCGCGAGCATCATCGACGCCGCATACTCGTGCCTCGCGTCGCCGCACCCCGGACCGGTGTCCGTAGCTGCCATTCTCGAGGCGGCCGGCATGTCCACCCGCGCGTTCTACCGGCACTTTCAGTCCAAGGACGAGCTGTTCCTGGCGATGCTGAAGCAAGACGCCGACGCGGTGGCCCGCCGGCTGCGCCGGGTTGCCGACGAAACCGCCGGCGGCCCGACGGCTCAGCTGACCGCGTGGATCAGCTACATCCTGAGTCTGGCCTACGACCCGCGCCGACGGGCGCACGTCATCGTCCTCGATTCCGACGAGGTGCGGGTGGCCAAGGGCTACCGCGACGCGGGCGCCGAGCTTCGGGCCGACCGTGAAGAGATCCTGGCCGACATCCTGCGCCGTGGCCGAAGCGACGGGTCCTTTCCGCTGGCCAGGCCGGAGGTCGACGCCGCCGCGATCCACGCTGTTGTCGACCGGGCCTTCGCCGCGCCCCTTCTCGGCCTCGGACCCGATCACCAACAACTGGTGGGCTACGTCGTCGACTTCGCCCTCCGCGCGCTGGGGTCGACACCCCGACAGTGATGAGTTTCGGCGGCGCCGCCAGTCTGCATCGAAAAGAAGCCGTCGACAGGAGCAACCAATGCCGTCCATCGTCCCGTCGCTGTGGTTTGACAACGACCTCGAGGAGGCCGCGCTGTTCTACACGTCGATCTTCCCGAACTCCTCGATCGAGAACATGAACCGCTACACCGACGCCGGGCCCGGCACGCCGGGCGACGTGGTGTCGGGAACCTTCGTGTTGGACGGCACCCGCTTCATCGGCATCAACGGCGGTCCCCAGTTCCCGTTCACCGAGGCGGTGTCGTTCACGGTCAGCTGCAAGGACCAGGACGAGGTCGACTACTACTGGGATCGGCTGCTCGACGGGGGTCAGGGGTCACAGTGCGGCTGGCTGAAGGATCGGTACGGGCTGAGTTGGCAGATCGTCCCCGATCGCCTCCACGAGCTCTTGAGCGACCCCGACCCGGCGCGGGCCGCAGCTGCGACCAAGGCGATGCTCGGGATGCGCAAGATCGTGATCGCGGACATGGAGGCTGCCGCCGACGCTGGGTGAGCCGCGCCGCCCCGATAGGCTGCGAACATGGCCGAGCCGGGGTGGGTCGAGATCGAAGCTCCGACGGTGACGTTGCGTGGGTTGAGCTGGGAGCCGTGCGATCCAACTCGCGACGCCCCTATTGCATTGTGCCTGCACGGTTTTCCCGATACCGCCCACGGGTGGCGCTTAGTCGCTCCCATACTGGCCGCCGCGGGTTGGCGGGTGATCGCGCCGTTCATGCGCGGCTACGCCCCGTCGACGATTCCGTCCGACGGCAGCTACCACGTCGGCGCCCAGATGGACGACGCATTGCGGGTGCTGGAAAAGACCGGACCCACCGGTCGTGACGTCGTGATCGGTCACGACTGGGGAGCGATGGCGGCGGCCGGGCTGGCCGCCATGCCCGACAGCCCTTTTCGCAAAGCCGTCGTGATGTCGGTACCACCGTCGCGCGCGTTTCTGCCACGCCGCGGGCTCGGTCTACGACGGTCGCTAGCCGTGTTGCTGCCCGCACAAGCTCTGCGGAGCTGGTACATCATGTACTTCCAATTGCCCTGGCTGCCAGAACGATCCACATCGTGGATCCCTCGGCTGCTCTGGCGGCGATGGTCACCGGGTTTCGACGCGAGCGAGGACCTGCGGCACGTCGCCGCGGCGATCGGTTCGCCGCAGAGTTGGCGCGCCGCGCTGGGCCCCTACCGGGCCACGGTACGTCCCGGTAAGAGGCCGCCACAGTACCAGGAACTCGAGCGGCACTGGCAGCGGCCGCTACGGCTGCCGACGTTGTGCCTTCACGGTGCCGACGACGGGTGCATGGGCGTGAAACTCGCCGAGCGTACGAGAACGGCGTTGCCGCCCGGCGGGGTGATGCACGTGATCGACCGCGCGGCGCACTTCCTGCAACTTGAACAGCCCGACGTCGTCGCGCGCCGCATCCTGGAGTTCATCGGCAGCGCGGACTAATGGCGTTTCATCCCCGGATGTTTCCGGACCAGCAACGGCAGCAGCGGCGCGTGTGGCGCTTCCCGCGCGACCCGGAAGAACGCAGCCGCCACCCGGTTCACACGACCCGGGACGACAACGGCCTTGCCTGCGGTCAGGCCGTCGATCCCCGCCTGCGCGACCTCGTGGCGGTCTTCCACATGACCAGGGGCAATGCGGCCTCGGCCTGCTGCTTGTCGAATCCGGCCGCCTCGCCGAAGCCGGTGTCCACCGGGCCCGGGCACAGGGCGGTCGCAGTGACACCGGTGCCGCGGCTCGCGGGCCCAGTTGCCGTGCGAGTGCGTCGAGGCGGTCGGCGCTGCGGGCGACCAGAACGACCTGATGGCCACGCTGGGACAGTTCCGGGCGATGGCTTCGCCGATACCCGACGACGCGCCGGTAACAAGGGCCGCGCGGGTCGTCACCGGGTGGTGGTAGGGCCACACAGTGCCCGTACCGGGGCGATGCCACGATTGTGCGGGTGGAGACGCGGCTGGCCCCGGTGGACGCACAGGCCTACTGGATGTCGGCCAAGATCCCCAATGACCAGTTCCTGCTCTACGCGTTCGCCGGTCAGCCGGATGACGTGGGTCAGGCCGTCGACGAGGTGCTGGCCCGGGCACGGTCCTGCCCGGATCTCCAACTGCGGGTGACGGACCGCGGACCGCTGAGCTACCCGGCATGGATTCGCCGCGATGTCGACGCGGGGCAGGTCGTGACTCGCGTCGGCGACGCGCTCAGCTGGCAGGACTGTCTGGACACCGCGGCCAGGCTGGCCGACGACCAACTCGACCTTCGGGAGGCGGCGTGGCGACTCCATGTGTTTGCGCCCGTCCTCGGCGTGCCGGCCTGCGCGACGCCGACGACCGTGACAGTGCTGCAGATCGGCCACGCGCTGGGAGACGGCACACGATCGGCGGCCCTGGCCGGTGTGCTGTTCGGTCGTCCGACCGATGTTCTCCAGGCTGCTGCGACAGGCACAGGCTCACTCATCCGGTGCGCGGTCGGGGCTTTCCGGGCGCACCGGCAGCTGGACCACGACACAGCCGCGGGCCTGGTAGCGCCCCCGGCTGCGCCGCGACCCGTGCTGAGCATCAACAGCCGACCCGGGGAACTGCGTGCGGTGCGAACGGTGACGCGCCACCGATCACAGCTGAGCGGCCCGACGGTGACGGTTGCGGTGTTGGCCGCGTTGTCCGCGGCGTTGTCGGGGTACCTGCGCGCCCGAGGTGAGGATGCCTCGACGCTGGGCGCCGAGGTGCCGATCGCCAAAACCGGTGCGCGGCGGGCCAACAACCACTTCGGCAACGTAGGAGTGGGGCTGTATCCGGGCGTTGCGGCCGCCGATGCGCGCGCCGGACTGATTGCGGCCGAGCTGGCCGAGCGCCGGCGACGAGGTGAACATCCGGCGTTTCAGGCGGGCGACCTCGCGCTCGCCGCGATCCCGGCTGCGCTGTTGCGCTGGGGCGTAAGGCAATTCGATGCTGAGGTCGGCTCGCCCGTCGTCACCGGCAACACCGTGGTATCCAGCGTGAACCGCGGGCCGGCAGACCTGGTCTTCGGCGGACTGCCGGTCGTCCTGACCGCGGGCTATCCTGCGCTCTCACCGATGATGGGCCTCACGCACGGCGCCCACGGGATTGGCGACACGATTTCGATCAGCGTGCATGCGGCATCATCGGCGATCGCTGATGTCGACGACTACGTCGAGCGGGTCGCCGCCGCACTCGGCTAGTGGCGACTAGTCCGCGCGCAGCAGCCCGAAGGCCCAGTTCGTGCCGAAGCCGCGACGCAACGCCAGGTGGATCCACAGCAACGCGAGCGGCTCGAGCAGCCGCGCCAAACTCAGATCGCCGGCGTCAACGGCCTCAAAACCCAACTCTCGCAGCAGAGTTCCTGTGATTCTTTTGGCTTCATCGTCATCGCCGCAGACGAACATCACCGGAGTTCCGGCCAACTGCGGCGCGTCCATCATCGGTGCGCCGATCTGGTTCATTGCCTTGCACACCCGCGCACCCGGCGCCCAACCCGCGACCTGCTCAGCACCCGAGGTGGTGTGGCCGACCTCGAGGGTGGTGAAATCGGGGGTCAGCGGATTGGTGCAGTCGATCAACACCTTGCCGGCGAGATCGCGGCAGGCCTCGACCGCCGCCTGCGCGCCCTGCCACGGAGTGCACAGCGCCACGACGTCGGCGCCGGCGGTGGCCCGCTCGTTGGTGGTCACCGCGCCGCCGAGCGCCGAATACTTGGCATCGTCAGGATTGCGGACGCCGTAGGTGATTTCGTGGCCCCGCCGATGCCACCCACGACCCAAAGTACTTCCCACGGAACCGGCGCCGATCACTGCGATGTTCATGACAGCTCCCTATCACGGGTCGAGCACGGTGGAAAGAGCGAGCGCGTAGCGTGAATCACGGCACAAAAGTCAGGGCTGGCCGGGGAGGGGCCCAATGGCGTGGCAGCGGCTGTCCGGAGTTGACGCGTTGTCGCTGAATACCGAGACGCGGACGACGCCCGCACACACCGTCGTGGTGATCGTGATGGAGCCATCCGGCGGGATCGGCCATCAGCGGCTGCATGAACTGGTCGGTTCGTCCCTGCCACGCCTCGCGCGGTTCCGTAGCCGGCTGGTCGGCAAGCCGCTCGGGTTGGGACAGCCGGTGTGGGGGGAAGCCAGCAACTTCGACCCGGCTCCTCAGCTGCACCGGGTGGCTGTGCCGCCGCCGGGAGGTCCCGGTGAATTCGCAGATCTCGTCGCGAAATTCACCACGCGTCCACTGGTCAGGGACAAGCCGCTATGGCAGGCATGGAGCATCGAGGGACTTGCGGGTGGCCGCTGGGCGCTCGCGCTCAAGATCTCACAGGCGATGGTCGGGGGAGTTGACGGGCTGGCGTTGATCCTGGCCCGGCTGCTCACCGTCGGCCCGGACGACGACCCCACGAGCTACCTGCCCGCCGAGCCGAGCCTGGGCAGGTCGCCGTCACTGGTCGAACTCGTCACCGACACCGCCGCAGAACTCACCGAGAACCAGTTCAACACTGCACGGCTGGTCGGCGAAGCGGTTCCCGCGGTGTTGCGCTCGGCGGCGAACCGGCTGCGCGGCGCCAATGGCGACGACAGGCGTCCGATGTCCCGCACCATGTTCAACGACCCGTTGACCCCACAGCGCGAGGTGGCCTTCGCATCGATGCCGCAGACTGACGTGCAGGCAATCAGCCATGCGTTCAAGGTCAGCGTCGACGAGGTCTTTTTGACCGCCTGCACACTGTCGCTTCGCGCGTGGCTGCAACGCCATGCCCGGGTACCGGAGCACCCACTGCTGATGCAGGTCCTTTTCTCGTCGAGTCCGGCGCGCATCCGCTTACCCGTTCAGCACAGCGACCCTGCCCGGATACTCGTCGAGGTGCAAGCCGAGCGGCAGCGCGACAAGCCGTGGGAATTCCCGGCCTTCGCGGAGCTGGTCCCACCCAACCTGCTGCACACCGGCATGCGGCTGTACACCGGCCTGGAGCTGTCGCGGTGGCTCGGGCCGTTCGCGCACGGGGTCGCAGCCACCATCGACGGACCCCCGGTGCCGGTCTATTGCGCCGGCGCGCCGGTAATCCGCATTCACGCGGTACCGCCGCTGCTCGAAGGCGCCGGGCTCACCATCACGCAGGTTTTACATGGCCAAGCCATCGATGCCAGCGTTTGCGTCTGCCCGGACCGCGTCACCGCCGTAGAGGAGATCGCCGACGGCATTGTCTACGGCGTCATGCAAATGCGCGCCCAGCGCAAGAAGAGAAACCGCCGGCGACGCTGAGGGCCGCCTTCTGTTTCGCTCCCGAAGTGTTCCCGATGGACGCACCGGGTACTCGCTACACAAAGCGCATGAAGTCGGGCCCGAGACCGCCACGTGCGGGCGTCGCAGCCTGCCCGAGCAGGCACTTATTCTCCAAGAGGACGGCGGATTGGCCATGACTGCATACGATGTCGGGCTGCTGATTCTGCGGCTGGTGCTTGGCTTGACGTTGGCGGCCCACGGTTTGAGCAAATTCTTCGCCGATGGACGAATCCCGGGAACGGCGCAGTTCTTCGAAGCCGTCGGCATCCGGCCCGGGAGGTTGAACGCGACGATCGCGGCCATCGCGGAGACCGCGGCCGGCCTCGGACTCGCGGTCGGGCTGCTCACGCCGATCCCCGCCGCCGGTTTGGTCGCGTTGATGCTCGTCGCGGCCTGGACCGTGCACCGGCCGAACGGCTTCTTCATCACTGACCAGGGCTGGGAGTACAACCTGGTGCTCGCGCTGGCGGCGGTCGCGGTCGCCGTCCTCGGCCCGGGACGGATCAGCCTTGACTGGTTGATCTTCGGCCACAACTGGTACGACGGGTGGGCGGGTCTGCTGATCTCCGTCGTGCTGGGAGTGGTCGGCGCCGCCGCCCACCTCGCGATCTTCTACCGCCCGGCGACGGCACGCTAGCGGAGATTCATCGGCGCAACCCCTACCCGCGCGGCTAGAACGGGTTCTAGATTCTGCGCATGGGATTCCTCAAGCCCGACCTCCCGGACCTCGACATGGCCGAATGGAGCAGGGGCACGCGCAGCGAGAAGATCCGACCGATGGCCAGGCACTGGGCCGAGGTGGGCTTCGGAACGCCCGTCGCACTGCACCTGTTCTATGTCGTCAAGGTCGGCCTCTACGTTCTGGGCGCCTGGTTGTTCGCGCTGGCCACCAACGGCATCGACGGTTTCACCAACATCGCCTCGTGGTGGAGCGAGCCGATCGTGTTCGAGAAGGTCGTGCTGTACACGCTGCTGTTCGAAGTGCTCGGTCTGGGCTGCGGTTTCGGCCCGCTCAACAACCGCTTCTTCCCGCCGATGGGCTCGGTCCTGTATTGGCTGCGCCCCGGCACGATCCGGCTCCCGCCGTGGCCGGACCGAGTCCCGTTCACCAAAGGCACTGCCCGCACACCGGTGGATGCGGCGCTGTACGCCGCGCTGCTGGCGATGCTGCTCCTGTGCCTGGTCTCAGACGGCACCGGCCCGATACCGGCGCTGCACACGTCCGTCGGCGTGCTGCCGCGTTGGCAGATCGCGGCCGTCCTGGCGATCCTCGCCGTGCTGGGCCTGCGCGACAAGGTGATCTTCCTGGCCGCCCGCGGCGAGGTCTACGCCACACTGGCGGTCACGTTCCTGTTCGGCGGCGTCGACATGATCGTCGCCGCCAAGGTGGTGTTCGTCGTGATCTGGATGGGCGCCGCGACGTCGAAGCTCAACAAGCACTTCCCGTTCGTGGTGTCGACGATGATGTCCAACAGCCCGGTGTTCCGGCCGAAGTCGATCAAGCGGATGTTCTTCGAGAAGTTTCCCGACGATCTGCGGCCGGGGCGGCTATCGCGGATCTTCGCCCACGGCGGCACCATCATCGAGATGTGCGCGCCGCCGGTGATGTTCTTCTCGCACGGTGGGTGGCTGACCGCGGCGGCGGCTCTCGTAATGGTGTGCTTCCATCTGGCGATACTGACCGCCATCCCGATGGGGGTTCCGCTGGAATGGAACGTCTTCATGATCTTCGGGGTTCTCAGCCTGTTCGTCGCGCACGCGAATCTGGGGCTGCGGGATCTGAAAAACCCTGCGCCGGCGGCCATTCTGTTCGTCGTCATCGCGGCCATCGTGATCCTCGGAAACCTCTTCCCCCGGAAGGTCTCGTTCCTCGCCGGGATGCGGTACTACGCCGGCAACTGGGACACCACCCTGTGGTGCATCAAGCCGTCTGCCGACGAGAAGATCAACAGCGGAATCGTTGCGATCGCGAGCATGCCGCAGGCCCAACTGGAGCGGGTGTACGGGAAAGACGGCGCTCAGATCCCGGCTTATCTGGGCTATGCGTTCCGCGCCATGAACACCCACGGCCGCGCGCTGTTCACTCTCGCGCACCGGGCCATGGCGGGCGAGCGTGAGGACGAATACACGATCACCGACGGCGAACGGATCTGCAGCACCGCGATCGGCTGGAACTTCGGCGACGGGCACATGCACAACGAGCAGCTCATCGAAGCCATGCAGCAGCGCTGCCATTTCGAACCGGGGGAGGTGCGGGTCGTGCTGCTCGATGCGCAGCCGATCCACAAGCAGACGCAGGAGTACCGGCTGGTGGACGCGGCGACGGGCGAATTTGAACGCGGCGTGGTCAAGGTCGCGGAGATGGTGGTGCGCCAGCCGTGGGCGGACGACGTTCCCGTCGAGGCGCGCGGTTCGGGCCAGGTGACCAGGCGATAACGCGACTGCGCTGACCCCGACCAGCAATCCGGGATGGCGGTGGTCGACAATCAGGATCAAAAGGGCCGGAAACTGAAGGAGAACACCCATGGCTGAAGCGGTAATCGTCGAGGCGGTGCGATCGCCCGTCGGCAAGCGCAACGGCGGCCTGTCGGGAGTACATCCGGCCGATCTCTCGGCCCAGGTGCTCAACGCGCTGGTGCAACGCGCCGGCGTCGACCCGAAGGTGGTGGAAGACGTGATCTGGGGCTGCGTCATGCAAGCCGGGGATCAGGCTCTCGACATCGCGAGGACGTCGCTGCTGGCCGCGGGCTGGCCGGAGTCCGTGCCCGGCGTCACCGTCGACCGGCAGTGCGGATCGAGCCAGCAGTCGATTCATTTCGCCGCGGCGGGCCTGGTGGCCGGACACTACGACGTCGTGGTTGCAGGTGGCGTGGAGTCGATGTCGCGGGTGCCGATGGGTGCCTCGCTGGCCGGCGGTGGCAACCCGTTCCCGCAGGCGTTCATGGAGCGCTACGGCGTTCACCCCAACCAGGGCATCGGTGCGGAGATGATCGCCGAAAGGTGGGGCTTCGACCGGACCGCGCTGGACGAATTCTCCCTGGGCTCACATGAAAAGGCCGCGGCGGCCCAGGATTCCGGCGCGTTCGACGACCAGATCGCCGTGATCAAGGATCAGGACGGCAACCCGGTGCGCAAGGACGAAGGCATCCGCCGCGGTACGCCGATGGAGAAGATGGCCCAACTGAAGCCGGCGTTCAAGGAAGACGGTGTGATTCATGCCGGCAACTCGTCGCAGATCTCCGACGGTTCCGCCGCGCTGCTGATGATGACCGACGAGAAGGCCAAGTCGCTGGGACTTGAGCCGATCGCGAAGATCCACACCGCGGTTCTGGCCGGCGCCGATCCGGTGATCATGCTGACCGCCCCGATCCCCGCCAGCCAGAAGGCGCTGAAGCGCTCGGGGCTGGGTATCGGCGAGATCGGCGTTTTCGAGGTGAACGAGGCGTTCGCTCCGGTGCCGTTGGCGTGGCTGCGCGACATCGGTGCCGACGAGAAGAACCTGAACCCTAACGGTGGAGCGATCGCGTTGGGCCACCCGCTGGGCGGCTCGGGGGCGCGGATCATGACGACGATGGTTCATCACATGCGCGACAAGGGAATTCGCTACGGCCTGCAGACGATGTGCGAGGGCGGTGGCCAGGCCAACGCGACCATCGTCGAGCTGTTGTGACGTCGACGGAAGCCGAACCGGGCGCGCTTGTCTCGCAGCGCGGCAACGTGCTGGTACTCACGATCAACCGGCCTGATACCCGCAACGCGGTCAACAGCGCGGTCAGCACCGCGGTGGGCGATGCGCTCGAGCAGGCACAGCAGGACCCCGGGGTGTGGGCGGTGGTGATCACGGGCGCAGGTGACAAGTCGTTCTGCGCCGGCGCCGACCTCAAGGCGATCGCGCGGCGGGAGAACCTCTATCACCCCGACCACGGGGAGTGGGGATTCGCCGGCTATGTGCATCACTTCATCGACAAGCCGACGATCGCCGCGGTCAACGGCACCGCGTTGGGCGGTGGTACCGAGATCGCGCTGGCCAGCGACCTGGTGGTGGCCGAGGAAAGCGCTATCTTCGGGCTGCCGGAGGTGAAACGCGGACTGATAGCCGGCGCGGGAGGCGTGTTCCGCATCGTGGACGCGCTGCCGCGCAAACTGGCCTTCGAGCTGCTGTTCACCGGCGAGCCGATCACCGCGGCCGAAGCGCAGAAGTGGGGAATGATCAACCAGGTCGTTCCCGACGGCACGGGACTCGAGGCGGCGCTGGCGCTGGCCGAACGGATCACGGTCAATGCACCGCTGTCGGTGCAGGCGAGCAAGCGCGTCGCCTGCGGTGCCGACGACGGGCTCATCACCGACGAGGAACCCAGATGGGAGCGGATGAGGCGCGAATTCGGCGCGCTGCTGAAGTCCGAGGACGCCAAGGAGGGACCGATCGCGTTCGCCGAGAAGCGGCGGCCAGCGTGGAAGGCGCGCTAGCGTTTGGGGCGTTTGGGGCGTTTGGGGCGTTTGGGGCTGGGGGGTCCGGGGGTTCCGGGGTCCGATGTAACGTCACGGCGAGTTTCCGGCGGATTTGTCGCCCTGGCGTTGCATTCGCGAAACCGGCCGCGGCCATCTGCATACGATGTGGCTCATGCCTGAGCCGCTGATCATCGCCATCCGCGGCCGTGTGCCGCAGGTCCACCCCGAAGCGTTCGTCGCTCCGAACGCCTCCATCATCGGTGGTGTCACGCTCGGCGCGCGGTCCAGCGTCTGGTACTCCGCCACCGTGCGCGCGGAGGCCGAGCCGATCGACGTCGGAATCGGCAGCAACATCCAGGACGGCGTCGTCATCCACGTCGACCGCGAGTACCCGGTACGCATCGGCGCCGGGGTCAGCGTCGGGCACAACTCGTCGTTGCATGGCTGTGTCGTCGAGGACAACGTGCTGATCGGCATGGGCGCGGTGATCCTCAACGGCGCGGTGATCGGCGAAGGCTCGCTGATCGGCGCCGGCTCCCTGGTTGCGCAGGGCACGGTGGTGCCGCCGCGGTCATTGGTGACCGGAACACCGGGACGGGTGCGCCGCGAACTCAGCGACGCCGAGCTGGCCGGCAACAGGCACAACGCGCAGGTCTACGAGCGGCTCATCGAATTCCACCGCGCCGCAATAGGTTAACCCCTGTCGCGGAACGTCAGCCACACCTCGCTGGTCATGTGGATACCGACCGGCCGGTCCATCGCCTCGAGCATCGACTCGATCTCCTGGTGCTCCAACCCGACCGGCGGCATCAGCTCGCCCGAGTCGTCCCGCGGGTCGTAGGTGAACACCAGCGGCGTAGTCGGGTTGACCCAGAAAGAGGCGGTGATCTGCTTCCCGTCGGCGTCGGGGTAGGTGCCGGTCAGAAAGAATCCCCCGGCGTGCGCGAACCGTCGGTGCACCGCGACTTGCAGGTGGGCCAAGAACTCGTTGGTGAACGTCAGCGGCAGGTCCTGCTCACCGCAGCGCAGCGTGGCCAATGTTTCGTCTCCTCTGGTCGGCGTTGACTCCCTGAACCCGTCCCTAAGCCTATGAAGTACGGGACCCTTCACGGACGTATTGGCCGATCAGTACGGTGGACGCTGTGCGAATCCTGGTTACCGGCGCCACCGGCTATGTGGGTTCGCGGCTGGTGACGGCGCTGCTCGCCGACGGTCACACGGTCCTCGCGGCCACCCGAAACCCTAGTCGCCTCAAGCGGTTCGGGTGGTACGACGACGTCACCCCGGTCGCCCTGGACGCCCGGGACGCGGCGGCCACCAGTGCGGCCTTCGGGGAAGCCGGCCCTGTCGACGTGGTGTATTACCTGGTACACGGCATCGGCCAGCCGGACTTCCGCGATGCCGACAACGAAGCCGCGGCCAGCGTTGCGGAGGCCGCGAAGACCGCGGGTGTTGCGCGCATCGTGTATCTGGGCGGGTTCGTGCCGGACGACGACGAGCTGTCCGAGCATCTGACGAGCCGGGCGGAAGTCGCCGAATTTCTGACCATCGACGGTGGACCAGAGGTGGTGTGGCTCGGCGCCGCGATGATCATCGGGGCGGGGTCGACGTCGTTCGAGATGCTCCGCTACGTCGGCGACCGGTTCCTGATATTCCCGCTGCTGCCGTGGGCCGACAATCCGATGGACCCGATCTCCGTCCGCGACGTCCTCTACTATCTGGTCGCCGCCGCGGACCCGGACCGGGTTCCGGCGGGCGCCTACGACATCTCTGGCCCGCAGACCACCACGTACCGCGAACTCCTCAACGCCTACGCCCGGGAATCCGGAACATGGCGGGCACGTGTGCCGGTCCGCGGCCTCGACACCGGTCTCGTCTCGCGGCTGACCGCCCTCGCGCTGCCCGTCCCCGGTGGGCTCGCCGCCGACCTGGTGGTCTCGCTCGACCACCCGATGATGGCCTCTGAGCACCTTCTGCGAGACAAGGTGCCTGATCCACCCGGGGGACTGACCACGATCGAAGACGCGATCGCAACGTCGTTGTCCAGCTCTACTCCCCGACCCGTCAACGCTCTTGCCGATTCGCACCATCTCGCCGACAGCGATCCGGCGTGGGCGGGCGGCGACGCGCTGCGCATCCGGCAACTCGCCCGTGCCGTGACGCCGCCGCTCGCGCGACCGGCGCTGCGCCTGGTCAACGCGGTACCCGGCCCGGTCGCCGGTGCGCTGCGGACCGGCCTCGACATCCTGCTCGAGCTGGCGCCGAAGCGGACTCCGGCATGACCGAACCCGACACCCGCCAACGGTCGGGCCTGTTGGCCGAGATCCGCGACGTCGTCACCACCGTCGCCGTGCCTTACCAAGAACCCCCCGCTGTCGTACTCCGGCGACGGATCGTCGTCGCGATGGTCCTGGTGATCGGCGCGGTCGTGCTCGGCTATTCACTGAACACACCTCCCGGTACCGTCGCCTTCTACTGGATGACGGTCCTGCTGGCCGCGGTGTGGTTCACCGGTGCTTTCCTGGCAAGGCCGATCCACCTCGGCTCGATCCGCTGGCGCGGGCGCAATCAGCGCCCGGTGATCACCGGCACAGTCATCGGCCTGCTGCTCGGCGGGTTGTTTCTCCTCGGCGGCCTGATCGCCCGCGAGATCCCCGCGGTGGCCGACCTGATCCGCCGAGTGCTCGAATACGAACATCGCGGCACGCTCGCGCTGGTCGTGATCATCACGCTGGTGAACGGGGCGGCCGAGGAGTGTTTCTTCCGCGGGGCGGTGTACGCCGCGCTAGGCCGGCACCACCCGGTCCTCATCTCCACGGTCGTCTACATCGCGGTGACGGCCGCCAGCGGCAACCCGATGCTGTCGTTCGCGGCGATCATCCTCGGTACGGTCTGCGCGCTGGAACGCCGCGCGACCGGCGGAGTGCTGGCACCGCTGCTCACCCACCTGGTCTGGAGCCTGATCATGGTGCTGGCGCTTCCGCCGATGTTCGGGCTATAGCCCGGCCGTGTCCGGATATGTGGGACACACGGCGTAGACGACGTGCTTTGTCGCGCGAACACTAGGGGCCATGCCGCGCAAGGTGGTCCTTCTCGGGTTCCCGGGCGTTCAGAGCCTGGACGTGATCGGGCCGTTCGAGGTTTTCGCCGGCGCGTCCCAACTCGTCGGCGGCGGCTACGACGTCGTCGTCGGGTCACGGCGCGGTGATCCTGTGACGACGTATGCCGGGCTGACCCTTGTCGCAGAGCCGCTGCCCAATCCGCAGGAACCCGTCGACACTGTGGTGCTGCCCGGTGGCGGTGGCGTCGACGTGGCCCGCACCGACCCCGAAATCATCGGCTGGATCCGGGCAGTCGCCGCGTCGGCGCGGCGCGTTGTCAGTGTCTGCACGGGCGCTTTCCTCGCCGCGGAGGCCGGGCTGCTCGACGGCTGTCCCGCCACGACCCACTGGGCGTTCGCCAACCGGCTTGCGCGTGAATTTCCCGCGATCGCGTTGGATCCGGAGCCGATCTTCGCGTGGTCATCGAAGTCATTCTGGCCGCCGCCAGTCTGCTCGCGGGCAAGAGGGCGACATCGCACTGGCTGGCGCTGGGCGCGTTGACAGCGCTGGGCGCCGCCGCGGTCAACGACGAGCGCATCGTGCACGACGGCGACGTCGTGACCAGCGCCGGCGTCTCGGCCGGCATCGACCTGGCGCTGTGGCTGGCAGGGCAAATCGCCGGCGAGGGCCGCGCGAAGACCATCCAGCTCGCAATCGAATACGATCCGCAGCTGCCGTTCGACTCGGGCCACGTTTCCAAGGCCTCCCTGGCCACCAAGGCCGCCGCCACCGCGATGCTGTCCGGGGAAACCTTCAAACCGGCGCAGCTGAAGGCCATGACGATGCTCTTGTGGGAACAGGCGCTGCGGACGGCTCGCTCGCGGCGACGCAAATGCGAGGTGGGCGCGATTGCTGGACCCGGCTAACCGATGAGGTTGACCGATCTAAAGTGCGGGTATCCGCCGAACACGCAAACACAGGAGGTGGCATGCTCCACGCAATGATGCTGACAGCGCAGAGCCAACCGGAAGCCGCGGGGCTTATTCTGCGCGGGATCAAAGGCATCTTCGTCGCGATCGGAAGCATCATTGCCGCCATCGTCTGTGCGATCATCGCCGCGATGAAAGGACGCAATCCGCTCGGCTGGGGAATTCTGGGCTTGTTCTTCAGCATCTTGACGCTGATCGTCGTCCTGGTCATCCCCAGCAAGAAGTGACGTGACCGAACCTGACTACGTGTCGGTGAACTCGGCCTTGCGCCGCTGCTGAAACGCGAGTGTGCCTTCGACGAAGTCGTGTCCCGTCAGCAGCTGAAGCTGGCCCGTGCGCTCGCGGTCCAGGGCCGGCTCCAGCCGGCTCAACGTCGCCGCGTTGATCGCGTCCTTGGTTTTGCGTAATGCCACCGCCGGACCCGTGAGCAGCGCCGAGATCACCTTGTCGACTTCGGCACCGAAGCGGTCCTCGGGATAGACAGCGGTGGCCAGGCCCCACTCCAGCGCCTCGGCGGCCGAAATGCGTTCGGCCAGAAGGGCCATCCTCATGGCGCGGATGCGGCCCACGGCGGCGGCCACCAACGCCGACGCGCCGCCGTCGGGCATCAAGCCGATTTTGGTGAACGCCAACAGGAAATACGCCTTGTCCGAAGCCAGTACGACATCGGACGCCAACGCCAGCGAGGCGCCGACACCGGCCGCGGGACCGTGGACCAAGGCAACGACCGGGCGCGGTAGCGCGACGATCGACCGAACCGCGCGATTGGCCTCGTCGAGGACGCCGGCCAGGCTGCCGTGCGCTTTCTTCGCCTGGTCATCGCCGCTGATCCCCGCACCCGAGCTGAACGCGCGTCCGGCGCCGCCGAGCCGCACGACCTTCACCCGGTCATCCGTCGCGGCTCGCTCCAGTGTGTCCGCGATGCCGGCCAGCATGGTTTCGGTAAGCGAGTTCAGGCTCTCCGGTCGGTTCATCGTCAGCGACAGCACGCCGTCAGTCAGCGTCACGGAAAGACCGTCGACGCCGGCGTAGGCCTGTGTGCTGGAATCGATCGTCGTCATGGCCACACTTTAGCCTCGGTATAGTTCGACCAACCAGTGGGTCGGCACGGGCTCCGGCCGAAGAAAGGAATGATTTCAGTGGAGATCAAAGACGCCGTCGCCGTCGTCACCGGGGGCGCTTCGGGCCTCGGGCTGGCCACGACAAAGGCACTGCTCAACGAGGGCGCCCAGGTGGTTGTTCTTGACCTGAGGGGAAAGGACACCGTGGACGAGCTCGGTGACCGTGCCACGTTCGCCGAAGCCGACGTCACCGACGAGGCGGCCGTCACCGCCGCGCTCGACAGCGCTGAGTCGCTCGGACCCGTTCGGGTTGTGGTCAACTGCGCCGGCACCGGCAACGCGATCCGGGTGCTCAGCCGCGACGGCGTGTTCCCGCTGGACGCGTTCCGCAAGATCGTTGAGATCAACCTGGTCGGCACCTTCAACGTAATCCGGCTCGGCGCGGAGCGGATCGCCAAGACGGAGCTGGTCGGCGAGGAGCGCGGCGTGATCATCAACACCGCCTCGGTGGCGGCGTTCGACGGCCAGATCGGGCAGGCCGCCTACTCGGCGTCCAAGGGCGGCGTAGTGGGCATGACGCTCCCCATCGCCCGGGACCTGGCAAGCAAAGGCATCCGGGTGGTGACGATCGCCCCCGGCCTATTCGACACCCCACTGCTGGCGGCCCTGCCCGAAGAGGCCAAGAAGTCGCTCGGCGCCCAGGTGCCGCACCCGGCGCGGCTCGGCAAGCCCGAGGAGTACGGTGCGCTGGCCGCGCACATCGTGTCCAACCCGATGCTCAACGGCGAGGTGATCCGTCTCGACGGCGCGATCCGGATGGCGCCCCGGTAGACCGGAACTGGCCCTCACCCGGCTGACACCCAAAGCAGGCCGACGGCCGGGGAATTGGTGTCCAGAGTCGTCAGCGAAGCTGAGAATCTGATCATGGGACGATTAAGCGAAGTGGTTCAACCGGCGGCGGAGGAGAAGGTCTCCGCGTCAGAGGCGCCGCCGGCCCATCGAGGCGGGCGGATCCTGTCAGACGGCCGGGGCCAGCGGGTGCCAGTCATCGAGCTGCTCCGAGGTGTCGCCCTCTACCAAGAAGTCGCCATGGTAGAGCGCCTCGAAGTCAACCTTGACGACGTCGGCACTGGTGTCATCAATCCACATGCTTCTCAGGTTATGGATCACCCTTAAGAGGACTTTGAGTCACGGATCGGAAAACGGTGGCAATTCTTACTCCCGGGTAGGTTCGACCCGCCCGGCCTACCCCGAGGGGGTGTCGCAGTGGATCGGGTTGCTCCGCTGGGCGCGATTTGGCGACGCGCTTGAACCGACCGGGGCGAGACCTCGTTTCACTTACCAGCGTTAACTCAGAGCGATGGGGTCGTTCCCCGGTTAGGGAGAGGCCCCGGTGTGCTGCAGGGAATAGCTCGACTCGCCATCGCCGCCCCGCGGCGCACGATCGCCGCGGTGCTGCTGCTCACGGTCTGCGCCGCGCTATTCGGTATCCCGGTCGCGAAGAGCCTCTCGGCCGGCGGCCTGCAGGACCCCAACTCCGAGTCCTCGCAAGCGGCAAGGATTCTGTCGGAGAAGTTCGGCCAGGGTGACATGGAGATGGTGATCACCGTCACGGCCGCCGGGGGAGTCCAGAACCCGGCCGCGCGCGCGGTCGGCACCGACATCGCCCAGCGGCTGCAGGCCTCCCCGAACGTCAGCCAGGTGACATCGGCCTGGACCGCGCCGCCCGCGGCGTCGTCGTCGCTGATCAGCAAGGACGGAAAGACGGGCCTGATCGTGGCCGGGATCTCCGGCGGCGAGAACTACGCGCAGAAGCACGCCCAACAGCTGGCTGACCAGCTCGCGCACAGCCACGACGGCGTCACGGTGCGCGCCGGCGGCATGGCTACCGTCTATTCGCAGATCAACACCCAGTCGGAGAAAGATCTGCTGTTCATGGAATCGCTGGCGATCCCATTGAGCTTCGTGGTCCTGGTGTGGGTATTCGGCGGGTTGCTTGCGGCGGCCGTGCCGATAGCCGTCGGCTGCTTCGCGATCCTTGGGTCGATGGCGGTGTTGCACACCGTTTCGCTGTTCACCAACGTGTCGACCTTCGCGCTGAACCTGACCGTCGCGATGGGGCTTGCACTGGCCATCGATTACACGTTGCTGATACTCAGCCGGTTCCGCGACGAGCTGGCGGAGGGCGCCGACCGCGACGAGGCGCTGATCCGCACGATGGCCACTGCCGGACGGACGGTGTTGTTCTCGGCGATGACGGTGGCGCTGTCGATGATCACGATGGTGCTGTTCCCGCAATACTTCCTGAAGTCGTTCGCCTATGCGGGCGTGGCTGTCGTGGCATTCGCGGCGGCCGCCGCAGTTGTCGTGACGCCAGTGGCCATCGTGCTGCTGGGTGATCGGCTGGACTCTCTCGATGTTCGTCGGCTGTTGCGCCGTGTGCGTAATCGCCCGGAACCGCTGCCGAGGCCGATCCGACAGACGTTCCTGTACCGCTCAACGAGGTTCGTCATGCGCCGACCGGTACCGATCGGGGTGGCGATCATCGCGCTGCTCCTGATGCTGGGTGCACCGTTCCTCGGCGTGAAATGGGGCTTCCCCGACGATCGGGTGCTGCCGACGTCGGTATCCGCGCGACAGGTCGGCGATCAGCTGCGCCACGACTTCGCCGTGGACCCGGCCACCAACGTCACCGTGGTGATCCCTCACGTGACCGGAGGCCCGGCGGCGATGAGTCGGTACGCTGCCGCGCTCTCGCGGGTTCCGGACGTGTCGTCGGTGTCCGCGCCGGGTGGCACGTACGTCCACGGCGCGCCGGCCGGACCGCCGTCAGGACCCACCGGGCTCAGGGACGGCAGCGCCTTTCTGACCGTCGGCAGCACGGCGCCGTTGTTTTCCGACGCGTCGGCCGCACAACTCGACCGGTTGCATGCGGTCCCGACGCCCGCGGGCGGCCCGGTGCAACTGGCCGGCGTCGCGCAGATCAATCACGACAGCGTGCATGCGATCACTGCGCGGTTGCCTGTCGTGCTCGCCGTCATCGCCGGGATCACGTTTGTGCTGCTGTTCCTGCTGACCGGCAGCGTGGTGTTGCCGCTGAAGGCGCTGCTGCTCAATGTCCTGTCGCTGGCGGCCGCGTTCGGTGCACTGGTCTGGGTCTTTCAGGACGGCCATCTGGGCGGGCTCGGTTCTGCTGTCACCGGGACGCTGGACGCGAATCTGCCGGTGCTGCTGTTCTGCATCTCGTTCGGGCTGTCGATGGACTACGAGGTGTTCCTGGTTTCCCGGATCCGCGAATACTGGCTGAAATCGAACCGCAGGCGAAACGACAACGACGAGAGCGTTGCGCTTGGCGTCGCCCACACCGGGCGGGTGATCACCGCGGCGGCCCTGGTGATGTCGATTTCGTTCGCGGCGCTGATGGCCGCGCAGGTCTCGATCATGCGCTTGTTCGGCCTCGGGCTCACCGTGGCGGTGCTGGTCGACGCGACGCTGGTGCGAATGCTGCTGGTGCCCGCGTTCATGCGGGTGCTCGGCCGGGCGAACTGGTGGGCGCCCAAACCGATGCGCCGCCTGCACGACCGCTTCGGCCTCAGCGAGGCAGGTGACCGCGGCAGGCACGGGAATGCGGGTCAGCCGAAGGATTCGAAGGAGCATGTCGATTCGATCTCTGGGTAGCCGTCGGCAAGCCGGTTTCGTTGACTTTGCTGACTTACCATTTGGTAAGTTAGCCGGACCCTGATCTGATGGAGTCCGCGCGTGCTGCAACGTATTGCTCGACTGGCAGTCGCGGCACCACGGCGGATATTAGCTGTGGCCGCGCTCGTCGTCATCGCCGCAGCCGTATTCGGAATTCCCGTCCCCAAGGCCCTGTCGGCGGGCGGCTATGAAGACCCTAGCTCGGAATCCGCGCAAGCCGACGACTTGCTCGCCGCCCGATTCGATCAGGGCCAGTTGAAGATGCTCATCGCCGTCACAGCGGACAACGGCGCCCAAACCGGTGTCGCGCAAACCGTGGGCACGGAGATCGTCCAGGCGTGCAGGCAATCACCTCATGTGGCCGACCTGACGTCGCCGTGGACGGTACCGCCCGAGGCGGCGGCACCTCTGATCAGTAAGGACGGCAAGACCGGACTCGTCATCGCCGGTATCGCCGGGGATGAGAGTGATGCGCAGAAATATGCGCAGGAGCTCTACGACCAGCTGCCTCATAGCCGAGACGGAGTCACCGTCAACTTCGGCGGCATGGCAACGGTCTACCGAGAGATAACCACTCAAACACAACAGGACCTACTGCGGATGGAAGCCATCGCGATTCCGCTGAGCTTCTTGGTGCTGATCTGGGTTTTCGGTGGTGTCCTGGCCGCCCTGCTTCCGTTGTCTGTGGGGATCGTGGCGATCATCGGATCGATGGCTGTGTTGCGGGCCATCACCTTTGTCAGCGACGTGTCGATCTACGCGCTCAATCTCAGCATGGCAATGGGACTGGCGCTGGCGATCGACTACACCCTTTTGCTGGTGAGCCGATTCCGAGACGAACTCGCCACGGGGACGCCACGCAACCCGGCGCTGGTTCGCACGATGATGACCGCCGGACGGACCGTCGTCTTCTCCGCCGTGACGGTCGCCCTGGCCATGCTGCCCCTGGCCCTGTTCCCGATGTACTTCCTGAAGTCGTTCGCGTATGCGGGAGTCGCGGTGGTCTCGTTCGCCGCGATCGCCGCCATCGTCCTGACTCCCGCGGCGATCGCCTTGCTGGGCACGCGGCTGGACGCGCTCAACCTGAGGCGACTCGGCAAGCGGTGGCGGGGTGGCGCCGGCCGACACCACTTCCCCGACGGCTATCCGGCGGACTTGCCTGTGACGCAGTCGTTTTGGTATCGGTCCGCCAAGGTGGTCATGCGGCACTCGGTGCCGATCACCGTCGTATTGGTCGCGCTTCTCCTGCTGGCCGGGTCACCGTTCCTCGGCGTGACGTGGGGCTCACCCGACGACCGGGTGCTGCCGACCACGGCTTCGGCGCGCCAAGTGGGTGACCATCTCCGCGCCGACTTCGCCCAAGACGCGGCGACGAACGTCGTCGTGGTGATACCGGACGCCACACATGTCACCGCCGAGGATCTGGCCAACTACGCTGCGCAGCTGTCGCGGGTTCCCGACGTTCTGTCGGTTTCGGCGCCATCCGGAACGTTTGTGGGTGGAGCACTGACGGGACCGCCAAGCGGTGCAACCGGAATGACTGACAACAGCGCCTTTCTCACGGTGGCCAGTGCGGCACCGCTGTACTCGGCCAGCTCAGAAAACCAGCTCGACCGGCTGCACCAGGTCGTCGGGCCGGGTGGCGCAAAAGTGCAGCTGACCGGAACCGCGCAGACCAATCGCAACAACGCGATAGCGGTCACGTCGCAACTCCCGTGGGTACTCGGCCTGATCGGCATCATCACCTTGGTTCTGCTGTTCCTGCTGACCGGCAGCGTGGTCATACCGCTGAAGGCGGTGCTGCTGAATGTCATGTCGCTGACGGCCGCCTTCGGCGTGGTGGTGTGGGTATTCCAGGAAGGCCATCTGGGCGGCTTCGGCACCACCGCCACCGGGACCTTGACGGCCGCGATGCCGGTGTTGTTGTTCTGCATCGCATTCGGGCTGTCGATGGACTATGAGGTGTTCCTGGTTTCACGCATCCGCGAATACTGGCTGCAGTCCGACCGCACGCCTGCGGACAACGACGAAAGCGTCGCACTTGGACTGGCGCGAACAGGACGGGTCATCACCGCGGCCGCGCTCATCATGTCGATTTCGTTCGCCGCATTGGCGGCGGCCCACGTGTCGTTCATGCGGATGTTCGGTGTCGGCCTGACGTTGGCCATCATCGTGGACGCCACCATCATCAGAACGGTGCTTGTGCCCGCGTTGATGCACCTGATGGGCCGCTTCAATTGGTGGGCGCCCAAACCTCTTGTGTGGCTGCATGACAGGTTCGGATTGAGCGAGTCCTTGCCCGAGCCGGATGGCCAGGTCAGTGAAGAGCGACAGCAGCAGCCGGTGGCCTCGGTGGCGAAGAGTGACTAGCCTGCCGGGAAGTTCAGTCGAGACTACTCCGCGTCGTCGACGCGCACCGCGCGGCGCGGGCGATCAACTTCGTGACGAGATTCTCGATGCGGCCACGGATTTGCTGTTGGAGACCGGTCACGTCAAGGCCGTCTCGATTCGGTCCGTGGCGCAACGGGTTGGAGTCACCCCACCGTCGATTTATCTGCATTTCGCGGACAAGGACGCGCTGATGGACGCCGTCTGTGCGCGCTATTTCGAACGGCTCGACGCGGAGATGCAGCGCGCGGCTGTCGGCTGCACCAGCACACTGGAACTGCTTCGGGCTCAAGGGCTTGCGTACGTTCGCTTTGGGCTGCAGACACCCGAGTTGTACCGGATCGCGACGATGGGAGAGGGCCGGCCGGGAAGTGACGTCGATCTGACGCTGACCAGTTCGGCTTTCGTACACATGCGCGCGGGCGTGCAGGCGATGATGGAGGAGGGCCTGTACTCCGACGGTGACGCCACGCAGCTGGCGCTCGAGCTGTGGAGCGCCGCGCACGGGGTGGCTGCGCTGTTGATCGCCAAGCCGTACCTGCCGTGGGGCGATGTCGAGGTGTTCACCGACCGGGTGCTGCGGGCGGTGTGCTGCGGCCAAATGGTCAGTGGCATCGTCGGGTACGACTCCGGACCGCAGGACACCATCGAGCTGCTGACGAACCTCAAGAAGCCGCGCAGAGATGAATGAGCAGGGCATTGTGGACAACCCGTTCTTCGCTCGCCTCTGGAGATACCTGTCCGCTCACGAGCCGGAGTCGATGCGCCGCTCGCGCCTGACCTGCGCGCAGGGCTGTCGGGCCGGGTGCTGGATGTCGGCGCAGGCACAGGTACCAGCTTCATGCTGTACCCGACCTCTCTCGAAGAGGTGGTCGCCCTCGAACCCGAGCGGCGGCTGACCGCCATGCCCGCGAATCCGCAGCGACGGCACCGGCGCCGGTCACCGTGATGTCGAGCACGGTGGAAAGCCTGGATCCCGACGAGCGGTTCGATGCGGTCGTGTGCTCGCCGGTGCTGTGCTCCGTCGACGAACCGGAAACTGATCTGCCGCCGGCGTTTTTCAGTGCTCCGGCCCGGGGGAGAGTCGCGGTACCTGGAGCACGTTGCCAGCGGTGTCGTCACGGGGACGACTGCGGAAGCTCGCCGACGCGACGGTGTGGTCGCGGATCTTCGGCAACTGCCACCCATCGGGACACCGAGCATGCGATTGCTGGCGTCGGCTTCACGACGCTGCCCTCGCATCGCGACGGCAGTTCCCGGCGTGGCTTCCGGTGCCGGTCGCAGAAATCGCGGTCGGTACCGCGATCCGCCCGGTCGTCGGACAAGCCAAGCCTGCGGGAAACTAACCGATCAGTTCGTCGAGTCGGTCCAGCAGGCCCGGCAACGCCCGTGCGGCCGTGTCTCGGATGGTGGCGGTGGCGCTGCCCGACAGCGGCGTGCTGTCAGGGTTGATCTCGATCACCGGGATGCCCTGGGCCAGCGCCGCCGACGGCAGACCCGCGGCCGGATAGACGATCCCCGAGGTGCCCACCACGATCAGCACATCGGCGCCGGCCACCGCCTCAACGGCTCGCTGCCACGGTTCGTCGGGCAACTCCTCACCAAACCACACGACGCCGGGCCGGATCATCCCACCGCACTCGCACAGCGGCGGCGCCACCGATTCGACCGGTTCAGCCATGTCGGCCACATCGCCAACATAGCGAGAACCGCAACGTGAGCAACGGAATTCGAAAAGGCTGCCGTGCAAATGGGCGACCTGCCCGCTGCCGGCGCGCTCGTGCAGGTCGTCGATGTTCTGCGTGACGACGCGCACGTCCGCGCGCTGCTGCCAGTCGGCGACCGCCATGTGGCCCGGATTCGGTTCAACCGAACTCACCAGGTGATGGCGCCACAGGTACCACGCCCACACCACATCCGGCTGTCTGCGCCACGCCCGTGGGCTGGCCAACTCCTCAGGGTCGAACGTTTCCCACAGGCCGGTCTGGGCGTCACGGAATGTCGCGATCCCGCTCTCCGCTGACATCCCCGCTCCAGTGAGCACCGTCACGCGCACGCTCTTCAAGGTAGTCGCTCGGGGTTGCTTCGCTCTTGCCCGCCAGAGCCGTAGCTGCGCGATACTGAACCGGTGTCCGAGTTGGGGGACTGGGTCCGGGTGGACCCACGCGCGGCGATGCCGCTGTTCGATCAGTTGAGAACCCAAATCATCGGCGGCGTGCGCAGCGGGCAGCTGACAGCAGGAGCGCGGCTGCCAACGGTCCGGGAGCTCGCAGGTCGGTTGGGCCTGGCCGTGAATACCGTGGCCCGCGCGTACCGCGAGCTTGAGTCGGCCGGAATTGTCGAGACTCGAGGGCGTTTCGGGACTTTTGTGGCCAGGCAGGACCCGGCGGACGTGACGATGGCCGCCGCGGCCCGCGCCTACGCCGACACCGCCCGAGCCCTGGGTATCGACCAGGCGGAGGCGCTGCGGTACGTCGAGGCGGCGTTCGGTTAAAACACCACCAGTCGGGCTTTGGTCATCGCACCACCTTGTTGAGCGTTCGCAGATTACGGGTGGTGGTCGACGACTTGTATCGTTTTTTCCCCATGGTTTTTCCCATGGTGCTGACCAGCGTCTTCGACCGCGGCACTTGCCAATAGATCACCCCCTCGCCGCGCGCGATCAGTTCGCCCGGGCCCGGGTCCTTACCGTGTGCGGCCAGTTCGTCGAGGACCGCACCGTCGGAGACGAACGTGACGTAGGAGTGGTGGTCGGCCACCTCGGGCTCGAACGGGTATGAGTCGATGATGGCCCGAACGGTGAGCAGATCATAGGCGAGCACCCAGGCGTCGTAGCCGAACGTATCACGCAGCGCAGCTTCAGCTTTCGAACGCACCGAGGCCACGCCATCCCGGCTGTCTAGCAGTACGTTGCCACTGGCCAAGATGGTACGGACGCCGGTGAAGCCGGCTTGCTCCAGTGCCTTGGCGACCTCGGCCATCTTCATGTTGACGCCACCCACGTTGACGCCGCGCAGAAAGGCCGCATACCGGGGCATCAGCCGCGCCGGCCGATGCGGTCGAGGGTTTCCCATCTCAGCGGATTGATCGTGGTCATCGTGATCGATCCTAGAGACGCCGAATGGACGTAGGCTCGCCACCATGGGGCCGCAATCATTCGACGACAAGCTGCTCGCCGTCATCAGCGGCAACAATCTCGGAGTGCTCGCGACGATCAAACGCGACGGTCGACCGCAGTTGTCGAACGTGTCGTACTACTTCGACCCTCGGGGAGTGGCGATCGAGGTGTCGATCACCGAACCGAGGGCCAAGACCCGCAATCTGCGGCGGGATCCGCGGGCGTCGATCTTGGTCAGCTCGGACGACGGCTGGTCTTATGCGGTCGCCGAGGGCAACGCCGAGTTGAGCCCGCCGGCCACCCACACCCAGGACGACACCGTCGAGGCCCTGATTCAGCTGTACCGCAACATCGCCGGGGAGCATCCCGACTGGGACGAATACCGGCGCGCCATGGTGACCGACCGCAGAGTGCTGATGCGGATGCCGATCTCGCATGTTTATGGCATGCCGCCGGGGGTGCGTTAGGGCTACGCTGCGGGGATGGCCGACTCAAATGCGAACGACGACACCAAGCGAAGGTTCCGCGAGGCGTTGGAACGCAAGAAGGCACGGTCGTCGGGGACCGCAGACCAGAAGAGCGGCGGCGCGAAGCAGCCGCGGGCGCACGGCCCCGTTGAGCACCGCCGGGAGTTCCGCCGAAAGAGCGGCTGACCACGAGATCAGCGACGGGCCGGAGAGGGTGCCGCGGTTACCGTATCCAGTTGACTAGTGTCATTGGCCATGAGCGGCCGATCGAAGCGAGTGATTGCGACTGGGGCCGTCGCGGCTGCAGTAGTGGCCGGGTGCGCCTCTCACGCCGACGCGACAACGTCGATCACGGTGTTTGCGTCATCCTCCCTGATCAAGACGTTTACCGACATCGGTAAGCGATTCAAATCCGACAACCCCGGCACGTCGGTGGAGTTCATTTTCGCCAGTTCGTCGGATCTGGCCGCGCAGCTGGAAGAAGGCGCCAGCGCCGACGTTTTCGCCGCGGGCGACCCGGCCAACATGGCCGCCGTCAGCCACGCGGGCCTGGTGGCCGGCAGTCCCGTGAACTTCGCGTCGAACACCCTGGCCATCGCGGTGGCCCAGGGCAACCCCAAGCGGGTCAGCTCGTTCGCGGACTTGAATCAGCCCGGGCTCAGGGTGGCCCTGTGCGCACGGCCCGGAGCTTGCGCGGCTGATACGGAGCGCATCGAGGACAACACCGGCATTCAGCTCCACCCCGCGAGCGTGGAATCCTCGGCAACCGACGTGCTGAACAAGGTGACCAGCGGAAAAGCCGACGCCGGGCTCGTTTACACCACGGACGCGTTGAACGCCGGTGACAACGTCACCTGGTTCAATTTTCCCGAGGCGTCCTCCGCAAGGAACACCTACTCGGCCGCCCTGCTGAAGGACTCTGACCATGCCGCCCTGGCGGCGAAGTTCATCAATCTTGTCACCGGGGCGGCGTGCCGACAGATCCTGAGCAAAGCCGGCTTCATCGAACAGTAACGGACTCGGACCACAGTGTCCGCGACCGCGTGGTTCCGGCCGCTGACTCTAATGCTGCGCGGCTCGTCTCTCCTCGGCCATGATCGCGGCCAGGCAGATCGCGGCCAGCGCTGACACCGCCAGCGCGAACACGATGCCCGCGGTGCGCAATCCCCACGCCTCAGCGGCCAGGCCCTCGCCGACGACGGGCAGCGAGATCGCGACGTAGGCGATGACGAAGTACGTCGAGCTGACCTCGGCGCGGCGGTCGGGCGGCGTGTGCTCCGCCACGGCGGCCAGCCCCCGGCTGAAGCTGATGCCCTGACCGACACCCGCGACAACTGCCCCGACGATCAGCAGCGCCAGACTCGAGAAATGAAGCGACGCAGCAATGATCACCATCCCGACGACCAGCACACCACACCCGAGGGCCACTGCGTGCTGCGCCTCGATGCGGCCGGCGAGGACCTGTGCAGCCGCCGACGCGGCGAAGATCGAGCAGGCGATCGCGCCTGCGACAGCGTGGTTGGCGATGCCGATCACATCGGAGATGAACGACGGCGCGACGGCAGTGAACAGCCCTGTCACCGCGAACCCGGCGAATGCGGCGGTCGCAGCGGTCATGAAAACAGATCGCACCTCCGGGGGCACCGACAACCGCTGGATGCCGATGCGGCCGCTGCGCTCCGACGTCTCCGGCGCGATCAGCACACCTGCGATGGCCAGCACCGTCAACACGATGTGCACAACGAACGCCAACTCCAGCGGCCGTGGGGCGTACTGGACCAGCAGACCGGCGATCAGCGGCCCGAGGCCGAGACCGCCGATGTTTGCGATCGTCGCGACACTAGCCGCCCGCGCCCGCCAGGCCGGTGGCGCGGCCTCGATCACGGCGGCGGTGGCGGTGCCGGTGTACACGCCTGCCGACAGCCCGGACAGCGCCCGGCCGATCAGCAGTTGGCCAACCGTGTGCGCGACGAGGAACACGATCGCGCTGGCCAACGCGAAGCCCGCTCCGACGAGCAAGATCGGGCGCCGCCCCACCGCGTCGGACCAGCGGCCCATCACCAGCAGGGCGGCCAGCACGCCGCCGGCGTAGGTGGCGAACACCACCGTCGTGGTCAGCACCGAGAAGTGCATGCGCGCCGAGTACAGGGCGTACATCGGTGTCGGCAACGTGGTGCCGATCATGATCGCGGTGAATGCGTAAGCCAGCAGCGGGAAGGCGACCCTGGACCGCCAGCCATTCCGCACAATTCATGGTATCGGCGGCCCGGTTGCGGTCGGTTCTAGACTTACCCGGTGGCGAAACTGCAGCTTGTTCGAGATCCGGCCGCCGACGCGCTGCTGGACAACAACCCGCTGGCCCTGCTGATTGGCATGCTTCTCGACCAGCAGGTGCCGATGGAGACGGCTTTCGCCGGGCCCAAGAAGATCGCCGACCGGGTCGGCGGCATCGACGCACATGAGATCGCCGCCTACGATCCTGACAAGTTCGCCGCACTCTGTGCGGAACGCCCTGCGGTACACCGGTTTCCCACGTCGATGGCCAAGCGCATCCAGACGCTGGCGGGTGAGGTCGTCGACCGCTACGACGGCGACGCCGCCGCAGTGTGGACCGCCGGCAACCCCGATGGGGCAGAGGTGCTGCACCGACTCGAGGGGCTGCCGGGCTTTGGCGAACAGAAGGCCCGCATCTTCCTCGCACTGCTGGGCAAGCAGTACGGCGTGACGCCGAAGGGGTGGCGGCAGGCGGCGGGCGAGTACGGCAAGGCCGGCACGCACATGTCCGTCGCCGACATCGTCGACCCGGGTTCCCTCGAGAAGGTGCGTTCCTACAAGAAGCAGATGAAAGCGAAAGCGAAGGCGGCGAAATGAAGACCCACCTGAATTGCCCGTGCGGTGAGGCGATAGTCGGAAACGACGAGGACGACCTGGTCGAGAAGGCGCAAACTCACCTCGCCGAAGCTCACCCCGGTCGCGAGTACGGCCGCGACGCAATCCTTTTCATGGCTTACTAGGCCGCAAGCGCCGCGCGAAGCACGGCGGTCAGGGCACCACCGTCGAGCCGATGGTGGGCAACAATGTGCATTGCCTGTCGACGGTGGTGACCTGGCCGAAGATCGTCGACATGATGCTGCCTGAGCCGGTATCGGCGATCGCGACCAGCGTCGTCGGGCCGTTCGGGTTGATCTCCGGGTTCGGCTTCAGCGTCGCGCTACCCGACTTGCCGGTGGTGATGTTGACCCACGTGACGTTCAGCGGCAGCTTCTGCTCGGGCGCCGGCGCCGACGTGCCGACCGCGGTGAACACGTAAGCCGTCTGGCCCTTGCCCGGCCCGGGTTTCGGGATCGGCGCGGGGCCGGCGACCGAGATCGCCGTCGCCAGCGAGTTGCCGCCGTCTTTGAGGCAACCGTTGCCGATCGACGGGTACATGAACTCCTGCGTGGGCGGGCTGTCGGGCCCGAACGCGGACGACCCGGGAGCGCTGCCGGGCGCTGGCGCCGGGCCGGGCGCTGACGCTGGGCCGGGCGCTGACGCTGGGCCGGGC
>JAOPWC010000049.1 GCA_025965895.1 Mycobacterium sp.
TCACCACGCCCTTCCTGCTCGCGTTGGACGGCGTTTCCGTACAGGAGGTCGCACCGGTCGAGGACGGCGGGCAAAGCTGGCGAGGTCTGCAGGCACGTTTCCCGGCTGAGATAGCGAGTCACAGTACAGTTCAAGAGTTCTATTTCGGCGACGACTATCTGGTCCGCCGTCATGACTACCGCGTCGAGGTGGCCGGGGCTTTTGCCGCTGCACAATACCTGAACGACATCATCGAAGCCGACGGCGTCAAATTGCCTTCGAGGCGCCGGGCGTACCGCGTCGACGGCCAAGGGAACGTGCTGCCCGATCAGCTCATGGTCGCCATCGATGTCAGCGACGTCCGCTTCGAGTAGAGCGATCCCAGCTCAGGAAGGCAGCAGCGTGATCGCCGCGCCCCACAGTGCGCCAGGATTGAGCCGCTCGCCGTGCAACTCGAGCATGCCCTGGTAGAACTCCTCAGCGCGGCTGGATGATTCAAGCAGTCGGCGCGCGTCGGTCAGGTATCGCCGCGTCGCCTGGATCTGCCCGGGACCGTCGTCTGTGCCTGGCGCTTTGTGGCCCGCGATAACCGTTACGGGGTTGAGCGTCTCGGCGGTGTCGAGGGCGGCGAGCCACTGATCGATCCCGTCGACACCACCGGACTCCGTCAGATACAGGTGCACTCCGTTGTAGACGACGTCGCCCGCGACGAGCAGACCCGATTTCGGTACATGCAGCATCGTGGTGGCGTCTGTGTCGGTGTGCCCGACCTCGACTGGAACGAGTGCGGTTCCTTCGAGGACGAAGCCCTGCTCGTCGACGACCGTCACGTCGAGCTCGCCGGTGGGTAGCTGACCTGGGAACACGCGATCCCAGAACTCGGCACGAAACTGTGGGTCGTTTTGCGCCGCCATCAGTTTCGCGGTTCCGTCGGTCGCTCGCACGGTTACGCCGGAGAACCGCTGGAGCAACGGTATTGCGCCGAACCAGTGGTCCCCGTGGCCGTGGGTGACGTAGATCTGTCGCAATTGGCGTCCCGCCGCCGCGATCCAATCGCCGACTTCGCCGGCCTGCTCGATGGTCAGTGGTGGATCGACGAGGACGGCTTCCCGGCTACCCATGATGAGCGTCGACGTGATCGGCGACCACATCCGCGTGCTGCCATCGGGCAGCGGCCCGCGGCCTGACTGCGGAATCTGCTTTGTCACAAAGACTTTGTGCTCCAGCGCTTCGGTCATGGTGTCACCCTTTCGATTGAATCGGTGAAGTCGAGGACCATCGCCGCGACGGCGCCCGGATATTCGACGTGTATCCAATGGCCACCTTTGTCGATGACTTTCAGTTCGACGTTGGCGAAGCGGCGGCTGATCGTGCCGACGAGCTGCTCGGTGACGAACGCGTCGGCGCCTCCCCGGACGATCAGCACGGGACCGTCAAATGCACTGGTGGCGGGCGCATCGCTCACCCCGTCGTTCCAGACGTCGACGTAGTGGGAAATCACCTCGGCTACGACCGGCGCCCCGATGTCGGCGAGCCGGTCGAGCTGACCTTCGCCGATGTGCGGCGACAATTCGGCACGTACGCCCCGCTGCGCGTCGCGGTCACCGCCGAGGGCGCGGAACGGCGCGAGGGCCTCGTCTGGAAGATGGGTGCCGCTCAGCGGGACGGGGGTGAGCAGGACGAGACCGCGTACCTGTTCGCGGTGCTGTGCTGCCACCAGCTCGGCGACCTGCGTGCCCAGGCTCTGACCGATGACGATCACCGGTCCGTCGATGGTGGCGACGATGTCGCCGGCCTCGGCGGCCAGCGCCTCCAGCGTGGCGGTGCGCGCATCGGCGACCGTTCCGCTGCGCGTGCCGAAGCCCGGAAGGTCATAGCGCACGCCGGCGACCTCACCTCCCAGTGAGTCGACCAGGCCGTCCCACACCGACGCATCGTCGAGGAAGCCGTGGATCAGCAGCAGCGTCGGTGCTTCGGGTGTGCTCGCCGGTGTGCGGGTGACGGTGAACTCGGCGGATGAGGTGCTCATTTGGCCACCGTCTTCGTGGAGCCCGACGGTGACCTTTCGCTCGTGTCGATCGGTGAGTAGTCGCTGGCGTGCCCGTCGAGGCGACCGGCGCGCTGGGCGACCAGCTCGTCGACGAGGCCTTCAGGTAGCGGTGTAGTGAAGATGTTGTCGACCATGGTGTACTCGGCGGCCAGCCGCCCGAACGCTCCCAGCGCGCCCACATCGATGCGCCCGTTGGGCAGGTAGAGATCGTCGCGGATGTGGATGCGTTTGACCCGTCCCCACACGACGTGGTCGGGCAGCGGCGGCATGGGGATGACGCGTTCGACGACGCATTCAAAGGAGATCGGGGCGTCACCGATGCGGGGCGCCGAGATCACCTCGGACGGCGCCTTTTTCAGGCCGAGCGCGTCGAACTCGTCGACGTCGGTGTCGAATTCGTAGGCGGAGCGGTGGACGGCGTCAGCTTGGCCGATCGTGGCGATGTTGACGACGAACTCGTTGGTGTCGCGGATGCTGACGAACGTGTCCTTGAGCGTGACGCCGTCGGCGCGCGGCTGCAGCGTGATCGAGAGCACCGGCGGGAAGCGTCCGACGACGGTGAAAAACGACACCGGCGCGACGTTGCCCACTCCGGTTGTCGAGCTGGTGCTGACCCAGGCGATTGCCCGGGGCAGCACGCTGCCGATGAGAAGTTTGTAGCTTGAGGTGGGGTTGAGATCCTCGATGGTGGTCAGTGTTGTTTCCTCTCGGGAATGTTGGGTGGTCAATGGGCCTGCGGCCACACGGTGTTCAGCGAGTCGCCGGCTATCGGCGTCGCCTGCACGCCGAGGAACCGCCATCCTTCGGCCCCGCGCGCTACCTCGAAGTGGACGGCCACTCGCTCGATCTCGCTGCCGTCGGCGCGGAGCCGGGACCAGATGACTTCGATCGCTGCGCCGTTGCGGTGGTAGACGGTCACTCTGTGGTCGGGCACCGCGGTGTGCGCGTAGCCCGCGGCGCGCAGCCGGGTCTGCAACTCGTGCAGCTGCGCCACCACGGCCTGCCCATCCAGAAACCAGCAGCTGCCCTGGTCGTCACTCCAGTACAGCGGTGCCGACCAGTAGTCGAGGATGAACTCGGGCCCGCGCGTGATCGTGCCGGCGCCGACGCCGATCCAGGTGCGCAGGTAGTCCTCGAAGAACCAGTGTGTGACCTCGTCGCGCACCGAAGATTGCAACTGATCATCGTTAAATATCATGATCTTTTTCCTCTCAGTGACTATTGGGCTGACTGTTGGGCTCAGACAGCAGTGCCACGGCGGTGTACCAGACCGGGCCGACGTTGAGCCGGTCGGGATAACGGCCGAGCATCTCGTCGAAATAGACTCGGGGAGTGGGCTTCTCGGCGAGCAGCCGCTGCGCAGTGAGCAGGTAGTCGCGGGTCTGGTCGATGACCGCCGGGTCGTCGGGAAGATCCTTGTTCTTGTGGCCGGCCACCACGGCCGTGGGCTGCAGGGCCGCCACCTTGTCGAGCGCGGCCAACCACGCGTCGATTCCGCCGTGGGCGCTTTCGAGCAGGTACTGGTGCACTCCGTTGTAGGCGACGTCGCCGGCGACGACCAGACCGATCGAAGGCACGTGCAGCACGGTGGTGTCATCGGTGTCGGTGTGTCCGACCTCGACGGCCAGCAGCCGGTGGCCCTCCAGCTCGATGCCCTCGACCGGAATGGTTCGGTAGTCGACCGGGCTGGGCGGAATCAGGCCGGGGAAGTCGACGTCCCAGAGCTGGGCGCGGCCCGTGGTGGCTTGCTGGTGCATCATCGCGATCGTGCCGTTGGTGGCATAGGCGACCGCGTCGGGAAACCTCTGCAGCAGTAGGTCGGTGCCGAACCAGTGATCGCCGTGGCCGTGGGTGGCGTACACGGCGGTCAGCTGCCTGCCGGCGCCCTCGATCCAGTCGCCGACGCGGCTGACCTGCTCGTAGGTGAAGGGCGGGTCGACGAGTACCGCGTCGCGCTCGCCGTAGATCAGTGTGGAGGCGACCGGCGACGAGATGATCGGGCTGCCGTCGGGCAGCAGCTGGTCGCGCTGGCGTCGCAGGCCGTCGTTGACGAGAACCTCGTATCGCAGTTCAGACATGACAACTTCCTTTCGGGTTCAACGGTTTTGCGGGGTTGGCGGGGTGAGGTGTTCGGTGAACCAGGCGATGGCGGCACCGCTGGATTCGTCGAAGCGCGTGAGGTACGGGTCGAAGTGGTCGCCGTCGATGGTGACCAGCTTCTTGGGCGCCAGCGCCTGCTCGTAGGCGCCGAGCGCGAGATCGGTGACGGTGATGGTGTCGTGCAGGCCCACGATCATCAGCAGGGGGGTGGGGGAGACGCGGGCCACCCAGGTGCCCGGCTCGTACATGCGCGCCGCGCGGGTGGACCGAAGGGTCATGGTGTTCTCCCACACGCCCTCGGGCACCGGTTGGGTGTAGAACGCGAGGGCCTGCGGCGACCGGTAGGCGGCAGGCACCGACGGGTCGGCGCTGACCACCGCCTGGGTGGCCGGCGGTGCGCCGTGGAACTGGCGGCGTTCGTCGTCGGCGAAGGCCGCCTCCAAGGCGGGCACCAGGTCGGGCGCCACCCGTCGCAGGCTCTGCTGGTAGCCGCTGGTGGTGGGGACCTGGGCGACCACCGCCCGCAGCCGCCGGTCGGTGGCCCCGAGCACGATCGCGTGTCCACCGGCATAGCTGGTGCCCCACAACCCGATTCGGTTCTCATCGACGACCGGCTGGCTCTCCAGGAAGGAGATGGCCCGGCGCCAGTCGGCGATCTGCACCCACGGGTCGACGTCGAAGCGCGGTGCGCCGCCGCTGGCGCCGAAACCGCGGTGATCGTGTACCAGGACGACGAATCCCGCCGCGGCGAACGCGGCCGCGAAGCGCTCCAGGCCGTGCTCTTTCACGCCGGCGAAGCCGTGCGCCATGGTGATCGCCGGATGCGGCGGCGGACCGTCGGGGACGAACAGCCAGCCCCGCAGCGTCACCCCGCCCTCGACGGCGAATTCGACATCGTTTCGGTGGGATTGGCCGAAGCCTGGCAGGTCGATCGCCACCAGATGGGTGTGCTCGGCGAGCCGGTCCCAGGTCGGCTCGAAGGCGAACAGGCTCTCGGGTCACGGACTCAATAGCAGGGCGTGATCGTCGCGCTGCTCGCTTTGGGCGAAGCGGATGGTCAACCCGTCGATGGTCCGGAATTGCGGCTGGATGCCGTTGAACCAGATGCTCAAGGTCTCACTCCTAGCTGCAGGTGGGCTTGCACGTTTGGGCGACTACTCCTAGCGAGTGTCACGCGTTCGGCGAGCGCTCGTATCCGTCTGTGGACAGTCCGAATGGTCAGTCGTGGCCTGGTGAGCGCGTGTGCCGTGGCCATCCCGCCACGACTGGATTGCTCAGGTATCCGATCCCGGTCGTTCCGACCGTGACGGTGTCGCCGGGGTGGAGGAACTCTTGCGGTGTCCGGCCGACGCCGGTCCCGTCCGCAGTGCCACTGCTCATCTGGTCGCCGGGCTGCAGCGTCACAGTGCGGGTCAGGAACTCGAGAAGCGTTGGTATGGAATAGATCATGGTGTCGGTCGTGGTCCGCTGTTTGTACACGCCGTTCACGCGCGTGCTGAGCTCGAGAGGATTCGCGTTGACATCGGGCACTTCGTCCGACGTCACGATGTGCGGACCGAGCGGGCAGAAGGTGTCCGGACACTTGCACAGCGTGATCTGCAGCGGCTCGCGATCCATCACGTCGCGCGCGCTGACGTCGTTGATCATCGTGTAGCCGAAGATGTATTCGTGCGCACGCTCCGCGGGCACCCGATACGCGGGCTTGCCGATGATGATGCACAGTTCGGCTTCCCAGTCGGTGTGCGTCTCGGGGGTGGGGATTCTGATGGATTCGTCGGGACCGATGACCGCCGAGCGAAGTTTGGAAAAGAACACCGGCTCGGTTGGATGTAGCCCGGTTTCGGCGAGGTGGTCGGCGTAGTTGCCGCCCGCTAGAAGAAGTGTGGAGGTCGGCGATATCGGAGCCCTCAGCCGCGGTGGATGAACCAGTTGGTTTGGGCTTTCACTTGCTTGGCGCAACCGGTCCAGTTCCCGCGGGCCCGCAGTGATCAATTCCGTCAGGTCGGTGTGACCGGAGGGCAGCACACCGTCTTCGAGGCGGATGCCCACTGCCGGAAGGCCCCCGTCATCGTTATAGGCAACGATCTGCACTCGATCTCCTAGGAGTTCGTATCGTGGGCGTGCACTAGCACCCCGCGGGAGGTGAAGTCGGAGATCTCCCCGTCGCTGAAGGCGAGCTCGCGTAGCACCTCTTCGTTGTGCTCGCCCTGGCGGGCCGGTCGCCGATCCGGCTCGGGGCCGGTGTCGACGTTCTCGGTGGCGTCGCCGCTTTCGTTGGGCTTGGTGTTGCCACCGAAGTGCCACGGCCGGCCGGGGACGGTGATCCGGCCGCCGGCGCCGTCGGGCACTGTGCGGGTGGCGCCCCATTGCGCCGCCCAGTCAGTGTCGGCGAATTCAGAGATATCGCGCAGCGCGCCGATCGGGATCTTGGCTTCGTCGAGTTGCGCCTCCAGCGACTGGACGTCAGTGAAGGTCCAGATCCAGCGCTGCACGATCTCATGTAGTGCGTCCAGATTGCGTCGCCGATCCTGCGGGGTCCCGAAGCGCGGGTCTGCAGCGAGGTCGGGTCTGCGCATGGCGGCCAGATAGAACGGGAACGACAAGCTGCTGACGAGGCTTACCGGGCTGATGAACCGTTTCCCGTCGGGTCCGATGAAGAACACACAGTCGGTGGCGCCGAGGATGGGGGGCTCCTCACCCAGTTCGGCATCGGAGAGATCCACGTGGACCCGTTCGTTGATCGCCAGCATGACCGAGGCCATCGCCACATCGACGTACTGCCCGCGGCCGGTCACGCTGCGCTCATTGAGCGCGGCGAGGATGGCGATCGCGGCGTGCAGCCCGGAATAGACATCGGCGTGGGAGAGGGAATCGCTGCGCGGCTCATCGGCCGGGGTGCCCCAGTGCGCGTTCGACATCTCGGTAATGCCAACCTCGGCCTGCACTGTCGGGGCGTAGGCGGCGCGTGCCCGCCACGACCCGTGCTGGCCGTAACCACTGATCGAGGCGTAGACAACATGAGGATTGCGCGCCGCGACGTCGTCGTAACCCAGGCCGAACCCGGCCAGGGTGCCGGGGCGGAAGTTCTCCACGATGATGTCGGCCTCCTCGCACAGCCGCAGCGCGATCTCGCGTGCCCCCTCGACGTTGAGGTCGATGGAGATGTTGCGCTTGCCGGCGTTCTGCTGGGCGTAGTAGCCGGAGATCTCACCGATACGAGGGAAGGCCCGCCGGGACATGTCCCCGGCCGGCGGTTCAATCTTGATGACCTCGGCGCCCAGGTCGAGCAGGGTCTGCGCGCAGTGCGGCCCGGC
>JAOPWC010000102.1 GCA_025965895.1 Mycobacterium sp.
GGCCGTCCCGGCGGTGGCGGTGGCGGCGGTGGTGGCCGTCCCGGGCAGCGCGGCGGCGCGGCAGGCGCGTTCGGTCGTCCGGGCGGTGCGCCGAAGCGTGGCCGCAAGTCGAAGCGGCAGAAGCGCCAGGAGTACGACTCGATGCAGGCACCGGTCGTCGGTGGTGTGCGGCTTCCGCACGGCAACGGTGAGACCATCCGGCTGGCCCGCGGCGCGTCGCTCTCCGACTTCGCCGAGAAGATCGATGCCAACCCTGCCGCGTTGGTGCAGGCGCTGTTCAACCTCGGTGAGATGGTGACCGCCACGCAGTCCGTCGGCGATGAGACCCTCGAGCTGCTCGGCAGCGAGATGAACTACAACGTTCAGGTCGTCAGCCCCGAGGACGAGGACCGCGAGCTGCTGGAATCATTCGACCTCACCTACGGCGAGGACGAAGGCGGCGAGGAGGATCTGCAGACCCGCCCGCCGGTGGTCACCGTGATGGGCCACGTCGACCACGGCAAGACCCGACTGCTGGACACGATCCGCAAGGCGAACGTCCGCGAGGCCGAGGCCGGCGGCATCACCCAGCACATCGGTGCCTATCAGGTCGGCGTCGAGCTCGACGGCAACGAACGGTTGATCACGTTCATCGACACCCCGGGCCACGAGGCGTTCACCGCCATGCGTGCCCGCGGCGCGAAAGCCACAGACATCGCGATCCTGGTGGTCGCCGCCGACGACGGCGTGATGCCGCAGACGGTCGAGGCGATCAACCACGCGCAGGCGGCCGATGTGCCGATCGTGGTGGCGGTCAACAAGATCGACAAGGAGGGCGCCGACCCGGCCAGGATCCGGGCGCAGCTCACCGAATACGGTCTGGTGGCCGAGGACTTCGGTGGCGACACGATGTTCGTCGACATCTCTGCCAAGCAGGGCACCAATATCGAGCAGCTGCTCGAGGCGGTGCTGCTGACCGCGGACGCCACCCTGGACCTGCGGGCCAACCCCGACATGGAGGCCCAGGGTGTGGCGATCGAGGCGCATCTGGACCGCGGTCGCGGACCGGTGGCGACCGTCCTGGTGCAGCGCGGCACACTGCTCGTCGGCGACTCGGTGGTGGCCGGTGATGCCTATGGTCGCGTGCGACGGATGGTCGACGAGTACGGCGAGGACATCGAGGCGGCATTGCCGTCGCGACCGGTGCAGGTCATCGGCTTCACGTCGGTGCCGGGCGCCGGCGACAACTTCCTGGTCGTCGACGAGGACCGCATCGCCCGCCAGATCGCCGATCGGCGCAGCGCCCGTAAGCGCAACGCCCTGGCCGCGCGCAGCCGTAAGCGGATCAGCCTGGAGGACCTGGATTCGGCGCTGAAGGAAACCAGCCAGCTGAACCTGATCCTCAAGGGTGATAACGCCGGCACCGTCGAGGCGCTGGAGGAGGCCCTGCTGGGCATCCAGGTCGACGACGAGGTCGAGCTGCGCGTCATCGACCGCGGCGTCGGCGGCGTGACGGAAACCAACGTGAACCTGGCGTCGGCGTCCGACGCGATCATCATCGGGTTCAATGTCCGTGCCGAGGGCAAGGCCACTGAGCTGGCCAACCGCGAGGGCGTGGAGATCCGCTACTACTCGGTGATCTACCAGGCCATCGACGAGATCGAGAAGGCGCTGCGCGGCCTGCTCAAGCCGATCTACGAAGAGCGCGAGCTCGGCCGTGCCGAAGTGCGGGCGCTGTTCCGCTCGTCGAAGGTCGGACTCATCGCGGGCTGCCTGGTCACGTCGGGTGTCATCCGCCGCAACTCGAAGGCGCGGCTGATGCGTGACAACGTCGTCGTGTCCGGCAACCTGACCGTGCAGTCGCTTCGACGGGAGAAGGACGACGTCACCGAAGTGCGTGACGGCTATGAATGCGGTCTGACCATCGGCTACTCCGACCTCAAGGAGGGCGACTCGATCGAGACGTACGAGCTGGTGGAGAAGGAGCGCGCCTAGTGGCTGATCACCGTTCGGACCGCCATCAGCGGTTCGGGCGAAGAGCCTTCGAGAACGAGCGATATGGCTGATCTGCCACGGGCGCGCCGGTTGGCCAAGCGCATCTCCACGATTGTGGCGTCGGCGATCGAGTACGAGATCAAGGATCCGGGGCTGGCGGGGGTGACCATCACCGACGCGAAGGTCACCGCCGACTTGCACGACGCGACGCTGTACTACACGGTGATGGGGCGCGCCATCGACGATCAGCCGGACTACGCCGCCGCTGCGGCGGCGCTGGATCGGGCCAAGGGTGTGTTGCGCACGAAGGTCGGCGCGGGCACCGGTGTGCGGTTCACGCCGACGCTGACGTTCGTGCGCGACACGGTGCCTGAAGCTGCGCACCGGATGGAGGAACTGCTCGCCCGGGCCCGGCAGGCCGACGAGGATCTGGCTCGCGTCAGGGAGGGCGCGACTCCTGCGGGCGACGCGCAGCCCTACCGTGTGGTAGGAGAAGAGGGAGACAGCGGGGGCCCGAGAACCAGCATGGGTCAGGAGACCGGTGACCGCGATCGACACGACTGAAGAAACCACGGTCGGCAGGCGCGTTGACTCGCGCCGCGCGGCGGAAGTGCTCGATTCCGCGCGCTCAGTGAACGTGATCTGTCACGTTCACCCGGACGCCGACAGTGTGGGCGCCGGCCTGGCGCTCGCCCTGGTGCTCCACCGCGACGGCGTGGATGTGCAGGTGAGCTTCGCGACCCCCGCCCAGCTCCCGGAGTCGCTCGCGACGTTACCGGGCGGCGAACTGCTCGTCGCACCCTCGCAGATGCGCCCTGACGCCGACCTGGTGGTCACTGTCGACGCCCCGAGCCTCAACCGGCTCGGCGCACTCGCCGACATCGCGTTGCGCGCGCGTGAAGTGCTCGTGATCGACCACCACAAGTCCAACACGCTGTTCGGCAGTGTGAATTACGTTGAGGCTACGGCGGATTCGACCACCATGCTGGTCGCCGACCTGCTCGACGCATGGGACAAGACGATCGACAAAGACGTGGCCTCGTGCATATACGCGGGGTTGACGACCGACACCGGCTCGTTCCGGTGGGCCAGCCCGCGCGCGTTGAGGTTGGCCGCCCGACTGGTCGACCTCGGCGTCGACAACGCCGCGATCAGCCGGGATCTGCTCGACACCCATCCGTTCGCGTGGCTGCCGATGCTTTCCCGAGTGCTCGAGACCGCGACCCTGCATCCCGAGGCTGTTGACGGTCGGGGGATGGTCTATGTCGTGGTCTCGCATGAGGACTGGCTCGCAAACCGCTCGGAGGAAGTCGAGAGCGTGGTCGATATCGTCCGCACCACCCATGAGGCCGAGGTCGCGGCCGTGTTCAAGGAGATCGAGCCCCGGCACTGGTCGGTGTCGATGCGGGCCAAATCGTTCGATGTCGCCAACGTGGCGACGGGGTTCGGCGGCGGCGGCCATCAGCTCGCGGCCGGCTACTCCGCCGAGGGGCCGATCGAAGACGTGGTGAGGGAGCTGCGGCAGGCGCTTGGCTGAAACCCTTCCACCGGTTGCCGGCACAAGGCGGATCGCCGCGCTGTCATCGGCGGGGCTGGCCATCGGTGGCCTGATCGTCGGCATCGTCGGGTCCGAGCTGGTGTTCTTGTGCTACGGGACGGCGGCCCGTGCGGCCCGCTATTTCGGCGCCGGTGACCGGGCAGCCGCGGTGCGCGAGGGCGTGCAGGGCACCTGGCTGGCTGTGGGTCTCGGTGTGCTGTTGGTCATCGTCGTGCAGGGAGCCGCGGTGCCGCTGGTTAGACCAACCGGCCTGGCTTGAAGCCGTACACCATCGACGTCGGCCCGAGCAGGTGCCGCGCCTTGATCCGGTCGAAACCCGCGCTACGGAGGAAATCGCCGCACTCGGCGGTCGACGACTCGAAGCCGTCCCGCGACTCCAGCATGATGTTCAGGCTCGACAGCAGGCTGAAGTAGGTATACGGACGGCGGGGCTGAACCATCGCGTCGTAGACGATCATCGCACCGCCCGGTGGGACGGCGGTGTAGGCCTTCGCGGCCAGTTCCAGGCGAGTGCTCCTGGGCAGCCCGTGGAACACGTGGCCGAACGACACCACATCGGCGTTGGGCAGCGGTTGGTGCAGAAAGTCACCGGCGATGAAGTGCAGCCTGTCGGCAAGGCCGAACGACGAGAGGTAGTCACTGAAGATGGGTTCCACGGCGGGCAGGTCGAAGCCGGCCCCGCGCAGGTGGGGGTGGGTGAGGGCGACCCGCACGGGCAGGGCGCCCTGGGCCGAGCCGATGTCGGCGAAGGTGCGGAAGCGCTTCCACGGGAACCGGGCGGCGATGAGCGTGGCCTCCCCGGTCGAGACCCCGGTCATCCCGGCCAGGAAGTTCCGCAACGCCACCGGATCGCGGTACAGCGACGAGAAGAACTCGTTCTCGCCCTGTTCCTCCTCCGCCGCCGGGCGGCCGGTGTGCAGAAGTCCTCCCAATCCGCCCCACAGCCCGTACATCCGCGTGCCGGACAGCTCCAGGAAGCCACCGAGGTAGCTGGACTTGCCCCGGTCCAAAAACATCGCGCTGCGCGACGTGTTCGCGTAGCACCCCGACTTGTCCCGCCGCAGCAGTCCCAGCTCGACCAATGCGCTGAGAGCGGTCCCGGCGGCACGGGGATGCCAGCCGAGCCTGCTCGCCAGGTCGTGTTCCGACATCGGGCCGCCGGCCAATTCGGTGAACACACCGGATTCGACCGCGGCGCAGATAAGCCGCGAGGACCAGTACGCCATACCCTTCTCGAGGAGGTGCTCGGGACCGCCGACGCGCCGAATCACCGGCCCGAGGAGCCGGCTCTGGAAGGCGCGCATCAGCCGTCGTTCGCGCCGGACATCGGGCACGCGGTCGTTGAGCCGCGCATCAGCGGTTTCGTGGACCGCAGTTTCCTGCTGTGACATCGTGCCGTTTCCCCCGACCTGAAAGCTGGACGTATCAGTGTTCACCCTCACTGTGACACACTGACGCCCACTGTGTGACGCTGCCGTCAAATTGTGGCGACCGTCGTGCGACGGGCTAGCTGAGCTGGCTGCGTCCGCGCTTCATCACCGCTTCCCGGTTGGCGGCGATGTCTTCGCTGCTGGCGTGCGTCTGCAGCCACGCGGCGGCCGACTCTGCCTCGATTGCGAAGCTCTCGGCCGTCTGTGCCCGGTCGATGCGGTGATACGACGCGAGCAGGGCCTGCACCGCCGCGCGGTTGTTGCCGACGATGGCCGTGGCCACTGCCCCGGCCGCCTCGAGCAGTTCGTCGTGCAGCACCACCTCGGTGACCAGGCCGACGCGCAGCGCGTCGTAAGCGCCGAGATAGTCGCCGGTGAGACTCATCCGGTAGGCGAGCCCGCGCCCGACCGCGCGCGGCAGTCGCACGGACATGCCCCACGTCGGCAGGATCCCGACGCGTGCGTGAGTGTCCGCGAAGCGGGCGTTTTCCGACGCGATCAGGATGTCGCAGCACAGCGCCAGCTCCAGGCCGCCGGTCACCGCGACACCGTTGATCGCGCCGATGACCGGTGTGGCCATCGACGGCCACTGCGGTGACAGGTCCGGTATTTCACCGCCGCCCAGCTCTTTGAGGTCCACCCCGGCGCAGAAGGCGGGGTCGGCGCCGGTCAGGATCACCACATCGACGTCGTCGTCGGCCTCCGCGGCGGCCAGCGCGCCGAACAGCTTGCCGCGCAGTTCCGCCGACAGGGCGTTGCGCGCCTTGGGCCGGTTCAGGGTGAGAGTCCGGATGCGGTCGGCGGTTTCGATGAGCAGAACGTCGTCGGCAGGCACGGGTGTCACGCTAGTCACCTATCGTCGAGGCATGTGCCGAAACATCACCGAACTGCGCGGGCTGCAACCGGCGGCCACCGAGGAGGAGATCGAGGCGGCGGCGCGTCAGTACGTGAGGAAGGTCAGCGGCGTCACGCGGCCCTCGGCGGCGAATGTCGACGCGTTCGAGACCGCGGTCGCCGAGGTGACCGCGACCACGGTCCGGCTGCTCGCGGGACTGCCGGCGCGCAAGCAGCCTCCGAAGAGCGTGCCGCCGTTGCGTCGACCGGACGTGCGTGCGCGCCTGGCGTGACCACGGCAACGACCCACCCCGGGCTGAAGGAATGGAGCGCGGCGGTCCATGCACTGTTGGACGGCCGTCAGACAGTGCTGTTGCGCAAGGGCGGCATCCGGGAGAAACGGTTCGACGTGTCGGCGTCGCGGTTCCTGTTGTTTCCGACGGTCGCGCACAGCCACGCCGAACGCGTCCGGCCCGATCACCGCGAGCTGCTGCAGGCGTCGGCAGCCGATAGCAACCTCGACGAGGTGGTAATCCGTGCAGGGGCGAAAGTGGTTGCAGTGGTGGAGGTTTCCCGGCCCGACCGGATCAATGAAATAGAGCCGCTGCACATCTGGACCGCCGAATCTGTGCGCGACGACCGATTGGACTTCCGGCCCAAACACCGGCTCACGGTGCTCGTGGTGCAGGCGTGCCCGCTGGTCGAGTCCGTCACCCTCCCGCGCACGCCGGAATACGCGGGCTGCACCAGTTGGGTGCAGCTGCCGGTGATTCCGGAATGGGCACCACCGGTACACGACGACGACGCGCTAGCAGAGGTTGCCGCGATGATCCGGCGCCGGCTCACCTGACGGCGGCCCGCTACCGGCCGGGAGCACCAACCGCGACAGCGCGCCGCTGCGGTGGTGCACCGCATGGTGGGACGTCGCCATCGTGCGGGCGGTCACGGCCGGCTCGCCGGTTCCCAGGTTGCGGGCGAACCGTGGGTGAGATCCGCCCGCGATCAGCAGCCGGATCCGGGAACCGGCGCGCAACCGGTGCGCGGTGGCATCGAGTTCGATCCGGACAACGCTCGGCTTGTCGGTGCCGATCACTCGCCGGTATCCGTCGGAGACGTTGCGCGACCGGCCCTTGCCGTCGACCTCGCTGACCCGCACGAAGACGTCCACGTGCGGATTGTCCGCGGCATGGGACAGCTCGACGACGGGGCTGCCCACCATGTACAGATCCGAGGGCAGCACGTCACCGGTGAAGGCGAGCACGTCGGCTCGTCCACAGAGTCGGCTGTCGTCGCGGTAGCCGCCCTCCGGCGACAGCAGGCGCCCGCCGATCGTCGGAGTCGGGGAGCCGGGGTCGTACTGGAAAGTGGACGGCGACGAGGTGTCGGCAGGTGGTGTGCCGGCCAGCGCGCCGCCAGCCCTCAGGTACAACACCCGTTCGGGCATGGCCGGCGGCCAGCCCGGCAGGTCGACCCAGCCATCACCGGGGATGAAGATCCGAACCGGGCTGCGCTTCGCGGCTGCTGTCCCGGCCAGGTGGGTGTCGAGCCACTGCAGTGATTCACGGGCCACCGCCGCGGCACCGGTGGTCGTGAGTTGGGCGTGTGTCCACGGGCCGACCGTGAGGGCCACGTCGATGCCCCGCCGGCTCAGCCGCCGGTACTGCTCGAGGGTCTGCTCGAGAAACGTGTCTTGCCATCCGCCGATGAGCAGCACCGGAACGTCGACTCGATCGAGCGCGGCATCGAACCGGAACTCCCGCCAGAACGGGTCGTCGCGATCGGGATGTTCCAGCCAGGGCTCGTACCAGGGGGCACCGGTGCCCAGCAGCGACCGGCCCGCGTCGCCGAGGGGCAGCGCCGCGGTGGCGCGGGCGAGCCGGCGCCGCGCGCCCAGCTGCCGAATGAGGGCCTGCAGACTCCTGCCCTCTTCCTGGTGCCCGACGAGATAACACCAGCCGAGATAGTCGTTGAGCGTGAAGGCGCCGGTGCCCCACGCGGATGCGCTGAAGTCGTGCGGCCCCACGGTGATGACCGCTGCGGCCATCTCCGGCGGAGGCTCCTGCAGCAGCGCCCACTGCGTCAACCCGAGGTACGACGGCCCGATAGTCGCGAACCGGCCGGTGAACCACGGCTGGTGCCGAAGCCATTCGGCGGTATCGGCGCCGTCGGTTGCCTCGTTGATCATCGGCTCGAACACGCCTCCCGACCCGAATGTGCCGCGCACGCTCTGCAGCACAACGTGGTAGCCGCGGACCGCGTAGACGCGGGCGAACAGCACCGAGAACGGAAATGCCCGGCCGTAGGGCCCGCGCACCAGCAGTGTGCCGCGGGCCGCGGCCGCGGGTGCGTAGTGGTCCGCGATCAGGTCAACGCCGTCGCGCATCGGCACCCGCACTCCATGGCGGATGGTGTAATCCGTGGCGGGCGGCGGCAGGCCCATTGTGCGCGTGAGGGCGCGGTGGCCGAAGTGTCGGGCCAGCGCGCGGATCCGGGAGTCAGCACGCCGCTCGGATGGAGCTGTCACTACCGAGTGAGAATAACGAGTCACTAGCGGAGCTGTAACGCTGTGGTGTTGGAGGTAAAACGCTGGTCGGCTCGGACCGCTGTGCGGGCATTTATTTGACAGTCTGCCACGCCCCTTCAACCGAGAGGGTGAAGTCAATGACGCAAACCAGCACCAACCCGTACCCGCATGTAGAGCCGCCCGATGGTGGGGTGATCGTGGACGACTGGCAGGTTCCAGGCACGCCGGACGCCTACCGCAACATTCTCGGAACAAACCGCACCATCATCGCGGACAGCCTGTGCGATGGGGTTGGTCCCCATGAAGTCACGGTGTGGAATCACATCGTGCAGTTCCCGGACGGAAGCTTCGACCTGGAGGGTCGCATCGAGAAGCCGGGCATCTCCGTGGATATCGAGTGGGAGAACGGGCTGTCCAGCGTCCAGGCCCGCGAGCTCGCCGCGGTGCTCATCGAGGCTGCCGACGAGATCGATCGGTGGGTGACGCGATGACCATCACCGTGCCGGTCGCACTCCTCAACCACTGCACCCCTGCGACGCCACACCGGTGCATTACCCGCGGATCGCGCCGCCGCTGCACGCACCACCGGCCGGTTCAGGGATGCGACTGCACAGCAACCCCGTGAGCATCCCGGAACGCCTCCACCTGCCTCCCGGGGAGACCCGGGCAGACGAGGTGCTGACGGTGGCGTTCGGGGATGTGAAAGGCGAGCTGCATCGCTGCGTCGCCCACCGCGGGTATCGCCGAGATTCACACCGCGGACGTGGCCAACCTTGCCGATCTAGGCGCGGTCGTGGACGTGCTGTCCGCGGAGTTGTTGAAGGCTAGCGCGGCGATCCCGCAGCAGCAGCGGGCACCCGAGGCGGACCTATTCGCCCACGGCGCGGCGCTTAGTCGCGGCGACGAACCAGCAACTTGACCGGCTCGACGACATGCGGGAGATAGTGATTGACATGGCACGGGCATTCCTGGACGAACTGGACGAGCACGACGCCGAATACGTCCGCAGAACGCTGAACCTAATGAACGTCGGCCCCGTCATACTGGAGTGAGTGCGAAGGAGCACCACCATGCGAATCAAACTGAACTACATCACACCGCTGTTGGTTGCGGGGGCCGCCGCGGTAGCTATCGCTGCCGCACCGACGGCCGCCGCAGCGAATGTGCACAATCCCGGCGAGGATCTTCTGCCGGCCTGCACCTACGTGGGCGGGGGCTTCTACGACAACCAATGCCAGTCGCCCGGCAACGCTCAGATCAACGACAACCCTCCTTATGTTCAACCTCCCTACTACGGCGGGTACGGATGGGGAAACTTCGGCGGCAACCACGGGAGGCACCGGTAACGCTTCGCCGGCACTGGCACCGCCAGGCGGTGTTGCCAACGTCGGCCCGTCATCCTGCTTGGGTGGCGGGCCGGCTGCTGTTTGCAAAGTCAGGTGAGTCCTGGCCCCTGCGGCGCGTTGATGGTCCCGTTGATTCGGCCCGTGGCGTACATCGCCATACGCTGCGTGCAGTTCATCGAGTCAGTATTTGTAGTACGGCGCCAGCTGCTGAGCCCGCGTCATGTTCTCGGCCGGACAATCCACGTCGGGGTTCGAGTAGATCGGCGAGAAGAATAGCGACTGCTGGATGACGCCGTAGCTGGTCTTGAACGTGACCATGCACGAAAACCACCAGCGGTTGTTCCAGTCGGTCGGCTTCATCACCCAGTACCAGGCGGCGCGGTGACCGTCGACCGTGGTCTCGATCGCGTCCGGCGGAAGCGTCTGCTCGTAGCTGCGCCACACGATCGGCTCGATCGCCATCTGGTAATTCGCGGCGTCGTAGTGGCAGCGCAGCCCGTCCTCGTGCTCCGGCGGTGTGAGCGCCAGACCGAGATTGCGGATCACGCCGAACGGGATGTCCTGGCACGGGTCGAACGGGCTGGGGTTGGTGAGGTCGATCACCGGGCTCTTGATCGTCGTGCTGGGACCGCTCATCGGCGCCCCGGTCGAGCGCAGCTGAACCTGGCTGCCCCCGACCGGGGCCGTCGGGGTGCTCTGCCACCCCAGGATCACCGCGGTGACCAGGGCAGAGAAAGCCGCGAGAAGACGGACCCTGGTGACCATTCCACCCCCTCGGCTCGGCAGCCCCTCGGGGGAGTGTACAAGTCGCCCCAGCCCGGCACAGCCGAAAACAAGAACCTGTTCTAGTTGCGCGGGCGGGCGGCCCGGCCGGATTTCAGTAGGCTGAACCGTTGTGGCAACGCTGTGGGCGATCAGTGACCTGCATACCGGTCACACCGGTAACAAGCCGGTCACCGAGTCGCTGTACCCGTCGTCACCGGACGACTGGCTGATCGTCGCCGGCGATGTCGCCGAGCGCAGCGACGACATCCGCTGGTCGCTGGACGTGTTGCGTCGACGGTTCGCGAAGGTGATCTGGGTGCCGGGCAACCACGAACTGTGGACCACCGGCAAGGACCCGGCTCAGGTGTTCGGGCGCGCCCGCTATGACTACCTGGTCAGCATGTGCGACGAGATGGACATCGTGACCCCCGAGCACCCGTATCCCGTGTGGACCGACGAAGGCGGCCCGGCGACGATCGTGCCGATGTTTTTGCTGTACGACTACAGCTTTCTCCCCGACGGTGCGACCACGAAGGCCGAGGGGTTGGCCATTGCCCGCGAGCGCAACGTGGTGGCCACCGACGAGTTCCTGCTGTCGTCGGAGCCGTACGCCACCCGGGAGGCATGGTGCCGCGATCGGGTGGCCGACACCCGCACGCGCCTCGAACAGCTTGACTGGATGACGCCGACGGTTCTGGTCAACCACTTCCCGTTGGTGCGTGAGCCCTGCGAAGCACTGTTCTTCCCGGAGTTCTCGATGTGGTGCGGCACCACCGCCACCGCCGACTGGCACACCCGCTACAACGGGGTCTGCTCGGTGTACGGGCACCTGCACATCCCGCGCACGACGTGGTACGACGAGGTCCGCTTCGAAGAGGTGTCGGTCGGCTATCCCCGAGAGTGGCGACGGCGCAAGCCGTATCGCTGGCTGCGCCAGGTGCTGCCGGACCCGCAGTACGCGCCCGGCTATCTCAACGAGTTCGGCGGCCACTTCGTCATCACCCCCGAGATGCGCGCCAGTACGGAGCGGATGCAGGAGCAGATCAGGCAGCGGCAATTGCGATGAGCGCATGCGCCACGTTGATCTCCGCGGTGGTGCCTGACACGGTGGCGGCGGCCGAGATGTACTCGGATCCGCCCGACCTCGCGCCGCTCCCGGAAGAGGAGCCGCTGATCGCCCGCTCGGTGGCCAAGCGACGCAACGAGTTCATCACCGTCCGGCACTGTGCCCGGGTGGCGCTGCAGCAGCTCGGTGTGCCACCGGCCCCGATTCTCAAGGGAGACAAGGGCGAACCCTGCTGGCCCGACGGAGTGGTGGGCAGCCTGACCCACTGTGAAGGCTACCGCGGCGCCGTCGTCGGGCGGGTCGGCGACGTGCGGTCCGTCGGGATCGACGCGGAGCCACACGACGTGCTGCCGCACGGCGTGCTCAACTCGGTCAGCCTTCCCGCCGAACGGCGAGAGCTCGCGGCCATGCCCGACAGCCTGCACTCGGACCGGATCCTGTTCTGCGCCAAGGAGGCAACCTACAAAGCCTGGTACCCGTTGACGCATCGGTGGCTCGGCTTCGAGGACGCCCACATTGTGTTCGACATCAACGCCGACGAAACCTCAGGCGAATTCGTCTCCCGGATCCTCATCGACCCGACGGCGTTGAGCGGGCCGCCGCTGACAGCGCTGCGCGGCAGCTGGGCGGTGCGTAACGGGTTGGCGCTGACCGCCATCGTGCTGTGAATGCCGGCGGGCTCGTCGTCGTCGACAAACCGGCCGGCATCACCAGCCACGACGTGGTGGGCCGTTGCCGTCGCGTCTTCGGGACCCGCAAGATCGGGCACGCCGGAACGCTGGACCCGATGGCGACCGGCGTGTTGGTGATCGGCGTCGACCGGGCCACCAAGATCCTCGGGATGCTGACGACCGCGGCGAAGTCCTACACGGCGACGATTCGGCTCGGCCAGACCACCACCACCGACGACGCGGACGGCGCGATCGTCGAGAGGACCCCTGCCGCCGGACTGACCGACGACGAGATCGTCGCGGCGGTCGCTGCGCTGCGGGGCGAGATCCGACAGACACCGTCGGCGGTCAGCGCGGTGAAGGTCGGCGGCAAACGGGCCTACCAGCTGGCCCGCGAAGGCCATCCCGTCGAATTGGTGCCCCGCGCCGTCCGCGTCGACCGGTTCGATGTCGCCGCCATCCGCCGGGAGGACGGCGTTGTCGATCTCGACGTCGAGGTCGACTGCTCCTCGGGCACCTACGTGCGGGCTCTGGCCCGCGACGTTGGCGCCGCGCTCGGCGTCGGCGGCCACCTCATGGTGCTTCGGCGCACACGGGCCGGCACATTCGGCCTCGAACAGGCCCGCCGACTCGACGAGTTGGCCGAGCGACCGGAGTTGAGCTACCCCCTCGACGAGGCGTGCCTGATCACGTTCCCGCGTCGCGACCTGACCGCTGACGAGGCGGAAGCCACCAGCCACGGCCGACCTCTGCCCGCCGCGGGCATTGCCGGCATCTACGCCGCGACCGCGCCTGACGGCCGGGTCATCGCGTTACTGCGCGACCACGGACAGACCACGAAAGCCGAAGTGGTGCTGCGTCCGGCGACGCTTTAACCGATGGCACAACAGGTTCCGATTCGGCGCCGACGACCGTCCTCTAGCAGGGCACCACCCAAATGGATTGCGCTGCAGGACTCCCCAGCTCAACGGTGCGATCGGCGTTCGAGCCGTCGTGGCCGTCGTTGATCGCCACCGACACCGTGCCGGCGAAGTCGCGGCGGGCCACCACCGTCAGGTGGGTGTCCAGCGCGATGCCGACGGTGTCGAAATAGCGAAGCATCTCAGGGTCGGAGTCGGAGATACGGGCCACCGACCCGTGATCGCCGTCGACGCAGCCCGCCAACTGGCGGGCCGGCGGCGTCGGCACCTGCCCCTCGAGGTCGGGGATCGGATCGCCGTGGGGGTCGCGTTGCGGGTGACCGAGTTTGGTGTCAATCCGCGACATCAGAAGATCACTGACCGCGTGCTCGAGCACCTCGGCCTCGTCATGCACCTCATCCCAGCCGTAGCCCAGCTCACGGACCAGAAACGTCTCCAGCAGCCGGTGCCGCCGCACGACTGACACCGCGGCCCGCCGACCCCGGTCCGTCAGCGTCACCCCGCCATACTTCTCGTGCTCGACCAGTCCCTGGTCGGCGAGCTTGCGGACCGACTCCGACGCGGTGCTCGCCGACACGCCGATCCGCTCGGCGAGCATCTTGGTGCTGACTTTCTCGCGCGACCACTCCTGCGCGTTCCAGATCACCTTCAGGTAATCCTGGGCGACCGACGTCAGATCTTGTCCGTCCTCGGCAGCGCTCACGACTGAAAGTTTAGGCTTTCGTGCCCTGGTCCGCGGCTCTCGTGGGGCGGCCCGCTCCCGTAGGCTTGCCGCTGTGCAGCGCTGGCGTGGGCAGGACGAGATCCCCACGGACTGGGGCAGATGCGTACTCACCATCGGCGTGTTCGACGGGGTGCACCGCGGACATGCCGAGCTGATCGCGACCGCGGTGAAAGCAGGCCGGGCGCGGGGTGTTCCCACGGTGTTGATGACGTTCGACCCGCACCCGATGGAAGTGGTGTTCCCCGGCAGTCATCCGGCACAGTTGACCACCCTGACCCGGCGGGCCGAACTGGTCGAGGAACTCGGCATCGACGTGTTCCTGGTGGTGCCGTTCACGGCGGAGTTCATGAAGTTGACGCCCGACCGCTACATCCACGAGCTCCTTCTCGAGCGACTGCATGTGCTCGAGGTGGTGGTCGGGGAGAACTTCACGTTCGGTAAGAAGGCTGGCGGCAACGTCGACACGCTGCGGCACGCCGGGGAGCGTTTCGGCTTCGCCGTGCAGGCCATGTCATTGGTCAGTGAACACCACAAGAACGAGACCGTGACGTTTTCGTCGACCTACATCAGGTCCTGCGTCGACGCCGGCGACGTCGTGGCCGCCACGGAGGCTCTGGGACGACCGCACCGCGTCGAAGGCGTGGTGGTACGCGGCGACGGCCGCGGCCGCGTGCTCGGTTTCCCGACCGCCAACGTGGCCCCGCCGATGTACTCCGCGATCCCCGCCGACGGCGTCTACGCGACCTGGTTCACCGTGCTCGGGCACGGGCCCGTCGTCGGCTCGGTGGTTCCCGGTGAGCGGTATCAGGCGGCCGTGTCGGTGGGCACCAACCCGACGTTCTCCGGACGAACCCGCACGGTCGAGGCATTCGTGTTGGACACCTCGGCCGACCTGTACGGCCAGCACGTCGCGGTCGACTTCGTCGCACGCATCCGCGGGCAGCGCAAGTTCGAGCAAGTCGGCGATCTGGTCGCGGCGATGGACGCCGACACCGACCGGGCCCGCGCGATTCTGACAGCGCGGTGAGTCGCTGCTAAACTCCCTGCTCGACACGGCGTGTGCTGCAGTTCGCGGTGGCTGCGCCGAGAATCCCTGATCGCGGACCGATGATGGAGTTAATTCGTGGCGCTCACTGCCGAACAGAAGAAAGAAATCCTGGGCCAGTACGGCCTGCACGAGACTGACACCGGATCGCCGGAGGCGCAGGTCGCGCTGCTCACCAAGCGCATCGCCGACCTCACCGAGCACCTCAAGGTGCACAAGCACGATCACCACTCGCGGCGTGGCCTGCTGCTGCTCGTGGGCCGGCGCCGTCGCCTGTTGAAGTACGTCGCACAGGTGGACGTGGAGCGCTACCGCGCCCTGATCGAACGGCTCGGCCTGCGTCGCTGACAGCCGTCGGTCGCCGTCCCGGTCCACAGTGCGTGGAGAATGTGGCGGGAAAAATCTTGACGACGGCCGCTGTGTAGACTAGGAGCCGTTCTGGTGCGGTCCGCGCAATCCGCGCGAGCCGTTCCTGTGTGTTCATACGGGTTCAACTGCAGGGCGCGCCTGCATCGGGCGGTCTTCGGTAGTGGCGGCCGGACATGTATTCCGGCCGCTTCGATCGATGGCCGTAGCGGTATCAGGCCACGGCGTGAGTGACATTCCCTCCGCAGCGCCCCTGTGATCACGCGAAAACAATCGAACCACAGGAAGGCACACGGACATCCCATGTCTGTAGCTGAAATCGAAGAGGGCGTCTTCGAATCCACCGCTGTCATCGACAACGGACGCTTCGGCACGCGTACCGTTCGCTTCGAGACCGGCCGGCTTGCGCAGCAGGCCGCCGGCTCTGTCGTCGCCTATCTCGACGAGGAGACGATGCTGCTGTCGGCGACCACCGCCGGCAAGAACCCCAAGGAGCATTTCGACTTCTTCCCGCTGACCGTCGACGTCGAAGAGCGGATGTACGCCGCCGGCCGCATCCCCGGCTCGTTCTTCCGGCGCGAGGGCCGGCCGTCCACCGACGCGATCCTGACGTGCCGGCTGATCGATCGCCCGCTCCGCCCGTCGTTCGTCGAGGGGCTGCGCAATGAGGTGCAGGTGGTGGTGACCATCCTCAGCCTCGATCCCAACGAGCTTTACGACGTGCTCGCGATCAACGCCGCATCGGCGTCCACGCAGCTGTCGGGCCTGCCGTTCTCCGGCCCGGTCGGCGGGGTGCGGGTCGCGCTGATCGACGGCACCTGGGTCGCGTTCCCGACCGTCGAGCAGCTCCATCGGGCCGTGTTCGACATGGTCGTCGCAGGCCGAGTCGTCGGCGACGGCGACAAGAGCGACGTGGCCATCATGATGGTCGAGGCCGAGGCCACCGAGAATGCCATCGAACTGGTCGACGGCGGCGCGCAGTCGCCGACCGAAAGCGTGGTCGCCGAGGGTCTGGAGGCCGCGAAGCCTTTCATCTCTGCGCTCGTCGCTGCCCAGCAGGAACTGGCCGACCGCGCCGCGAAGGAGACCGCTCATTTCCCGGTCTTCCCTGAGTACGGCGAGGACGTGTATTACGCGGTGGCCTCGGTGGCCACCGACGAGTTGGCGCGGGCGCTGACGATTCCGGGCAAGGCCGAGCGCAACGACCGCATCGACGAGATCAAGGCCGAAGTGCTCGACCGGCTGGCCGAGACGTACGCCGGCCGGGAAAAGGAGATCGGCGCAGCGTTCCGGGCGCTGACCAAGAAGCTGGTTCGCCAGCGCATCCTGACCGACCACTTCCGCATCGACGGGCGCGGCATCACCGACATTCGCGCGTTGTCAGCCGAAGTCGCCGTGGTGCCCAGGGCGCACGGCAGCGCGCTGTTCGAGCGCGGCGAGACGCAGATTCTCGGCGTGACCACGCTGGACATGCTGAAGATGGCGCAGCAGATCGACTCGCTGGCGCCCGAGACCACCAAGCGCTACATGCATCACTACAACTTCCCGCCGTTCTCCACCGGTGAGACCGGCCGCGTCGGTTCGCCGAAGCGGCGCGAGATCGGCCACGGCGCGCTCGCCGAGCGGGCCCTGGTGCCGGTGCTGCCCAGCGTCGAGGAGTTCCCGTACGCGATCCGGCAGGTGTCGGAGGCGCTCAGCTCCAACGGCTCGACGTCCATGGGCTCAGTGTGTGCGTCGACGATGGCGCTGCTCAACGCCGGCGTGCCGCTGAAGGCGCCGGTGGCCGGAATCGCGATGGGGCTGGTGTCCGACGACGTCGAGCTCGAGAACGGCGCCACTGAGCGCCGCTTCGTCGCGCTGACCGACATCCTCGGCGCCGAGGACGCGTTCGGCGACATGGACTTCAAGGTTGCCGGCACGAAGGACTTCGTCACCGCCCTGCAGCTGGACACCAAGCTCGACGGCATCCCGTCGCAGGTGCTGGCCGGCGCGCTGTCGCAGGCCAAGGACGCGCGGCTGACCATCCTGGAGGTCATGGCCGAGGCGATCGACGGGCCCGACGAGATGAGTCCGTACGCGCCGCGGGTCACCGCGATCAAGGTTCCCGTCGACAAGATCGGCGAGGTGATCGGGCCCAAGGGCAAGGTCATCAACGCGATCACCGAGGAGACCGGCGCCCAGATTTCGATCGAGGATGACGGCACCGTCTTCGTCGGTGCGACCGACGGGCCGTCGGCGCAGGCAGCCATCGACCGGATCAACGCGATCGCGAATCCGCAGCTGCCCAAGGTTGGTGAGCGCTTCCTCGGAACAGTGGTGAAGACCACGGATTTCGGTGCGTTCGTGTCGCTGCTGCCCGGCCGCGACGGGTTGGTGCACATCTCCAAGCTGGGCAGGGGCAAGCGGATCGCCAGGGTCGAAGACGTGGTCAAGGTAGGCGACAAACTGCGCGTCGAGATCGCCGACATCGACAACCGCGGGAAGATTTCGCTTGTGCTGGTCGCCGAGGACGAGACCGCCGACAACGCACCGCAAGCCGCGCCGGCCGATGCCGCGACGTCCAGCTCCTGACGGCGGCCCGGCGCTGCGGCGGGTACCAGGTGCCGACGAGGCGTCCGCGGCGGTGCAGCGCACCACGCTGCCCGGCGGTTTGCGGGTAGTCACCGAGTACTTGCCGTCGGTTCAGTCGGCGTCGGTCGGGGTGTGGGTCGGCGTCGGCTCCCGCGACGAGGGTCCCAGCGTCGCCGGTGCCGCGCACTTCCTCGAACACCTGCTGTTCAAGTCGACCCCCACCCGCTCAGCGGTCGACATCGCACAGGCGGTGGACGCGGTCGGCGGCGAACTGAACGCGTTCACGGCCAAGGAGCACACGTGCTATTACGCACACGTGCTCGACAGCGACCTCGAACTGGCGGTCGACCTGGTCTCCGATGTGGTGCTGCGGGGGCGCTGCGCCGCCGACGACGTCGAGCTCGAACGCGATGTCGTCCTGGAGGAGATCGCGATGCGCGACGACGATCCCGAGGACGCACTTGCCGACGTGTTTTTGTCGGCGCTGTTCGGCGCGCACCCCATCGGGCGTCCCGTGATCGGCTGCGTGGACTCGGTGTCGGCGATGTCGAGGCCGCAGCTGCACTCCTTCCACATGCGTCGCTACACCCCGGAGCGGATGGTCGTCGCGGTGGCCGGCAACGTCGACCACCACGAGGTCATCTCTCTGGTGCGCCACTACTTCGGGCCGAGGCTGGTGCGTGGCCGCACGCCGCTGCCGCCACGCAAGGGCACCGGGCGCGTTCCGGGGCGCCCGGCGCTGACGCTGGTCAACCGCGACGCGGAGCAGACGCACGTGTCGCTGGGCGTGCGAACGCCCGGCAGGCACTGGGAGCACCGCTGGGCGCTCTCGGTGCTCAACACCGCACTGGGCGGCGGCCTGAGCTCGCGGCTCTTCCAGCAGATTCGCGAAAGCCGCGGACTGGCCTACACCGTGTACTCGGCGGTGGACACGTTCGCCGACAGCGGAGCCCTCTCGGTGTACGCCGCGTGCCTGCCGGAGCGGTTCGCGGAGGTGATCCGGGTGACCGGTGACGTGCTGGAAAGCGTTGCGCAGGAAGGTATCACCGAGTCGGAATGCCGTATCGCGAAGGGCTCACTGCGGGGTGGGCTGGTGCTCGGGCTGGAGGACTCCGGATCGCGGATGAACCGGATCGGTCGCAGCGAGTTGAACTACGGCGAGCATCACAGCCTGGCCCACACCTTGGCCCGCATCGACGACGTCACGCTGGACGAGGTGAACGCCATCGCCAGTCAGCTGCTCAGCCGGCCTTTCGGGGCGGCGGTTCTCGGCCCTTACCGGTCCGAACGCGACCTCCCGCAGCGACTTCGCGCGCTCTAGCACAGCCGTGCAGCCAGCCGGCAAGGTGGTCGTCGTGACCGGGGGCGGCGGCGGGGGTCTACCGCGCGCCTCGGCCTGTACGCGGCCGACCTCCTCTCGTCGCGGGTGGTCGCGTACCGCGACGGGGAACGGCTCGCGATGTGCTCGACATTCAAGACCTACGCCGCCGGGCGGGTGTTGCAGATGGTGGATCACGGCGACCTGCAGCTCGACACCGCCGTGCCGTAGCGGCCGACGACGTGGTGGCGAATTCGCCGGTCACCGGGCAGGCCATCGGCCGCACGCTCACGCTGGGGCAGTTGTGTGAGCCGGCGCTGCAACAAAGCGACAACACCGCCGGGAATCTGCTGCTGCGCACCATCGGGGGTCCGCCGGCGGTCACCGCGTCCGCCAGGTCGATCGGCGACGACCAAATGCGGCTCGACCGGTGGGAGACCGACCTGAACTGGGCGATCCCCGGCGATGACCGCGATACCACCACGCCCGCCGCGATCGCCGCGGGTTACCGGGCACTGCTGACCGGCTGGGTGCTGTCCGCCCACAGCCGCGCGCAGCTGTTGGGCTGGATGCGCGGCAATGTCACGTCGAGCATGCGCGCCGGGCTGCCGCCGGGGTGGACCAGTGCCGACAAAACCGGCAGTGGCGACTACGGCACCGCCAATGACGTCGGGGTTGCGTACGGGCCGAACGGTCAGCTGATCCTGCTGGCGGTCCTGTCCCGATCGGCGTCCGACGACCCCGCGTTTCCGGGGCTTCGCCCGCTGATCGCCGATGCGGCGAAGACGGTTTTCGGCGTGCTGACCTGAATCAGGCCAGCACCGTCGCCGGGTCGGTGAACGGCAGGCCGAGGTCGTGTCCGACCTGCTCGTTGAGCAGCGCGCCCTGATGTGTTGACAGTCCCTTCGCCAGTGCCGGGTCGGCCTGGCAGGCGGCGTGCCAACCCTTGTCGGCCAGCTTGAGCACGTACGGCATGGTGGCGTTGGTCAGGGCGAAGGTCGACGTGCGCGGCACCGAGCCCGGCATGTTCGCGACGCAGTAGAAAAGCGTGTCGTGGACCTTGAAGGTCGGGTCGTCGTGGGTGGTCGGCCGGGAGTCCTGGAAGCAGCCGCCCTGGTCGATCGCGATGTCCACCAGCACCGCGCCCGCCTTCATCTGCCCGACGAGCGAATTCGACACCAGCTTCGGCGCCTTGGCACCCGGCACCAGCACCGCACCGATGACGAGGTCGGCGCGCTTGACGGCGCCCTCGAGTTCCAGGCTCGACGAGTATCGGGTCCGGATGCGGCCACCGAACTCGCCGTCCAGCTCGCGCAGCTTGCCGATGTTGACGTCGAAGACCGTGACGTGTGCGCCCATTCCGCTGGCGACGCGGGCGGCGTTGTAGCCGGCGGTTCCGCCGCCGATCACCACGACGTCCGCCGGGCCAACGCCTGGCACCCCGCCCATCAGCGCGCCGCGGCCACCCGCCGGCTTCATCAGGTGGTAGGCGCCGACCTGTGCGGCCAGCCGCCCCGCCACCTCGCTCATCGGGGCCAGCAGCGGCAGCGCGCCGTCGCGGGTCTGCACGGTTTCGTAGGCGATCGACGTGGTGCCTGAGCGCATCAGCGCCTCGGTGCACGCCAGCGAGGCCGCCAGGTGCAGGTAAGTGAACAGCGTCTGGCCACGGCGCATCAGCCGGTACTCCGGCTCGATCGGCTCCTTGACCTTCAGCAGCAGGCCGGCCTGCTCCCACACGTGTTCTGCGCCGGTGATGATCTGCGCGCCGGCCGACTTGAAGTCGGAGTCCGAGATCGATGACCCCTCGCCGGCGCCGGCCTGGATCACGACGTCGTGGCCGGCGCGGGTCAGTTCGGCGGCGCCGGCCGGGGTGATCGCCACCCGAAACTCGTTGTTTTTGATCTCGGTCGGAACACCGACTCGCATGCTCGCTCCTCTGGTGGGATCTCTCCCTAGAATTGTGAATAACATTCGGCATAATGGCAATCACCCCGATATCTATTCGCTAGCGTGTCGCTATGCCGGAAGGATCAGCGAGGTCGACGATGACGAGGGCGCGCCCGCCGAAGGATGTTCGGTCCCCGGAAATCGATGACATCGACCGGCGCATCCTCACCGCGCTCCACGATGACGCGCGCATCTCCAACAGCGCGCTGGCCGACATGGTCGGCATTGCGCCGTCGACGTGTCACGGCCGGATGCGCAGGCTGCAGCAGATTGGAGTGATCCGCGGCTTCTACACCGACCTCGATCCGTCGGCGATGGGTCGGCCGCTGCAGGCGATGATCTCGGTGAGCCTGCAATCCAGTGCGCGCGGCCGGATCCGCCACTTCATCGCGGAGATCCGCCGCCTGCCCCAGGTGATCGACGTGTACTTCCTCGCCGGCGCCGACGACTTCATACTGCATGTCGCCGCCCGCGACACCGAGGACCTGCGGTCGTTCGTCGTGGAGAACCTCAACGCCGACCCGGACGTCGCCGGCACCCAGACGTCGCTGATCTTCGAGCATCTACGGGGCGGGGCGCCGGTGTAGGAACCGCTGCGCATCGGCTCCGCTTGGGGCAACAATCCGGTCGTTCATCGCGACCGCCCGGAAACCACCGGTCCCGCGATGAAGCCGGCAATGAGCGCCGAGGCGATGCCACTACGCTGCTAGCCATGCGAGTCGGGGTGCTGGGCGCCAAGGGCAAGGTGGGCGCCACCATGGCGCAGGGGGTGCAGGCAGCCGACGACTTGACGCTCTCGGCCGAGGTTGACGCCGGCGACCCCCTGAGCCTGTTTGTCGACAGCGGCACCGAGGTCGTCATCGACTTCACCCACCCCGACGTCGTGATGGGGAACCTGAAGTTTCTGATCGACAACGCCATCCACGCCGTCGTCGGCACCACCGGCTTCACCGCTGCGCGTCTCGAGCAAGTACAGGTCTGGCTCTCCGAATCAGCGGGCACGTCCGTCCTCATCGCACCCAACTTCGCGATCGGCGCGGTGCTGTCGATGAGCTTCGCCCGCCAGGCGGCCCGGTTTTTCGAGTCCGTCGAGATCATCGAACTGCACCATCCGAACAAGGCCGACGCGCCCTCGGGCACTGCGGCGCGCACCGCCGGGCTGATTGCCGAGGCACGACAGGGCATGCCCCCGAACCCCGATGCCACCAGCACGGCGCTACCCGGTGCCCGCGGTGCCCACGTCGACGGCGTCCCCGTGCATTCGGTTCGGCTGGCCGGCCTGGTCGCCCATCAGGAGGTGCTGTTCGGCACACAGGGGGAGACGTTGACGATCCGGCACGACAGCATCGACCGCACGTCGTTCGTGCCCGGTGTGCTGCTGGCGGTGCGGCATGTGCGCGAGCGACCGGGACTGACGGTCGGCATCGAGCCGCTGTTGGGCCTGTGATGAGCGCTTGCGCGAAGAACCGACGACCGTGATGAGCGCTTGCGCGAAGAACCGACGACCGTGATGAGCGCTTGCGCGAAGAACCGATGACCGTGATGAGCGCTTGCGCGAAGAACCGATGACCGTGATGAGCGTTTGCGCGAAGAACCTCTAATCTTGAATCCCGTTCTGCGCATTCAGCTTTTGATCGCGTTCTTCTGCGTTGCGCTGATCGTCTACTTCCTGCTGCTGGGCCGCATCGCGATGGCGTTCATCACGTCGGGCACACCGGCGGCGATCGGCCTCGGTCTCGCGCTGCTGATCATGCCGCTGATCGGGATCTGGGCCATGGTGAGCACGCTGCGGGCCGGCTTCGCCCACCAGCGGTTGGCCCGCATGATCCACGACGAGGGTATGGAACTCGACGTCGGCGGACTGGAACGCATGCCGTCGGGGCGCATCCGCCGCGACGCGGCCGACGCGCTGTTCGAGAAGGTGCGTGGTGAACTCGAAGAGGATCCCGAGAACTGGCGGCGCTGGTATCGGCTCGCGCGTGCATACGACCACGCGGGCGATCGCAGACGCGCGAGGGACGCGATGAGCAAGGCGGTGCAGATGCAGGCCGCCGAGGAGCGCCGGTAACGCTCGCCGAAGCGTCCATAGCCCTCTGTCGCCGCGGCGTCGCACCAGCCGAAGCGGGATACGACGACGCGCTCATCGCCGCCGGCGAAGCCGTGCGGTGGAACCGGACCGAACCGCACGTGCAGTAGTCTTTCGACGGTGCCCACGCTGCTCGTCGTGCACCACACCCCGTCGCCGTCGACGCGTGAGCTGCTCGAGGCGGTGCTGTCCGGGGCGCGCGATCCCGACATCCACGGCGTCGACGTCGTCGTCCGTCCCGCCCTTGCCGCAGTGTTGCCCCACATGCTCGACGCCGACCGCTATCTGTTCGGCACCACCGCGAACTCCGGCTACATGTCGGGCGCGCTCAAGCATTATTTAGCCCGATACTCGGCTATGAGAGATCGGGCCAGCTAGTGGCACGTCTGCTCATCGTGCACCACACGCCGTCTCCGCACTGCCAGGAGATGTTCGAGGCTGTGGTGGCCGGTGCCACCGACCCTGAGATCGAGGGCGTGGAGGTCGTGCGACGCCCGGCGCTGACGGTCTCGCCGGTCGACATGCTCGAGGCGGACGGCTATCTGCTCGGCACCCCGGCGAACCTAGGCTACATTTCGGGTGCTCTCAAGCACGCGTTCGACTGCGCCTACTACCAGCTGCTCGACACGACTCAGGGCCGACCGTTCGGGGTCTGGTTGCACGGCAACGAAGGCACCGAGGGAGCCGAGCGGGGTCTCGCCGCGATCACCACCGGCCTGGGCTGGGTGCAGGCTGCCGAGACCGTGGTGGTGATGGGCAAGCCGACTAGGGCCGACGTCGAGGCGTGCTGGAACCTCGGCGCGACGGTCGCTGCTCAATTGATGGAGTGAGTTGCGCGGAATCGACCTCGTAATGCGCGTTGCGGTGCAGGATCCAACACAGTGCGGGCCATGAGCTGGTAGGCAGGGACAGCCAGTCTGGGCGCGATGACCGCGATTCGTTTCGAGGCCGTTGCGGTGGCGTGCCCTGGCCTGTTGATGGAGGAGGCTGTCGGCGTGACTGTGGTGTGTTGAATCTGGCACGAGACCGTGTACGTGACGTGTTTACTTGACGCTGCGAACCTGGTGTAAGGAGCCTTGAGCGTGGCGGCATATGACTTCATCGTGGTCGGTGCCGGCTCCGCCGGTTGCGCGGTAGCCGGGCGCCTGGCCACACACTCGTCGTCGACCGTGCTGTTGATCGAAGCCGGTGGCTCGGACCGACGATTCACGATACGAGCACCGCTGGCAAGCACCCGGCAGTACGGGACCTCGTTGGACTGGGCGTACGAAACCGAACCGGAGCCCGGCTGCGCCAACCGGCGGATCGCGCAACCCCGCGGTCGTGTGCTCGGCGGCACCAGCGCGATGAACGCGATGGTTTGGGTCAAGGGCAGCAATCTCGACTACGACGGCTGGCAGCTGCCCGGTTGGGGCTGGAACGACGTGGCGCCGGTGTTCGCGCGGATCGAACAGGGTCCGATGCGCATCACCCGGGTGCCGTACCCCGACGAATTGTCTCAGCGCTTCGTCGCCGCTGCCCGTGCGGCAGGTGTCCCTGCCAACGATGACGTCAGCGGACCCGAACTCGACGGTGCAGCGATCACCCCCGTCACCATCCACAAGGGCCAACGCTGGAGCACGGCGCGGGGCTACCTCCAACACCAGAACAATCTGACCATCGTCACCAAGGCCGAGGTCAGCCGGGTGATCATCCGCAACGGTCGTGCCGTCGGCATCGAATACCGCCAACGTGGACGTGCGCAACAGGCTTTCGCCGACCAGGAGGTCGTCTTGAGCACCGGCGCTTTTGGCACGCCGCAGCTACTGCAGCTGTCGGGTATCGGTCCGGCGGATCATCTCCGCCGCGTCGGGATCACCCCACTTGTCGACAGCCCCCGCATCGGCCAAGGCCTCACTGACCACCCGAACGCGTACGCCATCTGGGCTCTAGCGCCCGGCTATCTCGGCCTGGCGGACGCCGCGAACCCAAAATGGTTGCTGCAATGGCTTTTACGCCGACGCGGCAAGTTCACCAGTAACGGCTGCGAAGCAGTGGCCCATATCCGGTCGACGGCCGGGCTCCCGGCATGCGACATTCAGCTGATCTTCGCCCCCGGCGACGCGCTGGCCGATCCCAGAGGAGGGAAACTTCGGCCTGCGCTGTCCGTGCTGCAATCGTATTGGACGCCCAAGAGTCGCGGCAGTGTCCTGGTTCGCACGTCGGATCCCGCGACACCACCGGCCATCCGGATGAACCTGCTCACCGAGCGCGAGGACGTCGAAGCACTCATGCGGGCGGTGCAGCGCACTCGCGAGATCATCGCCACCGAGCCGATCGCGTCCACCGTCGAGCGCGAACTTCTCCCAGGCCCGGGCTCGGACATCGAGGCGTGCATCAGGAATACCGCGATCACGACACGCCACCCAGCCTGCAGCGTCGCGATGGGTAGTCAACCTGACAGTCCACTCGACGAGAAGCTCTGTGTCCGCGGCGTCGACAATCTACGCGTCGCCGACGCCTCGGCACTACCTCAGATTCCCCGCGCCAACACCAACGCTCCCTCGATCATGATCGGCGAACGCTGCGCGGATTTCCTGCTCGCACAAGCTGCTACCGGGCGATCAGCTGTGGCGCACAACTAGCGCCACCGGCATGGACTTAACCACTGCGTGGGCAGCACCGAGCGCGCACTATGGTTGAGGCACCGTATATCCCGCTGCAGGAACCCGGCGCGCTCGAGCATTTTTTAGACACCGTGTATTACGCCAGCCTGGACCATGTCGCCGGTCGGCCGTACGGGTTGTGGGTGCACGGCAACAACGACACGGTCGGCGCCGCGTCGGCCGTCGACAAGTTGGCGACCGGGCTGTCGCTGACCAGGGCCGCCACCACGCTTGAGGTCACCGGCCTCCTCGACGCGGCTGTCCGCGAGAAGGCCTACGAACTGGGCGGCACGCTGGCCGCGCTGCTGATGGAGTGAAGGGAATCTCAGATGCCTGGTATCGCCGAACTCGCGTTGGGCGCGGCACCGATCTTCGGCGGAGCGCTGATCGGTGTGGCGGCCGGGCAGCTGAAGGGACCGGACTTCCGCGGGCAGATCAAAGCCGATCTCGACCTGCTCGACAGGCTGCCCGACGACCAGCCGGTCCGGCGCGCCGCGCTGGAGCGCACGATCGAGCAACGCATCGATGACCTGGTGCTGGCCAACGACCGCACCCGGGCGCTGCGGGCCGCTGCCGGCTCATATCAGGGCAACTGGCGCGACATCGTGCTGTTCGTCTGCGCGCTGCTGTTCACGGTGGTCTGGTGGAACGTCAACCACCACAGAACCAACTGGCTGGTGATGTTCGTCGTGATGATCGCGGCATCGGTCATCAGCGCGGTCTACGCGTTCCGCGGGCTGCGCCGCAGCCTGGGCCAATTGGCCCACCGGCGCGGGGACGGATCTACAGCGCGGAACTGAACAGCTCCTGCAGCCTGAGCCAGTGCCGCTCGGCGGCCTCGGGGTCATAGGGTGCGTTGTCCGGAACCGCGAAACCGTGAGCGGCGGGATAGAACTCGATCATGTGCTTGACGCCCGCGGCCGTCAACGCCTTGTCCAGCGTCTCGGCCTGCTCTCGGGTGAATGAAGGGTCGTTTTCCGCCGCGCCCACGTACACGGTCGCCTTGATCTTCTCGGCGAGCAGGTGCGGACTGCCGGGGTCGTCGGTGACCAGGCCGCCGCCGTGGATCGATGCGGCCGCCGCGACACCGTCGGGTTGCCGCCCGGCGACGATCAGCGACATACGACCCCCCATGCAGTAGCCGCATACGCCGACCACGCCGCCACGCACCTCGGGCCGCCGGGCCAGGAAGTCGATGAACGCGCCGGCGTCGCCGGCCATCATGTCGGGCGTGATGCTGCCGATCATGCCCATCAGGCGCGCCCGCTCCTCGTCGTCACTGAAAGCCGTCGCCATGTCGAACGGCTTCCAGCTGCCGTGCCGGTAGTACACGTCGGGCAGGAGCACAGCGTGACCGAATCCGGCCAGCGTGTCCGCCATGTCCTGGAAGGTAGGGCGCACCCCGCCCGCATCGGGGTACATGATCACCGCCGACCACGGACCGGTGCCGTTGGGGGTGTGCAGGGTCACGGGGCAAGAGCCGTCGGGGGTGGTGACGGTGGCAGAAACGCTCGGCATGGTTGTAGTTCTACTCGTTGCCTCTGGACGTAAGCTGACCGCGTGCCGATCGCCACCCCGTACGAGGATCTGCTGCGCCTGGTGATGGAGCGGGGGACACCGAAATCGGACCGCACCGGCACCGGAACCCGCAGCCTGTTCGGCCACCAGATGCGCTACCACCTGGCGGCCGGGTTCCCGCTGATCACCACGAAGAAGGTCCATCTCAAGTCGGTGATCTACGAGCTGCTGTGGTTTCTGCGCGGCGACTGCAACGTCGGCTGGCTGCACGAGCACGGTGTCACGATCTGGGACGAATGGGCAAGCGATACCGGCGATCTGGGCCCGGTGTACGGCGTGCAATGGCGGTCGTGGCCAACGCCGTCGGGGGAGCACGTCGACCAGATCGGCGCCGCGCTCGAGTTGCTGCGGACCGACCCCGACTCGCGTCGCATCATCGTGTCCGCGTGGAACGTCGGCGAAATTCCGCAGATGGCGCTACCGCCATGTCACGCGTTCTTTCAGTTCTACGTCGCCGACGGCAAGCTGAGTTGCCAGCTTTACCAGCGCAGTGCCGACCTGTTCCTGGGTGTGCCGTTCAACGTCGCGAGCTATGCGCTGTTGACCCACATGATGGCGGCGCAGTCCGGGCTCGACGTCGGTGAGTTCGTCTGGACCGGCGGCGACTGCCACATTTACGACAACCACGTCGAGCAGGTCATCCTCCAACTCAGCCGCGAGCCGCGGGCGTATCCGCAACTTGTTCTCGCACCGCGCGATTCGATCTTCGACTACACCTACGACGACATCGTCATCAAGAACTACGACCCGCACCCGGGGATCAAGGCCCCCGTCGCCGTATGACGGTGAATCTGATCTGGGCCCAGTCGGGCTCGGGCGTGATCGGCCGGGACGGTGGCATCCCGTGGCGGCTGCCCGAGGATCTCGCGCGGTTCAAGCAGATCACGCTGGGCCACACCGTGGTGATGGGCCGGCTGACCTGGGAGTCGCTGCCCGCGAAGGTGCGGCCGCTGCCGGGGCGCAGAAATGTCGTACTGACCCGGCAAGCTGGGTACATGGCAGACGGAGCTCAGGTGGTGTCCTCGCTCGACGACGCTCTTCGGCCGCAAGCCTCCTCGGTCGAAACAGCCCTCGGCGACGGTCAGGTCTGGGTGATCGGCGGCGAGCAGGTCTTTGCACAGGCGCTGACGCTGGCCGACCGCTGCGAGGTCACCGAGATCGACGTCCCCATCATTCGCGACGACTCCGACGTGGTGGCGCCGGTGCTCGGCGAAAGCTGGATCGGCGACGACGCGGACTGGCAGACCAGCAGCACCGGGCTGCGCTACCGGTTCAGCACCTACCGCCGCACACCATGACCACGCTGACCCTGGCGCAGGCACGCCGGGTCGCCGTCGCCGCGCAAGGATTTGCGCAGCCCGACCCGGGCGGGCCCGTCACTCGCGCGCATCTGCGGCGGCTGGTCTCGCGAATCCACGTGTTGCAGCTTGATTCGGTGTCGGTGGCTGTCCGCGCCCACTACGCGCCCGTGTTCAGCCGGCTTGGCCCCTACGACCGGGACGTGCTGGACAGGGCGTCCTGGAGCCACAGCACCCGCTCGCCGCGATTGCTGGTCGAGTACTGGGCGCATGAGGCCGCGCTGATTGCGGTCGACGACTGGCCGTTGCTGCGTTGGCGGATGCGGCAGTACCGGCACGGCAGGTGGGGCACCCACATCGTGAAGGCGAATCCGCGGCTCGCCGACGAGATCGTCGCGGCTGTCGCCGAGCTCGGACCGGCCACTGCGGGGCAGATCGAGGCGCACCTGGCCGCCGAGCCTCGTCGCGCGAAGGGACCGTGGTGGAACCGCAGCGACACCAAATGGGTAGCCGAAGCGCTGTTCGCGTCCGGGGTGCTGACCACGGCCACCCGGGTCGGCTTCGCGCGCCACTACGACCTGACCGAACGGGTGCTGCCGCCCGACATCGTCGGCCGCGACATCGACGACGACGAGGCCGTTCGCCAACTGACGCTGCGGGCGGCCGCCGCGCTCGGGGTAAGCACCGAAGCGGACATCCGTGACTACTTCCGGCTGTCGGCGCAGCAGGCCAAGCCGGCGATCGCGAAGCTCGTGTCGGCCGGCGAGCTCGAACCCGTCGATGTCGAGGGCTGGACGACGCCGGCGTACCTGCGGACCGGGCAGATCGTGCCACGACGTGACCGCGGCACAGCGTTGTTGTGCCCGTTCGACCCGCTGATCTTCTTCCGGCCACGCGTCGAGCGGCTGTTCGACTTCCACTACCGCATCGAAATCTACGTGCCGGGTCCACAGCGCCAATTCGGTTACTACGTCTGGCCATTGCTGTTGGACGGGCAACTGGTCGGCCGCGTCGACCTCAAGGCTGAGCGCATCCGCCCAAACGGGGCCACGGCTCTGCATGCGCTGGGTGCGTTCGCAGAACCCGGAGTCGACCGCAAACGCGTCGCGGCCGCGATGGCGGGAGAATTGCAGTCGATGGCATCGTGGCTCGGACTGGACGACGTCGTGGTCGGGGAGCGGGGCGATCTGGTCGCCGAGTTGCGGTCGGCGCTGCGCTGACCAGAGCGCCCGGCGGTGCTCAGCTCAGCGGAATGTCGTTGTCGCCCTTGGATTCCTGGTACGCATCCGACAGCGCCGCGTATCGCTCCCTGATCCGTTCCCGTTGGGCCTGCAGCTCGCCGCGTAGCGGCTCGTCCTCGGATTCGATCAGGTCGGTGATCGAGTAGGCGGTCCAGAACTCGTTGGTCCGGCGATAACCGCCGGGATCGAGGCCGAAGACCTCCTTGAGGATCTTCAGGTCGTGGGGGATCGCGAAGGTGTCCCGCGAGTCCTCGTGGCTGTAGAAGTAGTAGTAGTTGTCGAACCCGGCCCACGTGATGGCCGACATGCACAGCGTGCAGGGTTCGTGGGTGGTGAGGAACACCAGCTCCGGCGTCGGTGGCCGATCGTCCAGCTCGTAGAACTCGTTGAGCGTGTTGATCTCACCGTGCAGCAGCGGGTTGTCGG
>JAOPWC010000112.1 GCA_025965895.1 Mycobacterium sp.
GTCGAACTCGATTCCCTCGATCACCGTCCGGTGGTCGACACCCAGCAGCCCACGCCATAACCTCACATTGCGCACGTCGTTGCCCGCTCCCTTGGTTCCTGACCCTTGACAAGTCAGAAACCTTAAGCGACAACGACGTGCGCCTTCTCAGATCAGCAACCCACCCACGGAACAGTCACAAGAGCCCCAAATCAACGGCATAAACGACACCGGCAGCGGTTACTCGCGGATCGAATCGGAAGACGGGGCTAACCTCGCCGACCTCGCGGCAGTCGTTGACGTTTTGTCGGCAGAGCTGATGACGGCAAAGGCGGCGATCCCGCCGCAACAACTACCGTCTACCTGAAGCCCACGCCGGTCGGCCCGTCACCACCAAGGGGTCGTGGTGACGGGCCGACCATTTCGCAGCTTAGGCACTTAATCGGGACGCTCAAATCGCTTCTCCCACTGCTTAACAACATCCTTACGGCCCATCATCCTCTGCCTTGGAGTGGCGGGCCGACTGATGTCCGGGTTTCTCAGGTCCGCGGATCTGCGCCAGACAGGCAGCCAACTACTCGCGCTTTGGCGCGGTCGCCCGTCTTACGGTGCGTTCATCACTGATTCGCCCGCCATCCTTGGGGGGAGATCTTCGGGCCGCCGACCCGACGGAGGACACGGTGACTGCGATCGCCGCGCGCTGGGGGTTCACGAGCAGCGGTCTCTTCGCGGAGCTTTATCGGCAGACCTACGGCCAGCCACCCGCACACGGTGCTGCGGGACTCGGTCGAATCAGCGAGCTCATGGCGGTGCTGTTGCGCGCCCCTTTGGGCGTATCGAGGGCTCGGCGCCGATCTGGGCGGCAGGGCGTGTGGCCCTCGCCGTCAAGCGCAGCACGCTGCGATAGCGCCTCTACCGCACCAACGAACTCTCCGGACTCGACCCGCGAGATCCCAGGTCGGTGGAGGCGCTGCACAACGTCGCGAACCGGGATGACCGCCGTTAGCAACGGTGCCGTGGCGGAAGCTAGCAGGCAGCCAGGCCGTGGTGCTCGAACCCGGAGGCCTATTGGCGGGGACACATTTCGACCTGAGCAGACGATGCGTTGTTGACCCGCGGCCCGAAAGCTGGCAACACCACAGCTCTGCACCTGGCGCTGGAAGGCGCAGTCGAGGAACGGAGGTCAATGACATGGGTGCAGGAACGGGGCGACAGACCGGGCCGGTTGACATCACGGTGCGACATTTTGCTTCGAGCGAGATCGTCGTGCAGGTGACCGGTGAGCTGTGCGGTGATAGTGGAGCGGTCTTGCGGCGAGTTGCCGCCCACGAACTGACGCAGTCCCCGTCACCGTTGGCGCTTGATCTTTCCGAGGTGAAACGCATCGATGTTTCCGGCATCGATGCCCTTGTTTCAGCCGCGGAGCTGGCCGCCGAGTCTGATATCTCGCTACGCCTGGTGGGGGCGCACGCCGGCCCCGTGGCGGCTGCTCTGGCCGCCGCCCAATTGACGGAGATGTTCGAAATTGTCGCGTCGATCGACGAGTGTGAGCCGATCCCGGATGCTCACACCGACGTTGAAAGGCGCACCAGCACCTAGCGAGACAGCGCAAAGAGCCTCGCCAGAGCCCCCACGGCTTACCCGGGCAATACCCGCCAGCACTCTGAAGGTCAGGCCGATGGCGCAGGTCTACGCGTTCGCGCTTGTCGGATCAGCCCACCTTTCAACGAGCGCGCTCATCTCGACATCACCGACTTCGGCTTGAAGGGCTTCAGCCCACCGAAATTGCCGCACACCGGGAACCTGCAAACCGTGTTGCTCGGGGGTCAGGAGCCTGGAGAGCAATCGACGTTTTCAACAGCGCGAGCCCCCCGCCAGCCCCGCACGCCGGCCAGGCCCATCGAGCAGGCTGCAACCGTCGCCGAGTGCTGGCCCATAGGTGACGGCGCCGCATTCGCAGCGCCACGTCAAATGCCGTCCACATGAGCAAGCGGTGCTGCCGACCAGCATCCGTGCTCGCGACCGACTGTCGCCGCTAATCTTCCTCCGCCATTGCCCAGCCTGAGCCGATCCACCCGCAGGCGACGTTCATCGGCACGTCGACGACATCGCCGCGCGGTACACGGTGCCATCGGTGATTTCTCGTTCTGCCTGGTAGGGCTACTGGCAGGTCATCGGGTAGCTGCTGCCATCGCGGATGGGTTGATGGAGATGTTCGAAATTTTCGTCGTTAGAGGAATGCGAGTGTTAGCTGCTGCGGGTCAGGGGCCAATTCTGTCGTATTGCTTGTCGATTGCTTTCATCTCCTGTTCGGTTCCACGGTTCATCAAGCATTAGAGTGAAACATGGCCGGGGGACGGGCTGGACACGCTCAAGCACATCATCCTCGAAGGGGTGAACTCTTCAACCGTATCGTGGTGCTGTGCGCCCGAGGCGGGCGAGATCGCGTGATCGGATCGGGTGTTCGCACCATCGCCGAGACGAACAGGGGCAGGGCCCTGCGGATAAGGTGACGCCGTTTCCCGGTTGCTGCAGCAGCTCGATGGACTCACCTAGATGTGGTTGAGGTGATGACGCTGGTAAATACCGCGACGCAGATTCATCTGCCCGAACGTTCGCATGCCGAGGTTTCCGGTGCGGCCGAGATGCCCGACTTCCTCGAGCGCGCGTATGAATCCAAGCTGCGCCTGTCAAGGATTGGTAATCGGCGGCGCGGCGGCTGTTCGCCGCTCGTGCATGTACGCATCGACGTCGGCCCCTTTGCGATTGACGAAGTTGAAATGCCCATCGATTTTGAGGAGTCGCCCGATCCCCTCAACAAGGTCGTCGGCATCTGGGCCACCCGCGGCACCGTGGCCTGCGACTGCGACGGCATAAAAGGGCACGCCAGGCGCGGCGAGGTCACGCTGTTGTCGCAGCCACACCTGCCCTTCAATGCGGAGATGCGACAGCTTCACGAGACAGTGGTGTTGATGGATCCGCTCGTGGTCGCGGCGGTGGCTGCCGGTTTGCCGGCCATCCAAGCAACATTGCCGATCCGGTTCTCGAGTCTGGCGCCGGTCAATGCGCGCGAGGCGCAACGCTGGAAGGACACGGTCAGTTATGTGAAGGACGTTGTGCTGACCGGCCACGCCGTATCTGCCCCGCTTGTACTGGGTCCTGTCAGCCGTCTGCTGGCCGCCGTGACCTTGTCGACCTTTCCCAACACCGCTATTGCGGATCCGACGCCGCACGACCGCAACGATCACCAGCCCGTGCTGCTGCGCCGCGCCATCGAGTTCATCGAAGCCAACGTCACCAGCGATATTGGGGTCGCCGACATCGCCGAAGCTGTGCATGTGACACCGCGCGCGGTGCAATACATGTTCCGCCGCCACCTGGACACCACACCGCTGCAATACCTGCGTCGGCTGCGGCTGTACTACGCCCACCACGATCTTCTGGCAGCCGAAGGGAATCAGGACAGCGTGACCGCGATCGCCGCCCCGCCGGGGGTTCGCGCACACGGGGCGCTTCGCAATGCTTTACCGCCAGACCTACGGCCACAGCCCGCACACCACGCTGCGCGGGCGCACGGCTAACAGGCGCACACCGGCCAGCGGCGAATCGGACGAACTCATGGCGTTGTTGTTGCGCACCCTGTGGGCCTATCGCGGACTCCGCGGCGATCTCACCCGCACCGCAGCGGCCCTTGCCGTTTACCCCAGCACGGTGCGATACCGCCTCTACCGCATTCGCGAACTCACCGGACTCGACCCGCAAGATTCCAGGTCGGTGCAGGCACTGCGCGACATCGCCACCCCGAACCCGCACCACTAGCAAGGCGCTGCGGCGGGGCGGTTGTAGCAGCCTGCGGCCTTCACGATCTTGACGAGGGTTACGTCGCGCCGCGTATGGGTACATGCGGAATCGCCGGCGGGGTCAGCGAGCAGAGGACGCCAAATCGTCTTGCCCGGAAGCGAATGAACCGAAGTGAACGAAGCAGGTGACGGTAGCGGCCCACAGCCCCAGTCGGCCGCCATCACAGTGCACCAGTCCGGCCCAGGCAAGACCGTCGTGCAGGTCAGTGGTGAACTGATTGGACGTAGCCCAGCGGCACTCGGACGGTTCGCCACTGACGCGCTGATGGCGTCTCCCTCAGTTTTGGCGCTCGACCTTACCCAAGTGAGATGTATCGATCGTGCCGGCATCGATGCCCTGGTTTCGGCCGCCGAACTGGCCGGTGAATCCGATATCTCGCTATGCCTGGTGGCGACGCAGGAAGGCCCGGTGGCCACCGCCCTGGCCGCCGCCCGACACTCGGAGCTGTTCGAGATTGTCGCGTCAGTGGACGAATGCGATGACCCGAATGCTCACACCGACCCTGAGGAGCGCGCGTAACAGCCCGCGGTACCTGTGCGAAAGCTCAGACAGGAGCGGGCATCTCGGCTCAATCAGGTGAGCTCTGAGCCCGCAGCGGTGGTCGTCTGTGGTCGCCAGTTCGCGGACGGGCCGTCAGCCGCTAATATGCTGAAACCTTCGGGCATACCCGCTCGGAAGATTCCGATAAATCTGTCCATGCGGGTAACTTTGCGCGGATCCTTGGGGAATGGGAGGCGCGCCACCGGGGCCAGCTGTCAGAAGGACCGCCATGTCGCCTAAGTCGCGATATTTCGCGCCTTTATTGGTCGTTTGGGGGGGCGCCGTATGGATTGCCGACGCGCCGATCGCCGGTGCCGACCCCGCTTTGCCGGTAGCCGGCTCCGAGTCGGCCAGCGCCACCATTCAAGACCTCGAATCCCAGGGCTACGACGTCCAGGTCAACTGGGTCAACGGTTATCCCCGCGTCTCCCTGTCACAGTGCTGGGTCAACTCGATCAACAGAGCCGACGCCACGGGCAGCCTCCCCACCGTCTACGTCGACATAGAGTGCCCCAAATAGGGGTGCCCCGTGGACGCCGCAGCCTGGGCTGCAACGCGCTGAGGTTGCAGACGACCAGATAGCGCAGCCCGCGATCGCGCCACCCGCGCGGGCTGGTCGACAACATCATTCGGTGTGCCGGTCAAAAACGCTTCCTTCACCAACGACACCGGAACTCGCTCGGTATAAGACAGCACCGCCTGTTCGTCCAGCGTTTGCGGAACCAGATCCTGCGCGCCGGAGAAGTCATGTCCGAGCGGGTGTTGCACACCGTGCGTTGCCCATATCCGGCCGGGGATGTTGAGTGCAAACACTTTTGCGGCGGTGGAATTTAGGGCGTCGTCGACCTCGTCGCGGCTGCGGCCGGTAACCACGAACAGCCAGCTCGCCGGTGTGATGGACGTGGGATCGCGGCCAGCACCTCCACCGAGCCGCTCAACCACGGCGGTGCGACCGCTTAGAAGAAGTTTGAAACTCGTAGTAGTCCCCTACTGATTCCTGCGGATCACCTTATAAGCCGCTGTGCGAAGGCTTACATTCGACGCGGCGGCGAAGGTCTGACTGATCCGAGAGCCGTAGGGAGACTCCTCAGACCAGCCAAACCCGTCCGCGGCCGAAACATCGGATGCGCACAAAGGGAGTCGACAGATGTCAGAGCAAGAACAGAACATTGAGACGGTCAAGAAGGGTTATCAAGCCTTCTCCAGCGGTGACATCGAAACGGTGATGAGCCTGTACGACGACAACATCGAGTGGGTCCAACCGGGCGCGAGCGCGATCAGCGGTACCTATCACGGCAAAGGCGAACTCGGCGAGTTGCTCGGGCGCCTGGGCGAGAAGACGACGACGCTCACGGCCCTCCGCTTCCTCGCCGACGGCGACACGGTCGTCGTGCTCAGCGAAGCCACTGTTGGCGGTGAAACCAGCCAAGATGTCGAGGTGTTCACCCTCCGCGACGGCAAAGCGGTAAGGGCACAGACCTACGGCGACACCGCGCTGATGGAGCGCGTGTTCGGCAAGAAGCAGGTCGCCGCAGGGTAGGGGGTCTGCGCAGGACCACCTGCCCGACGGGACCTGATGCTCCCGGAATAGGGCCGGCCCGTCATCCGAGTGGGCGACGGGCCCGCGGCTTATGAAAATGCACGACTATCCATTCGGATGTGACGTGATGGATTCCGCGGATTCGCAATGCTTATCCAGATCTGGCGACAGAAGATCGGGACGAGAATGAAACTCGCGTTCGCCATGCCACACATGATGCGGCTCAAGGCGATAACGCAGCCTTGGGAGGCCGCGGTAACCGGCGCGGACCAGACGCGCTTGGCGAAATGGGCCGAGAAGTTGGGCTATGCGATGATCGCGGTGCCCGAACACCACATCATTCCGCGCGACCACGTCGAGCTTTCCGGACCGCACTATTTCAACGCCTATACCGCTATGGCGCATTTCGCGGGGGCGACGGAATCGATCCGGGTCAACAGCTTCGTCGCCCTCCTGCCGACGCTTAACCCGATCATCGCCGCTAAGGCGCTTTCGACCATGGACTGGCTATCCAGCGGGCGGGTGACCGCCACCTTCGGGGTCGGCTGGCTGAAGGAGGAATTCGACCTGCTCGGTGTGCCATTCGCCGAGCGCGGCGCTATGGCAGAGGAATACATCCAGGCCATCATCGAACTGTGGACCCACGAGAACCCCGAGTTCGCGGGCAAATACGTGGCCTTCAAGGACGTCGCCTTCGAGCCGAAGTGCGTGCAGTTGCCGCATGTGCCGATCTGGTGCGGCGGTGACGCTGATCCCGTCCTCAAACGCACTGCCCGCTACGCAACTGGCTGGTCACCCTTCCTGACTCAGCCAGAGGACTTTCCCGCGCGGATCGACTTCATCAAGTCGCAACCGGACTACACCGGCCAGCTCAAGGACGTCTGTTACGGCATGTCCGCCGGCAGCATCGGCGAGGGCCATGAGGTCATCGACGACCCCGGTGCGCGGCCCGGCCAGAGCAGGCAGGAGCTCATCGAGCGTCTCGGCGTTCTCAGCGATCTCGGTGTGACGATCAGCTCGGTGCCGATCCCCGACCTCAAGAACGTCGAGGGCTATTTCGACTACCTGCAATGGGTCGCCGAAGAGATCATGCCGGCCGTGGCTTGACGAAAGCGATCTCCTCGCTGGCTGCAGGCCAATGTTGAACACCGCCGCCCCAATCAAACCCGAGCGCTGTTGATCCCGGTCGGATGGGGTTGAGCGGAAGGATGGCCTCGAACCCCTCGGGCGCGAGCATGCAGCGTCGGGCTAAGTCGATGCGCCCGCTACTAGGCATTCTGTAGCGTTGGGATCGGGCCGGGGGGTCGGGATGACGCAACACAGTGGGGTGGGAATGAACGTCGACGGATCGTTTCGCACTAAGTCGGTGCGCCGGCCGACAGCAGGTGTAAGCGCACGCCAGATCGCTCGTCTCCTTGGTGCTGTCGTGGTGACAACGTGGGCGGCGCTGCTGAGCGCGCCCGTCCCGTTCGCGTCCGCCCAGCCGTGCCCTGATGTCGAGGTGGTGTTCGCCCGCGGCACCGGCGAGCCACCTGGTGTTGGCGGTGTCGGACAGGCATTTGTCGATTCGCTGCGCTCGCAAGTCGGCGGCAGGTCGGTCGGGGTGTATGCGGTCAATTACCCTGCCAGCAGCGATTTCGCCAGCGGTGTAGATTTCGCCAGAACCGTCGTCGACGGGATTTCTGATGCAAGCGCTCATGTCGAATCCATGGCGGCGAACTGCCCCAACACCAGGATGGTGCTCGGCGGGTACTCCCAAGGGGCGGTCGTGACTGGTTTCGTCACCTCGGCTGTCGTACCGGAGGGAGTACCTGCTGCTTTTGTGCCCGCGCCGATGCCGCCGGAGGTGGCTAACCACGTCGCCGCGGTCGCCCTCTTCGGAAAACCTTCCGATCAATTTATGCGCCAGTACGGCGCGCCGCCTATCGCAATCGGCCCCATGTATGTGCCCAAGACAATCGATCTGTGCGCTCCCGGTGACACGATCTGCTCTGGTGCTGCCGATGGCGCGCCCACCGTCGCGCACGCTCTTTACGGAGTGAATGGGATGGTGGGCCAGGCGGCAACCTTCGCCGCGGGTCGGCTCTAGCGACGTTTCACGGTTGAGTGTCACAGCGCTGTACCGGCAGGCCTTCGCATCGCTTGAGTGTTGCGCGTACCCAGCGGCGTGACGCAGGCAGCAAAGCCAAAATTGCACTTCACCGGCGGGCAATCCGGGGATTTTCCAATCACATATGCGAACAAATCGGCTGCATAGACGTTTTGACCGTCCCCACGTGGGTATACACCACCTGCGAGCTGAGGCTGGCGTGCGTATGGCATCGTCGTAGCCCCACACGACTAGACAACACTGGTCCGCAAAATCCCTTTTCACTGGTCACCATTGACCGATCACTCGCAAGGAGCTCACACATGCGTAAAACCGTAGGCATCGCGCTGACCGCTGCCGCCCTCTTGTTCGGCGGCGCAGGCGTTGCCAACGCATCCGCACCTACCGCGCCGGTTCCGTCGTCAACCACGACAATGTTGGCGGACGACAACGACAACGGCCATGACAGCGGCAAGACCGGACTGTGGGGGCTGGCAGGTCTTCTGGGTCTGGTCGGGCTGGCTGGGCTGAAACGGCGCAAGGACACCGACGTCGCCGCCGACACCGCGCGCGGCCCGATGCCTCCTCGGGTCTGAGCGGTCTGCCTGACCACCAATTGCCCCCGTCAGTGCTTCCGGCACTGGCGGGGGCTTCCCATTGTCAGGGGTTTGGCACAAGTCCGGTCCGGGCTCCGCGAGAAGCGGCCGCACTCAAGAAGATTGCGTCAGCGTGGTCCCTCGCCAGGCGATGCGGGGTTGCAATCCCTTGAGTTAAGCAGCCAGCGCCGGTCCGCCATCGCCGCCCCTACCGCGGCTAACCACCCGCCGAAATCAATGGCCAGCCGGCCGACAATCTCTCGCCGGTCCCGCGCCACATCAACTCAAGGGATGGGTCGGCGCGGTCAGGTCGCGTTCGTCCACACCCGCCACCGTCCATGCCGACACATCTGACAACCGAATGCGAAGTGAGTCGTGGCGGACGACCTCCCCCGCGACGTAGCACCTGGCTTTGCGCAGATGAATGAACACCCTGTCCTGCTCCGCCTCGAGTGCCCCAAGCCGGCCAGCGACGTCGTCGGCGTGGTGCTTCGTGAAAAAGTGGGCGACGTAGTGGCCAAAGTATGAACCCGGGACCGTTATTCCAGTCGCCAAACCCCACGGCAGGTACAGCGTCACTTCGATACTCGTTGAGGCGGCTTCTTCGTCGAGTTGGCGTAGGATCGCGTCTGGGCCGGCAGCGCCAGCATTAGTCGAGGCCATACCTGGATCGTAGAACCGTCCCACATTTGTTTGGAAGAGTGCCGAGTCTGTTTGGCTAATCGTCATTAGGGCACCTTCCCTGATCGCTTTCACAACCGACGACCGGGCGCCGAGCGCGTCGAAGTGCGGCGTTGCTCCCAGGCAGGACCGCCACAAGGGACGCGGCGCGACGACATAACGCTGGACCAGTCACAGCCGTAGCGTGGTGTGTGTGGCTCCGCCCGTCTCAAACGGGGCCCGAGCGAGCGTCGGGGTGGCACCCTTGGCGGTATGCATGTCGTCAGTGGGATACGCGACCCGGCGGTGAGCTTTCCGCTCGCCGCGGCCTTCGATGACCGCGATGAGCGACATCAGGCCAACCATGCGGTTGCGGTCAGCGCGGCCGGATTGGCGATTACCGGGTTGATCGAGCTGGCCATCGCGCTGGTGTCGGGATCGGTAGCGCTGCTCGGTGATGCCCTCCACAACTTGTCGGACGTATCCACCAGCGTGCTGGTGTTCGTCGGATTCCGGGCCTCGCGCAAGGCCCCGACCGCGCGCTATCCCTACGGTTACGAACGCGCCGAAGACCTCGCCGGGATCGGTGTCGCTGTTGTCATCTGGGCCAGCGCCGGGGTCGCCGGCCTCCAAAGTGTCAACAAGCTCATCCACCACGGCGCCACCCAGCATCTGGGTTGGGGTATCGGCGCGGCCGCCGCGGGGATCCTCGGCAACCAGCTGGTGGCCCGCTACAAACTTGTTATCGGCCGCAGAATCCAGTCGGCGACAATGATCGCCGACGCCAAACACTCCTGGCTGGACGCGTTGTCCTCGGCGGGTGCGCTGCTCGGGCTGATCGGTGTGGCGGTCGGTTGGTCATGGGCCGACGCGGCCGCGGGCCTGCTCGTCACCGCTTTCATCGGCCACGTCGGCTGGGAAGTCAGCAGCGACATCGCGCACCGACTACTGGACGGCGTCGACCCTGCCGTCATCACCGCCGCCGAGGCGACCGCTGCCCACACCTCGGGTGTGCTGCACGCCCATGCCCGTGCCCGATGGACGGGAAGAACCCTGCGCGTCGAAGTCGAGGGGTGGGTCGAGGCGACAACGAGCGTCGCCGATGCCGACCGCATCGGACGACTCGTGGCCGGTCGGCTGGGCGCCGAGTTGCCCGAGATGCGCAGCTTCACCTGGACCGCCCGCAGCGTCTGAAGACGAGACGGTGGCCGGGACTTTTGGTGCCGGTGCGTGGTTTCGCCGGCTTAGCCTTCCTGGTGATGCGCGACTGGAGCCAGCGGCGCCGGTTGGGTTGCGTTCTTGCGCTGAACGTCGTGATGATCGCCGGCCTCATCGTTACTGGCCTGATAGCAGGCTCGCTGGGTCTGCTGGCTGCCGCGGTCGACTTCGCCGCAGACTCTGTCGCACTGGTCCTCGGTCTGGTCGCGGTCGGGCTCCGCGACCGGCGCCGGGTCACCGCAGGTCGGCCTTCGCGCGCCACCACTGTTGTGGCGCTGATCAACGGCACGGCGCTGTTGGCGGTGACTGTGCTGGTCCTCGTCGAGGCAGTGCAACGCTTGTCGCACGGGACACCAGAGGTACGCGGGCTGCCGGTATTGATCGTCAGTGCCATCTCCGCCCTGGTGATGGTGATCGGCGCGGCGATCCTGGGGTTCAAGGCGGGCAGCGAAGACCTCCACATGCGTTCGGTGCTGCTCGACACCCTCTCCGACGCCGCTGCAGCTGCCGCTGTCGCGGTCGCCGGGGGTGTCATCGCTGTGACGCACAACTTCTACTGGCTGGATCCCGCGCTGGCCGCGGCGATCGCCCTCGTGGTCGGCGTGGCCGCGGTCAAGCTTCTCGCCGACGGTACGCGTGAGATACGCCGCGGTTTCCCGGCGTCACCTGGCACCGAAGATCATTGAACGCGTGCCCGGTGTGGCCCGCTGATCTTGCTTGGTTATCTGCGGGTGGGCCTGATGTATCTGCGCGGGTTCGATCGGCTGTCGCCGTCATCGGGGGCCGGCATGGCCGGCCTACCGGATCCTGATGCACCAAGACGCCGAAAGGCAGTGACCGGATGGTGGGCAGCCGAGCTGGGCGCCAGCCGACTATGAACACCGCTTGTGGATCCAAGGCGACGCACGCAGCCTCTACGAACCAGCACCCTGAGAGCCCCGTCCACGTCGGCCATTGCAAGATCGGCTCATCCGCTCGTCTCCTGCGTGCTGGTCTGTTCTGTGCCGAAAGTCTGCTTCACGCTGTGATTTGGCAGCACATGGGAGGTGGGTATGACTTTGGTCCGACGGGTTCAATCGGCCGGGCAACTTCAGACCTGAACTAACGATTGCGTTAATGCCGCTCCGTTGGCACGTTAAGTACCGAGCGGCAAGGCCAGCCCATCTGTGAACCGGATTTTTGCGCCCCCGGGGGTGAAGTCAATGAGCGAGGACAGGCCGTACCCACGACAGTCCGAGTCGACCACATTCGTCGTGCAACGACTTGCGCCGGGCAAGCACGTTGTTCGGGTAGCTGGTGATCTGTGCAGCGATGCGGCATGGGCGCTGTACCGCATTGTCGCTGACGAACTGAGGCGGCCTCTGGTGCTGTTGGTCGTCGATCTCTCGGAGGTTGCCCGCATCGATGGCGCCGCTGTCAATGCCCTCGGTTCGGCCGCGGTGCTGGCCGGGGAGTCTGATTTCTCGCTCTGCCTGGCGGGGCTGCGGGCAGGTCATCCGGTAGCAGCTGCCCTCGCGGAGGCTGGGTTGATGGAGATGTTCGAGATTTTCCGGTCGCCAGAATGCGAGGGCTAGCGCCGAGGCCGGTGCTTCGCCGACAGCCAACCCGGTTGTACTGCTTGTCATTTCTTGTTTGTCACCTGTTCAGTTCCACCGTTCGTCACGGGTTAGAGTGAATGATGGCCGGGCTACACGCGTACACGCTCGAGGACCTCATCCTCGAAGGGGTGGAACTGTTCAGGGATATCGAGGAACTGTGCGTCCGGGGCGGGCGAGATCGCCTGGTCGGTTGGGGTGATAGGACCATCGCCGAGGCGAACGCGCACGGCCGGGGCGACATTGCAGCCAGCACTCAAGCACTTGTTCAGCATCTTGAAAAGACACTTCCAGGGAATCGGGCTGCTTAGGTTTTGTTCGGTGGCTCAATACACTGTTGGTACTACGCCGGAACAGGCGGGCCAGCCGAATCCCCTTTAACGGCGAATGACGGGACGAGCGCTGCTCTCAACTCGGTATACACCTCCCGGTCGAAGTGACTCGACCGAGTCCCAAACCCACCGCTGGAGCGGCATTCCGCGCACGGACATTGCCGCCGGGCGGCGTTTCTGAACAATCGCGGATCATCCCCTAGAGCAGCTCCCTATATCTAACGGACCGTGTTATCAGCTTTAAGTGCCGTTCCCGACCACTCGAGGCCGCGGCGCCGTTCGACTGATGGCTTACGGCTTCCACCACAGTGGCGGCGCCCACGATGGCGGTGGATACCATGGCGCCGGATTCACCCCGGGAGGTGGCGGCCCCCACCAATCGTAAGTGTGGTTGTCGGCGTCGACATCACGGTGGTGGTCGTCGTGACAGAGGGCCCAGTCCCAGTTGAAGTCCCATTCCGGGTGCCAGTCGTCACCCGGGCACCAGTGATACGTCGGCGCCGGCGCAAAACCGGGTTGGGCCTCAGCGGTGTTGGCCAGGCCGAGACCAGCCAGCCCCAGCCCTGCTGAAGCCACCATCGCGGCCGCTACACCCATTGTGTTTCCCCTCATGTTCTTCGCTCCTGCTGTTGTGCATTCCCACGGCGATCCAGCAGTAACCAGCCCAGCTTGGCAAAAGCTGCGGAGAGTTGCGAGAGCCGGTGCGTTCGTCGGCTCCCGCACAGCGGATGTCGCCCCGGGGGCCGCGTTCCGGGGCTGATGAGACAAGTTGGCGCCAAATGTCGTATCAGTCGGTCCCACATCTGTCGGCGGCTATAGCAATCGAGCGGAAGCAATCGAGCGGACAGACGGAATCAGCATCGTTGGCGTAATTTTGATCTGCTGGGATTCGGCCGCCCAGCATTGCTCCTTTTCAAACCGCCTAGGCCAGGTGGGCACTGCGGTTAGGGTTGGTACAAAGCCGGGTTTGCGCCTGACCGCGATACCGACGTCTGGAAGATGGAGGCATGCCTGCTCTCGCCAAGCTGGTCCCACCGGCGCGGTGTCCGCGCGGGCATCTTCTGCGACCCGACCGCACGCTGGTCCGGGTGGTCGGTTGCTCATGTGGACGACACACCACCTGCCGTTGTTGTTGTTGCGGCACGCTCATGTTCGATCCTGCGCTTACCGACAGGTGCAGCCTGCTCGTCGGGTCCCGGCGGGTTCGTTAGAAAATTTCCGGCCGGCCGCTATCGCGACCGGGTAAGCCGATCGTTCAGCGCATCGATGAGGCGGTCCAATTCGCGTAGCTCTTTTTCCTGCCGCTGAACCATCCGCCGCAAACGCCTGATCTGATTAAAATCACCGGCATCCGAACGCCCCGCCAGCGAGAGTCGATACGTGGCCACGCCGGCCTCGACGCATTCACGTTGCTGATCGAGCAACCCGAGGTAGTACTCGGCCTGGCGCATATCCCCTGTTTGGGCGTACCCAACCACATTGTGGTCGTCGGGCGCGGGGATGCTCATTGAGACACGGTATCGCCGACCCGACCCCAGTAGGATGGCTCCTCTCGCCGGGCGGCACCGTCGGCGCGTTGCCAGTTATTGCCCACGTCGGCTGCCTCTGCGGGTGGATCGGGAGGTGCTCGACACCAGGTTGACCCATCCCGCCGCCCATTCGGCAACGGCCAGACGCCCTCGGGCGCTGCCCCTCGCCGTGGCCTGAGCGGCCAGAGCACGGGTGTGGGAGTGGGAGTTGGCCTCTAGCCGCTTGAGGATCGACTTCCGACAATTTGTTGGTGATGCGGAATGGCTGACTGGTGCCGAATCCTCAAGCGGCTAGCGGCGTTTCGATGGCGAGATCGTTGAAGAGCGTTTGCATGTCGATGC
>JAOPWC010000129.1 GCA_025965895.1 Mycobacterium sp.
GTGGGGCACAACCCGATTGACCAGATGCACTTCTTTGGCCCGGTGCGCGTCGATGGGTTCACCCATCAGCTCCAGCTCCATCGCCATGCCCACCCCGACCGTGTTGACCAGCCGCACGATGCCGCCATCGGCGAAATGCATGCCCCGGCGCATGTGGAAGAACCCGAAGTTCGCGTGCTCGGAGGCGATCCTGATGTCGCAGGCCAGGGCCAGTTCGATGCCGCCCCCGATGACCCAGCCGTTGAGCGCCGCGATGATCGGTTTGGGCGTGCGATGCAGCCCTCGGGTGATCCGGCCCGCGAACCCCTTCTCCAGCAGACTGCGTCCGAGTTCGGGCCCGGCGTTGAGCCAGGGATCGACATGCGATTTGAGGTCGGCGCCCGCGCAGAAGGTCTTGTCGCCTGACCCGGTGAGGATCGCGATCCTGACTTTCGGATCGTCGCGGAAATCTGTCCACGCCTCGAACAGCAGCTCATCGGTCTCGGTGTCGATGGCGTTGTGAACCTCGGGCCGGTTCAGCGTGATGTACGCGACCTGACCGCGCTTTTCGTAGATCACCTTGGCCATGGGGATTCCCTCCGCAGTCATGCCGAGACCGCGGAGGGGCCGGCCTTGTGTCGGGCAATGATGAGCTTCATGATTTGCGCTGTGCCGTCTCCGAGCTGCAGGCCGAGGACATCTCGCAGGCGTTGCGCGTAGGGCATTTCCTCGGTGTAGGCGTCGTGCCCGTTGAGCAACAGACAGGTTTGAACGGTGTCGAACGCCAACTTGGGTGCCCACCATTTGCACATCGCTGCCTCAGCCGTGTGCGGCAGCCCCTGGTCCTTGAGCCACAACGCCTTCAGGCACAACAACCGGCACGCCTCAAGTTGGGTCTCGGCTTCGGCCAACGGGAACGACACCCCCTGATGCGCGATCAGCGGTTTACCGAAGCTCGACCTCTCGGCGGTGGAGACCCAGGTTTCGTCGAGCGACTGCCGGGCGACCGCCAGACACTGTAGCCCGATCAGGGCGCGGCTGTAGTCGAAGCCCTGCATCACCTGCACGAAGCCCTCGTTCTCCCGGCCGATCAAGTGCGTCGCCGGTATCACCACGCGGTCAAAGTGAACCGTTCCCCGCCCGGCGCACCGACCGCCGAGATCGTCGAACTCGCTGGTCTTGACGCCCGGTAAGTCCAGGGGGACCAGGAAGGCGCTGATCCCGCGCGCGCCGCTGGACTGGGCTCCGGTGCGGGCCCAGACGATCGCGAACGCCGCCTGGGTGGCAAAGCTGGTCGAGGTCTTCTCGCCGTCAAGGACGTAGCTAGCACCGTCTTTGGCCGCCCGCAGTGTCAGGTTCGCGGCGTCCGATCCGCCGCCAGGCTCGGTTACCGCGATGGCCGGGATCATCTCGCCCGCGGTCACGCCGCGCAGCCACGGCGCGACGACCGCGGGATCTGCGTGCCGGGCCATGATCGCGCCGCTCAACGACATCGTCACCATCAACTGACCGACGTTGTAGTCGTCCCGGCAGATCGCCTCGAGGACGAGACCCGCTGTCGTGCAGTCAAGCCCGAGGCCGCCATACTCTTCGGGCAGCTCTACCCCGAAGAGTCCAAGGTCGCCCATCGCCCGCAATGTCGCACGATCGAACGCACCCTCCTGCTCGCGTTGCTTGTAATACGGAGCCAGCCGCCGCTCACCGAAGCCGCGGGCAATATTGACCAGCGCCTCTTGATCCGCGCTGATCGAGAAGCTCAACGGTCCCGTCATGGCCCTCCTCGTGGTGACTGCTGGCGACCTCCGCTGTGATAGCCGTGGTGACACACAACCGCGGCGATCACCACGCCCGACACCTAAGTCACCACTATGATACAACAATGCATCGCGTGATGCGTCCCTGTTACCAGGAGAATGGTCCCCCTTACGGTGGCCCGCGCGCATGCGCGACCGAGGAGGCGCGCGAGCCGCCTCGGCGACTATCCGCCGCTGTACTTCCGGAGACGCTCCGAATAGTTGGCGTTGAAATCGGTGTAACAGTCTCGAAGTCGATCGCCTGGCCAGCCCGCCGGGAGCAGCTCGTCCGGCAGGTACGGATCGAGCAGCAGGTGTCGGATCACCTCCGCTGTCGCCATGAACCCTTCGGCGAGACTCTCTGCCTCGTCAAGCACCATCAGCAACCGGTCCGCCTCGCCGGCCCATCCAGGCAAGTCCCAGAGAGACGCTGCCAGGCTCGGCGAGTCAGAGTGGTGAGCGACAAGAAACTCACACTGGTCGGCGACGATGCCGTCGAGTTCACGAGAGAGGTTGTCCGGCCGCATCCACACACCCTCACGCAACTCGCCCATCCGTAGCCGCACCATGCTCTTACGCAGGGCCACCCGCTCCGCCAACGGCCGGGTCGTGCTCGTGACGATGGCCATCTCCCACCCCCCAGTCCACCGCCGAGTGGGAGGCGACGTGAGCGCATCCTGTTCTGCTTGACGTCGCAGCAGCCGCTCGGACAGTCGATACACACCATTGTCGACGGTCACGTCGCCGTCCTTCACCATGCGCGTCAGGGCAACCCGAGTGGCGCGGTCCGCGATCCCGAGCAGCTCCCCGACCTTCACCAAGGCGCCAACCGGAAGCACCGGGGGGTGGTATCCGAGCAGCGTGCTCAACGCGACCGACCTCGCGGTCAGCGGGGTGATCGACGGCAGGTGACGGTCAGGGACGGCGGGATACATACAGGAACTCCATCACTTGTCCTACAACACTCGATCGCAATGCGCTCGCGCATCGGCAATGCAAACCTATGCGGTGAACACTGAGCCCATTTCCTTGATACAGCTCGATCCCAGCCTGACGGGTGTCTGGTCGGCCCGCGCGGGCGCCGACGGGGTGGCTCCGGATCAAAGCAGGTAGACGGTCAGGATCAGCGCGGTGACCGCGAGCAACCAGCTGTCGCAGACGAATTGAGCGCCAGTGGCGCCCGACGTACCTCCATGAAGTGCCTGATCACGAACCGCACCTTGAGGGCGGATGAGCATGATGGCCACCGTCGCCACCTCGGGCGTGACCGAGTTGTTCGAAAGCAACCAGGTCGACGCGATGGTGGCCAGCATCAACGCGGCCCACGCGATACTGACCGGCTTGCGAAGCAGTTCCATTCTCACCTCACCAGATACAGCAGCGGGAACAGGATGATCCAGAGCAGGTCGACCATGTGCCAGTAGATCGCGCCGCATTCGAGAACGACGGGCCGCTTCGGGTCGAACGACCGGGATCGGGCCTTGAACCACAGCACGGCCAGCACCACGTTGCCGGCGACGACGTGGAACAGGTGAATTCCGGTCAGCGTGAAGTAGTACATGAAGAAGTCGTTGGTCAACAGGCTGATGCCAGCGTTCAACTTCTCGGTGTACTCGATGGCCTTGGAGACCATGAACGCGACGCCGCAGAGGAAGGCGGCGCCGATGAAATGCTGCGCCAGACCGAATCGGGACTTCCGCACGGCGTCGAGCGCGAGCGCGGCGAACCACGAGCTGGTGAGCAGGATGAGCGTGTTGACACCACCGAAGTTCGGGTTGAGAGCATGTCGAGACGCTTCGAAGAGGGCGGGGTTGTGATGCCGGCCGAGCATGAAGGACCCGAACATGACGGCAAAGACCGTCATGTCGGCCATCACGAAGACCCACACACCTTCGACGCCGGGCAGCCGCCGCTTTGGATCGCCTACCGATACGAACTGGGTGTCGGTTTCCGGACTCATCACAGCACTACTCATCAACACTTTCCCTAAGCGACGCGGTGACCGGTCGTTGCCCGACCACCGCTGAGCAATGACGCCGGCAGGACACCAGGCACCGATGACCGTCCGCTCCCGACCGCGCACGATGCGTGCGAACTTCTGTCGCAACACTGTCGACTAATCGCGCGGACGGGAGCGGCGACCAACCCACGGGCCACTTGTCCGATGGTGCAGGTCAGGAAGCGAGCGCCGCCGCCCGAGGGCCGCCATCCGCTGAGGGGCTGTTCTCGAACTCGCGCATGCGCCGACGAACATCCTTGATCAAGTAGGTGCTCGCGATTATTTCCCAGCACAGCCAGCAGAAGTACGGGAAGTAGTAGCTCATGACGCCATTCCAGGCGAACGGGCCAGTCTTCAGAACGCCGGTAAGGCTCGCCGGGAAGAAGCTGACCGCGCAGAAGATGGTGAGGTAACAGACCCAGTTCGGCATGAGAGGCGTGGCCTTGTTCTTCCGATCCGACAGAACTGCCAGGGCGAGCGCCACCATCTGCAACGTGGTGCACGCGTACTGCAGGTCGATGACCAGCCAGCCGGTGTCGGTGAGCAGCTGAATCAGCGCCGGGTCCCGATCGGGCCGGAATGCCGCGATGGCCCAGAAGCAACAGCTGAACGACACGACCATGACGGTCAGAGCCCCACCGATGAGCTGCAGGTTAGCCAGGACCGGGTACCCGCCCTCGATCCGCGCCATCCGGGCGCTGATATACGAACACCAGGGCATGTACAAGCAAACGGTGATGAGGGCGACGATGAAGCCCAGACGAATCTCCCCCAGGTGCTGCGAATAGCGAGCGGCGAGATCTGCCGCGCTCAACGCGGGCGACGGATTCGGGATGTTGCGCCCGATCACCCCCCAGAACAGCACGAAGGTGACCAAGAAGGCGGGGCCACACCAGGCGCTGATGAGCTGGAATCTGAGGCTGGTTTTCTGATCCATGTATCGCTCCTTATCCGGTCGATTCCGCTTGATCGCTGATTGTGCCGGCGGGCGCATGTTCGAATCTGCCTTCAAACGTGAACCGGACGCCGAGAACTCATGACCGCATCAGTCGATGCATCAATGTAACATCGGTGGGGTGTCGTGGCAACGCCCCCAAGGCCGGGGCCCCGGAGACACGGAACACCGGCCCCGCGCGACGGCCCCGCGCCAGCTTGCTAATGTGATCGGATATTACTAGGATATCCTAGTATCTAGTTTTCCGGCCGAGGGGCACGCCCATGACCACCCAAATTTCGCATTTCATCGACGGCCAACGCCGCGCCGGCGAGTCCGGTCGCATGGCCGACGTGATGGACCCCAACACCGGGCAGGTGCAGGCGAGGGTGCCGATGGGCTCGGCGGCCGATGTCGATGCCGCCGTCGCCGGCGGGGCTGCGGCTCAGAAGGGCTGGGCGGCTTTCAATCCGCAGCGCCGGGCCCGGGTGTTGATGCGGTTCGTTGACCTGGTCAACCAGCACATGGATGAGCTTGCCGAACTGCTTTCGGTTGAGCACGGCAAGACCGTCGCCGATTCCCGCGGCGACATTCAGCGCGGCATCGAGGTGATCGAGTTCGCCATCGGCATCCCGCATCTGCTCAAGGGCGAGTACACCGAGGGCGCGGGCGGCGGTATCGATGTGTATTCGCTGCGCCAGCCGCTGGGCGTGGTCGCCGGCATCACCCCGTTCAACTTCCCGGCGATGATCCCGCTGTGGAAGGCCGGTCCGGCGCTGGCCTGCGGCAACGCCTTCATCCTCAAGCCCAGCGAGCGTGACCCGTCGGTGCCGGTGCGGCTGGCCGAGTTGTTCATCGAGGCCGGGCTGCCGGCGGGGGTGTTCCAGGTGGTGCACGGCGACAAGGAAGCCGTCGACGCGCTGCTGGCCCATCCCGACATCAAGGCCTATGGCTTCGTCGGCAGCTCCGACATCGCGCAGTACATCTATGCGACGGCCGCCGCGAACGGCAAGCGCGCGCAGTGCTTCGGCGGCGCCAAGAACCACATGATCGTGATGCCCGACGCGGACCTGGATCAGGTGGTGGATGCGCTGATCGGCGCCGGCTACGGGAGCGCCGGCGAGCGCTGCATGGCGATAACGGTGGCGGTGCCGGTCGGGGAGCAGACCGCGGACCGGCTGCGCGCCAGGCTGGTCGAGCGGATCAACAACCTGCGGGTGGGCCACAGTCTCGATCCCAAGGCCGATTACGGACCCCTGGTCACCGCGGCAGCGCTCAAGCGGGTGCACGACTACATCGACGCGGGTGTGTCCGCGGGCGCCGAAGCGGTCGTCGACGGCCGCGACCGGGCCAGCGATGACCTGCAATTCGGTGACGCGAGCCTCCAGGGCGGATTCTTCATCGGGCCGACCCTGTTCGACCACGTCACCCCGGAGATGTCGATCTACACCGACGAGATCTTCGGGCCGGTGCTGTGCATGGTGCGCGCCCACGATTACGAGGAGGCGCTGCGGCTGCCCTCGGAGCACGAGTACGGCAACGGCGTGGCGATCTTCACCCGCGACGGCGACACCGCACGCGATTTCACGTCGCGAGTGCAGGTCGGCATGGTCGGCGTGAACGTGCCGATCCCGGTGCCGGTGGCCTACCACAGTTTCGGCGGGTGGAAGCGCTCGGGCTTCGGCGACCTGAACCAGCACGGTCCGGCGTCGATCCAGTTCTACACCAAGGTCAAGACGGTGACGTCGCGGTGGCCCTCGGGCATCAAGGACGGTGCCGAATTCGTCATCCCGACGATGAAGTAGCGCCTTGATGCCGTCCGCCCTGCTCGACGACGACGAGCGGGTCATCACCGAAACCGCCGCCGCGTTCGCCGCGAAACGGCTTGCACCGCATGCCCTGGAGTGGGACGCGGCCAAGCATTTCCCGCTCGACGCGCTGCGCGAGGCGGCCGGACTGGGGATGGCGGCGATCTGCTGCCGCGACGACGTCGGCGGCAGCGGGCTGCGCCGCCTGGACGCCGTGCGGATCTTCGAGCAGCTGGCCGGCGCGGATCCCGCCGTGGCCGCGTTTTTGTCCATCCACAACATGTGCGCCTGGATGGTGGACACCTACGGCACCCACGAGCAGCGCAAGGCCTGGGTGCCGCGGCTCGCGTCGATGGAAGCCGTGGCCAGCTACTGCCTCACCGAGCCGTCCGCCGGATCTGACGCCGCCGCCCTGCGCACGAAGGCGGTCCGCGACGGTGATCACTACGTCCTCGACGGGGTGAAGCAGTTCATCTCGGGCGCGGGCGCATCCGATGTCTATGTGGTGATGGCCCGCACGGGTGGGGACGGCCCGCGTGGCATCTCGGCCTTCGTCGTCGAGAACGGCACGCCGGGGCTGAGTTTCGGAGCCCAGGAGCAGAAGATGGGCTGGAACGCGCAACCCACCGCGCAGGTGGTCTTCGACGGTGTGCGGGTGCCCGCCGATGCGATGCTGGGTGGGGCCGAAGGGACCGGCTTCGCCATCGCGATGAACGGCCTCAACGGCGGCCGGATCAACATCGCCGCGTGCTCGCTTGGCGGCGCCCAGGCCGCCTACGACAAGGCCGCTGCGTACCTGCGGGACCGCGATGCGTTCGGCGCCAAACTACTCGACGAGCCGACGATCCGTTTCACCCTTGCCGACATGGCCACCTCGCTGGAAGCCTCTCGAATGCTGTTGTGGCGCGGAGCTTGTGCGCTCGACAGCGACGACCCCGACAAGATCGAGCTGTGCGCGATGGCCAAGCGCTTCGTCACTGACGCCTGCTACGACGTCGCCGACCAGGCGTTGCAGCTACATGGCGGCTACGGCTATCTGCGCGAGTACGGGGTGGAGAAAATCGTCCGGGATCTGCGGGTGCACCGCATCCTTGAAGGCACCAACGAAATCATGCGGGTCGTGATCGGTAGGGCGCAGGCCGCCCGCGTTACGGCGCAGAAGGGTTGACGACGATGAGCACGATCGCGTTCTTGGGACTGGGCCACATGGGCGCCCCGATGGCGGCGAACCTGGTCAAGGCCGGACACACGGTGCGCGGCTTCGACCCGGTGCCCGCCGCCAAGGCCGCCGCCGCCGACAACGGTGCCGCGGTGTTCGACACCGGCGCCCAAGCCGTTGCGCAGGCCGACGTGGTGATCACCATGCTGGCCAACGGCGAGCTGGTGAAGCGCTGTTACGCCGAGGTGCTGCCGGCCGCGCCGGATCAGACGCTGTTCATCGACAGCTCCACCATCTCGGTCGCCGACGCCCGCGACGTCAACGCACTGGCCGGCAAGCACGGTTTCGGCCAGCTGGATGCGCCGGTGTCCGGCGGGGTCAAAGGCGCGGCCGCCGGCACGCTCGCGTTCATGGTCGGTGGTAACGAGGCCGAGGTGGAACGCGGCCGGCCAATGCTGGAGCCAATGGCGGGCAAGATCATTCACTGCGGGGCCACCGGCGCCGGGCAGGCCGCCAAAATCTGCAACAACATGGTGCTGGCCGTGCAGCAGATCGCCGTCGGCGAAGCGTTCCTGCTGGCCGAGCGACTCGGCCTGTCCGCGCAGTCCTTGTTCGACGTGATCACCGGCGCCACCGGCAATTGCTGGGCGGTGCACACCAACTGCCCGGTTCCCGGTCCGGTGCCGACGTCGCCGGCCAACAACGATTTCAAGCCCGGCTTCGCGACGGCGCTGATGAACAAGGACCTCGGGCTGGCAATGGACGCCGTCGACTCGACCGGTTCGACGGCACCCCTGGGCAGCCACGCTGCCGACATCTACGCGAAGTTCGCCGCCGACCACGCCGACAAGGACTTCAGCGCAGTCATCGAGATGCTACGCAACGGGTGAAGGCAACCACCCGGTTCGGGCCACCGTCGTCAGGGGTAATTGATGAGGACCATTGACACTTTCGGATTTCGGGTCTTTCTCGAGATGCTGCCCGCGGTATACGCAGTATCGTGAACCACCGCGCCTACGAAAGAGAAGCGGCACACGCGAGATGACACCCGTATACCAGCGGAGCGCGCCCCGGCGCTGTCGTTGTTGCGGAATCCGTGCGCCAAGGTGTAGGCGCCGCAAAGGGTTTCGAATCGTCCTTCATGGGTAGAAGAAGCCTTCGGGGCGCAAGCCTTCCGGTGAATCCGTTCGCCGTTCACCGACGACCGCTATGAGGTGGAATCGTTATTGTCGTGACCGCACGAATTGTGGTTAACCACTCGCTGTGACGGGGTGAAGAGGGCTGAGCGAGTCACTCCTGCTGGTGGGCGCGAGACCCGGACGTATTGCGGAGCGGCCCGCTTCTTTGGCCAACATCACCCCAACAATGCGTCGAGCGCGCAGGGCCGCCGCATCGGCCTGAAATTCCACTCCGCCTCGCCACCCGTCGTAGCCCGAATGGTTGGACGCCATCTCCAGAATGGATGTGTCGCGTCGGGCGACCTCGGCCAAGAACGACCTCAGACCGGTGGTCACCTCATCGCGATCCGTGGCGTAGTTACGCGACCCCTGCATGAACACGTGCGTGGAGGTGTCGGTCTCGGGCGTGATGCCGTGGGTCCGAGTGGTGGAGTACACCTCGCCGGTTGAGGTTTCAATGTCCCAATATTGGCGGTGCAGCGCTGGCGAGGCGAACGTACCGCTCTCACGATGTTTGTACGTGAGGGTACGGTCGAGTCCGGTGGCGTCGGCCTGCCAGTCAGCGAGGGGAAGTTGGGGCAGGAGTCGGGTGTAGGACACGGTCGTTTCGGTCACCTCGACGTCGTGGAATGCCGGCATACTGTCCAACCCCGGGGGCAGATCCCTCGCATGAACGACGGGGGCGTAGCTGAAGTCCAGGTAGTGTTCGTGAACCATCATGTAATTTGCGCTTACCTGCCAGGCACTGCCAAATGTCGACCACGCCCGGTCGTTGATCCATGGCGTGCGCGGCGGTTGGCTGCCAGCGGCGGCGGCCGACGGTCCCAGCCAGATCCAAACGAAAGGTGGCTCCTCGAGGACGGGAAACACGGGCACGCTCATCCCGGTCGGAACTTGGGGTTGGGACGGAATGTATACGCACTTGCCGTCGGTGTCGTAGGTGCATCCGTGGTAACCGCAGACCAGTCGATCTTCGTCGACGAGACTATGCGACAGCGGGAATGCCCGGTGCGCGCAACGATTTTCGAATGCGGCGACCCGTCCGCTTGCACCGCGCCACAGCACGACATCCTCCCCGAGCAAGCGTCGCCCGAGCGGCGATTCGGTGATCTCGTCGCTGGTGGCCGCGACGTACCAGCACTTCTTCGGGTAGTTGCTCACAGGTCCAGCACCAGCCTTTCGGTGCGCGAGCGCGACACACAGACCAACATTACTTCGCCGGCAGCTTGCTCAGCCGCGGTGAGCATCGAGTCGCGGTGATCCGGAGTTCCCTCCAACACCCTCGCTTCGCAGGTACCGCAGACGCCTTCATAGCAGCTGGCCATGATCGGAATGTCGGCATCCTCAAGGACTTCCAGGATCGACTTGTCCGATGTCACCTCGAACATGACCCCGGAACGTTGGCACACCACCTCAAACTGCTCGAGCGCTTCGGCGGCCTCGTCTGCAGTGGGTGCCTTGGCGGCGAACCGCTCGATATGAAGTATCCCTGGTGGCCAGTGGGCGCATTGCTGTTCGACCGCCGTGAGCAGTCCTTCGGGCCCACAGCTATACACCAACGTATTGTCCTCGGGATCCTTGAGAAGCGATTGGAGGTCGAGAAGACCCCGTTCGTCCTGCGGCCACACGGTGACGCGCTCGGGGTAGCGCTCGGCAAGGTCTTCAGCGAAGGCCATGGACGCCCTGGTCCGGCCGCCGTAAAGCAGTGTCCAGTCGTTGCCTGCTCGCTGCACCGCCTCGAGCATCGCGAAAATCGGGGTGATACCGATACCCCCCGCGATGAACCGGTAGCGCGGCGCGTCGACGAGCGGAAAGTGGTTGCGGGGGCCACGCACTCGCACCGTGGTTCCCTCTTCGAGGTTTTCGTGAACGTGCCGGGAACCACCGCGAGTGTTGGGATCGAGCAAGACCCCGACGCGCCATACACCCGAATCGCGAGGATTACCGCACAGCGAGTATTGCCGCGTTAGGCCGTCGCCGAGCACCAAGTCGATATGGGCTCCTGGTTCCCAGCGTGGCAGGTCCTGATTGCCCGGATGGGCAAGGTCCAACACCACCACACCGTCTGCGGGTGTGCTGCGGCGCCGCACAATCAGGTCCGTTGTGAATTCATGTACGTTGCCGCTGGCTTTCGCGACTGCGGGCGCAGACATTCGTTACTTGCTCCGATCCGTGGGGTGGCACGAAATCAGTTGGACCCGGCCGTATTGTTAATCCGTCGAGCTTCTCTTGGCCAGGGGGCCAGCTACAGTGCCGTGGCCGGTGGTTGACCGGCATCTGGCGGGGGTGGCATGTAGATGGTCTTGTAGACCTGAAACGCATGTAGTCCCTCCGGGCCGAGTTCGCGGCCCATGCCGCTTTGCTTGATACCGCCGAACGGGGCAACGGGATCATTGACGTAGTGGTTGACCCCGACGGTCCCCGAGTGAACGCGGCGGGCGACGTTGGTCGCTCGTTCGGGATCCGATGACCACACGCTCCCGCCCAGGCCGTAGACACTGTCGTTGGCGAGTGCGATGGCTTCCTGGACGTTGGAGTAGGGGATCACCGACAGCACTGGGCCGAAGATCTCTTCGCGTGACACCGTCGCGTTGTTGTCCAAGTCGGCGAACACGGTGGGTTCGAGGAACCAGCCTCGGTCAAATCCTGGTGGCCGCGAACCACCGGTGGTCAGTCGGGCGCCTTCACTCTTACCTTTGGCGATGTAGCCCTCGACGCGCTCGCGCTGGCGCTGCGATACCAGCGGGCCGACCTTGGTCGCGGGATCGAGAGGATCGCCCACCGTCAGCGAGCGCGCCAGATCGGTAATGGTGTCGACGATTTCCTGGTATCGGCTGCGGGGAGCCAGCACCCGGGTGTTGAGCCAACAGATTTGACCGTTGTTGAGCAGGGTGACCCCGAAGAAGGGCTCGATCGAGGCGGCCAGATCGGCGTCGTCGAGGACGATCGCCGCGGACTTGCCGCCGAGTTCGAGGGTGACCGGCCGAAGCAGCCGCCCGCACGCTTCGGCGATCCAGCGGCCCGCGGCGGTGGAGCCGGTGAACGAGACCTTGTCGACGCCTGGATGTTCGACCAGGTAGGCGCCCACTTCACGGCCGCCGGGAACGACGTTGACGACGCCGTCGGGTAGGCCGGCTGCGGCGGCGGCCTCGGCCATGAGGAACGCGTCGAGCACGGTTTCCTCCGCCGGTTTGAGGACGACGGAGCAGCCGGCGGCCAATGCGGGTGCGATTTTGAGGAACGAAATCCCTTGCGGAACATTCCAGGGCACGATCGCCCCGACGACACCGACGGGATGCTTGGACACCAGCGATGTGCCGCCGAACATGCCGGCACGCGATTCCTCGACTGGCGCACTGGTCATCACGTCGTTGTAGTAGCGCACCAGCAGCGGCGGGAAAACGGCCTCGAACTGATGGGCGAGCCAGATCGGCATCCCGTTCTGCATCGACACCCGTCGCGCCGTTTCGGCGCCACGGGCTTCCAGTTGCACCGCGAACCGTTCGAGGAGGTCGGCGCGATCCTTCGGCTCCCAGGTCGCCCACCCGTCGGCGGGGTCGAACGCTGTCCTGGCCGCAGCGACAGCGGCGTCGATATCGGCCTCGCTGCCCCTGGGCACTGAGCCGATCCGCTCCTCGGTGGCCGGGGAATGGACCTCGATGGTGTCGTGGCCGGCGGGCGCGCTCCACGTGCCGCCGATGTAGAGCTGCGGGTAATCGATGGTGGTCATGGAGATCTCAGCCGTTCAGAAAGGTGAGCTTTGCGGGCAGGTGCTGGAGACCGCCGACGAAATTGGTCTGCGTGTACTGCCCGGGTCCGAGCAGCTCGATCTTTTCCAGGCGCGGCAGCAGCTCCTCGAGCATCACCTTCAGTTCGAGCTTGGACAGGTGCTGGCCGATGCACATGTGGGGGCCGTGGCCGAATGCGATCTGCTTGTTGGGCTTGCGGTCGATGTCGAACTCATAGGGGCGGTCGAAGACGTCCTCGTCGCGGTTGCCCGATTGGAACAGCAGCATCAGCCGGTCACCCTTCTTGATGGTTTGCCCGCGCATCGTGTAGTCCTGCTCCGCGCGGCGCGTGAAGTGTTTGACCGGCGCCACGATCCGCAATGCCTCCAGGACGAGGTTGGGAATCAACTTTGGATCCGCTTTGACCCGGGCGAGCACGTCGGGGTGTTGGGACAGCAGCTGAAGCGTGCCGGCCAGGGTTGCCGAGGTGGTGTCGTGCCCGGCGGTGGCGATGGCCATGTAATAGCCGTAGGAGTAGGACTTCGGTAGGTACTCACCGTCGGATCCCTTGGCGGTGGCGACGATGGTGGCGAGGTCGTCGCGGGGATTGGCGCGGCGGTCTTCGG
>JAOPWC010000147.1 GCA_025965895.1 Mycobacterium sp.
CCGTGAAACCGGAACTGGTTGCCTACCAGCAGAATTCCGTGTGGTCGTGGGATATCACCAAGCTGCGCGGCCCCGCGAAGTGGACGTACTACTACCTGTACGTGATCTTGGACATCTTTTCGCGGTACGTGGTCGGTTGGATGGTCGCTACCCGCGAATCCGCGGCTCTGGCCGAGGTGCTGATCCGTCAGACCTGCGCCAAGCAGGGCATCGGAGCCGATCAGCTGACCATCCACGCCGATCGCGGCTCCTCGATGACCTCCAAGCCGGTGGCGTTCCTGCTCGCCGACCTCGGCGTCACCCAGTCACACAGCCGCCCGCACGTGTCCGATGACAACCCGTTCAGCGAATCCCAGTTCAAGACCCTGAAATACCGGCCCGACTTCCCCGGCCGCTTCGACTCCATCGAGGCCGCCCGCCGGCACTGCCAGACCTTCTTCGCCTGGTATAACGACGATCATCACCACGGCGGGCTGGGCCTGCACACTCCCGCCGACATCCACTACGGCACCGCCAAGGCCGTCCGCGACAAGCGCGCCGCCGTGCTCACCGACGCATACCGGGCGCACCCCGAACGGTTCATCCGCAAGCCGCCAGAGCCGCCACACCTGCCCACCGGCTCGTGGATCAACCCACCCGACCAGCCAGAGGAGGCCACTCAGTAAATAAGGCTCGACGGTGCCTCATTCAGGTTGACAGCTTCCGCGACCCTTCGACCGCCGATCAGAATGCCCCGTGCCTCGGCGAACACCTCCCCCAATTTCGGCTGCGAAGGGCGAAGGTCGCATCCGCCACTGGGCAGCGCAAGTGGCCAGTCGCCGATCGACGGGCCCTGCCTCCCCGGCCCACGTCGCCGGCGAAAGCGGGGTTTGTTTGCACCTTTCACGCGATGTGCCTGCGGGAACGGCCATAGCACGTAATGGAGCAATTCCGGTTTGCACGCCAGATTGCGAGCCGTCTCCGCTGACAGGGCAGCTCAGTTAGTTAGGGTTACCTTATTTACTGCCTAAGCATGGTCGGCCCACTAAGCTCTAATGCTGCCACCACGACGGGGTCGTTGGGTCTAGACCCTCGGCGCGGGATACCAATCGAACGTCTTAACGTGACAGTCCTGCAGCTGCGCCACCCCTCTGGAGACGCGATCCCGGTACCGGCTCCCACGTCGAGAACCCGGCGAGCACCGGTGGCCAGGATGTCGTCGATCACCTGGTCGGGGTAGCGCGGCCGGTGCGCATCGTAGTTACGCGCCGCACCACCAAATGCGTTGGCGCGTTGCCGGTTAGTGAATATTCAATCGTGCCGGCACCTCACCAGCCTATCCACCCAACATGTGATGCACCTGAGAAGTCACCGTGACGTAGATCTCTGGGCCGGCGAGATCGCCGACCCACACTCGCGATGTCTCCGGATCCACCGCAACGCCGGCACCGATAAAACTCCGCGTGGCGGATCGGCGAAGGCTGCGACGCGCGTCAGCGGCTTACCCCTGCTGGTTGTCCAAAGAACCCGTCAGCCGAGACGAATGATGATCCAGGCAGCGCTGACGACTGGAACGTCGATCGAGGTGCACAACGACGTGCGGGAGCCGAAGCCCCCGGCATGTCCGCGTCCACACCCTCCTGTCCGACATCTTCGGCTCGGATTTGCTTGCGCATGCACATCCGGAGGAGATGGCAGAGCCGGGCGCAGACTGCTGCTAGCTGCAACCGTTGATCGTTGGCAGCGGTAACGACACGAGTCCGCGGGCGTGCAACTCTGGAATCGATTCACTTCTGGAATCCGTTCAGATTACGCCCGACCCATCAAAGGACCGCGATCAAGCCGACAGTGCGAGCCCCCCGTTCAGTTGCACCCGTCGGAATGGACGATCCCGATAACGCCGTGCTGCGAGTGCTCTACGACGAGCACGGCGCCGTGTTATGGCGTTATGCCATGCGGCTGACGGGTGATCGAGCCCGCGCCGAGGACGTGGTGCAGGAGACGCTGCTGCGCGCCTGGCGGCACCCCGAGGTCACCGACGACAGCGAGCGGTCGGCGCGCGCGTGGTTGTTCACCGTCGCCCGCAACATGATCATCGACGAAAGCCGCAGTTCCCGGTTCCGAAACGAAGTCAGCGCGCTGGACGGCCAGGGTGTCACCGAGTCCGCAAGCCCGGACGAGGTGGATGCCGCGCTGGACCGGATGCTGATCGGCGAAGCGCTGACACGGCTGTCCGCCGATCACCGCGCGGTGATTCGGCGTTCGTACTACCAGGGATGGACGACGGCCCAGATCGCGGAGGATCTGCAGATCGCCGAAGGAACCGTGAAATCGAGGCTGCACTACGCGGTGCGAGCACTGCGGCTCGCATTGGACGAAATGGGGGTCACCCGGTGACGTCCCGACCCGCAACAAAGTTTCGCCTGCGACTGACGTCAACCCAGCGACGGGCTAAGCCAGGGTTCCTATCGACCCACTCCGTCGCCCTCCTGCGACGTCGACGCAAACCCGGTCAGATGCGCTAAGACGTTGTCTCGCGGGCACTGCCCGGACAGCCCCAGCCCCCATGGGCAAGCCGCGCGGTGTTTCGGGGGTAAGCGGCGGGTAAGCGGTGTTACCTTGTGTCCTTCCCTGGTGTTGTGCCGGCGGAGCGGCACAACCGGCGGCGTTGTCGGCGAAGACGGCGTCGAGCGCCCGGTTGTCGAGCTGCGGGGAGGTCGTTTGCTGCTGCGCGAGGTACTGGCATGCCTGCCATGGTGTGAACGGAAAGTCGCTGCCGTAAGGCAGCCGTGACGGATCGGCCACCGATAGCAGCGCGGCCAGCTGTTCTTCTACCGGGGCGCCAGCCAGGTCGTAATGCAGGACGCTCAGCGCAGCCCGCAGGCTCGGCAGGTCGGCCGCGTCGCCGGTCAGTGCGGCGGCGAACAAGTCGACGCGCGATGCCAGCACCGACAGCACTGCGCCGGCGTGCGGAACGATGATCCGGACGTGGGGTACCGGCGCAGCATCCCCGAGAGCACCAGGTCGGTGATCGAGCGTGTGGTTTCGAACATGAACTCCAGCACGGGAGCCGGCAAGTCAGGACCGCCAGTGGGCTGCGGTGGGCTGGTCGGGTGCGCGAACACCACCGACTTGCGCGCGGCGACCTCCGCGTAAATCGGTTCGAGCCGTTGGTCACCGAGGTACATTCCGTGGTAGTTCTGAGTTATTTGGCGGAGACGGGAAATCGCCCTCGCCGGCCGGGTTTTGGACCTCTGCGCCCGACACTGGGACGGCCAACCCGTGGGCGGGGACGACTACGTGATGAGCGCCGCTGAAACTTCCCAGCTCCAAGCCCTGTCGGTGTGGGGTTCCTCGTCGTGGTTGGTCCAGGTCACCGTGCGCCGACCGGGACGGTCAGCGTCGCCGGCACGAACGCGAAGTTGTTCACGCTGACCGCATTCGGTCCCGCCGGGGCCGGCGCCTCGGTGGGATCCGGTGCAGCCCGGGGCTGCCGCCGATGCGCTTGCCGTACCGCCGTCGGTCATTCCCGGGGTGGTGCTGGCCTGCCGCCGCCACGGCCGGCAGCGCCGCGAGCCAGCGATGAGGTAGGGACCATGACGTGGCAAATCTTCGAGATCGATGACGAGCCTCCGCGGTGAGAACGATGTCGAACCGCATGGGCAGCGCAGCTGGTCGGCAGGTCGGTCGAACCACAGCCGGCAGCCCTGATGTCTGCACCCCCGACACCGCCCTGGGACGACAGCGGCGCACTACAGCCCAATTCGCCGGCGTCGCTATGGAATCCTCGCGGACACGGCAACAATGCCTGGGCCCGGCGCGGCGAGCCGACCGCACGCCAGGACTTCGGGCGGTCACTACCAACGCTGCGGGTTGGACGTCGATCGGAAACAGACCCGTGCCGCCACCGCATATCCGGCCGTCCGGCTGATGTTTACAGCCGGCTCCGTCGCGGTATGGCTTGTGCCGGCGTCTGGTATTGCAGATGGTGCAGTTGAGCGTAGACCCCGTCGAGCGCCAGCAACTCCTCGTGGGTGCCGTCTTCGGCCACTACGCCGTCCTTGATGACGATGATCTTGTCGACGTTGCGCAGGGTGCTCAGACGATGGGCGATGGTGATGACGGTGCGGCCCTTCATCAGCCGTTCCAGGGCCTCGATCACCAGCTGTTCGGACTCGGCGTCCAGCGCCGCTGTCGGCTCGTCGAGGATGAGAATCGGGTTGTCGCGGATCAGGGCACGGGCAATCCCGATGCGTTGGCGCTGCCCGCCGGAGAGCGTCAGACCGCGGTCGCCGACCAGGCTGTCGTAGCACTCGGGCATGCGGGTAATGAACTCGTCCGCGTTGGCGAGTTTGGCCGCCTCAACGATTTCGTCCTCGGTGGCATCGGGGCGGCCGAAGGCGATGTTGTCGCGCACCGTTCCGCGCAGCAGCACCGTGTCCTGCAGCACGAAGCCGATCTGGGAGCGGAGTCCGCGAAGCTTGTAGTCGCAGATGTCCACACCGTCGATCGTGATGCGACCGGCGTCGGGGTCACGGAAGCGCGGGATGAGGCTGACGACGGTGGATTTGCCGCTGCCGGTCGGCCCGACGATCCCCACCATCTGGCCGGGGCTGACCGTGAAGCGGATGTCGCGCAGCACCGGCACCGCGGGGTCATAGCCGAAGGTCACGTGCTCGAAGGTGATCTCCCCTCGAAACGGCGGCGGATCTGTCGCGGCGGGATGCTCCGGAATCACCTTGTCAGCGTTACTAATCTCTTGGACTCGCTCAAACCCCACCGAGACCTGCGCGAGGGTGTTGGTCATCTGGGCAAGGTCGCGCACCGGTTGAAAGAACTTGGCCAGGTAAGCGAGAAAGACGGTCAGCGCGCCCACCGTCATCGTGCCCGCCAGAATCAGCAAGGAACCCCGCCAGAGCACCAGGCCCGTGCACAGCGCGATCGCCAGCCCGACCACCGGCGAAAGTAGCGAGGACACCCGCCGCGCCTTGAGCCAGGCCGTCACGGCTTCGGTGCTGGCCTTGCGCAGCTGCTGCTCCTGGTGGTCCTCGCGCCCGAGCGCCTGCACCACTTCAATCGATTGCAGGCCCTCCTGCAGGGTGGCCAGCAGATCGGATTGGTGTGTGCGCACCTCCTTGACTGCCGTTCTGATGGCTTTATTGACACGCAAGACGAAGATGGCCAGCAGCGGTGTCACCGCGAGAGCGATCAGAGTGAAATCCCACCGGCACAACAACATCACTACGATGATGCCGACAACTGTCAGAGTGTTGGTGAAAATGTTGAGGGTGGACACCGACGCGAAGCTCTGGATCGTCTGCACGTCACTGGTGAGGGTGCTGAGGATGGTGCCGACCCGGTTGGTGTCGTAATAGGCCAGTGAAAGCTGCTGCAGCTGGTGGTACAGCCGCACGCGCAGATCGTTTCCGATGCTCTGACCTAGACTCTCCGTGAAGTAGCTGGCGGCATACATCGCGGCGCCGGTCGCCACCGCGATCAGCACGGTCGCGATCCCCGCGGCCTCTGCGAGGTGCGTCTTGCTTCCGCCGCGCAGCATCGGTAGCAGCCACACAATCCATGGCGGCACACGGCGGTGTCCGACGACGAAGTCGATGACGATCTTCAGCGGCCACGGCGCGGCCAGGCTCATCGCCATCTGCACCAGCATCGCGGCCGAAATCACTGCCAGGGTTCGGCGGCGCGGGCGCAGCAGTTCACGAAGCAGCGGCGGCATGGTAGGCGACTTCTGGTAACAGACGGAACAAGTCACGACCCCTGGGCGGGTGCGACCGTGCCGACGGCCTGTTTCCAATCTGCGGTTGCTGCCCGCAAGAGGGTGGCGCTGTTCTTCGAGTGCTGCGCACTCCTCGGCCGTCATCGCGGGTTCGAGCACCTTCTCGGCCCGGTGCGCGCCGATCACCCACGGCAGCCACAGAGTGGTGCGGGATCCGGCATCCTAGGTCCCCACTGGGCAGCGTAGGTCCCCACTCGCGGCACAACGTACTCGTCGCGCAAATATGGCTTCGGCAGGTCGCACCGCTGGCCAATGCCGACGGCGGCGGCTCGGCGTTAACGGGCGACCCTCCGCGCAAAATGATGTCGTCGCGGTCATTCCACATGGCTGTAAGCCCTTTCACAGCAACCGCCGTTGTGGGTTCACATCGGTTCTGCTGCTGCGTCTTTAAACACGCCAGAGGATGACGCCGCCAGGGTTACGCCGCCGGCACTCAACCATATCGCGTCGCTTCTGGTACCTCAAGGTCGGGGGCCGCCGCGGTGGCGTTCACAGTGCGGGGTCGATGTCGGTTGTCGCCACGTGCTACCGGCGCCGAGGGACACGTCAACGTGGGCGATGCCGCTTCCATCACCGGCCACGCGTACCCCGGATGGGCAAGCGCACCGGCCGCCACCTGCGTCCCGTCGTCAGGGGCCAGGGTGGCATCCTTCAGCCCCGGACAGCGAAATCCCCTCGCCAGCCCTGTCAAAATCGCTATTGGGCGGCCCCGAAGTCGTGGTTCCGTTGTGGCGTCTCGCTGGTGCCGCCGCAAACGCCTACTTCCTGCAGCAGGCCTACTCGCCAAGGCCGCAACCGAGCACCAAGTGGTTGCCGCCCAAATGAGCAATTTGAGAATCAGAACTTGCGGTGATCTTTCCTGCGACCTATCGGCTGGACCGCTGCCGTTCGGGCGTGCGTCTCGCTCGGCGCATCCGCGGCCCACTGTCGGGGTGAGGCCGAGGGATTACCGCTGAGTTATTGCGGCCAGCACCGCCCGGGTGGAGGCGCGGCCACCCACGGTGATCCGTACTCCCCCGTCGGGGTAGTGGCGGACGTGTAGCCCGGCGTCGTCGAACGCCTGTCGCCAGGCCCGGCCCTGCTCGGGCAGGTAGATGAAGTTGGCGTGTGCGTCGGTGGTGTAGACGCCCATCGCCCGGATCCGGCGCTGCAGATAGCGGCGCTCGCCGGTGATCAGCCGGATACGTTGTCGTAGTTGAGCTTCGGCGTCATAAGACGCGGCGACGGCGACCGCGCTGGTGATCCCCATCCCGAAGGGCAGCTGCATCGTCCACAGCGTCTTGGCCAACTCGGGAGACCCGAAGCCGTAGCCGATCCGCAGACCGGCCAGGCCATACGCCTTGGAGAAGGTCCGCAACACCACCACGTTCGGGAAGCGCTGGATCAAAGCGGGCGCGTCGATGCGGTGTTCGGGGGCGACGAACTCGATGTACGCCTCATCCAGCAGCACCACGGTGTCCGGTGGCACCCGCCGCAGGAACCGCTCCACCTCGGCGGCGGACTCCAGGGTGCCGGTCGGGTTGTGCGGGCGGCACAGCACCACCACCTTGGCGTCGGCGGCGGCGTCGGCCATCGCGTCCAGGTCGTGGCGGCCGTGTGCGTCCAGCGGAACCGTCACCGATATCAGCCGAGCCATCTGCGCGAAGATCGGATAGCCGTCAAACGTCGGCGACGTCATCACGATCCGATCCCCTGGGGCGGTCACCGCATGCAGCACCTGCAGCACCACACCCGTGGCACCCGCGCCCAGCACCACCTGCTCGTGGCGCACCCCGACACGGCCGGCGATCAGGCTGCTCAGCTGCTCGGGCAGGAACTCCGGGTAGCGGTTGGCCGCGTCGATCGACTCGATCAGCGCCGAGCGCACCGCGGGCAGCGGCCCGAACGGGTTCTCGTTGAGCGACAACGCCAATGGGTCGACCGCATCGGGCAGGGTGGCGAGGATCTCCGCGGCGATGGGGGTGGCTTGCCTGACCGACGTCATCAGTTCCGGCCCCACCAGCAGATGGGCGCGGCGCCGGCGAAGTCGCCGGCCTGGGGGAAGGCAGTCATTATCACGGCATCGACGGCTACGGCAACACAAGCGTGGGTTGTGCCAGACTGGTGCCCCCTGGGCAGAGGCATAATCCGTGTTAGCAATGCCCTCGGCGCCGTGAGGTGATACTCGCAGATCGCCCGATCCAGATCGATCGGGATGAGATGCTCGACGTGATCGACCACTCGATGTTGTCTGGCCATGTGTTCACCTGCCTCTCCCGCCCCTGTCAATGACACGACTGGTAAGTACCTTCGGTTCAGCGAGCCCCCTGGTTCACAGACTGCGCTGCAGCAGCACGTCCCCTTGATAGGCGGAAACGATTTGTACCGTGGCGATTTGGTCGATCGGCATCGACGTACTTCCGCTGGGCGTTGCGGTGACTCCGGTGAGCGCGACCCAGGTGGCCAGTTGGTCCTGGCTGCCGTCGCGACCGAGCACCACCATCGCCAGCTTGTCACCGGGTTCGTCCCCGTCACGGTCGGAGTTCTCGGGCGCCTTCGCGTAGCGGCAAGTCATCTCGATGCGGGTCCCCCAGCCGTGGCTGCTGATCGACACGGTGGAAGCCAGCGTTATAGACGCGGCGGCCGGCGCCATCGTCAGCGCGGCTGAGTCGGCCTGCAGCGGCGCCGCGATCGGTGCCGCCGGATGGGGCTGGATCGCGACCAGCACACTGACCACCAGGACCGCGGTGGCGACAGCGGTCAGCGTCCAAATGGCCAGACGTGAACGGCGCCGCCCCCGCCCCACCTTGGTCAGCAGCGAGGTCAACAGCAGCGGCCTCAGCCGGGGCGGCGCGGCCGATCCGCCCTCATCTATCGCGACGACGTCGTCGCGGGTCAGCTGTGCCAGCAGCGCGGGCATACCGCTGAGCTCACTGACGGACTCCCGGCAGGACGGGCAGGTGCTCAGGTGCGCCTCGAATTCCCGACGATCGTTGTTGGACAACGATCCCAGTACGTAGGCCGCGTTCCACCGCGCGTACTCGTCGCCGACGCTTACCGGCGACAGCGCACGGGGCGACCGAAATGGCGTCGTTGGGTGCTGCGCTCTTGAACGATCGTGGTGCGGGCAACGGAGAATGGCCAGGCCCGCGCCGCCCCATCGCTGTCGTCGGCAACCTTGGGTTTCAACACGGTCCATCTCGACCTCCCGCCGAAACACGAGGTAGAAGCAGGTTTAGTTCATGCGCACCGAACGCTTGCGGCCCGCGCCCTCATCTTCGGAGTGCTGTCGAATGCCACGTTCGTCGGCCCGGCGATCCTCTCGTTCGGCACTGGTCGGGTGCCGAGGCTTTCCACCTGCCCTTCCATTGCGCATGACGGATCTCGGGCCTTCGGTCGGCTACATCTTCGCGTCACTGGCCCTGTTGTTCGCGGCGGCTGGCTCTACCTGGAGCGTCGACTGCTGGCTGCGCCCGCGTGTCGGAGCATTCGCCTGGCTGGCAGCGCCCGCTGTCGAGGCGCGCGGCGCCTGATCGATCGTTGCATCCCGAACCGACACATCGACCGCCGATGCAGCGAAGCTACGTAGGCCTCCCGTGGCCATACGGCGAACACAGGCGGAGACGCAGATACCGTTGACATCGCCGTCCCTGCACAAATCCCTGCCGTCCCCAGCGACCGCGAATACCGCGAGATCGAATACGGCGGGTTAGCGGTACCCCTCAGCGGTGTCGACGGCACCCAACTCGAAGTCCGGCGAAGAACCCCGCTATCAGTTCACCAATGAGCAGCCTCGCACTGACTGATGAGCCAATCGGCCTTCTCAGGCGCTCACGCCCACTGGCAATGCTGTACTACGCAGGCCGGCGAGCCTAGTTGGTGATCCGCCCCATCCGGTCGCGGCCGCACGGCAAGATCTGCCCTACAGTCCTGGTTCCGGCTCTCGCGCCGCCGAGTCATTTGTCGAGACGCTCCGGCTCCCCACCCGCTTACCGATCGGGTGTCGTGAGAATCTTGAAGAGCATGTTGTTGACGTCGGTGAGGGCCTGGACCTCAATCCGGCGGCGGTGCTGGTCGAGTCTCGCCTTTCTCAGGCTCGCAACTAAACCCGGTGCTGCCCACTCTCCCTCCCCCATTTGCACACCGAACCCCGTATCGGGCTCAGAGGCGAACACCGGGACGCCGATCACGGTCGGTTCGCTGGCGATCTCGTTGTACACCGTGGAAGAGATGACGAGGACGTTGATGCCGGTGTCGGTCGTCCAGATGTCGCCTCTACGTGGAAATTCAGTCAACTACTTGCCTGCTCGTCGAGATTGCGGTCAGCCCAAGCCTCGCTGAACGCGGCGGCATCTGGGTGCGCCAACATCCACTCGTGGTGCGCGACGCACCGCCGCCGCATGTCCTCGGTATCGAGGACGCGCTCGATCCAGGAGTTCATCGACTGATCGTCCGCGTCGGCATAGCGTTTGACCGCCTCGTAGGCGCTGTCGGATAGCCGCAATGTGATCATTCGTGCCATCGGAAGATGCTAGCAGTAGGTGCTAGCTCCAGTGTGGCGACTCTGGCAGCTGTTGATAGCGGGCCGCCCGCAAATCCGCGAACGCCAAATAACAGAGATTATGGCCAACTAGAACAACGGCACACTCGCCGGCGAATCCCGGTGCGCGTTTGTCGACATCACCGCCACGACCGGCTACATCGCCCAACTTCGCCCACTGCCATCGCCGGGGGTCATCCCTGTCGACGGTGGACTGGCCCCTGGACTCACCATCCTGCTGGCTATCGCGGTGCACGCCAGGGCACCCGGACCGGTCGACTTGGCGGTGTTCCTCGGTGCCGGCGAACACCACGGTGCTGCCGCCACCGACTGGTCGTATCGACTGCTGGGCAAACACTTCCACGATCACGATCGACGCATCAGCAACTACACCCAGCCCGAAATTCATTTTGCCCGGGCACCGCAAGCCACGACGACTGTATCGACTCGACTTCTCCGACCAGCCCACCCTGCGCCGCGAGCTGAACGTGCCGGTGCGCACCCACTTCGGGGTCGATTTCCGACTGGCCACCACCACACTCGCAGCACTGACATGGATCCCCGGCGCGCCGAAAGCTCCACGTGGACAACATCTTCCAGGAACCGACCACTGGATCGTGGTCGCCCGAGGTTACAACGGCATGACGCGCCGGGCACGCGGACAAAGCCAATCCCGAGCCACTGCCACCGCCGCCGCAGCAGCAGCCGCCCACGCGTCCCGAGCGCCCACGGCGTCCACCCCCTGCACCGCATTCTCACCCTCGACGACCTTCCCGCCAACGTCATCGAACTGGACGAGGCGGCTGCGCGGTTCTGAAGGCGCGCGCTCCCTTCCCTCTCCCCTGGTGGCGACTCGAATACGGCGGGTTTGAATATGGCGGTTTACCGGTAGCGTTCCTGGGCAAATGGTTTCGCGGCCACGCCTGATCGACAACGCGGCCGCCGCCCTCCTCCTCCCCGTGGTCCTTCTGTGCGCGGGTGGTAACCGAGGTCTGCGCCGGAAAACCTTTCAAAACGAAGGGCAGCGTACTGCCCGCCCCTGGCGGTACATGAGTCATTCCGTAGATTGTGGCCCCGGGTGTGCGGTGAAAACTGGCGATCTGAGACTCAGACCGATGTCAGGCGCTGTGGAATTGTCGCTTGACTTTTCGCCGGGCGGGCGCGGACAACCTGGGGCCACCAGAACCATCGGCCCATCAGTGCCGCGATCGACGGTGTCATGAACGATCGCACGACCAGGGTGTCAAACATCAGCCCGAGGCCGATGGTTGTGCCGACCTGGCCTACGACGACCAGATCGTTGAGCGCCATCGACATCATGGTGAAGGCGAATACGAGGCCTGCCGAGGTGACGACCGCACCGGTGCCGGCCATCGATCTGATGATGCCGGTGTTTATCCCGGCGTGGATCTCCTCTTTGAACCTGGATACCAGCAGCAGGTTGTAGTCGGACCCGACGGCCAGCAAGATGATGACTGACATCGCGAGAATCATCCAGTGCAGCGGCATGCCGAGGATGAGCTGCCAGGCGAGCACCGAGAGTCCAAATGACGCGCCTAGCGAGAGCAGCACCGTCCCGACGATTACGAGCGCAGCGACGACCGCTCGGGTGAGCACCAGCATGATGATGAAGATCAGGCAAAGCGAGGCCACGCCGGCGATGAGTAGGTCGAAGTTGGAGCCGTCCCGCATGTCCTTGAACATGGAGGCGGTGCCGGCCAGGTAGATTCTCGCTCCCTCCAGTGGTGTGCCCTTGATCGCTTCGAACGCCGCGTTCTTGATGGCGTCTATGTGCGAAATGCCATCCGCTGTCGCTGGATCACCTTCGTGGGAGATGATGAAACGCACCGCCTTGCCGTCCGGTGACACGAACATCTTCAGACCACGTTTGAAATCGGCGTTGTCGAACACCTCCGGGGGCATATAGAAAGAATCGTCGTTCTTCGCTTCATCGAATGCCGTGCCCATGGCCCTCGAATCCTGCTGCATCGCCTGCATCTGATCCTGCAGGCCGCCAAACGTGCTGTGCATCGTCAGCATCATGGTCCGCATCGACTTCATGATCGCCAGCATCGGGGTCATCATCGCCACCATCCGCGGCATGAGCGCGTCGAGCTGGTCCAAATCTGGAAGAAGTTTGGCGATGTCATCGCTGAGGGTATCGATGCCGTCGAGGCTGTCGAAGATCGAGCGCAGCGACCAGCACACCGGGATGTCGAAGCAATGTGGTTCCCAGTACAGGTAATTGCGAAGCGGCCGGAAAAAATCATCGAAATTTGCGATCCGGTCACGCAGGTCGTTTGTGTCCGCGACCATCGTTTTTGTTTGAGCGACTATGTCGTGAGTTGCGCCGTTGAGCTCCCGGAGCAGACTCAGCATCCTTTCCAGGGTGTCGATCATGCCTTGGGTCTGGTCGGCCATCACCAGCATGTCTTTCATACGGTCCTGCATGTAGGACATGTTCATCTGCTGGGAGGTGCCCGCCATGCTGAGCATGAAGGGAATTGAGCTGTGCTCGATCGGCGTGCCCAGCGGCCTGGTGATGGCCTGTACCCGCCCGATGCCTGGGGTGTGGAAGACGCGCTTGGCGATCCGGTCTATGACCAGCATGTCCGCGGAGTTGCGGACATCGTGATCGGTTTCGATGAGCAGCATTTCGGGATTCATCCGCGCCGCCGGGAAATGCCGGTCCGCGGCCGCAAACCCCTCGTTGGCCGGGATGCCGGGCGGCAGATAATTGCGGTCGTTGTAACTGGGCTTATAACCCGGCAGCGCGAGCAGCCCGATGAGAGCCAGCGCCATGGACGCCCCGAGGATGGGAACGGGCCAGCGCACAACGGCGGTGCCCACCCGCCTCCAGCTACGTGTTTTGGTCTTGCGCTTGGGTTCAAACAGCCCGAACCGAGAGCCCACGACGAGCAGGGCCGGCGCCATCGTCAAGGCAGCGAAGACCGCGACGAGCATGCCGATGGCCAGCGGAATTCCCAGCGTCTGAAAATAGGGCAGCCGGCAAAAGTGTAGGCAGAAGGTGGCACCGGCGATGGTCAGACCCGAGCCCAGGATGACATGGGCCGTGCCGTGATACATTGTGTAGAAGGCGGTTTCGCGGTCCTCTCCGGCGTTGCGCGCCTCGTGGTAGCGGCCGATCAGGAATATCGCGTAGTCGGTTCCCGCGGCGATGGCGAGCATCGTGAGCAGATTCACCGCGAACGTTGAGAGTCCGATCACGTCGTAGTAGCTCAAGAATGCGACGATGCCACGGGATGCGGCCAACTCGATCATCACCATGACCAAGACGAGAGCCACCGTGACGACCGAGCGGTAGACGAGCAGCAACATGGTCAAGATGACGGCAATGGTGATGGCAGTGACGAGCTTGAGGCTCTTGTCGCCGGCGTGATGCTGGTCGGCCATCATTGCCGAGCCGCCGGTCACATAGACCTTGACACCGGGCGGTGGAGGCGAGTTCGCCACGATATTGCGTACGGCTTCCACCGACTCGTTTGCCAGGCTTTCGCCCATATTGCCGGCCAAATACACTTGAACGTAAGTGGCTTTGCCGTCACCACTTTGCGCACCCGCGGCCGTCAGCGGATCGCCCCAAAAGTTCTGGACGTGCTCGACATGCTTGGAGTCCGCCTCGAGATTCTTGACCATCGCGTCGTAAAAGCGATGGGTGTCGTCACCCAGCGCTTTGTCGCCCTCGAGGACGATCATCGCCGAGCTGTCGGAGTCGAACTCCTTGAAATCCTTGCCGATTCGCTTCATTGCTTGCATCGATGGAGCCTCGTTGGGGCTCAACGACACTGAGTGCTGTTGTCCGACTGTTTCGAGCGGAGGGACGAACACGTTCACTACGACGGTCAGCGCCAACCAACCGAGCAGGATGGGCACCGCGAAGACGCGGATGAGCCGAGGGATGATGATCGGGTGCGCGCCGACATATGTGTTGCTCATGCGGATTTGACCAGACAGAAGGTCTGGGCGTTGACGCCATCGGATGTCTTCTTGACTTTGACTTCGCCGTTGACGGTGACGCCGCAAAGGATGGTGTCACCGTCGCCCTGAGCCACGCAGTTGGCGCCGGCGGCCGGCGCCGTTGTTGTCAGGGTCACCGGCCGGGGCACGGTCGCACCTTTGACCTGCTGGGGTCGGGCAACCCCGGCACCAGCTCTGGTCAACTCGGCGTTGGACCCGAATACCCAGTGCAGCCCATACATACATAACCCAGCGACAGGGATCACGACCACGCTCGCCAGCGGCATCTATCCGCGCCTCAGATGTTTTACCATTCAGATCGCCAACAGGATCGGCTCCGGATCAAGCGGGGTTCATCAGCAGCTCAATCAGTAGCTCGTGGCAGGCAGGGCACCGTTGATGCAGCACGCGAATATTTTGCAGTGTCTGCACCGTTCAGGGCAAGCGTATCGCCATCGGATCTGTGGCTTGTGGCGGTTCACGCCAAACGTCCAGCCCCACCACTGCGGGGTGTACGCCGTCCAGTTGGGCCCGCAATGGTCACCCGAGGAACGATGCCTAGCGCTGTAGACCGTGTCCAGCAAGGCGCAGATCAGCGAAGGGCCGCGGATGATATGCAACCATGCGGGAGTGGCGCCTGCTGATGGACTGCGTGAGCGTCGTCGTCGGCAGACAAAGGTCGACATACACGACGCTGCGGTGCGCTTGGCGAAGGAGCGCGGTGTCGAAAAGGTCACGGTCGAAGAGATCAGCACCGAGGCCGGCGTCTCGCCACGCACTTTCTTCAACTACTTTCCCAACAAGGAATCGTCCATTGTTTACGCTCCACTGGAAATTCCAACCGACCTTGCCGCCGAGTTCGTCGCGGCCGGACCGGCACCCAACTCGGTGTTGTTGGCCGAATTGATTAGTTTGGCGGCACCAAACCTCGCCAGCAATCCACCCCGACGCGAGGAGATGGCCGATCTGCTGGCCATCGCCCACGGCAACGGGGCGGTGCTCTCGGCGGCGCTGTCGCAGCTCGAGCAGTTTCATCGTCGTCTGGCAGAACTGGTGGCCAAACGTAGCGGTGGTGATGCCTACGACGAGGTACCGACACTCATTGCCGCGCTTGCCGTCGCGACGGTCCGGAGCGGAACCGAACAATGGGCCACCCAGCCGCCCGATCAGAACGACGACTCCCCCGCGCCGTACGTGAAACGAGCAGCTGCGCTGGTGTACACCTTCTTCACGGGCGACACCGGATGATCCGGATAACCTCTTTCCAGGAGGCGTTGGCCGGCTAGACAACACCGCTTAGCGGCGGTCAAACTGAATGTGTGTCGAGGCAATGGCGCGCAGATCGTTCTATGCTGGAGATGAATTCAGTATTTTTCGCGGGCTACACCTTCGGCTTGCGGCCTCAGGCGCGACGTTGAGATTGGCGTCGAAACTCAGTCAGACGGGGATGGTAGATCGTTTCGACTCCAAGTCCAGACAACTCGTCGACCGCGTCGATGCCGATGACTGAATGCTCGTCATGCCGGTAATTCGGCCAGCCAGTCCGGCACTTTCTCCATCACAGCGCGCGGCCGCGGCGCGGCGGGAGTACACGCGTAATTCCCGATAGTACGGATGCTCAATGCTCAATGCTCAATGCCGGCAGATCGTCCTCGCGAAGACGCACTACGACGCAGCCCGCAGCTAGAAAGTCTGCCCTCTTCCGCAGTGATGCACGCGTCGGCGGATTGCGTCCCGGCAAGGTCGGATGTGCTAAGCCGGACAGTGTCACCTACAGATCGCCAAAGCCGATGGACGGTAGCCGCCGAGCAAGCCAGGTCGCGCTACCTCGTCGACGAATTCGTTCCGAGGAGGCCGACGATGACGCAACGGAGTCGTATTCGGCTTGTGGTCGGGGCTCGGCGCTGATGGTCTGTCCGCACTGCGGCTCAGATGTTGGCAACACCGGCATCTGCGAAAGATGCGGCGCACTGGATGGCACCGTCGCGTTGACCGGATGGAGGCCCGACCCCACGGCACGCCACGAAGGCCGCTACTACATTGCTAATCGTCCCACCAGCCGTGTCCGCAACGGGAGAGCCGAAACGACCGACCCCGACGGCGGGCAGATGCTGCCGGGGTACGTCGACCTTCCATCGCCGGGCAGGACGAGCGTCCGATCGGCGTGGCTCGGCACGGGCGTTGCGACGGCCGTCATCGTCATGCTGGTGCTGGTGGTCTGGGCGCTCCTATTGCCGCGCCACAAGTCGGCGTCGCCCGACGCCGGCTACCTCTCGGCGTTGAAAGACTCCAATCTGGCTGGCCAGTTCAACTCCGACGCCAATGCGCTGGCCCACGGCAGGCAGGTCTGCAAGCAACTCGACGACGGCGGGCCACAGCAGGGGCTGGCCGCGGATAAAATCGCCGTCGACGTTTTCTGCCCACAGTTCTCCGAGGGTTTTCATATCCTCGAAACTGCCACGGCATCAGGCACTTTCGTGCTGACCGACACGAAGTCGAATGCAGACATCAGCTCGATCACATCGGACGGGACATCGTGCGAGGGAACGGATGGCTACTCGGATATCGGCCGCGGCACCCAAGTCACCGTGAAGAACGGCAAGGGCGAAATCCTGGCTACCACATCGCTCGGGGAGGGCCGTGGCGGCGATGTCATCTGCACGTTCTCGTTCAGCTTCCCGGTCACCGAGGGCCAGGACCGCTATGTGGTCGCTGTGGGCCACCGCGGCGACTTCAGCTATACCTTCAACCAGCTTCAGAGACAGGCCGTCGAGATTCGCCTCGGCCACTAGTCCAGCGACCAGCACGGTCGCGTTCAAGTTGCAGCGCGGCGGCGAAGCTACGACTTTGGCGCAGCCTCAGTGAGAAAACATTACGGGGCGCGGATTCAGTGGGAAATTTCCCTTGGGGTTGAACCGGTTGCGGTTCCAGAACCGTTCGCAGGGCATGCTCGGACACCACCTGCATGACCCACCCAACCTCCGAACGGCGGCAGCGTCGGAACGTCCTGGCTGTTCCCGCGCTTTAATCCCGGCAAGCATCTCGACCCCCGGTCGATCATGGTGAGATTGCGCAAACTGGGCATCAACCTGCTTGGCGCCCGGAACCCCGCTCTCCAGAATCTCGTCGCCGAGGTCCTCCCTCCGCTGGTCGCCGAACTTCTCGGCTACAGCTACCAAGTCGCACTGCGGCACGCCGATCTCGCTGCCCAACAATGGGCTCGATACGTCATCTAGTGGTTGCGAACTACGCGGAGTCGGCGAGGTCAGACAGTGAGTAGGAGACGACCGGGGACTTGATGGGCCTCCAGGCGCTGGTGTGCTTCGGCGGCCTTGGCCAGAGGCAATTCCTCGATGCGCAGGGCGAGCTGCCCGCTGGCGAGCAGTGACAAGACCTGTTCGGCCGCCGGTTGCGCGCTGGCTGGATTCGCCTGAAGGTACGGACCGACGGAGAACCCGAGAAGGCCGGCACTCGTGAGCCACAGCTGGTCCCTGGTCACCGGTGTGTCCGGGGTGGCCGCGGCGTGCCCCAAAAGCAGGATGCGACCGAGGGGAGCCAGCACATCTAGGCTCGCGGTACGCACCTCGCCGCCGACCGCGTCGACCACGACGTCGATGGACTGCCCGGTCAGGGCATCGACAAACCGGTCGCTGGTGAAGACGGCGTCATAGCCCACAGGCACCGTGTCCTTGATCCGGCTGGGCGACGAGACGGTGCCGACGATCCGCGACGCGCCCAACGAGCGTGCGACCGCGGGGAACGGGGCCGCCAGGCCGCCGGCTGCGCCATGGACCAGGACGCTCTCCCCTGGCTGCAGATGCGCCACTCGGGTCAGCGCCAGGTAGGCAGTGACAGCGTTGGGCAGTGCCGCGACGGCCTGTGCCGGATCCACTCCGGAGTCGCCCAGGGGTATGACCATCGACGCGTGGGCGAGGGTCACGCTCGCGTACCCGCCCACGACATCTGAGAGAGAGTGGCGACAGGTTCTCCGACACGGAAACCGTCGACACCTTGACCGACCTCGCGCACGGTGCCGGCAACTTCCAGGCCCGGCACGAACGGGGGTTTCGTAAGGTCGGGGCGCTCCCCCATGTCACCGCGGCGCAGGAAGACGTCCACCAGGCCGACCGCCCAAAGAAATCCTCGCCGCCGCACCTCTACTGGAACGGCTCGCCCGCGACGTGCCCGCCAAACTGGGGTCGAAGCGTGCCCTGTTGGTGTGGGGCATGAAGGATGCGGCTTTCCGACCCGCCAATCTGCCGCGGATGCGCTCGGCCTTCTCCGACCATGTGCTTGTCAAGTTGCCCAACGCCGCGCACTTCATCCAGGAAGACGAGCCCGACCGCATCGCCGACGCGATCATCGAACGGTTCGGTTAGCTACGTTCCGGTCGGCGTAGAGCATCCACGCTGATCGCGCCACACATGCGCCGGTGTCAGGCCAGCCCCCGCCGTCGCGGCCGGCGGCCTGGGGACCCGTTGCCGGCAGTCCACGCGGCATCAGCTCGGCTCAGCGCAGTAGCCGATGTGCCGACAATTTTGGCGAGGCACTACGTGAGCTGCGCCGGCGGGCCTAAGCTTTTTGGTGCCGAGCGGAAGCCGACCCGAACCGGAGGGGCAGACCTGAGGAATCTCATCGCCGTACCGGTTCTGGCAGGTGGATTGATCGCAGCGCTGATCACTCCTGCCGGTACTGCATCGGCCTTTTGCGACGCGGCGGACTGTGTTCCGAACGTGACGCGCAACGTCGTCGAGGGCACGCCCTGCGTTCCTCAACCGCTGTACGACTTTGGCCTGGACTCCAACTCGAGAACGTTCGTGTGTGCCACGACGGGCGCCTGGCTACCGGCCGGATCCCTGGTCGGTCTGCGCGAAGTCGCGCTGCCGTGCGACGCGATAAACGAGTCGGCGCAGGACCCCAGCGGGGACTCGTTGATATGCGCACAGATAAACGCCAGCTTGCGGTGGGCGAACCGCGCCGATACACCGGGGCCGCCGCGGTGCGTCAGCGCGGCACTCGGTTGTCTTTTCGGACGGGCTTGAGTCCGGTCGTCCGAAAAGGTGAGCCGATGACCGCCTTGCCGGCCGGATCGGGCATCGTGTCGTCCACGGTGGTGGTTAGCGGTGGCTCAACCGTGTACGGACGGGGGTCGTAGGAAGCGATCGCGGCGCATGCGTTCATGTGGCGCTGCGCGATCGGGTCGGCCCGCACCGCCGTCCTCGCTTCGGCGCTACGGCCAAGGCCAGGGGCACCAGTGCATGTGTTGGCGGGCACCAACCGCCCCACCCGGTAGGACTCCCGTGCGAGCCGGCAGCCACCGCCAGCGGTGCGGTCGAGATCGTCGGCAGCTGCGCCGACAGCTGACCCGCCGAGGCCGTCGGTGCTGCAGCAATGACCGCCCGATGTTTCCGGCCCTGAATCGGTCGTTTGTGTAACGGGAGTCGTCTTCCTTACCGGCCACGGCCAAAATCGGAAAAGTTGTCGGACTCAGGACCTGGTGCGTGCCTTACCTCTGCGAGCGGCCCTTCCGGCGCACTGGGAATACGCTTAAATCGCGAAGTTCGGTTCATGTTGGCCCCTTCGTTGCTGTCGGCGCGTCCTTGGACAATGTAACTGTCGATTCGTCAATTTCGTTGGGGCCGTTGATGCTGATCCGATCCAGATGACTGCACGCGGGGCAGCATCGGTGGATTTCGAATCCGTGGCGCGCCGATGCGACGGATCGGTACTGGCATAGCCAACCTCGTTGGGCCTTGGTGGCTCGCCACGACGAAACGTCACGTGATGTTTGAGTCGTGGTGTGAGCGTGACCATCTCATCGCATTTGACTGCGACCCAGAAGTCATTGGTGTTACGCCACTCGCCGGTCACCTGCCGGGGGCGCTCCGGATTCCAGGACACCACCTGTTACACAGCACCCAACGGGGCCGCGGTGTTCTCCTCGGCCACCCAAGGTGGATCTGTGGTGTCGACGCCGGGTGCACATTCCCCGGCCGCGCGTTCCACGCGGCGTACCGGGTCTTCACTGCGATGACCACCCGGCTGCTTGACGCCTACGCAGCCGGTCCGGCGGGCAGAACCGACCGGGCCGGGACAGCCTTGTCCAGCTTGGAGTGGCGCAGGCCATACCGCCACCGCCGGCCCCGGATGTCCAGCCCGCCATCGTGTCCGGCTAAAGCGCCTACTCCGCCAACTCCTGGGGTCACACATCGCCGCATAACGTAGCTGCTCGGATATTCCGAACCCGTCGACCAGTGCCAGCGCATAAGGGCGAAGCGCTCGGTAGCGTTCGTTGATGGGCCGGATGACCGCCTTGGCCCGTTCGGTGGACAGATAACTGACATCGTCGGTTCGCTGGCCTGGGGCTGGATCTGCAGGGCATCACCTCCGGTCCGCTGTGGGACCGGGCAATCGCCAACATCCTCAGCCGGCCGTGCTGCGACACGGGATTCGCGCCGGAATCGCTCCTGGGAGCTAGGGTCGGCGGCGAATTCTGCGCGCAACAGCTTTCTCGCGACCACGCGATCCTTGACGGTGTCTAGGCCTGATACACCTCGCCCATCCCGCCGACGCCGATCAGGGAGCGGAGCTCGTATGGCCCCAATACGGTGCCGACGCGCGAGCTGCCGCGGGAAGAGGGCATTGAATAACCCTCTCTGGTTCCAGAAGGAATGTGTGCGTGGCGTCGGATTCGTCCGACGCACATCTGGACCGGTGATGCCTGAGGGACATCGGAGATGTGGAGAGTCGTTGCGGCATAGGTCCCTGCGAGCAAACTCACACGAACCTCTGACTCGCACATTAATATCGGCCAGCCAACGGCGTGGCCTTTTTGAGGCCGGATAATCTGCGGCGAGAAGCGCTTCTACGCGTCGGTCGCGCCCGATCGGCAGTGGGCTATGTATTCAGGCTGCCTGAGGCTGCCGGGTCGAAAGCAATACCGCCAAACCGCGGCGCCGGATAATGGTGCAATTAGATGCTGTGCTCATCAGCGGGACCAGGCAGGATTAACACGGAACGAGTGACCCTGGGGACGGATGAATGACCTACGGCGGCGGATATAGCGGCTCCCCGGACCCGTTCGGCACGGAGCCGTTCGGGACCGGCCCGTATGGGAGCCCGACGCCCGCCCCGGCGCCGGCACCTTCCGGCGAGGTGAACACGCTGGCCACGCTGTCGATCGTTTTCGCTTTCGTCTTCGCGCCAGTCGGTGTGGTGCTGGGGCATGTGGCATTGGCACAGATTTCGCGCCGCGGCGAGCGTGGCCGCGACCGTGCCTTGATCGGCCTGACTCTGTCTTACGTATTCATATTGTTCGGGCTCGTCGCGCTGATCGTGTGGCTGATCATCGGCGGCGGCCCTAAGTCGTCACCGACACAAGCCACCCCCGGCAGAGCGAGCACCATGGCCGCCCCGTCGCCAAGCGTCAGCACTACCGTGATCACGGCCCCGCCCCCGCAGCGGCCGACGGTGACCGTCGAGGACTTGCGAGTGGGTCAATGCGTCGAGGTGCAGCAATTCCAACCCGACCCCACCAGGCCGGGCTCTCAGGACGTCAAGATCTACCTGGTGCGCTGCGAGGTGCGTGACGGGGTGTTCCAGGTCAATCTCATCACCTCGTCTGAGGATCAATGCACCGTTCGAGTGCTGGCCAACAGAGCCGACACGCTGTTCGCGTGCATCGTCGAATTCCATGGATAAATCCGCTCGGTGTATTTGCTACGTTGCGACTAGGCGAACAGTTTTCGCCATTCCCGGCGCGGCCGGAGGAATCGGTTGACCGACAACCGCTGCGTGCCGCGAGACGGATAGACTGCAGCCGCTAGACGGATAGACTGCATTAGTGACGCACGCAGGGGATCCGTTTCAGCAGCAACCTGCTGATCCGTTTGGTGCGCCCGCCGGACCGCCGACCATCAGTTACCCGCACCCCGCCGCCGAACTATGGCAATTCGGCCCCGCCTACCAAGGCCCACCGCCAGAGTCACCGCCATACAACAGGTTTGCGGTGCTTTCACCGATCATGGCGGTCCTGGTGCCCCCCGCCGGGGTTGTGCTCGGACACCTGGCATTGCCGCAAATCCGCCGTACCGGTGAGCGGGGATGGCTGGCGGCCATTTGCGGCTTGGTACTGGGATACCTAATGTGCGTGGCGCTGCTGGTCGGTGGGATCTGGTTCGCGTCGAGCAGCCACACCCGCTCGACGCCGGCCGCGACGCCGACCACCGCCTCGTCGCGGGCGACGCCGTCTACGTCGGTGGTCACGTCGATCGCCCCGCCGTCCACCACGCCGCGGATCAAACTCGATCTGACCCAGGCAACCGTCGGGACCTGCGTGGAGATCCAAATACGCGGCGGCGGCGGCGAAGACGCGCTGGATCTGTTCAAAGTCCCATGCCTGCACCGTGACGGTGTGTACGCGGTCGTCGCACGCGTCGCCAACGACTCCGACTGCAACAGCACCTACGTCGCCGCACCCCCCGATCACACGTTTGCGGTGTGTATGAACCGGTACTGATGACATGGCTAACACGACACCGCATCACTGCATCGGCGATCGCCGCAATCTCGCGACCACGCAACGCGAAGAAGGGCATGCAGTGAACCGCCCCGAACACCGGGCAGCGTGGCCGACCACAGTCGGCGCTGCGATGGGCGGGTGCTGAGATGCCGCGGTCGGATCCATTCGATTTCAGCGAGTTCGGTGCCGGCCGCGCCGCGCGCACGCCACCGGTTCAGGCGCCTACCGCAGGCCAGTCGCCGGCGCCAAACCGCGTTTTCGACACCGGATTCGATCCATTCGCCGATCAGCGGTCCAGCGGGTCAGACACCGGTCACCAAGATGTGTTCGCGCCGCCGACGACCGCCGGCGCGCTCGGAGCCGAAGCGCTGACGGTCGCGGGCCCGCCGACGGCGCTGTTCGCGCTCGCGTTCGCGCCGGCCGCGGTGGGGCTTGCAATCGGCCTCCTGTGGGGTCCTCGGGTAGCCGCGGCGTTGGCCGGCTGGTTGCTGGCCGGTCCGGTGGCGATAGGGGTGCTCGCGGAGTTCACCCGAGTCGATACCCGCCGGCGCACTCATGCCGTGTACTGCGCCCCGCGCTGGGTTCCAAACGTGTACTGGGCGATTCTGGTGGTGTGCCTGCTGGGGATTGCGGTAGGGGCCTGGCACATCGCGCTCTGGGCGGGCACGCTGTAAGGCCACCCCATGATTTGCGTCAATCGGCTCTTCGGACAGCGCGGTGCAGCGCGAAAACCGTTGGCGCGCCTGACCGCTGTCGTCGCGCTCGCCCTCGCCATCACGTTGTGGAATTTTCCTGCGCCAACCGCGCAAGCGCAGCCCGACACGGGAGTCAGTCGCTACGGCGGCTGCCTGGCCGCACAGAAAACCGGCGACCTGCTGATCCTGTTCGACGAGTCGAGCAGCCTGCAGCAGACCGACCCGAAGGCTGCGCGGGTGCAGGCGGCCCGGTATCTGGTGCGAACCCTTGGCCACTACGCCGACCGGATCGGGGCCAAGCTCGACGTCGCGATCGCCGGGTTCGCCGAAAACTACTACCCTGAGCACGACTGGTCGCCGCTGACCGGCGCCACCGCCGACTCCGTCGCCAATGCGATGTCACCGGTGGCGTCGAAAAACACCGGCATTGACACCGATTACTGGCTTGCCCTAGACGGCGCCCGCCAGGCGCTGGCCGCACGCGGGCCCGGTGTCGGTGGCGGCGACCGCTGCCAGGCGATCGCCTGGTTCTCCGACGGCATGATCGATTTCACCGCCCGGCCGCTGGTCAAGCCCTACGCCGACGGGCTCAGCCTGGACAGCCCCAACGGTGTGGCCGAGACGATTCGGCGGGCCAAGGATTCGATCTGCCGGCCCGGCGGCCTGGCCGACCAGCTGCGGGCGCGCGGCATCGTGATGCTCGGGGTCGGACTGACGGCGGGAAGTGCACCAAACGATTTCGACACGATGTCGGCTGTCAGCACCGGCAAAGGGATCAACGGCACAACCTGCGGAAACATCACCGATCCCGTTCCGGGCGACTTCTACCCGGTGAACAACGTCGACGACATGCTCTTCGCGTTCGATGCGCTCAACCCCGAGCCCGGGGTTCAGCAGAACGGCCCGGTGTGCCCGATCCAGGTGTGTCCACAGGCCCGGCACGACTTCGTGCTGGACCGCTCGATCAAATCGGTGGGCATCCTCGGCTCGGGCGGCATGCCCGGCATCGTGCCCTACCTGATCACCCCGTCGGGGCAGCAGATCGACCTGCCCAACAAACAGAGCAAAATCAACACCGAAATCGCCGGCACACCGGTGGAATACGACTGGCCGTCGGACTCGGCGCAAACCATCACGATCCGCAACGCCGGCAGCCCCGACTGGGCCGGCAAGTGGGCGATCGTCTACGTCGACACGACCGGGCAGCACCCCGACGCGGTGTCGCGGGTCAGCATCCACATCACCACCGACATCTTCCCGACGCTCGTCGACGCCGCAAAGGTGGCTTGGCACAGCGGCCAGGTGGTTGAGGGCCTGACGTTCGGCCTCGCCGACGGGCACGGCAAACCTGTCAACCCGACCGACCTGGCCGGCACCGCGACGATGTCGGTGACGCTGCAGCCCGACGGCGCGGCGCCGATCCCGCTGCTGATGTCGGTGCCGAAGACCGACATCGCCAAACCGGTTGACGCCGACCTGACCAAACTGAATCCCGGACACGCCATCCTGCGGATGTCGCTGACGATCACCACCGCCCCCGCCGTCGATGCGCACGGCGCCCAGATCGCTCCGGGAACCACCCTGTCCCCGCAGAACGTCGAGCTACCGGTCCAGATCCTGCCCAAGCTGGGGCTGCCCACCCCCGGGAGCCGGATCGACTTCGGCACGGTGCAGGCCGCCAAGGGCGCGCACGGCATGCTGAGCATCACCGGGCCGGGATGCGCATGGATCGCGGCAGCCGATGCCGCCAAGGTGATCGCCGCACCCGACGGCATCGGTACAACCCAGATCACCTCGTCGGCCAACACCCCCGGGGGTTGCCTGAAGGTGCCGGCCGGCCAGACCGCGCAGCTTCCGGTCATGCTGCGCACCGACCACGATGGCCACGGCGGGTTGAACGGTACTGTGCCGGTGCATATCTCGGCGCTGGACAACCCCAACGACGCGCAGGTCGTCGACGTGCCATTCGTCGCGTCGCTGACCAAACCGCTCAGCACGACCAATTTCGTGCTGGTGTTCCTGGCCGCGCTGCTGCTCGGCCCGGGCATTCCGCTGGCGCTGCTGTACTCCGCGAAGTGGTACGTGGCCAAGATTCCCGGTGCACCGCTGCTGGCCGAGCGAATACCGGTCGAGGTGGAGTCCGACATCGTGCTGCGCAACGGGACCCCGTTTGCGATGGCCGACACCGACCTGCTGCAGATGGTGCCGGGGCTGCCGCCCGGCGGGGCGCGCAGGCTCACCGTGCGCGGGGTGCGGTTGACCGCCACCACCGGGCGCAGCCCGTTCGGCACCGGACAGGTCACCGTGGACGCCGACGGCATGGTCAGCGTCGGATCAGAGCTTCCCGGCACCGACCGCAGCGGCCTGCGAGCGGTGCTGCCGCTGGCCGTGCACAACAAGTGGGTGCTGTTGCACGATCCAGGTGGACCAGCAAATGCGGCCGAGGTGCTGTTGCTCGTGGCAGGTCTGACCGACACCGCGGCGCGCGAGCGGCTCTACGACAACGTCGCCAGAAGGCTGCCGGAGCTGCTCAGCGCGCTGCGGCATCGCGCCGTCGACGCGGGCCTGGCGCGGGCCGGGGACCTCCGGGACGCGTCGCCGTTCGGCGATGCATCGCCGGCAGCGCCGCGTCCGGACCCGTTCAGCGCCGCAGAGCACGGCACCGCCGACACCCGCCAGGCCGGCCGCTATGACCCCAGTCCCTTCGGCCCGTTCGACGAAGGAGCCTGATGCGACGATTCCTGATTGTTGGGTGCGGCGGCTCCGGCGGCGCGGCGCTGGCCTATGTCATGGACCAGCTGCGCTCCGAGCTGCACGCTGCCGGCATTGACAAGCTGCTGTCCGGGTGGCAATTCGTTCACATCGACGTGCCCAGCGGGGCCGAGGACGGGCCCGACGGGCTGGCCAACGTGCAAGGGCAGGGCGGCACCTACATCGGCTGCGGACCCCAGGGCAGCAGCTACGCGATCCTCGATGCCGCGCTGTCGCAGCGGCTGGCCGCCGGCCGCGCGCTCGACACGATAGCGACCTGGGCGCCCCGCAATCCGGAGGAAGTCACTAACCCGATTTCGACCGGCGCCGGACAGTACCGCGCGATTGGGCGCATGATCACCCTGAGCAAGGCCGCCGAGATCCGCGCCCGGCTGCAAGCCGTGTGGGAGCAGCTGTTCCGGGTCGAGACCATCTCGGAAATGTCGTCAGTGCGGGTCCCGGGCATGGGGCAGTTCAACCCTAACGAGCCGCCGCTGACGCTGGTGGTGTCGTCGATGGCTGGCGGCGCCGGCGCGTCGATGGCGCTGGACGTGTGCCGGTTACTGACCCTGGTGTCCGGGCTGGACCCGAAACTGATGGGTGTCTTCATGGTGACGCCCGACATTTTCAACTCGCTGCCGGAAAGCGCGCGGACCGGCGTGCGGGCAAACTCGCTGGCGATGCTCGGCGAAATCGTGGCCAGCCAGTCCGGGGCGACACGCGAACACGACGAGCGGATCCTTCGGGCGCTGGGCCAGCAGCATGGCGAGGGCGAGCCGATCCCATTCGCGCGGGTCTTTCCCGTCGGCCTGTACGTCGGGGCCGACCGCACCCTGTTCGGTGATGGCTCGTATAACGCGGTCTACCGCGGGCTGGCCCGCGGCGTCGCCGGTCTGATGGTCAGCGGCACGGCCAGCGACCAGTTCGTGCAGTACGACCTCGGCAACACCGCGTCACCACCCGGTGATCGTGACCTGCTCGGCTGGGGCAACGCGATCTGGGATCCGCTGCCGTGGGGGACCTACGGGTTTTCCAGCCTGAGCATGGGCCGCGACCGCTACGCCGAATATGCCGCGCAGCGGCTGGCGCGAAGCTGCGCCGACAAACTGGTCCGCGGCCACATGCAGCCGGGTAACCCGGCATCGAGCAACGAGCAGCTTGAATCGCTTTTGACCAGCCAGTGGAAGGCGATCTGCGGCAAACTCGGGTTGCCGGCGTCGGCCGGCGACGAGGACATCAACGCGCTGGGCAACTGGGTCGCGAACACCGCGTTTCCCGCGCAGACGGTGGCCCCCACGATCACCACGCTGATAGAGCGCCAACTGCGCGCCTACCTGCCCAATCCGGCCGGCCTGACCGCCGAGCAGTGGGTGCCCGTCTTCCGGCAGGCCGTCAGCAACCGGCGCGACTCGCTGGCCAATGCGTGCTCGGAGGCGGCGTACCGCCTGGTGTTCGGCTGGCACCGCACGTTCGCCGACCGGCTCGATACCGTCGTCGGTGACGCGATAGCCAACTTCGGCCTGCCATCTGCCCGGGCGCTGGTCGAGCAGCTGCGCCGCTACATCGACGACGCGCTCACCGCGCCGATCGGCCAGCTCGGCCAGATGGGACCCCCGGATGTGGTCGCGCTGGGGCCGAACGTCGACGCGGTGCTGGGCTCGCTGCGCGGCGTGATGACCAACGCCGACCAGGTGCTGACCACCGCGCTGGACGGATTCCGCGGCACGATCCGCCGGCAGGTGTACGCGACGGCGTCGGCCCGGCTGGCGGACGTGTTCGCCGTGATCGGCGGCGAGTTGCTCATTCCGCTGCGCGACGCGCTGTCCGAAGCGCAGATTGTGGTGGAAAACGCCCAGGCCGAGCCGCCGACCGACGTCGGGTTGGCCCGCATCGCCACCGACCAGTACGCGGCCTGGCCGGCCGACGCCGACGAACTCGTGCCCGGCCGGTTCGCCGAAGCCAACAACGAGGTCCTGCTCATCAGTTCATCGGCGTTCAAGCAGCGCTATGAGACCGACCTGGTCAAGGCCGTCGCGGTCGGCCAGGCCCTGGTCCCGTTCCGGGCCGCGGTCGACGAAGCCACTACCCGGGTGATCCTCGGGCAATGGCAAACCGCCGGGGGCATGCTCGCGCCAGACGGTCTGCTCGAACGCACCGCGAATTGGCTGACCCGTGCGCTCGGCCTCGACCCCGACACCGGTCGGTCCCGGGTGCCGTCGGTGGCTCAGTTCGACGTCCACACCCGCCCCGCCGAGCTGCTGGAACGCGCAAGACTCTACGTCGGGCGGCCCGGGGAGGCGTTCCACGACTTCATCAAGGTGTCGCTGCGCGACTATGTCCAAGGCGTCGGCGCGCCCGAATCCGAGCTTACGGCCCGCCGCCGCGACATTGCCACCAAGTTCGCCGAGGCGCTGTCGCTGGCACGCCCACTGGCCAGCGTCAACGACCAGGCGCTTACCCACGTGCATCCCGGCCAGCAGGTCGAATACCGGTACAAGTTCTCGGAGGTGCCGTTCGCGGGCCAGTCGGTCGCCGACGCCCTCGCTGATGAGCTGCGCTCCAACCCGCGCATCGACCAGGCCAGCAAGGAAAACTTCGCCCGAGCACTCACCGACGAGGACAGCGTCGCCCGCATCGACATCTTCGGCTCCTACCCGAACTACTCGCCGCTGGCGTTCGACTCCGTGCTCAAGCCCGCCGCGCAGCAGTGGGCCGAGATTCCCGGCCCGGCACGGGCCCACTTTTGGCGGTATCGACGCTCGCGACCGCTGGCGGCGTCGCTGCCGATGGGCGAAGCCGAACGGCGCACGATGACCGCCGGTTGGCTGCTCGGCCAGATCATCGGCCGGATACAGATACCCGAATCCCCGTACTCCGAACCGGTCCGGATCTTCGACGGCGAGGCCGGGACATGGCTGTCCTTCCCCAGCCCGCTGCTGACACCGCCGTCGCAGTTCATCGCTCCCTATGACTGGCTGCCGGTGGTGCTGGAAGGAATTCTGCTGGCGATCGCGCAATCACACGAGCCACCGGTGATGAGCTCGCTGCGGCCGTACCGGGTGCTGCGCGGCCTCTACGACAACAACTCGCAGGACCCCGCCAGCGGGATCGTGCCGCTGTCGGTGGTCGGCCTGCTGCGCGAGTTCATCCTCACCGGGTCGTCGGCTCCCGGCCTGGTGTCTCGCATCGACAGTGTCGCGGCCGCGCAGACACCGGTCGATCGGGCCACCGCCGCCGAAGACTGGCTGTCGACCGTGCGCGACACCAGCGCCGAATACCTGGCCCCCGGTGTCGCCGGCGGCGCCGGCGTGGGAGCGTTCGCGTCAATCGCGACCCGGCTGAAAGCGTCCAAGACCCCGATCTTTCGTGACCTGGCGCCCGACGTGTTCTGGGCCAGCGAGGCACTGACGGGACTGGTCCGCGACGTGAAGGGAACCCTCGACAGCCAAAGCGGTGGCGGCTCAATGGTTCTCGGTGCAGCCGAACAGGTCGTCATCCCCGAGGGAGGGACTTTCTGACGATGTCGGTCCTCACCGTGGTGCTGGCCCCGCACACGCAGGCCGAGGAGATCCTCGCGGTGCTGGCCGACTACTCGGCGGTCGGCCTGCTCACCGGCTTCGCGTGGGTCGACTCCGCCGACGCCGGCGCGTCGTCGCTGCCGGCCACCCTTGTCACTCACGGCCGCGCGAATCCCGTTGTGCTACAGCAGATCGTGACCGCCCAACGCCACGAACGGCTAAGACTCGCGGTTCTGGTGCCGCCAGAGGTGACCAGCCCATCGCGGGTGCCGCTGGCCGTCGAGCAGAAGGTGGAGCAGATCATGCGGTTCGGCGCGATGGGCGCGCCAATCACCCTGCTGCGGTTGCTGTACACCCACGCGTCGGCCGCGGAGGTGACCGCCGACCCGTCGCTGGTGCTGGAGGGGTGGCACAATCTGCTGATCGCACCTGAGGACTCCGCGGGTCCCGCGCTGGGATCGGTCACGCTGGACCGGTTGACCGATCCGCTCGACGTCGCGCGCCATGTCGCCCCGGTCGTCGCGGGCGCCGCCGGCCTGTGGGCGGGCATCGAGAGCACGCCGTTCGACACGCTGGGGATCCTGCCGGGGCTCACGATCCGCGCGGTGCGCGCCTTCTACCGCCAACTCGACACCACCGCTGTCGAAGAACAGCTGCGGGCGCAGCTGTTCGACCCGACCGGTCGCCTACCGCTGCCACGCGGCGGCACCGTGCCCGTCGTCTACATCAACGACATGCCCACGGCCACCCGGTCGATCGCCGAGGGACTGTGGAGAAAGCACCGCGACGTGCTGCGCGGACCCCGCGTCGCGGTGGAAACCGGAGCAGCTGAATGGATTTCGATATGGGCGGCGCTGAAAATGTTCCTGTCGTTTCTCGGCGCGGCGCTGCGCAGGGCACCGTCAAAGTGGGTATCAGCGGTCGTTGGCTCGGTCTCCTCGGTGGTGGCCACCACCGTGCAGAACGTGGTCTTCGGGCGTGCCGATTCGGCCTACGCGGTGGTCTCCGGCGCCGAGCCGGCCAGCTGGCAAGACCTCGCGCGCAGCGCAGACGCGCTCGGCGCGGCGCTGGACCGAGCGGGCGGCCGTGAGCACATCGCGCATCAGGACCTCAGCCCGCTGTGGACCGATTTCGTCAACGCCGCGCTGACCCTCGCCGATGGGGGCCGGCGGGCCACCGGTGTGGAACCGGTGCGGGTCGGCGCCGCCGTCGGCGTCGTGCGCAACTGCGCGGATGTGGTTCCCAGCGCTGCCGACAGGTTTTCGGCAATCCCAGGGTCGTTGGCTGCCGTGATCGGGGTGAGCACGGTGGAGGCGCCCGACGTCATGGGGGCGGCCGCGTTACGTGAGCGGCTCACCCGCACCTACAGTGACCCCGCTGCCGGGGTCGAGGCCCGCCGTGCGGCCGCCGACCTGGACACCTGGCAGGCAAACGCGGCGAAAAGCTATGCCTGGCAGAGCGGACTGATTCTGGCCAATTTTCTGGACCGCGCCCGCACCGAGGTTGCCGGCCTGGTGCAGCAGATCCGCGACACCGCTAATCGGGACGCCGTGGACGAGCGGCTGCGCCGGCGCCAGCGCACGATCGGCTTGATCCTCAAGACATCGGGCTGGACCGTGTTTACCGCGGTGGTGCTGCTGGTAATTGCGGCTGCCATCGGCTGGGCCGGCTGGAAGTTCGCGCTGATCACCGGCGGAGTGCTGCTGGGGCTGTATCTGGTGATCGCGCTGGGGCTGTTCCTGCTGGCCCAGCGGGATCTGTTCGCCGAGATCAATCTGCGCCAGTCCGAACAAAGTCAGCTGGACGCAATGCAGGCCAACCTCCGAACGGCGGTGCAGGATCTCAGTCGGCTGTCGGGTGCCTACGGGCAGCTGCTGGCCTGGAGCCGGGTGCTCGGCGCGATGCTGCGGGCCCCGTTCGGTCCTGCCCCGCCGCCGCGGCCCCCGGCAGGGCAACTGACCGACGGGCTCCCGCGATCGACCCAGCTCGGCGTGGCGACGCCGAACCGAAACGACACGGACGCCGCCACTCACGGGATCGAACAGCGGCTCTACCAGGTGGGCTGGCTCACCGGGCCGTGGGAAGACGTGCTCGCCCGCGCCGCAAATGAGCTGCGCGAGGATCCCTCCGTGTTGTTCGTCATGCCCGGCGCCGGCACCGGATCCGCGCTGGACCGGTGGTCGTATGCGGCGGCCTCCGGGCAATTGCACGCGACGGGCGCCGATGCGCTGTGGCGGCAGGTGCAGCAGATGCTCGCCGACCCGCAAAGCCCCGCCGCCGCCGCACTTACCGGCGCGGTGTACGTGCCGGCCAGCGGCCGCACCGTGCCCGCCGCCGAGTTCAGCGCCGGGGTCGTTGAGCGCCCGCCCGATCGCGCGGCGCCGTTTGCCGCGTGGCTGTTCACCGACACAGCGCTCACCGCCGGCCGTTCCGCGGTCGTGGTGGACGAGCCGGTCGTGGCGCGCCGAGGCGTGGGATACCGCGCGGTGGTAGTGCAGGCCGGCGATGGCCTGCCGCCCTACGATTTTTCCCTGTTCGCGCCGCGAAGCAGCGTCGCGGCCACCCGCGATGCCGGCAGGGCGGCCGAACCCGACGAACCGCCCGGCGCCGGGAAACTGGTCTTCTAGGTATGTCCGATCCGAACACCACCGATGGCGATCCTCGCCTGCCGGCGCTGCTGCAGTGGCGCCAGCAGCTCATCGCCTCCGGCGCGGTGTCGGCGAGCAGCTTCAAGGAAGCTCACGTGCGGATGGTACTGCGCTCCGGGCGCCGCGATGTCGAGCAGATCCGCGCGATGCTGCCGGGGTCGGTGGCCGAGCACGCCGAAGACATGGCCCGCTTCCTCGACGAGCTGACCACCGATACGACCGAACCGGAGCCACCAGCCGAGGAAACCGGCGCCGCGCAGGCAAGCGCCGCGCAGGATGTGCCGGAACGCCCCGAGACACCGCCCGGCGAGGACACGACGTTGGTGCGGGAAGCGTTCGCGCCGTATGTGTTCCGCGAGCAGACCAGCGAACCGGAAACCATCGTGCTGCGTCCAGTCCCCGACCAGGGCACCGGCCAGCAGGCTGTCGAAATATCCTGGCCGCCTTACCAGCCCGGCTACGCTGACGCGGATTCGTTTGTCGTGTACCGGGTTGTCAGCGCTGAGCAGCACAAACCGTACTCGCCCGACCGGGCACAGTTCGTCGGGTCGACCACCACCACATCGATGCGCGACGCCGAGCCGCCGGCCAGTGCGGTGCGACGCTATCAGGTGTGGGTGAACACCGGCGGGTCACGCGCCGAAGCCCTTGGCGCCCAACCGGTCCTGCACGCCGAAGGGACACGGCCCAGCCGGGTTCAAAACTTCGCCATCGCCGAGGACTCCGGTCGGGTCGTTGGCCAGTGGACGGCTTTCCCCGGTGCCAGCGCGGTGCACATCTACCGCATTCCGGCCGAAAACGCCGCTGGGAATGAAGTGCAGTACCGCATCTTTACCGGCAGCGACAATCTCCACGGCTTCGTCGACTCCGACCCCGAACCCGGCGGCCGCTACATCTACCGGACGCGCTGCGAGGTGGTCGTCGACGACGCGGTGCGGCTCTCCGAAGCCGCGCAGGCCGAGGTGCGAGTGTCCGCCGTGCTGGCAACGGTCGATGACTTGTCCTTGATCCCCCAGGACCCCGACGGCACGGTGTGGGATCTGGCATGGAGCGCGCCTAAAGCCGGTCAGGCGCTGATCTTTCGGACCAAGGAAGGCCCGAGTGCCGGCGCTGAAGCGGCCGAGCTGCCCGAAACCGCGCTGGAGCAAGCCGGCCTGCGCCCCGATACGCGGCTGACCCACCCGATATCCGACAGCCTCGACGCGGACGGACGCCGCCGGTCCGTGGTCGCCGGAGTGCCGTGGCCCACCGGCTGGAGTCGCGCCTACTTCACCCCGGTGACCGTGCTGGACGGCCGGGCGCGGCTGGGAAAAACCATCTCAACGGTCCGCGCCGGTGCGATCACCGACGCCCAACTCACCGAGTACTGCACCAAGCAGGTGCTGACGTTCGCCTGGCCAGACGGCGCCGCAGCGGTGTCCATTCATCTGGCCCCCAAAGGTCACGATCCGCGGATGGGCCTGAGTGGGCGGTTTTTCGAGATCGCGTTCGAGGACTACCACAAATTCGGTGGCCGGCAGTTCGTTAACGAGCTGCCGTCCGGCGGCTGCTCCCTGCACCTGGCGCCGG
>JAOPWC010000160.1 GCA_025965895.1 Mycobacterium sp.
TACATTCAGCTCCCGCATGTTGCTCGGCGTTACGGGAATCACAGAAGGCGAATCGATCTTCTACAGCATGGCGAGACCCAACCTGAAGTTGAGAAGCCCGCATGCGTATTACGCGGGCTATGACGCCGGGTCGCACCGCTCGCTGGTGTTGCTGGAGGACCTCACCACCCGCGGGTGGACCTTCCCGGATCCGATGCATAACCCGGTCACGCGCTCGGACGCCGAAGACATGGTGGCGGAAATGGCGGCCTACCACAGTGCGATGTGGGATAGCCCGCGTTTCGCCATCGACCTCAAGCCGTTGCGAACCGCGCTGGAATGGCAGGAGAACCAGAACCGCAAGGTGGCGTTCGAGAAGCGGACCGTGACCGGCCTCGAGCGTGCGAAAGATGTTATCCCGGGTTCCTTGTACGACCGCCGGCACGAGGTCTTCCGCAGTTTCATGAGTTCCCTCTCACGTCATCGTTGTCAGCCGATGACGTTGCTGCACCAGGATCTGCACCTGGGGAACTGGCTGCGCGATGAGGACGGTCAGATGGGTCTGTACGACTGGCAATGCGTCGCCAAAGGCCATTGGGCGCTCGACTATTCCTACGCCTTGGCGGGCGCACTCGACACACAGGATAGGCGCGAGTGGGAGGAGGATCTGCTCCGTATCTATCTCGAACGCTTGAAGGATGGCGGTGCCCAGACCGTGCCGTCGTTCGATAAGGCATGGCTCGCGTACCGGCAGCAGCCAATGCACGGCCTGGTCTTCGGTCTGTTCACGCTCGGTGGTAGCCGCTTCGAACCTGAGTTGCAACCCCGCGACTACGGCCTCGCTGCGATCGAGAGGATCTCTCAGCACGTCGCGGACCTGGACTCGATCACCGCGCTGTCGTAACAACACTGCCGACTTGGTGGTCACCGGGGCGCTGCGCTGCCGGTGGAGATGCGGCGGCAGGCGGCAGAGATCGGCAAACCCGAGGCCTAATGCAACCGCAGTTCGGGTACTCGGTCATAAGTCGACTTGTCTCTTTTGTGTCTAGCGATCGGCCCATTTCGAATATTTCTCACCGGTGGGGCTTTTCGGACACCAGCCACTTCAGCCGCAACTTCAAGGCCCCCTACGGCTGCTCACCGGCGGACTCCCGCAACGCCTACTGCCCGCGGCCCGGTGTTCTGACGCATCGGTACAGCGATCTGTCGCGCGGGTTCAAGCCCCTGACGCACCGCGTGAGAAGACTGGTGTCACAGCGGTTTAAGTCTGGACATGAATAGGACTGTGAAGGTAGTTGATGATCGGACACCAAGCCGAAGTCAGCGCCGCGGGCGTCGGACTGCGACGATCGGCTGGTGAGGCGACGGGTGCATTGGTTCGTCCGCTCGGGGCTTTCGAGCGGATGTATCACCGGCGCCAGCAGAAAAGCACGATGCACTTCTGCATGGTGGCCGAGCTCGCCGACGACCTCGATCCGTTCATGCTTGCTGGCGGCCTGCGCGCGGTTCAGCAGCGCCACCCGCTGCTGAACGTCTACGTCGAGGATCACCCGCGAACCGGGCTGGGGTTTTACCGCCCGGGATTTGTGCCGCCGATCCCGATCACCGTCAGCGACGCCGAGGCAGGGCGCAGCTGGCGCGATTGCGTCGCCGCGGAGTTGACCCGGCCCTTTGGCACCTTGTGCGCACCGATGATCCGGGTGGTGCTGCTGCGCTCGGAGCCCAGCACCCCTGCGGCGATCGTGCTCACCGTGGATCACGTCATCGTCGATGGGCTGTCCGCCGGATACATCTTGCGCGACTTGTTCGCCGCCCTCAACGGCCGCCAACTGCAGGCGCTGGCGGCGCCGCCGGCGCAGGAGGAACTGATCGGTGTCCTGCGCGACGGGCAACCGTCCGCTGTGCGTGCCGCCAACGGTCAGCCGCACACCGCGCAGCCGGACTGGCTTCCCACCCCGTCTGCGGTTCGGCCCTTCGACGGCGCGGCGCCGCATATCTGCACGGTCAGCTTCGACAGGGACCTGACTCGGCGGCTGGTCGCCCGGGCCCGCGCTGAACGCACCACCGTGCACTCGGCGCTGGTCTCGGCGATGAGCAGGGTGATCATCGAGTCAGGCCGCAACGAGTTCGTCCGGATGACGACCGCCAACGACTTCCGCAGCCATATCGGCGCGCACGACGACGTGTGCCTGTATTTCACCGTGACCCGCACGGCGTTTACCCGCGAGCAGCTCACCGACGTGTGGGACATGGCCCGCACGGTCGGCGACCAGCTCACCGGTGCACGTTCACTACCGGCGGTGCTGGCCGGGTCTGCTGCCGTCGAACAGTTCATCCCCGCTGATGCGACCACCGAGGACGCGGAGGCCTTCATGGTTGCGGGCTCAGCTTTGAGGCGTTCGCGTCCAACCTTGGTGTCCTGGACATGGGCACCCGAGGCTGTGCGACCGGTGGCCATCTGGGGACCGGCGATCCTCATCCACGTCCAGGGCGAGCTCAATACCGGCGTCTGCACGTTCAACGGCTAGCTCCGCATGGTCACCGCCAGCCACCACCCGCTCCCGGGCGACCACGTCCGCGACGTCCTCGACGCCGCCTGCCCAACCCCGACAGAAAGAAGGCCACCATGCGAATCGGACTGAAATACATCACACCGGCGTTGGTGACGGGCGCTGTCTCGGTAGCAATCGCCGCCGCACCAACGGCCGCGGCCGCTCCGGCGGATACCTGCACCAGCTTGAACACCGGGTCAACCATATGCCAGTCGCCCGGCGATGCTGAGGTCAACGACTCCCAAGCTCGCGCCGCGACTTTGCCGCAATGGTCTTCCATCGGGGGGCAATCTGGCGGCCCCTACGGCGGCAGCTTCGGCGGCGGCTCCCGCTGACACCGGTCGCGCCACGAAATCGGCACTGCCGCAGAACACATCCAGACATCAAATCGAAAGGATTTACCATGCGAATCTTGAAGTTCATCACACCCGTGTTGGCTGCTGCCGCCGCCGATACTCCGCACGGTCCCGCCGATCAGCAGACCTGCGTCTCCTCGGCCAGCTCGACCACCCTTGACCTGACTTTTATCACTGCTGCGGGTCCGGCGATCTTGTAGGGCGGTGACCTGTGGGTCAGCTGGATCCTGGTGCGGATTTGTGCACGACCTGCAAGCCCGAGCCGATCTACCACCGCACCCGCGACTCCGTCGAGGCCCACCTGACGATTGCGTTCGCCGCCCTAGCGGTATCGCACTGGATCGAGATTCAAACCGGTTGGAGCATCAAGAAATTCGTCCGAACCGCCCGCCGCTACCGCACCGTCCAGATCCGCGCCGGCCAGCACATCCTCACCGCCGAAGACCCGCTCCCGCCCGACCTCCGCGAAATCCTCGCCCTCATCAAGTAACCCAGCCGCCTGCAGGGTCTCAAATCCACGTTCAGGCGACTGTCCCGGCGACGAGCGTCAGCACGAACCCCGCGACGATGATCGCCACCCGCGCATAGTGCAGCCGGTCCCAGCGTTGGTGCTGCTCGCGCCAGTCGGCGGGGTGATGGTCAGCCGTCCAGGTAGCGGAGCGGTTTGCGATCGGGACGAGCAGGGTGACCGACATGACGACGCTCACGACGAGCAGGGCCGCAGCCGCGACGGCCGCGTCACCGGCCGGCCCGCCCCATTTAGCGGCGGCCAGCCAGGCCGTGAGGAGCAGGGACCCGATGTACCAGAACGGCATCACGCGGCCGAGCACCCGGGCGCCATCGGCGCTGGCCTCAATCCAGGACCCGACGGGCAGCCGCCGCAGGATAGGGCCGACGAAGACCGCGACGGCGAACTCGACGCCAACCATGACGCCGACGACGGTTGCGGTGCTGACAGCGAGCGTGGTGAGCATGACACTCCTTTTCTAGCGGTGCTATATTCCTAGCGGTGCTAACCTAGGTTATCGCGAGCCAGAACGCAAGGGGAGGAACCATGGCGAGGGCGGGTACCCGCGCGCAGCGGATCGCCGGGCGCAGGCAGCAGATCCTCGACGCGGCCCGGGGCATAGCCGAGGCCGACGGGTGGACGGCTGTCACGTCACGGCGTCTTGCCGACGCGATCGGGTACACGCAGCCCGTGCTCTACGGTCACTTCCCGGGCGGGAAGACCGAGATCATGCGCACGGTGGCGCTCGCGGGCTTCGCGGAACTGGCCGCGGCGACACAGGCGGCCATGGGAGGCAAGACAGGTCCGCAGGCGGTTGCGGCGGTCGCGGACGTGTACCTGGACTTCGCCGCGACGCATCCGTCGCTTTACGAGGCGATGTTCCAGCTGCAGATCGATGCGCGCTTTGCGCAAGACGACGCGGAGACCGAACTGCGTTCCGGCTTCAATGCGCTGGGCGCCGCACTCGGCACTGACGACGACGGAACGGCGACCGAACTGCTCTGGAGCGCCTTGCACGGCATGAGCCTGCTAGAACGCGCCGGCCGGATGCGCAAAGAGCACCGGCCCAACCGGATAGCCGAACTCGCGGCCCGCTTCGCCAACTGACCCAAGGCCATGGTCTGCGGCCCCGGCCGGCGCCCGCGATGGCGAAGCCGACAGGCACGGGGCGTCACCTTGCCAGGCGCTCCGGCGTGTCTCACGAAATGTCGCATGCCACTCGTACGACATCGACCGTGAGATTACCTCACGTGGCGCGAGGCCTTACACCTGTGCGCACTAAATTGATAAAACTCAGGTCCGAATGCGCTGACGGCGCCATCGCGCCAGGACCACCGGCGTCCCCGACCGCAACCACTGGACCACCCTGCCTGAAGCCCGGGTGGTCATCGGCGAGTTCAAAGACGAACACAATCGCGCCGGCACCGCCATTTGGGGCTCTCCCGGGACGACATCAGACCCGGCTCAAACCACCCCGAAATAACCGATCAGCCCAGCGGAGGCCACCACGATCAGCGGATTCGTCTTGGTGAAGACGAAGATCACCGTGCAAATCCCGGTAAGTGAGTATGCCCGCCAGTCGTGATCGGCAGCCCTGCTCATGACCAGCGAGGTGGCCAATATGAGGCCCACCGTCAGCGGCGCAAAGCCTTTCTCGACCGCATACCGCAACCGAGACTTCTGCGCCTTCTGCCAAAAGAGCGTGATCACATACACAAGGGTTGCGGCGGGAATGATCATCGCCGCGGTCGCAATCACCCCACCGAGGACGCCCGCGAGAACTCCGCCGGCCGACAGGCCGGCGGCATAACCGACCAGCGCCACAATCAGAATGCTCGGCCCGGGCGCCGCCTGAGAAATCGAAAAAATATCCGCGAACTGAGAATCGGTCAGCCAGTGAGCTCCTCGCACGGCTTTCAGATGCATTTCGGGCAGAACCGCGTTTCCACCCCCGATCGAGAGCAGCGACAGCGAGCCGAACAACGTCATGAGTTGTATGTAGGTCTTCATGCGGCACGTTTTCTCGGCCACGCCCAGATGAGGCTGAGCGGCGCAAGAATCGCGAGAGTTTCAAGAAGTGGCCACCGCAGGAGCCCGTTTAACGCAAAACTTGCGACGAAAAGCATGACGGGAATCACGCCCTTTAGGCATTTCTGTCCGGTTTTGATGGCCATCGTCAATGTCAGCGCCACCGCGGCAGCGGATGCACCGTGAAGGACGCCTTTCACCGCTGGCACCTCTTTGAAGCGAAAGTACATGTATCCGATGGCCAGGATAAAGATGACGGGCATCAGGCACAGGCCGATTAAGGCCGAGACCGCACCCGGGATGCCGCCCATCTTGGTGCCGACAAACACCGCCATATTGACTTGGTTGGCGCCGGGCATGATCCGGCACATCGTCATGGCGCTGAGAAACTCCTCCTCCCCCATCCAGTGCTTCTCGACCACCAGCACCTCGCGCGACCACGCCGAAAGTCCGCCGCCAAACGACGCGAGTGCGATGTGATTGAACGTCAGCGCCATCTCCAGCAGCGAAACCTTCTCGCGCGGCGGCTCGATCTCACTCATGGACAAGATCTGCATCGTGCGGGAAGTCCGTCTCCTCGTGCTGGGACGGATCGAGGGGATCTGGAGCATCGTAAGGATGGGAAAGCTCCCAGTCAGTGTCAAAGACCTCTCGCAGCCGCGCGACGACATCTCGATCACTTATCGTGATGCCGAGCTCTCGGCGCAAATCGAAAGCACTGCGATCGATATTCATCGAACCGACCAAAGCGTGCTCGTCGTCCACGATGAGTAACTTTGCGTGCACCCTTAGGTTCTTCTGTTTGTGGACCTTGACGCCGAGTCGTCCTAATGTGCGCAGCGATGCGAAAGTGTCGAGGATGTCCCAGTCACTGATCCCGTGCCGACCCCCGCAAAGAATGTGCACCTTGACGCCGCGAGTAGTGGCCGCTGCGATGCGATCGAGAATGACTGCATCGACGTACTTGGGGTGCTGAACATCAAGTCGATGTTTGGCCGTGTCGATGAAATGAGCCATGTGCAGACGTGAATTAGAGTTACTCCACAACAGCCCTTCGTAAGTTGAGGGCGTCCAGTCGAGATGTTCCCAATCGGCGTTGAACACGTCGATGATCTGGGCAACGTGGTGGGGATTGTGCGTGATGATGCCGTAGTCGCGAGTTTGTGAGAAGTATTTGGTGCAGAGGTTGAATGTGGCGACGAGCGCTGCGCTTTGGTCTGCCACTATCGACTTTTCGTGGGTAACGTAGAACTTAGGACTGGACCATTGGACATTTATCCCGGCCGTTTTCAAACGTTCAAACGTCTCATCATTGACACGGTCGCCTCCCGATCGTTCCGCGTTGAGCATGACGCGCACGTCGACGCCCGAATTCTTTCGGTCAACGACGGCCTGAAGCAAACTTTCGTCGGTGAATGTGAATTGTTTGACCAGCAGGGTTGTTTCTGCGGTCTCGATGAATTTACGGACCGGTTCCAGGCCGTCATCGGGTTCTACAATTAAGCGGGAGGTAAACGGCAGCATAAGCATTGAATAGTAGCACCACAATAACGTCGCGGCTTTGCTAGTGTATGAATAATCAATTTCGCCCCACGAGGGGCCCTCCTTCCGGGCTTTGGTATGACGCCGGCGCGCTGTCCAAGACGCAGCGCGTCAAATCCGCAGGTCGTAGGTTGACTTCTATCGGAAGCAGGAGCAGCGGTCGGTCTCAGCGTCGTAGCGACCAGCGGTCTCAGCGTCGTGGCGCCAAGCGGTCTCAGTGTCGTAGCGACAACCGCATGGTGGCAGTTGCCGCGATGGCCCTGCTACTCATCGCCTGCACGGGCCACCCACCACACCCCCCGTCGTCGTCACCGCTGCCGCTTCGGCCGGTCGGCGAAATAGCGCTGCCGGGAGACAACTCCCGATTCGACTACGCCGGCATTGACGCCCCACGTGGCCTGTTGTTCATAGCTCATCTCGGGGCAAGCGAGGTCATCGAGGTTGACCTTCACGCCGGGCACGTAGTGCGTACCATCCCGAACCTCCGGCAGGTGCACGGGATACTCGTCGTATCGGTTCTCAATCGGGTCTTTGTCACCGCCACCGGCGCGAACAACGTGGTCGCCCTTGATGAAACCACCGGCGGCGAAGTCGCTCGTGGCCCCACCGGGGAGTATCCCGACGGGATGGCGTACGACCCAGTCCACGGGACGATCTGGACCACCAATGAAACCGCGGGAACCGAGACCGTCGTTGACCCCGCTACTATCCAGCAGCGTGGCGCGGTCGACCTGGGTGGCGAGGTCGGCAATGTCGGATACGACCCCGAAAGCGATCGGATGCTGGTCGCGGTTCAGGGTCGCGATGAGCTCGCCGTCATCGACGCCGGCGCCATGACCGTGACGCAACACGTGCAACTGCCAGGTTGCAATCACCCCCATGGGCTAACGCTGGACACCGCCGACCGATTGGTGTTTGTCGCCTGCGACCACAACGCCACCCTGCTCACCCTCGACCAGACTGACTGGCGCGTCACCGGCTCCCACCGCGTGGGCGACCATCCCGACGTTCTCGCCTACGACACCGGCGCCCGTCGGCTGTATGTCGCCGCTGAAAGCGGCACGCTCACTGTGTTGGACCTGCACGGGCACGACCTATCGGTGACCGGTTCCGGACATCTCGCCGACGGCGCCCATGTCGTCGCCGTCGATCCGGATACTCACCGCAGCTACTACCCGATACCGGCGGGAACCGGCGGCCATCCCGCTCTCCTCGAACGCAGGCCCGAATGACAGCAAATGCTCAATCGCCGCCGTGACCATGTCCCGGCTTGCCCGGCCTCCCCGGCCTGACGGGCGGCGGCAGCACCGGTGGGGGGGTGGTCGTCAACTGGGTGGTGACGGCCGTGGTGGTCGGGGTGGTGACGGGCGTGCTGGTCGTCACCGGTGCCGGCGGACTGGACTGAAACGGCGAGTCGAAGATCATCAGCATGGCGGCCAGGAGGAACGTGGCTACTACCGCTCCGACCCCGAGCAGTTTCCGGTTGCGCCTCGACCGCGACGGTCCGACGACCGGCGCGTACGTCGGCATCGGCGGCAGCGGCGCGTCCAAGACCCTTGTCCGGGGCCGAGGCGCCCCCGGCGGCCGCGGCGGAACCCCCAGCGGCGGCCGCGGCGGAACCGGCACCGGCAGCGGTCCCGTCAGCGCACCCCGCATCGCCCGCGCATTGGTGAAGCGCCACGCCGGGTCACGTGCCATCGCGCGTTCGATCACCGCAGCCAGTGCCGGGTCGACGTCCCGGCGCAACGCCCCCAGCGGCAGCGGCTGCTCCTCGAGGATCGCGCGCGCCAACGCCCCGAGGTGCTCGTGAGCGAAGGGCCTGCGGCCGGCGAGGGCCTCGTACCCGACCACACCGAGCGCGTACAGGTCGTCGGCCGGGATCGCGGGATTCCCCAGCAGGCGTTCGGGACTCAGATACGCCATCGTGCCCACGACTTGACCGGTCATCGTGTAGCCGGCGCCGGCGGTCTTCGCTATCCCGAAATCCGACACCTTCGCTTCGCCGTCGGCGGTGAACAAAATGTTGCCCGGCTTGATGTCGCGGTGCAGTATGCCCGCGTGGTGCGCCACGGCAAGCGCCGCCAGCACATCATCGAGCACCGAACGCACCATCGGTAACGGCAGCGGACCACGCGCGATGTGATCAGCGAGCGATACCCCCGGCAGTCGTTCCATCACGATGAACGGGGTTCCGTCGTGTTCGCCGCTGTCATGAACGGCGACGATGTGCGGGTGGTTGAGCGCGGCGGCCGAGCGGGCCTCCGCTTCGAACCGCTCGCGTGTTTCGGCGTGGTTGGCGAAACCCGGGTGCAGCAGCTTCACCGCGACCGCCCGGCTCAGACGGGTGTCCCAGCCGTCACGTACCTCGGCCATGCCGCCCCGGCCCAGGACTCCTCGCAGCTCGTAGCGGCCACCGAGCAGCTCCGCGGCCATCACGTCGCTCACGTTAGCTTCCACGAAAATTTGAGGCGGATGCCCCATGTGCCGACGCGCCAGTCGCCGAAGTATTCGGGGCATGAACATCATGAACACAACCCCGGCCCCCCGCGACGCGTCGACCGCCGTCGTGGACAACCCCACCCTGCCGCCAGGCGACGACGAGAGGTTCGTCGGTTTCGGCGTGATGGGCCTTCCATTCAGCAGTGGCCATTACCTGGCCCTGCGAGATTTCCCCGCCAGCTCGTTCTCGCCGGGCTATCGCTCGGTGTGGCACCGCGACCCGTCGGGCACGTGGACGTTCTACGCCACCGCCCCGGGGCAGCTGAGCTGCGCCAGATACTTCAGCTCGGCCACCACGGTCGCACCCGTCGAATGCGACATCGACGTGGCGTGGCTCAGCCCGTGGTCGCTGCGTATCCGGATGGGCACCTTGCTCGACTGGCAGGTCGACATCGCGACGTCGGTATCCACCCGGCTGATGACGGCCATCGGTTCGCGACTGCCGGAAGGCGCGTGGACCAACCGGCCCTTCCTGGCCGTGATGAGCCGGGCCGCGGGTCCGATGCTCGGCGTCGGAAAGGTGCGGTTGGCCGGCACTGCGCCCAATGGCCAGGACTTCATGATCGCGCCGACGAGGCTGTGGCCGGTGAAACGATCGCGTGCCCTCTTCCGGGGCGAAGACCTCGGGCCCGTGGGACCACTCGAGCACCAGCTGCGACTAGGTGACTTCCGGTTGCCGCAGCGAGGCATCTGCGTCGTCGGGCATGGCCATTTCGAGGCGTTCGACGCCACGAGACACCACAGCACCGCAGAATCAGCGGGTGGCTGTAGCGCCGAGGCCAGGACCATCTGATTTGCCGACCCGCGCGGAGGTGCTCGCGGCACTGTCGGTGGCGATCGACCTCGGCCTGGGGCAGCCCGCGGAACACATGCTGAGGTCGGCGTCGATCGCCACCAAGCTCGGCGACCGCCTCGGCCTCGACGGCCGTCAGCGCGACGCGGTCTACCACACGACGTTGATCATGTGGATCGGCTGTCACGCCGACTCCCACGAGTACGCCCGATGGTTCGGCGACGACATCGCGGTGCGCCACGACGCGTATCTGGTCGACTGGTCCGGGCTCCCGTACCTGCGGTTCCTGTTGGGCAATGTCGCCCATGGCGAACCATGGGCGCACCGGCTCAAGACGATGTCCGCGCTGGTCCTCAACGCACGCGGGCAACTTGCGCAGATGATCCACTCGCACTGCACCTCTGCGGCGTTGCTGGCCCAACAGATCGGTCTCGGCGCTGACGTATGCGACGCCATGCCGTATACCTTCGAGCGGTTCGACGGCGGCGGTCTGCCCCGCGGTGTGCACGGCGATGCGATTCCCATACAGATGCGAGTCGCTCAGCTTGCGGACATGGTCGACGTGCATCACCGGGCCTACGGGCATGACGGCGCCGTGGCCATGGCGCGCAGTCGACGCGGCGGTCAGTTCGATCCCCATGTCGTCGACGCATTCGTCGCACACGCTCCCGAGATTCTCGCTGACCCATCCCCCGATGCCTGGACCGCGGCGATGCGTGAGGCCCCCGACCGCCACCAGCGGCTGGACAGCGACTCACTCGATTCGCTGCTCGTTGCCCTCGGCGACTTTGTCGACCTGAAATGTCCATTCCTGCTCGGACATTCACGTGCAACGGCACGACTGGCGGCCGACGCGGCGGCTGCCGCCGGTCTCGACTCGGGCACAGTGGCGTTGGTGCGACGGGCCGGCCACGTGCACGACGTCGGACGTATCGGGGTCTCGAACCAGATCTGGTCGAAGGCGGGGCCTCTCACCGCGGCGGAGTTCGAGCGAGTGCGGTTGCACCCGTATCTCACGGTGCGGATTCTCAACAATGTCAACGGGCTTGAGCAGGTGGCACAAATCGCCGGCAACCATCACGAACGCCTGGACGGATCGGGATATCCTCGCGGCGTCACCGCCGGCGGGTTGAGCCTGCCGGACCGTCTTTTGGCCGCGGCCGTCAGCTATCAGTCTGCCCGCGAGCCGCGCCCGTACCGCGAACCGCTCGATCGCCGAGCGGCCGCACAGCGCCTGCACGAGCAGGTCAGAGCCGGCGCGCTGGATTCTGTTGCGGCAGAGGCCGTTCTGCACGCCGCCGGTCACGACCCGAGCGGCCCGAGCCGCCGGCCCGGCGGGCTTACCAGCAGGGAGATCGAGGTGCTGTGCCTGGTCGCGCGCGGTGCGTCCAACAAGCAGATCGCCGCGTCGCTGGTGATCAGCGAGAAGACGGCACGCAACCATGTCGAGCGCACCTACGCCAAGATCGGCGTCTCAAACCGCATCGGCGCAAGCATGTACGCGCTCCACCACGGGCTGGTCGCCCCGACGTGACACTGTGACTCTGCGGCCTGGACCACCGCCGGTGGTGGTTCCGCGCCGACATGCCGCGCTGCACGCCGCGCCCACCGGCTCCCAGCCGGGCGCATACGCCGCTCTAAAGCAGACTCGAAACAAGCCGACCCTGATCTATCATCGATGCCAGTGCTCTACCAGCCACTCCGACCACCGTTTTGGCAACGCCACCCCTGGTTCACGGGTGGGGCGGTCCTGTTCGTCTGCGTGCAACTCATGCACGGCTGGTACGTCCCCGTCCTCGCCATCGCACTTACGGCGATGCTCGCTCACATCGCCCGGCGCCGTCGCGCTGCCGCGCGACGCGACGCGGGGCTGCGGGCGCGCGCCGACTACGAGCATCGACTGAGCCTGGCCGGCGATCCCCGCGGCAGCTACGGCCGCTATCCCCCGGTGCAGCCCGGCTGGTTTCCCGACCCGACGTCTGCGCGCCTGCTGCGCTACTTCGACGGATCAGCCTGGACCGGCTTCACCCTTCACCGGTAGCCGGCTTCACCCTTCACCGGTAGCCGGCTTCACCCCTTCACCGGTAACCGTCAACCCGAGACGGGGCAGTAATGCGTCGGCTTGCCGAGCTCGTCAAGTGGCGGCAGGTTGCGCGCCGGCGTGTGCACCAGCGGGCTGTCGGCCGGAATACGCCCGGTCGTGCGGTCCCAGGCGCCGCGCGCCCGCGGATGCATCCTCCTGCGCCTGGGCACCAGCTTGAACAGGAGATTGACGATCTCGCCGAAGCGCCGGTGCAGCCATTCATCGCGCGCCGACCACGTGTAACCCATCAGCTCGCGCACCGGCGGGTCATACAAACCGACGGTGAGCCAGACGAAGAACGGCGCCCCGAGCCTGCGCTGCAACCTCCACAGCCGATCCGGAACCCATTGCCCGAACGGCGGTTTCGGCAACTCGGTCAGGTCAAGAACGGCACGGGCCGCGAAGTTGTTCTCCAGCACCTCGCGGCACATTCGGTCCCAGTAGACCTGAAACTCCTCCCACGTCGGCGGCACCGGCCGCATGCTCATCCCGTACATGCGGTACCAGTCGATGTGCTCCTCGAACAACTGGCGGCGTTCCGCCTCGGTGATGCCGCCGCAGAACCGTTCGGCGACGATCAGCGTGCCAACGAAGAACGTCGCGTGCGCCCAGTAGAAGACGTCGGGGTTCAGCGCGTGGTAGCGCCGGCCCTGCGCGTCGACGCCTTTGATCGAGGTGTGGTACTCGCGGACCTCCGCGCCCGTCGTCGGCGCGCGGTCGCCGTCGAACACCACCCCGCCGATCGGGTAGAGCGACCTCAGCAGCCGCGGCCACCGCTCCCGGAAGAACGTCGAGTGCTGTTCGACCGCCGCGCCGAGTTGCGGATGCATGTTCTGCATCGACCCGGCCCAGGGACCCTGCAACATCCCGCGCCAGTCACCGAAGTACTTCCATGTCAGGGAGTCGGGACCAAGCGGCTGCGGCGGCGCCTCGTGTCCCGCGTCGGAGTATCCAGTGTCGGGCACCGGGCAGCCCACGCTTTGGCTGGTCATGCCGCGAGCGGCGGACGTATCTTGAGTCACTGGTGACGATCCCATCGGCGCGAGAGTCGAATTATGACTACGGGCGTTGTCAGGATGAGTGTAGGAGTGGTGTGGTTTCCGGTCAACGGCGGGGTCGGTGGTCAGGGGTTCCGATCGAGGACCGCCAGGCACTGCGCCGCGACAACCTCGTCGCTGCGGCGGTGACGTTGTTGGGCAGCGAGGGCGGTCCGGTGCTGACCGTGCGCGCGGTGTGCCGTGCGGCAGGCCTGACCGAGCGCTACTTCTACGAGAGCTTCGCCGACCGGAATGACTTCGTCCGCGCCGTCTACGACGACGTCTGCACGCGTGCGATGGCGACGTTGGAGACGGCCACCACGCCACGTGAGGCCGTGGAACGTTTCATCACGTTGATGGTCGACGACCCGGAACGCGGGCGAGTGTTGCTGCTCGCGCCCCAGGTGGAGCCGGTTTTGGTGCGATCCGGCGCCGAGTGGATGCCAAACTTCATCAGCCTGCTGCAGCGCAAGCTGACCGCGATCAGCGATCCGGCACTGCAGAACATGGCGGCCACCGGTCTCATCGGTGCGTTGAGCGCGCTGTTCACCGCCTACCTTGGCGGGCGACTGGCGGCCACCCGCGAGCAGTTCATCGACTACTGCGTGGAGATGCTGATGAGTCCGGCGGTACCGCCGACTCCCAGCGGGGCTGCGTCGACCGCCCAACAGTCGACCGCGTAACAGTCGACCGCCCAACAGTCGACCGCCCGACAGTCGACCGCTTAACCCTGGTTCGCCGTGCCATCGGCCTCCGACTGCGCCTGTTGCGCGCCGACGGCGTCACGAACGGCCGAGGGGGCGGGACGATTGTTGGCAGCCGAGTATCCGGGGTTGTTGGCTGACGCCGGCTTGGGATAGCAGTGCAGGTTGACCAGGATCAGGTCGCCCGTTGACGACCCCATCTGGTCATTGAAGGTTGGTTGCGACGTGCTGGCCACACAAACAATTGTCCTGCGGGTAGCTTGGCCGACGAACCCGCAGCCGCACCTGCAACGGGGCAAAAGCCATGATGTTCTTCATGTTCGAGCGACCTCCATATCCGCTGTCAGCACCCTGTCAGACTGGCTGGGAGGATCGTGACGTGCGCGATCTGCGCCGCAGGGCTCAACCGGGACAGCGGCGAGGCGGACTTGTATGATACTGAGGGACACAGATATATTGAGTGCAACCATTTCGGACAGATAACTCGGAGGGGCCATGTCGCAAGACTTGACCGACCTGCAGCTGCTGCGCGAACTTGAGCCTGTCGTCGAGGCGAACCTGAACCGGCACCTTGCGATGCGCAAGGACTGGAACCCGCACGACTACATTCCATGGTCCGACGGCAAAAACTACTCCGCCCTCGGCGGGAAGGACTGGGATCCCGAGGAGTCACAGCTGTCAGAGGTCGCCCAGGTGGCGATGGTGCAGAACCTGCTGACCGAGGACAACCTGCCCTCCTACCACCGCGAGATAGCGATGAACTTCGGGATGGACGGTGCGTGGGGCCAGTGGGTGAACCGCTGGACTGCTGAGGAGAACCGGCACGGCATCGCGCTGCGCGACTACCTCGTCGTCACCCGGGCCATCGACCCGGTGGATTTGGAGAAGCTTCGCGTCGAGCAGATGACGCGGGGGTTCAGCCCGGGACAGAACAAGCAGGGCGACCTCTTCGCGGACAGCCTGTTCGACTCCGTCATCTATGTCACGTTCCAGGAGCTCGCCACCCGCGTTTCACACCGCAACACGGGCAGGGCCTGCGACGAGACGATTGCCGACCAGCTGTTGGCGCGCATCTCCGGTGACGAGAACCTGCACATGATCTTCTACCGCGACGTCTCCGAGGCCGGCTTTGCGATCGCGCCCGACCAGGCGATGAAGTCGCTGCACCGGGTGCTGCGCAACTTCAAGATGCCCGGGTTCACCGTTCCGGGATTCCGTCGAAAGGCCGTGATCATCGCCGTCGGAGGCGTGTACGACCCGCGCATCCACCTCGACGACGTGGTGATGCCGGTCCTGAAGAAGTGGCGCATTTTCGAGCGCGAGGACTTCACCGGTGAGGCGGCGAAGATGCGTGACGACCTCGCGTTGCTGGTTGAGGAGCTTGAGGAAACGTGCGACAAGTTCGAGGTGGCCAAGCAGCGCCGGTTGGAGCGCGAAGCGCGTATGGCCGAACGGCTGACCGCCAAGAAGGTGCTCTCCGCCGACGGGACCCTGACGCTCAGTCGTTCGTAGCCGACAGCGCATTGCGTATCGGTTCCATCGGGCTGCGCAGCCCGGTGGTGTTGGCTCCGATGGCCGGCGTGACGAACGTGGCGTTCCGGACGTTGTGCCGTGAACTCGAGCGGGAACGCGCCCAGACCGTCAGCGGCCTCTACGTGTGCGAGATGGTGACCGCGCGTGCGCTCGTGGAGCGTCACCCCGCGACGATGCACATGACGACATTCGCCCCTGACGAGCACCCGCGGTCGCTGCAGCTGTACACCGTCGACCCCGACACCACCTACGCCGCGGTGCGGATGATCGCCATCGAAGGCCTGGCCGACCACATCGACATGAACTTTGGCTGTCCCGTGCCGAAGGTCACCCGTCGCGGCGGCGGCGCGGCCCTGCCTTTCAAGCGGCGACTGTTCGGACGGATCGTCGCCGCCGCCGTGCGCGCCACCGCGGGCACCACCATCCCCGTCACCGTCAAGTTTCGCATCGGCATCGACGACGCACACCACACCCACCTCGACGCCGGGCGGATCGCGGCCGAGGAGGGCGCCGCGGCGGTCGCGCTGCACGCCCGCACGGCCGCGCAGCGCTACTCCGGCACCGCTGACTGGAACCAGATCGCGGCGCTCAAGCAGCACGTCACCTCGGTTCCGGTGCTGGGTAACGGGGACATCTTCGACGCCAGCGACGCGCTGACCATGATGGCCGTCACCGACTGCGACGGGGTCGTGGTCGGGCGCGGTTGCCTCGGCCGGCCCTGGCTGTTCGCTGAACTCTCCGCCGCCTTCACCGGCACACCCGCTCCCGCCGCGCCCACACTGGGCGAGGTCGCCGAGATCATCCGCCGTCACGGTGCGCATCTGGCCGCCCACTTCGGCGAGGACAAAGGCATGCGCGACATCCGTAAGCACATCGCCTGGTACCTGCACGGTTTCCCGGCAGGGACCGACCTGCGCCGAGCGTTGGCGCAGGTCAAGACATTGGACGAGCTGAAGTTGCTGCTGGATCGCCTGGATCCCGAATTGCCCTTCCCGGCGGCGGCGACGGGGCCGCGGGGCCGTCAGGGCTCACCGGCCTCAGTCGCGCTGCCCCACGGCTGGCTGACCGATCCTGACGACTGCACCGTGCCCGCAGGCGCCGACGCGATGCACTCCGGTGGCTGAACCGAGACGGTCTCGACATCATGGTGGAGAGGACGGCTCAGTACGATAAGGGTCTTGTTGCATACCGCTCAGGTAGCGGATGCGTGCGCCGCGCTGGTAGAAGAAAAGGTCTGCGCGAACGTCATGCGCCGCGATTTGCATGCGCTGACGCGCGACTACGACTGAGTCGGAGGGCCGAACGGACATGAGTGACGGCGATAACGCCACTCCTGGACCTCGCCGCGCTTCCCGCGATGACGACAACCAATGGCTTACCCGAACACCGCGACGGTCGATGGGTGCCACGCCGTGGGAGCGCAGCGGGATTTTCGCCGCTCCCCACCAGGTAGACAACGACTCCAACGGTGACGAAGGGCGGCCACCCGAGGACGGCGACACCGGCACCGGAAACCACGCCGCCGACAGCAATGGTGTCTCCGTCGCGGATCTGATCGCCAAGGTCGGCGGGATCGAGACCAGGCGCAGCTCCGGCCACCGCGCCGAACCGGAGCCCGGAGAACCGCCCGCCGGGCCTCCGTGGCAGGAGAGGCAAGAAACGCAGGAGAGCCCGGCGGACGAGTGGCCGGCGCACGAGTGGGAGGAGCCCCACACCACCGACACTCCCGCGTACCTTTCGGACTTCCCCGACGTTTCCAGGGCCGACCTTTCCCGGCCCGACTTTCCCAGGCCCGACCTTTTTGGGGCCCATGCGCAGCCGCAGACGTGGCCTGACGAGGCGGATACCGCGATTTTGCCGATCACCGACCGTGTGCCGCCGGGGCGCATCGGCAAGCCGAGCGTCGCGTCCGAGCCGGCGCGGAAACACACGCGTGGTGCGATGATGGTGGCCGGCCGCGTCGCCGCCGCGCTGATCGCGGTGCTGGCGCTGTCGATGACCGGTTCCGCCTGGCAGTGGCAGGCCTCCAAGAACCAGCGCCTGAACACCATCGCGGCGCTCGACCCCAACTCCGGCGACGTCAAGGACCCTGGCGCCCAGTACGGCGATGAGAACTTCCTGATCGTCGGCGTCGACAGCCGCGCAGGCGCCAACGGCGACATCGGGGCCGGCGACACCCAGGACGCCGGTGGTGCCCGGTCTGACACGGTGATACTCGTCAACATCCCGGCCAGCCGCAAACGCGTCGTGGCGATTTCGTTCCCGCGTGACCTGGCCATCGCGCCACTGCAGTGCGAGGCCTGGAACTCCGACACCGCCAAGTACGGCCCGGTGTACGACGACAAGACCGGCACCTACGGCCCCGACCAGATCTACACGGAAACCAAGCTGAACTCCGCCTACTCGTTCGGCGGCCCGAAGTGCCTGGTGAAAGAGATCCAGAAACTCTCCGGGCTGTCGATCAACCGGTTCATGGCGACCGACTTCACAGGTTTCGCCAAGATGGTCGACGCGATGGGCGGCGTGGAGGTGTGCAGCACCACCCCGCTGGAGGACTACGAACTGGGCACGGTCCTTTCGAAGGCGGGGCGCCAGACCGTCGACGGACGCACCGCACTGAACTATGTGCGCGCGCGCCAGGTGACTACCGAGGTCAACGGCGACTACGGCCGCATCAAACGCCAGCAGCTGTTCTTGTCGTCGTTGCTGCGCGCAATGATCTCCCGCAACGTGTTCTTCAGCCTCAACAAGCTCGACAACGTCGTCAACACCTTCATCAACGACAGCTACGTCGACAATGTCCAGACCAAGGACCTCGTGGACCTCGGCCAGTCGCTGCAGGGCATCGCCGCCGGGCGGATCACCTTCCTGACGGTTCCCACCGGGCAGACCGACTCGGACGGCAACGAGCCACTGCGCGTGGATGACAACCGCGCGCTGTTCGACGCGATCATCAACGACGACCCGCTGCCCGGCGAGAACAACGCCAACGCGACAACCACGCCGACCACCAAGGACACACCAGAAGCCAGCAGCACCGCGCCGTCCGCATCGGCCCAGCCGCAGCCGGCCGACGGGACCGGCAGCACTCAGATGATGGACGCCGTGACAACCACGCCGCAGACGGTCACCGTGCACGTGTCCAACTCCACCGGCGAAACCGGTCTGGCCGCCACGGCAGCCGGCGAACTGCAGCAGCGCGGCTTCAAAGTGCTTTCACCAGATGACTATTCGGGTTCACTGAAGTCGACGACGGTGTTCTACTCGTCGGGCAACGAACAGGCGGCAGCGACTGTCGCATCGTCGTTCACCAACGCGCCGATGGAGAAGGCGGCGGGCATGGGTGATGTCGTGCAGGTCGTCCTGGGCCCCGACTTCGCGAGTGTCGGTCCCCCGGCGCCGAGCGGCTCCCCCGTGCAAGTACACATCACCCGCTCGACGAGCAGCCCTCCCACACGTCTGCCCCAGGATCTCAGCGTGACAAACGCCGCCGACACCCGGTGCGAGTAGCCGACACCCGGTGTGAGTAGCCGACACCCGGGGCGAGACGCCGACACCTGGTGCGAGTAGCCGACAGCGGTCGAGCGGCATTCACCGTGAGTTCACTCGTCGCATCGTGACCTGCCGAGGAATTAGCCCGTAGGGTGGCCCGTATGCGGACCGCCTACCACGAACAACTTGACGCACTGACCGGGCAGATCGCCGCGATGTGCGGTATGGCGGGGGCCGCGATGGAACGCGCCACCCAGGCGTTGCTGCAGGCCGACCTGGTGCTTGCCGAACAGGTGATCAGCGACCACGACCGGGTGATCAGCGCCGGGGCACGTGCCGAGGAAGCGGCGTTCGTCTTGCTGGCCCTGCAGGCACCGGTTGCCGGTGATCTGCGCGCCGTGGTGACGTCGATCCAGAACGTCGCCGACGTCGACCGGATGGGGGCCTTGGCGTTGCATGTCGCCAAGATTGCGCGGCGCCGTCACCCTCAGCACGCCCTGCCCGAGGAGGTCAACGGCTACTTCGCCGAAATGGGCCGGGTGGCAGTCGAACTCGGCAACACGGCGCAAGAGGTCCTGCTCTCCCGAGACCCGGAGAAGGCGGCTCATCTGCGCGATGAGGACGACGCGATGGACGACCTGCACCGGCACCTGTTCTCGGTGCTGATGCATCGCGACTGGAAGCACGGGGTCACCGCCGCGGTCGATGTGACGTTGCTGAGCCGTTTCTACGAGCGGTTCGCAGACCACGCCGTCGAGATCGGCCGCCGCGTCATCTTCCAGGTGACGGGGACGATGCCCGAAGACGACAACATGTCGGCAGCCAACGTGAACCCGCGTTAGGGCCGCAGCACGATCTTTCCCCTGGTGTGCCGCTGCTCGAGCGCGCGGTACGCGTCCTGCACGTCGTCGAGTGAAAATACCTGTGCTATCGGAACTTCCAGCTCACCTGCCGCGACCGAGGCGGCGAGTTCGGCGAGCACGTCAGCGTCCGACGCGTCCGCGTTGCCGGCGGTCGGAACCCCGAACTCCGACGCGGCGGGAAAGTCGATGATCGTGTCCACCCGGTCGGGGGCTACTCCGAGTTCGGTGATGGCGAGTTCGACGTATCCGCCGCCGAACAAATCCAGAAATGCGTCGATCCGGCCGTCCGGCGCGGCCGCGCGCAGCCGGTTGGCGAGGTCGTCACCGTAGTTGACCGGAATCACGCCGTGTGCGGTGAGCCAGTCGTCGTTCGACGGGCCGGCGATGCCCACGACGGTCGCACCGGCTCGCCTGGCAAGCTGCACCGCGATGGTGCCCACCCCGCCCGCAGCCCCGGCGACCGCGACGGTGTCGCCGGGCTTCAACTCGACGGAGCGGACAGCGGCGTAGGCCGTGGTGCCCGCGACGAACAGGGCGCCGGCCACTTCCCACGGCACTTCCGGCGGCTTGGCGGTGAGCTGGTTCGCCGGCACCACCACGTATTCGGCCTGACTGGAGCGATCCTCGCTGAAGCCGAGGACTTCGTCACCCTCGTTGAACGCATCGACGCCGGCGCCAACCTCCGCTACCACACCCGCAAGGTCACTGCCCTGCCCCGACGGAAACGTGCCGGGAAACATGTCGTGCAGAGCGCCCTTGCGGATCATGGCCTCGCCGGGATTGATTCCCGCCGCCTTGACCTCGACGAGCACCTGCCCCTCGCCGGGCGTGGGTCGCGGAACGTCGCGCACCTCGAGCACGTCGATCCCGCCGTACTTATCGAATTTCACGGCTTTACTCATGGGATGTACGACCCCGGCAACGGGCGTCCTATTCCCGACAGACAATGAGTTCCCGACGCGCCGTCAGCGCTGAGCACAGATCGACGGCGCGAGTCGGTAGCCGGCTCCGCGGATGGTGCGGATGAACTCGCCGTGTTCGTGATCCTCGCCGAGCTTCTCGCGAAGCCGCTTGACATGCACCGCGACCGTGTTGGTTTCCGACGGGCGCCCCCACACGGCGCGGCTGATCTCCTGGCTGCTGGCCACTTTCCCGCGCCGCTGGATCAAGAAGATCAGCAGTTCGAGCTCACGCTGGGTCAGTTGGATGTCCCTGCCGCGCACGCGTGTTTCGTATCCGCGCCGATCCACCTCTATCGGGCCTGCGGTGAACACCGCGGGCGGGTCGCTGGAGCGCGTTGCGCCGTGCAGCGCGAACGGCGCGATCGCCGTGATCTGGTACGGCCGGGCGACGACGGCGGACGCACCGGCAGCCAGCGCCTGCCGGGCCAGATCCTGTTCGCCCTGTGCCGCACCGATCAGGATCGGCAACGCCAGACGTGTGCGGACCGCCGCGGCGATGCCGGCAGCGCCCACCGTATCGGTTCGAGCGGCGACGACGAGCACGTCAGCCGGCCCGGCGCCGACGGCGAGCAGCGCCTCAGCGCCGTCACGGCACCAGGTTGTCGCCAGCCCGCGCCCGGCGGCGTCGTCGATCAACCGCGACGCGATGGCCGAGTCGGCGTCGACAAGAACCAAGGTACTGCCTGGTGCCGCTACTTTCGCGTGATGTTCGCCCGGACCGCTCGACGTATCCGCCCGCCGCACCTCCACGGTCAAATCGCCGACCACCTTTCTCGAAAGAGTGAGCCAAAGCTTTTGTGCCCCAGGCGTTTTCGGTGCGATCAGCCGAACCGGCCCGAGATGTAGTCTTCGGTGGCCTTCTGGCTCGGGTTGGAGAACATCTTCTCGGTGTCGTCGATCTCGATCAGCCGGCCCGGTTTACCGGTGGCTTCCAGGTTGAAGAACGCGGTCTGATCGCTCACGCGCGCGGCCTGCTGCATGTTGTGCGTGACGATCACGATGGTGAAGTCCAGTTTGAGTTCGGCGATCAGGTCTTCGATCGCGAGGGTGGAGATCGGGTCGAGCGCCGAGCAGGGCTCGTCCATCAGCAGCACGTCGGGCTGCACGGCGATCGCGCGGGCTATGCAGAGGCGTTGCTGCTGGCCACCGGACAGCCCGCCGCCGGGCTTGTCGAGCCGGTCCTTGACTTCATTCCACAGGTTCGCGCCCTTCAGTGACCGCTCGGCTACCTCGTCGAGCGTCTTGCGGCCGCGCACGCCCTGCAGTTTGAGCCCGGCGACCACGTTGTCTTTGATCGACATGGTGGGAAAGGGGTTGGGCCGCTGGAAGACCATGCCGATGGTCCTGCGCACACTGACCGGGTCGACGCCCGGCGCGTAGATGTTTTCGCTGTCGAGCAGCACGGAACCCTCGACCCGGGCACCGGGGATGACCTCGTGCATCCGGTTCAGCGACCGCAGCACGGTGGATTTCCCGCATCCGGAGGGGCCGATGAACGCGGTCACGTTGCGCGGCGGCACGGCCAGCGTGACATCGGCGACAGCCTGGAAACTTCCGTAATAGATGTTGACGTCTTTGAGGTCGAGGCGTTTGGCCATGGCTATTCCTGTCGGATCAACGTCGGGCTGTCAAAATACGGGTCGCCAGCGCGGCGAGCAGGTTGAGGACCGCTACCACGATGATCAGTGTCAGAGCAGCACCCCAGATCCGCAGGAAGCCGGCGTGTTGCGGATTGGTGAGTTCGGTGTAGATCAGAAGTGGCAGCGACGCCATGTTGCCGTGGAAGATGTCGAAATTGATTGACCGGCTGTAGCCGACGAGCACCAGAACAGGTGCGGTTTCCCCGATTACCCGCGCGATCGCCAGCAGGATCCCCGAGATGATGCCGGGCAGCGCAGTCGGCACGACGATCCGGACGATGGTCTTCCATTTCGGAACACCCAAGGCGTAACTGGCTTCTCGGAGTTCGTCGGGCACCAGCTTGAGCATTTCCTCGGTGTTGCGCACCACCACGGGCAACATCAGCAAGACCAACGCGAGTGCCACCGCGAACGCGCTCTGCTCGAAGCCCAGGGTCGCGATCCAGAGGCTGAAGATGAACAGAGCGGCCACGATTGACGGCACACCGGCGAGAACGTCGACCATGAACGTCGTCGCGCGGGCCAGTGGTCCCGCGCCGTATTCGACCAGGTATACCGCCGCCATCAAGCCAAGTGGCACGGCCAGGATCGCGGCCACGCCGGCCTGCACCAGCGTTCCGTAGAGCGCGTGGTATATCCCGCCGGAGAACTGCTCGGGCAGCACACCTTGCAGCGAGTGTGTCCACCAGCCCTGCCGGGTGACCGCGTACCACCCTCTTTCGATGACGATCCACAGCACCCACACCAGCGGCACCATCGCAATGGCGAACGCGGTCAAAAACAGCACGGTCGCGATGTTGTTCTTGATGCGCCGCGCGACGCTGACGGGATAGAACGTCGGTCCTTTGACAGGCCGGTCCAACGCTGCAGTTGTCATGTGTTCACCCTTCCGCCGGCGACGGCGCGGGCGGCGGCGTTGACGACGAACGTCAGCGCGAACAACACGAAGCCCGCGGCGATGTAGGCGCCCGTCGGCAGTGGAGCACTGAACTCCGCTGCCGCGGAGGCGATCTTGGAGGCGAACGTGTAGCCGCCGTCGAACAGCGACCAGTTCCCGGCCTTGGCGGCCGACCGCAAAATGATCAGCACCGCAACGGTTTCACCGAGCGCCCGGCCCAGACCCAGCATTGACGCCGCGATGACACCGCTGCGCCCGAACGGCAACACTGTCGTCCGCACGACTTCCCACTTGGTCGCACCGAGGGCCTGGGCGGCCTCGATGTGCGCGAGTGGGGTCTGCCGGAACACTTCCCGCGACACCGACGTGATGATCGGCAGGATCATGACAGCCAGCACGACCCCGGCCGTGAAGATGGTGCCACCGCCCGCCAGCGACACGTTGCCGGTCTTGAAGAGGAACAGCCAGCCCAGGTGGTTGTTGAGCCAGGTGGTGATCGGCTCGAGTTGCGGCGCGAGTACGAAGATCCCCCACAGCCCGAAGACGATCGACGGGACTGCGGCGAGCAGATCGACCATTGCGCTGAACGGCCGCGACAGCCGCTTCGGCGAGTATTGGGTCAGGAAAATGGCGATCCCGACCGACACCGGCACGGCCAACGCCAGGGCGAACACCGAGCTCAGCACCGTCACCATGAACAGGTCCCGGATACCGAACCGAAGGTTGGTCGCGTCGGTGGTGTCGAACTGGGCGCTGGTGAAAAAGTTCGCGTGGTTGATCCGCAGCGACGGGACCGCACGGATCAACAGGAAGATCGCGATCAGCACGATCGCGATCACGATCGTCGAGCCGGCGGCGATCGCGACACCCTTGAACAGTCGGTCCCCCAGCCGCCCCGTTCCGCCCCCGGTCGCCTTCGGCGTCGGCGTCGGCCCGGTCGGTTCAATCATGCCGGGAATTGGGCCGCCGCCCAGGGGCGCCGCGCTTGGCGACGCCCCCGGGGGCCGGATTTCCGGTGTCAGGGCCATGGCGACCTCGGATCACGTAATGGAGTTGACGGCCGTGGATAGTTTCGGCATGAACTCGGCCGGGATCGGGACGTAGCCGTTGTCGGCCAATCCGTTTTGGCCCGGACCGGTAGCGGCCTGCAGGAAGGCTTTCACCGCCGTGCCGGTAGCCGCATCGGGGTACTTCGAGCAGACGATCTCATAGGTCGCCAGCACGATCGGGTACGCGCCGGGCTGCGACGGCTTGTAGAACGACGCGGTGTCCAGCACCAGGTCGTTGGGTCCGCCTGGGCCGCCCTTGATCGTTGCACCGGCAATCGTCTTGCCGGCCGTATCGGGCGTGATGTCGACCGGATCGGGGCCCGCCGAGGTGATGATCTTTGCCCACTTGAGGTTCTGCGCCTTGGCGAACGACCACTCGTTGTAGGTGATCGCACCGTCGGTGTTCTTGATCGCCGCCGACGTGCCGTCGTTACCCTTGGCGCCCTCGCCGACCCCGCCGTTGAACGTCTTGCCGGCGCCCTTAGTCCACGCACCATCGGACGCGACGGTGAGGTACTGCTGGAAGTTGTCGGTGGTGCCGGACTGGTCGCTGCGGAAAACCACATGAATTGGCTCCGAGGGCAGGTTCGCGTTGGCGTTGAGGCCCTTGATCGCCGGATCATCCCAGGTGGTGATGGCGCCGCTGAATATCTTCGCCAACGTCGGGCCGTCCAACGCCAGCGAGTCGACGCCCTTGACGTTGTAGGTGACCGCGATCGGACCGAACACCGCCGGCAGGTCCAACGCCGGCGACCCGCACCGCTGCTGGGCCTTGTCGGTCTCGCCCTTCGTGGGATTCAGCGGCACGTCGGATCCGCCGAAATCGGTTTGGTTTCCGGTGAACTCGCTCACACCGGCACCGGAACCGTTTGCCGTGTAGTTGAGTGTCTGCCCCGAGCAGGCCTGCTCGAAGGCGTTGACAAAGCGGGTCATCGCGTTGGCCTGCGCGGTGGAGCCGCTGGCCTTCAGGGTCTTCTTGCCCCCGCAGCTCACTTGCGCCGCCGACGATGCGCCGGACGTCGCGCTGGAACCCGACGAGGAAGAGGAGGATGAGGTGTTGCTGTTGCTGCCGCACGCCGATATCACCAAAGCACTCGCCGCCAGCAGGCTTAGCGCAGCGCCAGGTCGGTTGAGCTTCACGTAGCTCCTTCAACAGTCAGGGTGACGACTGCGAACTTCTTCGCCACCAGGTTGGGGCCGAGCCACGGAACATTCCCGTGGAGCAGGTCAGTCGCTGCTCGGCCCAGAACCTAGGTGTCGACTGTGAATTGCCTACCCCGACAAGATGAACGGAAGATGAACCGGCCAACTCACGGCAACGCGTATGCCGTGTCGACCGCGGAAACCGTGAAGCCCAAGCGCTCATAGGTGTGCACGGCGGCGGCGTTGTCGGCCTCCGTGTACAACATCACCATCGGGTCAGCGTGATCCGCCAACTTCTCGGCGAGGTGACGGATGCCGATCAAGGTCAGCACATGGCCCAGCCCGCGGCCCTGCGCCGCCGGATCGACGCCTACGACGTAGACCTCGCCCAGTCCCTCGTCCGGGTCGATCTTCGTCCAGTGAAAACCCAGCAACGCGCCGCTGTGTTCGTCGACCGCGAGAAACACCCCGCCGGCGTCGAACCACGGTGCACAGCGCCGCTCGGCGACGTCTTCAGCCGTCCAGCCACCCTGCTCCGGATGCCACCAGAAGGCGGCGTTGTTCACCCGCAGCAACTCGGCGTCGTCCTCGGACCCGCGATACGTTCGCACACGCACGCCGTCAGGGACCGTCGGCTGCGGCAAGTCACGCAGCGGGCGGCGCATCTGCAGCAACTCGCGAACCGGGGTGAGGCCAAGTGCTGACGCCGTCGCACGAGCGGGCTCGAGGGTGCCGTGAGCCCAGATGCGGCTGGCGCCTCCGCTTTTCGTCAAAGCCTGCTGAATCATCGTCGACCCGATACCGCGGCGGCGCCAGTGCGGATGGACCGCCAGTTCGGCCATCGGCGCTGCGGTGTCGCTGCCCGCAGCCAGGTTCAGATATCCGAGCAGCCGACCGTCATCGGTCGCCACCAGGTGGGCGGTGCGGTCAGAGTCCAGTTCTCGCAGCACCTGCTCCCCGACCGGCGCGACCCCGTCCGCGTCGGCCGCCGCGGCGATCAGATCACGGACCTGCTGTTCGGGGACGGCGGCCGCTGAGCGCCAGCCGATCTGGGTCACGGAGTGCGCAGGGCTTCGGACACCGAGTCGGGAACTCCGTCGGCCACCGCGAACGCGTCGTCCGCCTCATCGTCGGCGAGCTCGGCATCGGCCGGTGAGGTCCGCCCGCGCGCGGGCCGCACGGCCTTGTAGCCGACGTTGCGCACGGTGCCGATCAGTGCCTCGTACTCGGCGCCGAGCTTGGCGCGCAGCCGTCGCACGTGGACGTCCACCGTGCGGGTGCCGCCGAAGAAGTCGTATCCCCAGACCTCCTGGAGCAGCTGGGCGCGGGTGAACACGCGGCCGGCGTGCTGCGCCAGGTACTTGAGCAGCTCGAACTCCTTGTAGGTCAGATCCAGCGGGCGACCTCGCAGCCGCGCGGTGTAGGTGCCCTCGTCGATGACCAGCTCGCCGAGCGTGGTCTTGCCCAGGCCTTCCTGATTCGCCACCCCGCCGCGGCGTCCGACCAGCAGTCGCAGCCGGGCGTCGATCTCGGCCGGCCCGGTGCTGGGCAGCAGGATCTCGTCCAGTCCCCATTCGACGTTCACCGCGACCAGCCCGCCCTCGTTCACCACGGCCACGACCGGAACCGACGTTCCGGTGGTGCCGAGCAGCCGGCACAGCCCGCGCGCCGCCGCCAGGTCAGTGCGTGCGTCGACGATCGCGACATCGGCGCTGCCGGCTTCCAGCAACGACGACACTTCCGTCGGGGCAGACCGCACCGAGTGTGGCAACAGCGACAACGACGGCAGCACCGACTCAGGATGAGGGTCGACGGTGAGTAGCAGTAAATCCAAGAGACCCTCCTGCGCGGGGGGTACGACATCCCGACGTACGGCCGATGAAAGCCCGATTTACGGGCTACGGTCACCCAACGATACCGCGCCACCTGCGAGTTAGCCGCGCGTGGGCGGCCCGGCAAGGCCGGTAGGCGAGAATGTGCGGGTGCGCGCGCTCGTGGTTACCGTCATTGTGACCGTCGTCGCGCTCACGGCCGGCGCGGTCGGCGCGGATTTCGGCACCGCGATCTACGCCGAATACCGGATCGCCCGCACACTGCGCAGCGAAGCCGGCCTTTCTTTCGACCCCTGGGTGGGCATCATCGGTTTCCCGTTCATCTCGCAGGCACTCCGGCACCGCTACGGCGAAATCGAGTTCAAGGCCAACGGCGTGGAACACGCCAGGGTGGGCGAGGCGGGGTTGGAAGCCACGCTGCATTCGGTCGATCTCGGCCAGGCATCGTGGCTCGTCCGGCCCAACGTCCCGCTGCACGTGGGCAAGGTCGAAAGCCGCATCATCATCGACTCGACGCACCTGGGCCGGTTCATGGGCATAAACGACCTCATGGTGGAGGCACCGTCCAAGGAGACCAATGACGCCACCGGCGGCACCACCGAATCAGGCATCTCCAGCAGCACCGGCCTGGTGTTCACCGGGACGCCGAAGTCCGCGGACTTCCCCAAGCGGGTCAGCGTCACGGTGGATCTGTCCACGGCAGGGACAGACAACTCGACGCTCGTGTTCACCGCGACAAGCGTGACCACCGGAGCGGGCACCGCCGACCAGCAGGTATCTGCCGACAGACAGGACGCGGTGTTGGCCGCGTTCACCACGAGCCTGCCCGGGCAGCGGCTGCCGTTCGGCGTCGCGCCCACCCATCAAGGTGTCCGCGGATCGGACGTGATCGTGGAAGGGATCGCCCAGGGAGTAACCATCGCCCTGGACGGGTTCAGGCAGTCATGACCGTGTCGTTGACCGTCGCCATCACCATTGTCGCGGCCGCGCTGGCGGCAGCGGCGGTGATCGGTGTGCAGCTCAAGCGGCGGTCCGGGGTGCTGCGGGAAGTCACCGACGGGGCCGAGCTGGACACCAGCGACCTGGGACTCTCACGGACCGGCCCGACGGTGGTGCACTTCAGCGCGGTGTGGTGCGGGCCGTGTGCGGCGGTTCGCCAGGTCGTCAACCAGGTCTGCGGCGAGTTACCGGACGTCGCGCATGTGGAGATCGATATGGACGTAAATCCGATTGCTGCGCGCCATCTTTCGGTGTTGTCGCTGCCGACGACGTTCATCTTCGACGCCGACGGACGACAGCGCTACCGGACGGCGGGAGTACCACGCCGGGCAAACCTGCGGGCGGCTCTGCAACCACTGTTGGCTTGACCACACCCCGATTAGGTAGGCTGGCGATGTGTTCACCCGCCTCGAGCCGATGCTCACCAAGCGCCGCGCAGTAGATCTGTGCCGCGTTGCGGGTTGTTGCTGTTGCTGTTGCCGCTGAGCGCCACGCTCGTCAGCGGCCATTCTGGCCTGTCCCTTGCCAGCTCTGTCAGCACAGGAGTATTTCGATGCCGACCAACACCGCCCGAGAGGTGGACGTTCGTGGTCCCCGCTTTGCCGCCTGGGTCACCAGCGCGGTTCTGGTACTGACCCTGATCGTCGCAGCGTTCAGCCCGGCGGCGGCCGCGGTGGTGCTCGGCCTGCAGGCAGTTGTCTTCGCGATCGGCGCGCTGCGTGGTCCCCGGGTCAGCCCGTACGGCCGCATCTACGCCGCGCTGGTCGCCCCCCGGCTGGGGCCTGTCACCGAGCGGGAGCCGGTAGCACCGCTGAAGTTCGCCCAACTCGTCGGGTTCGTCTTCGCCGTTGCCGGGGTGATCGGTTTCGCGACCGGGCTGACCGTTCTGGGCGAGATCGCGACCGCGTTCGCGTTGGTGGCAGCATTCCTCAACGCGGCGTTCGGCATTTGCCTGGGATGCCAGCTGTACCCGCTCGTCGCCCGACTACGCCGAACGTCGGCGTCGGCCTGACCCGATCCACGCAACCGAAAGGAAACCCATGGCTCGCTCCGACGTCCTGGTCACCGCTGACTGGGCCGAGAGCAATCTCGACGCACCCAACACCGTCTTCGTCGAGGTCGACGAGGACACCAGCGCTTACGACGACGGCCACATCGCCGGCGCGGTCAGACTGGACTGGCGCAAAGATCTGCAGGATCCGGTGAAGCGGGATTTCGTTGACGCCGAACAGTTCTCGAAGCTGCTGTCCGATCGCGGCATCGCCAACGACGACACGGTGATCCTCTACGGCGGCAACAACAACTGGTTCGCCGCGTACGCGTACTGGTACTTCAAGCTGTACGGGCACGACAAGGTCAAGCTGCTCGACGGCGGACGCAAGAAGTGGGAGCTCGACGGGCGCCCGCTGTCCACCGACACCGTCAACCGCCCCTCGACGAGCTACACCGCCAAGCAGCCCGACAACGCGATCCGCGCCTTCCGTGACGAGGTCATCGCCGCGATCGGCGACAAGAACCTCGTCGACGTGCGGTCGCCCGACGAATTCTCCGGCAAGATCTTGGCTCCCGCGCACCTGCCGCAGGAGCAGAGCCAGCGGCCCGGCCACATCCCGGGTGCGATCAACGTGCCGTGGAGCAAGGCCGCCAAGGAGGACGGCACGTTCAAGTCCGACGACGAGCTGGCCAAGTTATACGCCGACGCCGGCCTGGACGGCGCCAAGGAGACCATCGCCTACTGCCGCATCGGGGAGCGCTCGTCGCACACGTGGTTCGTGCTGCGTGAGCTCCTCGGGCACGAAAACGTCAAAAACTACGACGGAAGTTGGACCGAATACGGCTCTCTCGTGGGGGCCCCGATTGAGTTGGGAAACTGATTATGTGCTCTGCACCGAAGCAAGGACAGACGCTGCCGGCCAGTGTTGACGTGGAGAAGGAGACCGTGATCACCGGCCGGGTCGTCGACGGCTCGGGGCAGCCGGTGGGGGGCGCGTTCGTGCGTCTGCTCGACGCCTCCGACGAGTTCACCGCCGAGGTGGTGGCGTCGGCCACGGGTGATTTCCGGTTCTTCGCGGCCCCGGGTTCGTGGACGGTGCGGGCGCTGTCGGCGATCGGCAGCGGCGACTCGGTGGTGGCGCCGCGGGGCGCCGGCATCCATGAGGTCGACGTCAAGGTCGCCTGAGACCCGGCGACCACGCCCCGACTAGACTCCGTCTCGTGGTGCTGTTCTACGAGATCTTGATGGTCACCTGCGTCGTCGTGATCACCTGGTTCGCGTTGTACGCCGTGTACCGCCTCATCTCCGACGACTCGTGAGCTCGCCCGACCCCCAACTGGGCTCAGGCGAGCGGGCGGTGGCCGCGGCGGCGGAGCGTGCGAAGACGACGGCTGCCCGCAACATCCCTGTCTTCAACGACCTGCCGCTGCCCGCTGACACCGCGAACCTGCGTGAGGGCGAGAACCTGCACGATGCGCTGCTGGCGCTGCTGCCTCTCGTCGGGGTGTGGCGCGGCGAGGGGGAAGGCCGCGGCCCGCATGGCGATTACCGCTTCGGCCAGCAGATCATCGTCTCCCACGACGGCCGCGACTATCTGAATTGGGAGTCGCGGTCCTGGCGGCTCACCGAGCAGGGCGAGTACGACGAGCCCACGCTGCGGGAGAACGGCTTCTGGCGGTTCGTGAACGACCCCACCGACCCGAGCGAGGCGCAGGCGATCGAATTGCTGCTCGCGCATTCGGCCGGCTATGTCGAGCTGTTCTACGGCCGGCCCCTCACGCAGTCGTCCTGGGAGCTGGTCACCGATGCGCTTGCCCGCAGCCGCTCCGGGGTATTGGTCGGCGGCGCCAAGCGCCTGTACGGGATCGTCGAGGGCGGCGATCTGGCGTATGTGGAGGAACGCGTCGATGCCGACGGCGGGCTGGTGCCGCACCTGTCCGCGCGGCTGGCGCGGTACGCGGGCTGACGCGTCAGGCCCGGGATATGGAGCGGCCCCCGAGCCGCATGTTCCTGGTTGGACGAACCGAGGGGCTCGGGGGCCGGGTGACTGCGGGGAATTGCCAGCGCTTGCGGCAGGATTCCTCGCCGATGAGAGCTCGCGAAGAGCGCCCATACCGCGGCTGCTAGCCGGCAGTCACCTCACGTGTCCATAAGTCAATCAATTCGCGGACCACCTCCTTCCTCGTGTACCGGCGACCGTACCCGCACGACGACGCCGCGACAACCGAAATACTTTCGCCCGAAGCGGATCAGCGGTCGCTGGCGATCGCCAGGTCGATCAGCTCGCGGAATTCGTCCGCAATCGGCGACGGCGGCAGCGCGCGGGCGTCGAGAGTGTGGACGCGAGCAGCCAGCGTGATGCTGGACACAAGCCAAATGCCTTGAGCTGTCAGCAGATCCGCGGGCCGCAGCGGCTGGTAGTCGCAGCGGTAGCCCTTGGCCGCCGCGACGGTGAACAGCGCCTGCTGGGTGGTGCCGTGCAGGATCGGCAGCGACGGCGGCGGGCTCACCAGCGCGCCGCCGGTCGCGATGACGACCGTTGAACGCGGCCCCTCCAGGACGTAACCGTCGGAGCTGACGAAGATCACGTCGCCGGCGCCATGTTCGGCGGCGTGGCGCAGCGCGGCCATGTTGACCGCGTACGACAGCGTCTTCGCACCGGCGAGCAGCCACGGCGCCGCCGACGCTGTGGTGGGCAACCCGCGAGCGAGCGTCAACGCGGCCAGCCCGTCGCTGCGCGCTGCCGCCACCCTCGACGGCAGCGGGTTCACGGTCAGATACCCGGTCGGGGGTCCACCGCTCTCCCGTCCGCGGCTGTAAACCAGCCGCATCACCCCCTCATCGCCGTGCTCCTGATCCCAGAAGCGGGCCGCGGCATCGGCGGCGCCGCGCCAGGCGTCGGCGTCGGGCGCGGGCAGGTCCATCATCTCTGCGGAGTGCGCAAGCCGCTGCAGGTGCGCGTCGAGCAGACATGGATGCCCGTCGCGGATCAGCAGGGTTTCAAAGATGCCGTCGCCGCGCACCGCGGCGAGGTCGTCGGCGAACAGCAGCGGCGCCGCCGGATCGTGGAATTCACCGTCAAGGGTGACGACAACAGGCATGCGCGACAGGGTAACGGGGTGCTCGGGATTTAAATCGTAGAGTTGAAGCATGTCCGCCGTGCCCGCCCCCGACTCCAGCCCCGACTCCGGAGCGGTCTGGCATTACGGCGACCCGCTCGGCGAACAGCGTTCCGCCCTGACCGACGCGGTGGTGGTCGACCGCTCCCATCGCGCGGTGCTGACCCTCACCGGCGCCGAGCGGCTGCCGTGGCTGCACAACATCTCCTCTCAGCACGTCGCCGCGTTGCCCGACGGAGCCAGCGTGGAGAACCTCAGCCTCGATGGCCAGGGCCGTGTCGAAGACCACTGGATCCAGACCGACCTGGATGGTGTCACCTACCTCGACACCGAACCGTGGCGAGGTGAGCCGCTGCTGGCTTACCTGCGCCGAATGATGTTCTGGGCTGATGTCGCGCCCGAGACCGGCGACTACGGCGTGTTGTCGCTGCTGGGCCCGGCGCTGGCGGAGCGTCGGGTGCTGGCCGCCCTGGGCCTCGATACGCTGCCCGGGCCGCTGGTCGCGGTGCCGTTGGCCGGCGGCGGTTTCGTGCGCGGCATGCCGGCGGACCGCGACGGCCCGTCGGTCGCCGTGGACCTCGTCGTGCCCCGCGCTGACCTGGAGGACTGGCGTCGGCGGCTGCAGGCGGCCGGGCTGCGTCCTGCGGGCGTGTGGACCTATGAGGCGCACCGGGTTGCCGGGCTGCGGCCCCGGCTGGGCGTCGACACCGACGAGCGCACGATCCCGCACGAGGTCGGCTGGATCGGCACGGCCGTACACCTGGACAAGGGCTGTTACCGCGGACAGGAAACGGTCGCGCGGGTGCACAACCTGGGCCGGCCACCGAGGATGCTGGTGTTGACCCACCTCGACGGCTCGGTGAGCCGCCCGGTCACCGGGTCGGTCGTGACGGCCGGTGGCCGCGCGGTCGGTCGGCTTGGCACCGTGGTCGACCACGTCGACCTCGGTCCGGTGGCGCTCGCGCTGGTCAAGCGGGGACTGCCGCCGGAGACCGGGTTGAGCACCGGCGGGGACGAACCGGTTCCACTGGCGATCGACCCCGACACCGTGCCGTCGGCCGACGTCCTCGGCGCCGGCCGCGCCGCTGTCGAGCGGCTGCGCGGCCCCCGGCGGTGACCTGCACCGCACCGGCGGGAAGGCCTGCCAGCGCACCGCGCCACGGCACGGTAAAGTGTTGTCAGGACTTACAAAGACAGACTCAGATCGGAGCCGCCTTCTCATCGGGCCGCTCCGTTATTGCGCGAGGGGGTTCCCCCATGGGCCGCGGCCGGGCGAAGGCGAAGCAGACGAAGGTTGCCCGGGAGCTGAAGTACAGCTCCCCGCAGACCGATTTCGAACGGCTCCAACGCGAGCTGTCCGGCACCGACCCCGTAGATTCTGCCGACAGCGAGGAGTGGGACGCCGAGGACGACCGGCGGCGCTAGTCTCCCGTAAGACGCTCGCCCCGATCCTCAGAATCGGGGATGTAGTCCCACGAGCTCGACGCGGGTGGTGCTCTTGCCGCCTTTCTTGACGGTGCCGAGCACCCAGCGGTTCAGGTGGCGTGCGGTCAGGATCGCCAGCGCGCGGTCGGTGTCCTCCGGGCTGACGATGGCCACCATGCCGACGCCCATGTTGAACGTCTTCTCCATCTCGGCGCGGTCGACCCGTCCCCGCTGCGCGATCATCGAGAACACCGGGGCGGGAGTCCAGGTGCCCCGGTCCAGCTCGGCGACCAGACCGTGCGGGATCACGCGCGCCAGGTTGCCGGCCAGCCCGCCACCGGTGACATGGCAGAACGTGCGGACCTGCGTCTCGGCGGCCAGCGCCAGGCAGTCCTTCGCGTAGATACGGGTGGGCTCGAGCAGCTCCTCGCCGAGCGTGCGGCCGAACTCCTCGACGTGGCCGGCCAGATTCATTCGGTCGATGTCCAGGAGCACCTGCCTGGCCAACGAATAGCCGTTGGAGTGCAAACCCGTCGAACCCATCGCGATCACGACATCGCCCGGACGCACCCGGTCGGCCCCGAGCACGTCGTCGGCCTCGACGATCCCGACACCCGTTGCGGAGATGTCGTAGGCGTCGGGCGCCATCAGGCCCGGATGTTCGGCGGTCTCGCCGCCCAGCAGCGCGCAGCCGGCTTGCACGCAGCCTTCGGCGATACCGCCGGCGATAGCAGCGATGCGTTCGGGCACGACACGGCCGACCGCGATGTAGTCCTGAAGCAGCAGCGGTTCGGCGCCGCAGACGACCAGATCGTCGACGACCATCGCGACGAGATCCAGCCCGATGGTGTCGTGCTTGTCCATCGCCTGCGCGATCACGACCTTGGTGCCGACACCGTCGGTCGAGGCGGCCAGCATCGGCTCCCGATAGCCACCCTTGAGCGCGAACAGCCCGGCGAAACCCCCGAGTCCCCCGACGACTTCGGGCCTGCTTGCCTTCTCCGCCAACGGCTTGAGAAGTTCCACTGCCCGATCGCCGGCCTCGATATCCACCCCGGACGAAGCGTATGAGATGCCGAGTTTGTCGGCTCGCTCGCTCATCGCATGTAAGGCTACCGGTATGTGCCGCAAGCGAGGTGTCTTGCTGATCGCGGCCGTCGTCATGGCCGCGGTCGGTGTGCCGGCGACCGCCGCCGCCACCGCGCCGACCGGTGTCGACGGCAACGTCATGTGGCGAAAATCAGCCGATGGCAGCGACTACCTGTTCCGGCAGATCACGATCGCCCCGGGCGGCAGCACCGGCTGGCATTGGCACAACGCGCGGCTCTACGGAGTGATCAAAGAGGGCACGCTTACGCACAACATGGCCGATTGTTCGGTCGACGGGGTGTATGCGACCGGCGACGGCATTGTCGAACCCAGCGGCCCCGACCACGTGCACATCGGTCGCAACCTCGGCAGTACCCCGCTGGTGATGCAGGTCCTCTACGTCCTTCCTGCCGGCGGCGCGCTGTCCGAGGACGCACCGGATCCGGGTTGCGGTTTCGCCTGAGCCCGGTCCGGCAATCCACGGCCGGCACGGTTCCGAATAGCTCGAAAGAATGCGATGAAGGGGAGGCGACCGCGATATGCGCTGCTTGGTGACCGGGGCGACCGGGTATGTCGGCGGACGCCTGGTGCCGCGGCTGCTGGACCGCGGCTATGACGTTCGCGCGATGGCGAGAAACCCGGACAAGCTGGCCGGCGTGCCCTGGCACGACCGCAATGAGCCGCTCGCGCGAAGACCAGAGGGCACAGCGGAAGTCGTTCGGGGCGACCTGGATGACCCCGACTCGTTGACCGCGGCGTTCGAAGGCGTGGACGTCGTCTACTACCTCGTGCACTCGATGGGCACCTCCAAAGACTTCGCCGCCGAGGAGCGCCGCTCGGCGATGAACGTCGTCGCCGCCGCCCGCCGTGCCGGGGTGCGCCGGTTGGTCTACCTCGGTGGGCTGCACCCGTCGGGCACCCGGCTGTCGCCGCACCTGGAATCGCGGACCGCGGTCGGCGACATCCTGCTCAGCTCCGGCATCGAAACCCTCGTGCTCCAGGCAGGCGTGATCACCGGGTCGGGGTCGGCGTCGTTTGAGATGATCCGGCATCTCACCGATCGGCTGCCCGCGATGACGACGCCGAAGTGGGTGCACAACAAGATTCAGCCGATCGCGATCCGCGACGTGATGCACTACCTGGTCGAGGCAGCCGCCGCGAAGGTGCCCGAGTCACGCACATGGGACATCGGCGGCCCGGACGTGTTCGAGTACGGCGAGATGATGCAGATCTACGCCGAGCTGGCCGGGCTCAGGCAGCGGTTCATCGTTGTGCTGCCGTTCCTGACGCCGGCGATCGCGAGCTGGTGGGTCGGCCTGGTGACCCCTATCCCGTCGGGGCTGGCGCGCCCGCTCGTCGAATCGCTGCACTGCGACGCCGTGATGGCCGACCACGACGTCGACACCGTGATCCCGCCGCCGCAGGGCGGGTTGACCGGTTACCGGGAGGCGGTCAACCTGGCGCTGGACCGCATCGCGCACGGTCAGGTCGAGAGGTCGTGGTCCAGCGCCTCACCGCAGGGGGCGCCGTCCGACCCGCTGCCCAGCGACCCCAAATGGGCCGGTGAGATCGTTTACACGCTCAATCGGTCCGCGTGGGCGCCCGCAACGCCGGAGGAATTGTGGAAGGTGATAGATGCCAGCCCCGTTCAGGACCGCTCGCGGGTGGAGACGCGCGAGCCCTGCCAGTTGCTGCGGCTGCGCCACCGGCGTCGCGCCCCGGGGAGCGAGTGGCTTCAGATGCGTGTCAGCCCGGTGGCGGGCCGGGGAAGCCGCTACGACCAGCGGGCGATCTTCTACCCCCGGGGGATGGCGGGCCGGCTGTACTGGTACGGCGGTCTCCCGATCCACCGCCGCAGGTTCCGCACCACATTCGCGGAAGTGGTCGCGGGCGGCCGCAACGGCGATCCGCTGCGGCGATAAGAAGTGATATCGCTGCGCTATCACTTCTTCAACGCGCGGCGTGCTGCTGTGCTAGGGCCGGCGCAGCGCCGAGACGTTGCCGTTGCCGTTGCCGTTGCCGGCCTGAACCGGAATGCTGGAGCGGGCCGCAGTGGCCAGCATCTCCTCGATGACGTTCTTGCCCAGCGCCGTCTCGCCGGGCAGCTCGATCGGATACTTACCGTCGAAGCAGGCGGTGCACAGCCGCGTGGCCGGCTGCTCGGTGGCCGCGATCATGCCCTGCTGGGAGATGTAGCCCAGGCTGTCGGCCCCGATCGCGTGCCGGACCGCCTCGAGCATTTCGTCCTCGGTCTCGACGGCGTTGGCGATCAGCTCGGCGGGCGTTGCGAAATCGATGCCGTAGAAGCACGGCCACTTCACCGGCGGCGACGCGATCCGCACGTGCACCTCGACGACACCGGCCTCGCGCAGCATCCGGATCAGCGCGCGCTGGGTGTTGCCCCGAACGATCGAGTCGTCGACGACGATGAGGCGCTTGCCGCGGATCACCTCCCGCAGCGGGTTGAGCTTGAGCCGGATGCCGAGCTGGCGGATGGTTTGTGACGGCTGGATGAAGGTGCGTCCGACGTAGGCGTTCTTCGTCAGGCCCTGCCCGTACGGGATGCCCGACTCCTGGGCGTACCCGACGGCCGCCGGTGTGCCGGATTCGGGCACACCGATCACCAGGTCAGCATCGACGGGCCGTTCGCGGGCCAGCCGGCGACCGATGTCCACCCTGGTTTTGTGCACCGACCGGCCGGCGATGGTGCTGTCCGGGCGCGCGAGGTAGACGTATTCGAAGACGCAGCCCTTCGGCGTCGGCGGCGCGAAGCGAGTGGACCGGACGCCGTCGGCGTCGATGGCGAGGAGCTCGCCTGGCTCGATGTCGCGGACGAACGAGGCACCGACGATGTCGAGAGCTGCCGTTTCGGATGCCACCACCCAGCCGCGGTCGAGCCGGCCGAGCGACAGCGGCCGCACGCCATGCGGGTCACGGGCCGCGTAAAGCGTGTTCTCGTCCATGAATGTCAGGCAGAACGCGCCGCGGACGGTGGGCAGCAGCTCCAACGCCGCCTGCTCGAGCGTGGCGTCGGCCGCGCCGTGAGCCAGCAGCGCGCCGAGAATGTCGGAGTCGGTGGTCGCGGCGGCGGGGCCGCGGGTGTGGATCAGACCGAGTTCGCGAGCACGGGCCGCCAGCTCGGTGGTGTTGACGAGGTTGCCGTTGTGGCCGAGGGCCACACCCGTGCCCGCGGCGGTGTTGCGGAACACCGGTTGGGCGTTCTCCCAGGTGGTGGAGCCGGTGGTCGAGTAGCGACAGTGCCCGATCGCCACGTGACCTTCCATCGCGGCGAGTGTCTGCTCGTCGAACACCTGACTGACCAGGCCGAGGTCTTTGAACACCAGCACCTGCGAGCCGTCGGCGACGGCGATACCGGCGGCCTCCTGCCCACGGTGCTGCAGCGCGTAGAGGCCGTAGTAGGTGAGCTTGGCGACTTCCTCGCCGGGAGCCCAGACGCCGAACACACCGCACTCTTCTCTCGGCGGTTCCAGCGATGATGCGCCTACTCGATCGAGGTCGTCGGTCTGGCCGGTCACGGTATGGCTGCTCCCAGGGGCACGGTGGGTGACGTCACCGAGTCTACGGTGATCACGATGGAATAACGGAATCGCGCGGCAGTGTCGCCGCCCCTTCTTGAAACGGTCGCCCCCGCGAGGACATTCCGCGCTCAGCCGTCCACGGAGACCAGCGGCAGCCACGCCCCCACCTCGGCCGCTCGCGACCCCGACAGCTCCAGCGCGCCCGTGGCGGCCGCGTCGGACACGGACAACAGCCCGGTGGCCACCAGTAGCCACGTCCTGGCATCCGTTTCGACGACGTTCGGCGGTGTGCCGCGCCGATGTTGAGGGCCCGGGATGCACTGCACGGCGACGAACGGCGGGACCCTGACCTCGACGCTGGCGCCCGGCGCCACCGCAGCAAGGGTGCGGGCCGTCAGGCGGACAGCTGCGGCGACAGCGTCCCGGGACGGCGCCTCGCGGTTCTCGTCACGCAACCACGGCTCGACGGCCGCTACGGCGGCGCGCGTCTGCGCGGGATCGACAGCGCGGCGGGCGGGCATGGCGCGGCGATCCTAACCCGGCCGTTGACTTCAACCCAACTTGAGGTTTTAGCGTGGCGGCATGATCTTCAAACCGCACGAAACCGCTTACCTGCGCCCTGCTGAGCTTGGACGACTGGCAACCGTGCAGCCCAGCGGCAGTCCACAAGTCAGCCCGGTCGGATTCACCTATAACGAGCAGCTGCAGACCATCGACATCAGTGGGTACCGGATGTCACAGAGCCGGAAATTCCGCAACCTCGCCACCAACAACAAGGTCGCGTTCGTCGTCGACGACATCGCGTCACGCGACCCGTGGCGGGTGCGCTGCCTGGAGATCCGCGGGACCGCCGAGCAGGCCGCACTGGACCCGCCGATCATCCGGATCACGCCGCAGCGCATCATCAGCTTCGGCATCGACGACACCGACACCGAGCCGCACCTGCTCACCCCGGACAAGCGCAACGTCACCGCCTAACGGCGTCGGCGCAGGGATTGCACGGCCAATGCCGCCACGGCGCCGGACTCGTTGATCGCCAGATGCGCCAGCATCGGCGCGGCCAGGCTGCCCGAGCGCTCGAAGAGCCATGCGAGCACCCAGCCGGCGACGCCTGTCGCCAGCACCGTTCCGTTCACCGGCTGGCCTGTCGCGCGGGCGTCGTAGATGTGCGACAGGCCGAACGCCGCCGCCTGCACCAGCCGTCCCCTGCCCACGCCGAACGCGTCGGCTGCCACGATGCCCAGCGCCGCCCGGTAGGCCGCCTCCTCTGACCAGACGGAGCCCAGCGGGATCCGCACCCCCAGCCAGATCGCCGGCGGCCCCGGTAGGTCCCGGTCGGCCATCGCGGCCCGCACCCGCGCCGACGCGGTCGCCGATGCGACTCCTCCCCCAACCGTCAAGGCGGCCACCAGGCCTGTGCGCAGACCACGCCCCAGCGAGGGCGGCCGAAGGCCGAGCGGTGCGCGCGTGAGCGCGACCAGCCCGGCCGCCAACCCGGCCTGCACCAGAGGATGCCGGCGCGCCGGTATTTCAAGCCCGGCGGTCGCGCTCCACCCCACCAGACCGCCGGCCAACACGACGGCACGAAACCCCTTGCCGGGCATCAGTATTCGGGACCGCCGGAGACCTCGGCCTTATCCAGTGCGCGGCGTACGCGGTCCGTGTCGGCAGGAGTCCACCCGTCCGGCGGCGCCACCGCGACCCAGCCGTCGAGCGCCCGTTCGCCGTAGTGATGCCCGTGCCCGACGGGCACCCTGTCCGCATCGGTCAGGTCGGCGCTGACCTGCCAGAACGTGACGATCGGATACCAACGCATCAACGGGGTGCGATCGTGCCCCGGCGGTTCCCGCAGCCAGTCTGGCCGCTCCAACAACAGATCGGCGGACCACCAGACCACCGGGTCCGACGCGTGCTGCACGAACATCACCCGCGTGCCGTCCCACGGCGGCGCCGCAACCGCGGCGATGTCGTCCCCCTGGGAGAACCGCACGGTGCGCCCGTCGTCGTAGCGCGGCTCCACCTCCGGGGTGCCGGGATCGCGGCGGGCGACCAACGCCCGCCACAGTGGGCTGGCGTTCGGCGGCCCCTCCCACAACACCGCCGAAAAGCCCATCTGCGGTATGTCGGGGAGATAGCCGAACGCGCCTTGCCCAGCCATCGATCCCAGGCTTTCGCCGTAGAGCATCAGCTTCGGCCTCCGGTCGGGTGGCCGCAGCGCCCAGCGGTCGTGCACCGCGTCGACCAACTGCTTACCGGCCTGCAGCGACTTCTGCTGGTCGGCCAAAAACGAGATCCAGCTGGTCAGATAGGAATACTGCATCGCGACCAGTGCGGTGTCGCCGTTGTACATCGACTCTATCGAGCGCGCCGCTGCCGGATCGACCCAGCCGGTGCCGGTGGTCGGGACGATGACCAGCACCTTGCGGTCGAACGCGTTCGTGCGCTCGAGTTCACTGCGCAGCACGCTCAGCCGGCCCTCGGCGGTGTCCGCCGTCTGCAGACCGACGTAGACCCGGATCGGCTCCTTGGCCGGCCTGCCGTTGAGTTGGGTCAGTTCGTCGGCATGGGGCCCGGTGGCGACGAAGTTGCGGCCTTGATATCCAAGCGTCTCCCACGGCGCGAAAGACGTTGGGCTGCCGGATCTTTCAGGCTGAGCAGGCTGGCTGATACCGGGTCGGGTGCTCGAATTCTGCGGCTGGAACACCGCGCTTGCCACGGCGAAGAAGCCGCGCATCAGTACGCCGTTCACCAACGTGACGACCAGCACCACGACGACCGCGGTGCCGATGAACAGTGCCACCTCGTCGTTGACGTGCCAGCGCCTGATCAGATAGCGGGCCAACACCTTGATCGCGTCCAGCAGCACCCGGGACACACCGACCAGCACACCGCCGACGACCACGGCGACCACCAGCGTCCGCAGATAACCCGACGTTGACGGGCCCTGCACGCCCATCACGGCCGACACCCGCCGCTGCCACGCCGCCGCCGGAACCAGCATCAGCACGCTGGCGGCCGCTGACACGCCCACCGTCAGCGCCTTGGCCCAGTACAGCACCCGCCGATCCGGCGGCCACCAGCGGCGACCGTGCAGCACCAATCGCCGAAACAGCTTGCCGACCGCCACCCCGATGCCGTAACCGATCGCCGCGTTCACACCCCCGATGAGGCCCTGGAACAACAAGTTGTGCGGCAGCAGCGACGGAGTCAGCGACAGGCAGAACAGCAGCGCGCCGAACGCCACGCCGACGAAGTCGAGCCGGACCAGACCCCACGCCCATACCACCAAGGGGTGGCGTTCGGCAGCGTCGGCGACGGGTTCGCCGGTATCGGTGTCGACGGCACTGGTCATCCGAAGAGACCGGGCAGCGCGCCCTCGTAGCTCGCGCGCAGTTCGTCCAATGACACCGTGAACTGGCCCTGCACTTCGACGGCGTCGGAGCGCTGGTCGACGACGCCGATCCGGGCGGCAGGCAACCCGCGCGCCTCACACATCGCCACGAACCTGCTTTCCGCGGTGCGCGGAACCGCGACGAGCACCCTGGCGGCCGACTCGGAGAACAGCGTCACGAACGGGTCCGCGCCGGCGGGAATCACGATGCGGCAACCCGCTTCGCCGTGCAGGGCCGACTCGACCACCGCCTGGATGAGGCCGCCTTCGCTCAGATCGTGTGCGGCAGAGATCAGCCCGTCACGCGATGCCGCGGTCAGCACATCGGACAGCAACCGCTCCCGCTGCAGGTCGACGACCGGGGGGCGGCCACCCAGGTGATCGGCGGTCACCTGAGCCCAGACGGAGCCGTCGAACTCGTCACGGGTGTCGCCGAGCAGGATCAGCGTCTCGCCGGGCTCGGCGCCGAAGTCGGTCGGGATGCGCCGCCCGACGTCGTCGATCACGCCGAGCACGCCGACCACCGGGGTCGGCAGGATCGGGGTTGAGCCGGTCTGGTTGTAGAAACTCACATTTCCGCCGGTGACCGGAATGCCAAGCGCCGCAGCACCATCGGCGAGACCGTGCACCGCCTGGGAGAACTGCCACATCACACCGGGGTCCTCGGGTGAACCGAAATTCAGGCAGTTGGTCACCGCGACCGGCGTCGCACCGGTGACCGCGACGTTGCGGTACGCCTCGGCCAGCGCCAACTGCGCTCCGGCATAAGGATCCAGCTGCGTGTACCGCCCCGACGCGTCCGTCGACACCGCGATCCCGCGACCGGTCCGCTCGTCGATACGCAGCACGCCCCCGTCGGCGTGTTCGGCCAGCACGGTGTTGCCGCGCACGTAGCGGTCGTACTGGCCGGTGATGAATTCCCGGCTGCACAGGTGCGGGCTGCCCAGCATCGCCAGCAGGGTGGCGCGCAGCTCGTCACCGCTGACCGGGCGCGGCAGCCTGTCCGACGTGTCGGCGGTGAGCGCATCCTGGCTGTCGGGCCGGGCGACCGGGCGTTGATACACCGGACCTTCGTGGGCGACGGTGCGCGGCGGCACGTCGACGACCGTCGCGCCGTTCCAGGTGACGCGCAGCCGGTCCCCGTCGGTGACCTCGCCGATCACACTGGCCAGCACGTCCCATTTGCGGCAGACGGCGAGAAACACGTCGACGTTCTCCGGCTTCACCACCGCGCACATGCGTTCCTGCGACTCGCTGGACAGCACCTCGGCCGGCGTCATGTTCGCCGCGCGCAGCGGCACCTTGTCCAGCTCGATGGCCATACCGCCGTCGCCGGCTGACGCCAGTTCCGACGTGGCACAGGACAATCCGGCCCCGCCGAGATCCTGGATCCCGACCACCAGACCGGCCGCGTACAGCTCGAGACAGCACTCGATGAGCACCTTCTCCATGAACGGATCGCCGACCTGAACCGACGGCAGCTTCTTGCGGCCGGCCGACGACTCGTCCCCGCCGAAGGTGTCCGACGCGAGCACCGACACGCCGCCGATGCCGTCGAGCCCGGTGCGGGCGCCGAACAGGATGATCTTGTTGCCGGTCCCGGACGCGAACGCCAGATGCAACTGCTCCTTGCGCAGCACGCCGACACACAGCGCGTTGACGAGCGGGTTGCCGGCGTAGGACGCGTCGAAGACGGTTTCGCCACCGATGTTGGGAAGACCCAGCGAGTTGCCGTACCCCCCGATACCGCGGACCACGCCGTCGAGCACCCGTCGGGTGTCGGGCGCGGCCGCAGCGCCGAACCGCAGCTGGTCCATCACCGCGACCGGCCGGGCGCCCATCGCCATGATGTCGCGCACGATCCCGCCGACACCGGTGGCCGCACCCTGGTACGGCTCGACGTACGACGGATGGTTGTGGGACTCCACCTTGAACGTCACCGCCCAGCCGTCCCCGATGTCGACGACGCCCGCGTTCTCGCCGATGCCGGCGAGCATCGACGCCCGCATCTCCGGCGTGGTGGTCTCCCCGAAATACCTCAGGTGCACCTTCGATGACTTGTACGAGCAGTGTTCACTCCACATCACCGAATACATCGCCAGTTCGGCATCGGTGGGACGGCGGCCGAGGATCTGGCGGATCCGCTCGTACTCGTCGTCCCGCAGGCCCAGCTCACGGTAGGGCTGCGCGGTGTCCGGCGTCGCCGCGGCGCCCTCGACGGTGTCCAGCGCGGGAACGGTGTGCGGCGTTTGGGTGAGCGGAGACGTCACGGAGACAGTTTAGTTTGCCCCGGCGGGCCGCCCCCTGCTGAGCATCCGCTCGTGTCGAAATTCAGTGATCGGCAGCAGCATTCGACGCGCCGCAACACCGTTTCGCCGCCCATCGGGGTGGGTAGGCGGCGACTGACCGGCAATCCACGACCAAGGAGGGCGAGCAGATGACAGCGACCACCGAGACCGGCCAGGTGACCGGCACCAAAGACAAGAACTACAACCTGATCTGGTACACCGAAAAGTGCCTCGACAACGCGTCGCGGCTCGAGACCTACATCCAGGATGCCGAGCGCGACGGTGACCGGGAGGTGGCTGAGTTGTTCCGCAAGGCGCAGTCCGACAGCCGCAAGGGCGCCGAGATCGCCGAGCAACTACTCAAGACCCGGCTCTGACGTGGCCGGATGCCGTCGGCCCCACCGGGGAGACAGAAACGCCCGCAGCGCCGCCGAATAGGACCCGACGTCCTCGGCGCCCATCAGTTCGCGCGCCGAATGCATGGCCAGTTGAGGGGCGCCCACGTCGACAGTCGGGATGCCGGTACGCGCGGACGTCATCGGCCCTATCGTCGACCCGCACGGCAGGTCCGCCCGGTGTTCGTACCGTTGCAGCGGCACCCCGGCCTGGGCGCAGGCAAGCGCGAACGCCGCCGCTGACCGGCCGTCGGTGGCGTACCGGAGATTCGGCTGCACTTTGAGCACCGGACCGGCGTTCACCTCGATCGGGTGACCCGGTTCGTGGCGCTCGGGATAGTTGGGGTGTGTCGCGTGCGCCATGTCGCCGGAGGCCACCAGCGAGCCGGGCAGCCGGCGCAGGTAGTCCTCGCGTCCGCCGCTGGCGGCGAGCACGATACGTTCCAGCACGGTGGTCAGCAGGTTCGACTGGGCGCCGTGGTCGGAGGTCGAGCCCACCTCCTCGTGGTCGAACAGCGCGAGTACCGGCAGGTATTCGCCTGGTTCCGCGCCCAGCAGCGCCTCCAGGCCCGCGTAGCACGTCGCCTGGTTGTCCAGCCGGGGTGCGCTGACCAGGTCGCCGTTGCCGCCGACCAGCCTCGAGGGCTCCACGTCGTGGGTCATCAGGTCAGCGCCGAGCACATCGGCGACGTCGACAGCCGCCGCGCCGGCCACGAAGCGCAGAAACGAACGGCAGCCGGTGCCGACACCCCACACCGCGTTGACGTGGCGCTGCGGGTCCAGCGTGAGCGACCGACGGTCCTCGGCGAGATGGATAGCCAGCTGCGGCACCCGCAGGATCGGTTCGTCGATCCGAACGAGCTGTTGGCGCACCGCGTCCCCGTCGCGTACCGACAACCGGCCGCTGATGCCCAGGTCGCGGTCGAGCCACGAGTTCAGCCACGCGCCGCCGTAGGGCTCGAGCGCCACCACCTGCCACCCGGCGACCAGTCGATCGGGTCGTTGTTTGACCCGCAAATTCGGGCTGTCGGTGTGCCCACCGACGATCCTGAACGGCCGGCCGGCGTCGCCTGACGAATTCCACGCCACAATCGAGCCGGCCCGCACCGTGAAGAACCGGCCGCCGCCGGGCCACGGATCGGCTTCGGCGAGTTCGGTGTAGCCCGCGGCGCGCAGCCGCTGCGCGACGGTCAGGCAGACGTGGAACGGCGACGGCGACACGTCGATGAAGTCGCACAGGCCCCGGGCGGTCGCTGACATATTGCTCATCATTACCGATCCGGTTCGCGTTAGGGTCAGGTGATGCCTCCGGTCCTGCCGCAACCAGTTCTGGCGCCACTGACGCCGGCGGCCATCTTCCTGGTGGCCACCATCGACGAGGGCGGCGAGGCCGACGTCCACGACGCGCTGACCGAGCTCTCCGGGCTGGTTCGCGCCGTCGGGTTCCGTGACCCCGCGAAGCGGCTGTCACTAGTCACGTCGGTCGGCTTCCACGGCTGGAATCGGCTGTTCTCCGGACCGCGGCCGGTCGAGCTGCATCCGTTCGTCGAGCTCGACGGGCCTCGCCACCGTGCCCCGTCGACACCGGGCGACCTGTTGTTCCACATTCGCGCCGAGGCCATGGATGTCTGCTTCGAACTCGCCGGTCGAATCCTGAAGGCGATGGCCGGCGCCGTCACGGTCGTTGACGAGGTGCACGGGTTCCGGTTCTTCGACAACCGCGATCTGCTCGGCTTCGTCGACGGCACCGAGAATCCGGACGGCCCTCTTGCGGTCAGTGCCACCCAGATCCAAGACGAGGATCCCGACTTCACCGGCTCCTGTTATGTCCACGTGCAGAAGTACATTCACGACATGAGCGGGTGGGAGTCGTTGTCGGTCACCGAGCAGGAGCGGGTGATCGGCCGCACCAAGCTCGAGGACATCGAGTTGGACGACGAGGAGAAGCCGCCCGATTCGCACCTCGCGCTCAACGTGATCGAGGACAACGACGGCAACGAGCTCAAGATCGTGCGGCACAACATGCCGTTCGGCGAAGTCGGCAAGGGTGAACTCGGCACTTACTACATCGGTTACTCGCGTACGGCTGAGGTGACCGAACGTATGCTGCGCAACATGTTCATCGGCGATCCGCCGGGCAACACCGACCGCATCCTGGACTTCTCCACCGCGGTCACCGGGGGTCTGTTCTTCACCCCGACCGTCGACTTCCTCGACGATCCCCCGCCGCTTCCCGGCGCGGCCGTCGTCGACACGCTTGACGCCGATAGGGCAACTGCGTCCCGCGACGACGGCTCATTGCGAATCGGCAGCCTGAAAGGAACACGCTGATGGACAATCTCTACCGCGACCTTGCTCCCGTCAACGAATCAGCCTGGGCCGAAATAGAACTCGAGGCGTCACGGACCTTCAAACGCCATGTCGCGGGTCGGCGGGTGGTCGATGTCAGCGAACCCGGCGGGCCGGTCACCGCAGCCGTCAGCACCGGCAGGCTGCTCGATGTGGCGCCACCGACCGAAGGTGTGGCCGCGCATCTGCGGGCAAGCCAACCCCTTGTCCGGCTTCGTGTTCCGTTCACGCTGTCGCGCATAGAGATCGACGACGTCGAGCGCGGGTCGAAGGATTCGGACTGGGATCCGGTCAAGGACGCGGCCAAGAAGCTGGCCTTCGTCGAGGACCGCGCGATCTTCGAGGGATACGAGGCCGCGTCGATCGAGGGCATCCGCCAGAACAGCTCGAACCCGCCGCTGACATTGCCGCAGGATGCGCGCGAGATTCCGGACGTGATCAGCCAGGCCCTGTCCGGGCTGCGGCTGGCCGGCGTCGACGGGCCGTATTCGGTGCTGCTGTCGGCCGATGCGTACACCGCGGTCAGCGAGACCTCCGACCACGGCTATCCGATCCTCGAGCACATCAACCGGCTGATCGACGGCGACATCATCTGGGCCCCGGCCATCGACGGCGCCTTCGTGTTGACCACCCGCGGCGGCGACTTCGATCTGCAGCTGGGCACCGACGCCTCGATCGGATACAGCAGCCACGACGCCGACGCGGTGCAGCTTTATCTGCAGGAGACGCTGACGTTCTTGTGCTACACGGCCGAAGCGTCGGTGGCGTTGACGCCCCGCTGACACGCCGTCAGGCGGCCAGCACCGCGTCCAGCGCCGAGTAGAACACGCCGAGGCCGTCGTCGGACGGTCCGGTGAGCGGCTCGGTGGCATGTTCGGGATGTGGCATCAGTCCCAGCACCCGCCGGTTCGCCGAGCAGATGCCGGCGATGTCGCGCATCGAGCCGTTCGGGTTGTCGCGGTAGCGGAACACCACCCGCCCGTCGCCTTCGAGCTCGTCGAGCACCGATTCGGCGGCGACGTAACGGCCCTCGCCTGACTTGAGCGGGATCAGCAGATCGGCACCCTTCTCGTAGCGCGACGTCCACGCCGTCTCGTTCGATCCCACGTGCAGCCAGACATCACGGCAGACGAAGTGCAGCCCCGCGTTGCGGGTCAGTGCCCCCGGCAGCAGACCGGCCTCACACAACACCTGAAAGCCGTTGCAAATCCCCAACACCGGCATTCCTTGCCGCGCCGCGGCGATCACCTCACCCATCACCGGCGCGAACCGTGCTATCGCACCGGCCCGCAGATAGTCGCCGTAGGAGAAGCCGCCGGGCACCACGACCGCGTCGACACCTTTGAGGTCGGCGTCGGCATGCCACAGGCTCACCACGTCGGCGCCGACGCGCCGCACTGCCCGCGCCGCGTCGACGTCGTCCAAGGTGCCGGGAAAGGTGATCACGCCGACGCTCCCCCCGGTCGTCATGACGGTTCCCTACTGATCGTCCACTCCTCGATCACGGTGTTTGCCAGCAGCGACTCGGCAATTTCGGCGAGGATCGCATCGTCGACGGTGTCGTCGACCTCGAGCTCGAAACGCTTGCCCTGCCGCACATCTGAGACACCCACATGACCCAGGCGCCCCAGCGCACCGACGATGGCCTGGCCCTGCGGGTCCAGGATCTCGGCTTTGGGCATCACGTGCACTACCACCCGCGCCACGCGCAGCTCCTCGCTTGCCGGTGTTCATGGATCGGGCACAACTCTACCGGCGCCCAGGGCCTTGCCCGGCTACTGGCACGAGTCGATGTAGGCAACGCACAACGGCGCGACCAGCGCGTCAAGCACCTGGCGGTCGGCGACCGTGGGCCACGGCACGGCCGGCGGCGTGGAAGCCCACATCGTCAGCTCGACGACCGTGCTGCTCTGCGGGTGCGAGACCAGATACTCGTGCACGACGGTCGAGGTCGGCCCGGCCACGCTGATCACCGCCGCGAGCCGGCCCGGTTCTTCCGTGGTCAGCGACGGGGACGTCCCCGGCGCGGTGAGTTGGCAGAACTTCAGTGCCGCCGCCGCCGATTGCAGCACCGCGTCGGCGTTCTGTCCGCCGCGCCAGGTTTCGCCGCGCCAGTGCATCACCTTCACCTGCAGTTGCCACTGCCCGGGCGGGTTGACGACCGCTGATTTCGCCGCCACCGCATAGTCACGCGGATCGCCCGGCACCGGCGGTGTCGCACACCACTCCTCGAAGCGGAACCGCGGTGCCGACGCGGCGATCGCCCCGGCGGCCAGGTTGGGCCACCGATAGGTCGAATACAGTGGGACCGCGGCGGGGTCTACCCACGCCGTTGCCGGGATCCGGTCGCAGTTGGGCGGGCAGGTGTCCGGGAATGCCAATGTCGGCACGGGCACCAACACACCGAAGGCGGCAATCATCACCGCCGCACCGAGGCCCCCCAGCAGCCGCGTCACAGACCACCCCCTAGCAACCAAGGATACCGAGCGGGTACCCGCGGGGAGCACAATCGGGGGATGCAACTGACGCATTTCGGCCATTCCTGCCTGCTTGCCAGTTTTCCCGCCGGCAACGGCGCCGACACGACGCTGTTGTTCGACCCGGGCACGTTTTCGCATGGCTTCGAGGGGATGACCGGGCTGTCGGCGATCCTGATCACGCACCAGCACCCCGACCACGCCGACACGTCGCGGCTGCCCGCGCTCGTGGACGCAAATTCGGGCGCGGCGTTGTACGCCGACCCTCAGACCGCGGCGCAGCTGGGCCACCCGTGGCAGCCGGTTCACGTCGGCGACGAGCTGTCGATCGACGGTCTTCAGGTCCGCGGGGTCGGTGGCGTCCACGCGGTCATCCACCCCGAAATCCCGCTGATCAACAACATTTCGTATCTGGTCGGCGACTCCGACCACCAGGCCCGGCTCATGCACCCCGGCGACTCGTTGTTCATTCCCGGCGAGCCCGTCGACGTGCTCGCGCTGCCGGCTGCGGCGCCGTGGCTCAAAATATCGGAGGCCGTGGAGTACCTACGCGCGGTACACCCATTGCACGCCATACCGATTCACCACGGAATACTGAACCCGAAGGCGCTCGGCCTGTACTACCAGCGTTACGAGGAGATGGGCCGCACCGACTTTCAGGTGCTCCGCGAGGAGCAGCCGGCGGAGTTCTGACGTCCGTCAGGCCGCGTCGATCAGCACCGGCTGACGCGGCTGCCACTGGTACACCGCGGGGGCCGCCCGGTGCAGCAGCGCCAGGTCGATCGCGTCGAGCATGGCCTGGCGCGGGCCCGAGCGCTGTAGCTGCCGAGCCGTGATCGCGATTCGCACGATGCCGCCGCGACGAGCGACACGCTCCGCCGACAGCACCAGGGTCCTGCACCACCACGCTTCGGTCAGAAAGCCGCCGCCGATTCCGAGCACCCGCGCCCTCAACTTGGTCTGACGCACCAGATCGGTCATGCCGTCCACGCCGGCCAACAACCGAAAGCCGTTGCGCGGCAACACCGCTTCTGTGCCGGCCGACGCGGTCCAGCCGGGCGCCGCGAAAATCCGCGTCCGCAGGCCCAGCTGCTCGAGCACGCGGTCGGCGGCCATGACGCGCAGGTTCGCCTCATGGGCGGGCAGAATCGCGAACTCCGGGCGCCGCTTCTTGGTCGCGGCCTCGTCGTACCCGTGCAATACGATCGCGTCGCCGGCCTCGCGTCGCCTCCGCAGCCACTCGGCCGTCGGAGCGTCGCCCAGCAGTCGGTAACCGCCCGCCAGCCTCGGCGCGACCAGGAACGACACCGGCACCCGGCGCGCGTCGAGTTCGACACAGAAGTCGCTGACGTCGGCGAGGGTGCGGTCCCGCACGCCCGAGACCGAGACGATCAGTTGTCCTGCCATGAGCCCAGTGTGGCAACGCGAGGTGTCGGGACGGTGACCTACACGCCGACGCCAGTTGTCGGGATGATGGTGACCGTGAGCGGCCCGGTACCGCGAGCCAGACAATTAGATTGGCCGTCTACCTAATTGCTGGCTACTCTGGTCCGGTGGTTCACCGCTCCGTAAACCCTAAGCCCAGGAAGCCGATAGCGGCACCCGCGGGCCACAACGGGTTTGCCACCGAGCACGGGCTGGCAAAGGACCTGAACCACCGCGACTATCCGGAGAACCTCGACGCCGGCCTGCTGAAGATCGCAGGGGTCTGTGTACTGGCCGCCGTGATGGCGATCCTCGACACCACGGTCGTCAGCGTGGCGCAGCGGACGTTCATCCGTGACTTCCAGACCACCCAGGCCGTGGTGGCGTGGACGATGACCGGTTACACGCTGGCCCTGGCGACGGTGATCCCGCTGACCGGCTGGGCGGCGGACCGGTTCGGCACCAAGCGGCTGTTCATGGGCTCCGTGCTGTTCTTCACGCTGGGCTCGCTGCTGTGCGCGATGGCGCCGAACATCACGCTGCTCATCGCGTTCCGGGTGATCCAGGGCCTGGGCGGCGGCATGCTGATGCCGCTGACGTTCACGATCCTGACCCGCGAGGCCGGCCCGCGGCGGCTGGGCCGGCTGATGGCGGTGCTCGGCATCCCGATGCTGCTGGGCCCGATCGGCGGCCCGATCCTCGGCGGCTGGCTCATCGACTCCTTCAGTTGGGAGTGGATCTTCCGGATCAACCTGCCGATCGGCGTCCTCGCGTTCGTCCTCGCGGCGATCGTCTTCCCGAAAGACGAAGCGCACCCCGCCGAAACGTTCGACTTCATCGGCATGCTGCTGCTGTCCCCCGGGCTCGCGACGTTCCTGTACGGCGTCTCGTCGATACCCAGCCGCGGCACCGCCACGGACCCCCATGTGTACATCCCGGCCTCGATCGGCCTGGCGCTGATCGTCGGCTTCGTGTTCCACGCGCTCTACCGCGCCGACCACCCGCTGATCGACCTGCGCCTGTTCAAGAACCGCGTGGCCACGCTCGCCAACGCGACGATGTTCTTGTTCGCGATCGCGTTCTTCGGCGCCGGGTTGCTGTTCCCCAGCTATTTTCAGCAGCTGCTCGGCCAGACGCCGTTGCAGTCGGGCCTGCATCTTGTCCCACAGGGCCTTGGCGCGATGTCGACGATGCCGGTGGCCGGGCGGTTCATGGACAAGCGCGGTCCCGGCAAGGTGGTCCTGGTCGGGGTCACCCTGATCGCCACGGGCATGGGCATTTTCGCGTTCGGCGTGAGCCGGCAGGACCAGTACATGCCGGTGCTGTTGATCGGCCTGGCCGTGATGGGCATGGGCATGGGCTGCACGATGATGCCCGTGTCGGGATCGGCGGTCCAAGCGCTCGGACCGCACCAGGTTGCGCGTGGCTCGACGTTGATCAACGTCAACCAGCAGGTCGCCGGCTCGGTCGGCACGGCATTGATGTCGGTGATCCTCACCAACCAGTTCAACCACAGCACCTACATGGCGGCGGCCGGCAAGATGGCGGCCGTTCAACAGGAGGCCGCCAGACGCGGCGTGCCGCCGGACCCGACGCAGTTCCCGCCCCAGGCGCTGGCCCCCGGGTTCATGCGACACGTGACCAGCGACCTTTCGCACGCGTACACGGTGGTTTTCGCCGTCGCGGTCTGCCTGGTGCTGGCCACGTTCATCCCGGCTTCGTTCTTGCCGAGGAAACCCGCGTCGACGCCATCGGGCGAACCCATGGTGCCGGTGTTGGCTCGTTAGCCGCCGAACAGCATCCTGGCGATTCGCTCGACCGTGATCATCGGGTCCACGGCCGCGACCGGTGCCGGCACGGAATTGTTCAGCCACAGCATCGCAAAGCCGTGCACCAACGACCACGCCGCAAGCTCCGCGCCGGCCGGGTCCGACGTCGCATGCCGGTCGACGAGCGTGGCCACCCCCTGTGAAAGTTCGCCGCCCGCCGTCGCCTGGGCTGCGACCAGTACCGGATCACTGGTGTCCACCAGCGATCGGTCGAACATCACCGCGTAGTGCCCGGGGTGCTCGATCGCGAACCGCACATAGGCCAACGCCGCCTCGACGAAATTCGGCCGGGCGGTTCTCAGCGCCTCCGCCAGTAACAGATAGCCCTCGGCCGCCAACGCGGTGAACAGTCCGCGCCGGTCGGTGAAGTGGTGCGCGGGCGCGGCGTGGGACACCCCGGCCTCCCTGGCCAGCTGCCGCAGCGACACCCCGTCGGCGCCCCGCTCGGCAACCAGCCGCGCGGTCTCCGCCAGGATCACCGTCCGAAGATCGCCATGGTGGTACTGAGACCGCGTCGTGGCAGTCACCCGGACATCCTAACCCCAAGACTTGACACTGCCTAGATAATCCCCTACGTTATTTTCTATCTTGTCGCTGTCAAGATTGGAGTCGGGATGGCGCCCGCAATCACACTCATCGTGGTGACGCTGGCCGCCCGGTTGGCTGGCTGGCTGGGTTGGGACTACGCCGACGGCTGGCCCGCGGCCGTCGCAGTCGGCCTTGCCGCGATGTTCGTCATGACCGGCGTCGCGCACTTCGTGCCGCGCCGCCGCGACGGGCTGATCGCGATCGTGCCACCCAGGCTGCCTGCACCGGGATTGCTCGTGACCATCACCGGCATCCTCGAGCTACTCGGGGCATCGGGACTACTGATCCCACAGACCCGGACCGCCGCCGCGGTCTGCTTGTTCGTGCTGATGCTCGCGATGTTCCCGGCCAACGTCTACGCGGCGGGCGCCACGCGATCCGGGCACGCACCGACCACGCCGCTGGTGCCCCGCACTCTGCTGCAGGTCCTATTCCTCGCCGGAGCGGCTGTTGTCGCCGTCGGCGGCGCGTAGCAGCCAGGCGTACTGGAACGCGGTTTCCCGCCAGCGCTCATAGCGCCCGCTGATGCCGCCATGGCCCGCGCTCATCTCGGTCTTCAACAGCACCGGACCCGCATCGGTTTTCGTGTAGCGCAACGCGGCCACCCACTTCGCCGGTTCGACGTAGTAGACGCGGGTGTCGTGCAACGAGGTCATCGCGAGGATCGGCGGGTAGTCCTTCGCTTCGACGTTCTCGTACGGCGAGTACGACTTCATGTAGAAGTAGACTTCGTGGTCCTCCAACGGATTTCCCCACTCGTCCCACTCCGTGACGGTCAGGGGCAACGCAGGGTTGAGGATGGTGGTCAACGGGTCGACGAACGGCACCTGCGCCAGAATGCCCGCGAACAACTGCGGTGCGAGGTTGGCCACCGCGCCCATCAGCAGGCCGCCCGCGCTGCCGCCCATCGCGACCAGGTTCTCCGCCCGCGTCACGCCGGTGTCAACGAGATGGCGTGCGGATGCGACGAAATCGGTGAACGTGTTCGTCTTGTGCAGCAGCTTGCCCTGCTCATACCACAACCGGCCCAACTCGCCGCCGCCGCGCACATGGGCGATCACGAACACCATGCCGCGGTCAAGCAGCGACAGCCGTGCGATCGAAAACCGCGGGTCTTCGCACAACTCATAAGCGCCGTACCCGTACATCAATGCCGGAGCCGGGAACTGGAGATCGGCGCGATGGATGATCGACAGCGGGACCCGGGCCCCGTCGGCTGCGACCGCCCAGTCGCGGCGTTCGACATAGTCCTCTCGCCGGTAGTCGCCGAGCACCGGCTGCTCCCGCAGCAAGATCCGCTCGCCGGTGGCCAGGTCCAGGTCGTATATGCGCACCGGCGTCAGAAAAGACGTCGCGCCGATCCGCAGCCTGGGTGCTTGCCAGTTCGGGTTTGCGCCCAGACCGGTCGACATCAACTCGGAGTCGAACGAAATGTCCTCGGCCCGACGGTAGCTGCCGTCAGCGTCGATCGGCCAGCGCTGGATGCGGGGCAGTGCCTCGCTGCGGTAGCTGACCACCAGATGCCCGGCGAAGGCATCGACACCGTCGATGCGCACATCGTCGCGGTGTTCGATCAGCGTGTGCTGCGCCGACGGGTCGCCGACCGGTGCCTCCACCAGCGTGAAGTTCACCGCGCCGTCGTTGTGCACGATCAGGAACCGATCCTCACCCGCGACCACCGCGTGGTCCACCGAATACTCCACGCCGTCACGGCGGGGCAGCACCGTCGTGAACTCGGTGTCGGGATCGGCCGCAATCCCGTAGCGGACTTCCGACGTGATCGCCGATCCGGCGGCGATCAAAATGTATGCGTCGCTGCGGGTGCGGCCCACCGCCACCCAGAACCGTTCATCGGGTTCGTAGTAGACCCGCTCATCGGCAACCTGCAAGCCCAGGTGGTGCCGCCATACGCTGTCCGGGCGCCATGCGTCGTCGAGCGTCACGTAGTACACCGTTCGGCTGTCGGCGGCCCACGTCCCACCCGCGCCGATCCCGGTGATCTCGTCGGAGTAACGCTCGCCCGTGCGTAAGTCCTTGAATCGCAGCGTGTATCGTTCGTCGCCGACCACGTCGACCGAATACGCCAACACGTTGCCGTCCGGGCTCACGCTGGCCGTACCGAGGGCGAAGAAGTCGTGGCCCTCCGCCTCGGCGTTCTCGTCGAGCAGAATCTGCTCACCGGGGATCTCGGTGTCTTCGTCGAATTTGGGCGGCGTCCAGTCATCGGGATCGGCTACCGGACAACGGCATTGAACGCCGTACTGCTTGCCTGCGAAACTGCGCCCGTAGTACCACCAGTCTCCGCGCCGGGTCGGCACCGACAGATCGGTCTCCTTGGTGCGCGACTTGATCTCGTCGAAGATCTGCTGCCGCAGCGGGGCGAGATCAGCGGTCAGCTCCTCGGTGTAGGAGTTCTCCGCCGTCAAGTGCTTGATCACGTCGGGATCAGACTTGTCGCGCAGCCATTCGTAGGGGTCGATGAACACGTCGCCGTGGTATTCCCGGCGATGCTCGACGCGCTTGGCCTGAGGTGGCGCGATAGGCGAGTTCACGTGGCAGACCCGATCCAGTCATCGAACCGTAGACCCGAAATGCGTTCGTATGCTTCGATGTAGCGCTCCCGCGTCGCGTCGACGATCTTCGCCGGCAGCGCGGGCGGCGGGTCGGAGCCATCGCGGTCCCAGGCGGATTCGGGGCCGGTGAGCCAATTGCGGACGAACTGCTTGTCGAAGCTGTGCTGGGTGGTGCCCACCCGATACTCATCGGCCGGCCAGTACCGCGACGAATCGGGTGTGAACACCTCGTCGGCCAACAGCAGGTTGCCGTGTTCGTCGACACCGAACTCGAACTTCGTGTCCGCGATGATGATTCCCCTCGTCAGTGCGTGGTCGGCGGCACGCGTATAGATCGCCAGCGTGCGCTCCCGCAGCTGCTCCGCGCGCACCGTGCCGACCAGATCCGCGACGTCGTCGAACGAGATGTTCTCGTCATGCTGGCCGAGTGCGGCTTTGGTCGCCGGTGTGAACAGCGGCCGGTTGAACTTGCTGGCCTCGATCAGCCCGGGGGGTAGCACGATGCCGCATACCTTGCCCGTCTTCTGGTAATCGAGCAATCCGGAGCCGGTCAGATAGCCACGAGCCACGCATTCGACCGGCAGCATCTCCAGCCGCCGCACCACCAGCGCCCGGCCCAGCACCTCTTCGGGTATGCGCGGGTCGTCGGGCGGCCCGGCGAGATGGTTGGCAGTGTGCTCTGACGTGTTCAAGAACTCGAAGAAGAACACGCTCATCGCGGTGAGGATCCGTCCCTTGTCCGGGATCTGGGTGTCGAGCACATAGTCGAACGCCGAAATCCGGTCAGTGGCGACGATCAACAGATGGTCGTCGTCGACCCGGTACAGCTCGCGCACCTTGCCGCTGGCCAGGTGCTGATAGTCGTACAGAGCGGGACGCACCGGGTCAGCCTAACCGGGACGTGTTCCTGGCTTGACTGTGCTGGGATCGAAGCCATGCCATCACGGTTCGTTCCCTATGCCAGCACCCCGGGCAGGATGGTCCTGCAGCTCATGAGCGACATCGTGATCATCTTGTGGACGACGCTGTGGGTCCTTGTCGGATTGGCGGTGCACTCGGCTGTCGCGACGATCGCGCAGTTCGGTCACCAGGTCGACACGAGCGCCAGCGGCATTGCGCACAGTTTCGATTCTGCGGGTCAACGTGCGGATCGGATCCCGCTCCTCGGCGACGCCTTCGGCAAGCCGCTGACCGCCGCGGGCCACGCCGCTCGTGACCTCGCGGGAGCAGGCCACAGTCTCCACACGACGGCCGCGTGGCTTTCGGTGGTGCTCGCGCTGGCGGTCGCCGCACCGCCGCTGCTCGCGGTTCTGGTGCCGTGGCTGATCCGGCGGTTGCGGTTCTTTCGCCGGAAGTGGACCGTGCTCGGACTGGCCGCGACCCCGGCCGGCGAGCAACTGCTGGCGCTGCGCGCGCTGGCCAACCGGCCGCTGCGGCGATTGGCGACCGTCGACCTCGACCCCGTCGGCGCGTGGCGGCGCGAGGACGCCGTCGCGATCCGCGGGCTGGCCGCGCTCGAGCTCCGGGCCGCAGGCGTCGCCATGCCGCGCAGTTGGCGGGCGCCGTACGCCGCGCCCGGTTGGGGGCCTTAGCGGCCCAGCGGCTACAGGATCGCGCCCGGGGTGTACTTGGCGGCCTCTGGGTGGCGGCTGACCACGTCGTCGATCGCGGCCACCACAGCGTCCACCTGTTCGCCCGCCGCGCCGGTGAACGCTTTACGGTCGGCCAACGCGGCATCGAGGGCTGCCCGGTCCAGGGGCAGCCGCGGGTCGTCGGCCAGCCGGTCGAGCAGGTCGGGTTCGGCGCCGCGTTCACGCATCTGCAGCGCCACCGCGACGGCGTGCTCCCTGATCACCTCATGCGCGGCCTCGCGTCCCATCCCGGCGCGCACCGCCGCGACCAGGATCCGGGTGGTCGCCAAAAACGGCAGGTAGCGGTTCAGCTCGCGTTCGATCACCGCCGGGTATGCGCCGAACTCCTCGAGCACCGTCAGGAAGGTTTCGATCTGCCCGTCGATAGCGAAGAACGCGTCTGGCAACGCGACTCGGCGCACCACAGAGCAGAACACGTCGCCTTCGTTCCACTGGGCGCCGGCGAGTTCGGCTGCCATCGACGCGTACCCGCGCAGCACCACCTGCAGGCCGTTGACGCGTTCGCAGCTACGGGTGTTCATTTTGTGCGGCATCGCCGACGAGCCGACCTGGCCGGTCGCGAAGCCCTCGGTGACCAGCTCATGGCCTGCCATCAGCCGGATCGTGTGCGCAAGCGACGAGGGGCCGGCGCCAAGCTGCACGAGCGCCGAGACCACGTCGTGGTCCAGCGACCTCGGGTACACCTGGCCGACGCTGCTCAGCACGGTCGTGAAGCCGAGGAAGTCGGCCACCCGCCGCTCGAGCTCGGCCAGCCGCCGCGCGTCGCCCTCGAAAAGGTCGAGCATGTCTTGGGCGGTGCCCATCGGACCCTGGATGCCGCGCAGCGGATAGCGGTCGATCAACTCGGCGATCCGGCTCAGCGCGATCAGCGTCTCCTGCGCCGCCGACGCGAAACGCTTGCCGAGGGTGGTGGCCTGCGCCGCGACGTTGTGGCTGCGGCCGGCCATCACGAGATCGCGGTACTGCACCGCCCGTTCGGCCAGCCTCGCCGCCACCGCGACGCCGTGCGCGTGCACGAGTTCCAGCGATCGGCGGATCTGGAGTTGTTCGACGTTTTCGGTCAGGTCCCGGCTGGTCATTCCCTTGTGCACGTGCTCGTGGCCGGCCAGCGCGTTGAATTCCTCGATGCGTGCCTTGACGTCGTGGCGCAGGACGCCTTCGCGGGCGGCGATCGACCGCAGGTCGACGGTGTCGAGCACCCGTTCGTAATCGGCAATCACCGAGGACGGCACCGCGACACCGAGTTCTGCCTGGGCGCGCAGCACCGCAAGCCAGAGCCGCCGCTCGGCGACGATCTTGGCCTCCGGTGACCAGATCGCCACCATCTCGTCGCTGGCGTAGCGCGCGGCCAGCACGTTCGGGATCGTCACGAACACAAAGCTTACGGGCCTGCCGTCGGGCGCCCAGTGCGACGCGGCGGCGACAAGCGGCGGCGCCCAGTGCGACGCGGCGGCGACAAGCGGCGGCGACAAGCGGCGGGGACAAGCGGCGGGGACAAGCGGCGGGGACAATTACGGTGTGTACTTCGTAGGCCTGGACCTGGCGTGGGGCGAACGCAGACCCTCAGGTGTCGCCACCCTTGCCGCGGACGGACGTCTGGTGGATATCGCTGCCGCTCACGACGATGCGAGCATCGCTGCCCGCCTGCGGCCATACACACGCGGCGACTGCGTTGTCGCCATCGACGCACCGCTGATCGTGACGAACAAGACCGGTCAACGGATGTGCGAAACAGCGCTCAACCGCGACTTCCGGCGTTTCGACGCCGGCGCGCATCCCGCCAACACAGGCAAACCCGAATTCGCCGGGATCCCGCGCGGCGCCCGCATCGCCGCCCGGCTTCGGCTGGACATGGACCCGGATTCGCGCGAAATGCGCCGGGCCATCGAAGTTTATCCCCACCCGGCGACTGTCGCCCTGTTTCGCCTGGGCCGAACGCTGAAGTACAAGCACAAGCCGGGGCGCAGTTTCGGGCACCTCAAGTCGGAGCTGCTGGCATTGATGCGTCTGCTCGAGGGACTGGCGGGCGCCGAGGTGAGCATGCGCGTCACCGACCACCCGGAGTGGGCGCGGCTACGGCACCACGTCGAAACCGCCACCCGGAAGTTCCAATTGCGTGCGGCCGAAGATCCGGTCGACGCCGTCGTGTGCGCATACGTCGGGCTGTACCGGGAACGACGACCCGAGGACGTCACCACCTACGGCGACTACCAGAGCGGCTATATCGTCACCCCGGCGCCCAGTCCGTTCCTGGCCCCCCGTGCGCGTGGCCGCTGAGGGAACGTGCGGCCATCGGCCGCTCTGTGGGCGCGAGCACGTGGATCACGTCAACCAGTGCGGCCCTGGCGGTTTCGCGTGCACTGCGCCCGTCGTCGACCAGCGCGGCCACCACGGCGCCGTCAACGGCGCAGAGCAACGCGGTCAGCCGCTCGCCACCCACCGACCGCCCCGAGCGCTCGACGGCCGCCACCACCGCCGCGGTGCGCTGCTCGCGGATCCGGCGCTGGACCTCGCGCAGCCCTGGCTGCCGGGCACAGGCGATGTCGCGCTCGTAGCGCGAGATCAGCTGCTCGCTCACGTGCGCGGTGGGGCAGTCTCCGACGAGCAGATCGACGAGCACGTCCGCGGTTGACTCGACGCCACGGCGGCGCCGCGACAGATTGTCGAGGCGCGCGCGCAACTGCTCGGCTTCCAGCGCTCCGGCGTGCTCGACCGCCTTGACGATCAGATCGTCCAGTGACGAGAAATAGTAGGTGGTCGACGCCAGCGGCAGCCCCGCCCTGCGAGCCACCGCGCGATGGCGTACCGCGTCGAACCCGCCCTCGCACAGCAACTCGGCGGCGGCGCTGACGAGCGCGCACCGCCTGCGTTCTCCCTTTGGTGTGACCGCGGCCGTCACGACTAGCATGCTGCCAGCAGAGGGCGCCCTAAACTGGGGTTTCGCGCAAAGCATAGGGCGTTCGCCGCGAGCTCGTTGTGCGCCGCCGCAGGAGTCGATGGCATGATGACCCGCATGCCTGCGCTCAGCCGTCGCGCCGTGCTGCGCCTCGGCGCCGGCGCCGCCGTCGGAGCCGCCGGCGCCTACGCGCTGGGAAGCATCCTGGATTCCCCGGCGGCCGCGCCGCCCGTGTCGATGACCGGAGCCGGAACGCCGATGGCTCCGCTCGCGCCGCCCGCCCCGCTGGAGCCGGCGCCGGCGGCCGCACCGGCCTTCGTGACCGGTTCGTTCGTCTCCGCCGCGCGCGGCGGTATCGACACCAACTGGGCGATCGCGCGTCCCCCTGGACAAGTCCAGACGCTGCGGCCGGTGATCGCACTGCACGGTTTGGGCGGCGACGCGGCGAGCGTGATGGCGGGCGGTGTCGAGCAGGGCTTGGCGCAGGCGCTCGGAGCCGGATTGCCGCCGTTCGCCGTGGTCAGCGTCGACGGCGGCGGGGGGTACTGGCACAAGCGGGCATCGGGCCAGGATCCTGGCGCGATGGTGCTCACCGAGCTGATCCCGATGCTGGGCAGCCACGGTCTGGACACGTCGCGGGTGGCCTTCCTGGGCTGGTCGATGGGCGGCTACGGGGCCCTGCTGCTGGGCGGGCGTCTCGGGCCGGCGCGGACCGCGGCAATCAGCGCGGTCAGTCCCGCGCTGTGGATGTCCTACGGCGCCGCCGCGCCCGGCGCGTTCGACAGCGCCGACGACTGGTCGGCGAATTCGGTGTTCGGGCTGCCCGCACTCGGGTCGATCCCGATCCGGGTCGATTGCGGCAACAGCGACCCGTTCTATTCGGCCACCCGGCAGTTCATTGCGCAACTGCCGAACCCGCCGTCGGGCGGCTTCTCGCCGGGCGGGCACGACGGCACGTTCTGGAGCGCTCAGCTACCCGCCGAGCTGACATGGATGGCTCCGCTGCTCGTCGCCTGACCACTACACGCGGATCCGGCCCTGCGCGGCGGCCAGCGCAATGTCATGCCGATAGTGGCCGCCCGGCAAGCGAATCGACGCGATTTTGCCGTACGCGTCCGCGCGGGCGGCCGAGAGGTCGGGCCCCGTGCCCACCACCGAAAGCACTCGTCCGCCGGTGGAAACCAGCGCGCCGTCCTCACGGCGGGCGGTCGCCGCGTGCAGCACGACGTCGATGTCGGCGCCGGCGATCACATCGCCCACCCGCGGGCGTCCCGGATAGTTCTCGGCGGCCAGCACCACGACGACCGCGGCGCCCGGCCGCCACTGCGGCGCCGGCTGCTCCGCGAGCGCGCCGGTGGCGGCCGCGTCCAGTAACCGGCCCAGCGGCGAGTCGAGCTGCGCCAGCACCGCCTGGGTCTCCGGATCGCCGAACCGGCAGTTGAACTCCACAACTTTGGGACCCTCGGAGGTGATCGCCAGGCCGGCATAGAGCACACCGCTGAACGGGCACCCTCGCCGAACGAGCTCTGCCGCAACCGGTTTGACAATGTCGGAGACGATTTGTGCCGTCAGCTCATCGGGTAGCCACGAAAGCGGGGCGTAGGCGCCCATGCCGCCGGTGTTCGGCCCGAAGTCGCCGTCGCCGACACGTTTGAAGTCCTGAGCGGGAAGCAGCGGCACGACCGTTTCACCGTCGACGATGCACAGCAGCGAGACTTCGGGGCCGTCGAGGAAGGACTCCAGCAGCACCGGATGCCCGGCGTCTAACAGGCTCGCCGCATGCGCCCGGGCCTCGGCGCGGTCGGCGGTGACCACCACCCCCTTGCCGGCGGCCAGTCCGTCGTCCTTGACCACCCATGCCGTGTCGCTGGCGTGTTCCGGGCCGAAGCGGTCGAGCGCCGCGTCGAGGTGGGCCGGGTTGTCGACGATCTCGCTGCGCGCCGTGGGCACCCCGGCAGCCGCCATCACATCCTTCGCGAACGCCTTCGATCCTTCGATGCGGGCGGCGGCAGCTGACGGACCGAAACACGCGATCCCGGCCGACCTCACCGCGTCCGCCACACCCAGCACCAGGGGCACCTCCGGGCCGATCACCACAAGGTCGGCGGCGGTGTTCAGCGCCAGTTTCGCCACCGCATCCCCGGAGGTGACGTCGACGTCGTGCTGCTCGGCGATGGCTGCGGTGCCCGCGTTGCCCGGCGCGGCGATCAGGCCGTCGACCTGCGGATCGCGCCGCAACGCGGTCAGCAACGCATGTTCACGGGCACCCGAACCGATTACCAGGACACGCACAGGTGCCAACCTTAGTGGCAGAAACATCCACCCCCGGCGCTAGCCCGAAGCCGGTCTTCAGCAAGATCGCCGATATCATCCCCACCATCTCGAAACTGTCCGCGCCCCAACGCCTCCGATCGGGACGGATCAACAACGTGAAGTACTACATCAGCACCGGCTACCTCGACACCCGGGAGATCGTCGAGATCGCCAAGGCCGCCGATGAGCTCGGCTACGACGGGCTCGGAATACCCGACCATGTGGTCAACCTCGAGACCCTTTCCACGCCGTACCCCTACAGCCGTGACGGGAGCCGACGCTGGGAGCCGTTCACCGACTGGCCCGACCCGTGGGTGCTGATCGGTTCGCTGGCCCAGTGCACGCAACGGCTGCACTTCGTCACCACCGTCTACATCGCCGCGATGCGTGACCCCTACAGCGCCGCCAAGTCGATCGGAACCGCGGCGCTGCTCGCCGACGGGCGCGTGGAACTCGGACTGGGAGTCGGCTGGTGTGCCGAGGAGTTCGAGCTCCTGGACGCGCGGTTCGATCGGCGCGGTCGACGAACCGAAGAGATGGTCGAGCTGATGCGGGCGCTCTGGTCGCCGGGCTGGACGGAATTCGACGGCGAGTTCTATCGGACCCCCCGGCTGGAGATGACCCCCACCCCGCCGCCGATACCGGTATGGGTGGGCGGTCTTACCGAGATCGCACTGCGGCGCGCCGCCCGCTACGACGGCTGGATCGGCGACTTGATGACCACGGACGACGCCGTCGTGATCGCCCGACGACTCCGACGGTATCGCGACGAGTGTGAGCTGTCGGGCTGCGAATTCGCCGTCTTGGCGCCGCTGATCGACGCGTTCACCGAGGCGGACTATGAGCGCGCCGAGCGCGGGGGCATCACCCATATTCTGACGATGCCGTGGATGTTCTACAGCGGCCGCGACGCCACTTTGGCGGAGAAGATCGACGGGATGAAGCGTTTCCGCGACGACGTCGGACTGGACGCTCAGCGGTAGTAGATGTCGAGGGTCTGCACCAGCCCGTCGTCGTTGAGCTCGAAGATGTCGACGGTGTGAAGGGTGGTGCCGTCTTCGTCGAGTGGGCTGCTTCCCTGCAGTTGCACCACCTCGAGGTTGCCCTGCTCGAACTGTCGGGTGATGGTCATGTGGACCTGGCCTGCGAACACGACGTCATTGTGGAAGTCGGCGATTTCGATGTGCCCGCGATCCGTACCCACCGGGTGGGTCAGGGTGGCGTCCTCGGCAAACAGTGCGAGCAGCGCCGCCGAGTCCGCGTTGTTGATCGCCTCGACGTAACGTTCTCCGGTCGTCATGATGCCTCCAGTTCCGCCGCCATGGTAGCCATGCCGCGCCGCGTGCCGTCGCTAGTAATTTAGTCCCCGCCCGCCGCTCTGGTTGCCGTGATGCCGCGCACACACCAGACGATGGTTTCGCCTGCCGTCGGATGGGAACTCTGTCCAGCGACGCCACCGCCAGGGGTTTGCGGGCCACCAGACGTGTTGGAGTGTGCCGGTGTATATCTCGGGCCGGTTGATGATCGGCGTCATCGTGCGGCGCGCGCCGTTGCGCGCTTGAGTCGTCCCTTCAGGAGTGGTGGTGAGCGGTCGCCCTGATGTTGACATCGATGTGCTGGTGATGACGGTCGGTCGTCCCGCGGAGCTGGCGACGACCCTGTCGGGTCTGGCCAGTCAGCAACACGAGGCGTTTCAGGTGGTGGTCAGCGACCAGTCGGACGGCGAGGCGTCGTTTGACGCGCCGGCTGCCAGGGCGATGTCCCGGGTGTTGGAGGTTCGCGGCCATCCCACCAGATTCGTGCGGCACCTGCCGCGCAGGGGCCTTGCCGAGCATCGGGCTTTCCTGTTGGACCAGGCGACCGCACCGTATGCGCTGTTCCTCGACGATGACGTCTGGCTCGAACCGGGCGTGCTGTGCAGGCTTCAGGATGCGTTGGCCAGCCTCAACTGCGGCTTCGTCGGGGCCGCCGTCGCGGGCCTGTCCTACCTCAACGACGTGCGACCCGCGGAACTGGCCCCTTTCGAGCGCTGGTCCGGCCCGGTCCGGCCTGAGCGGATCACCCGGCACTCCGTCGCGTTCTGGCGGTGCGCACTGCACAACGCCGCCAACCCATTTCACCTTCATCAGCAGCTGAAGCTGCGTCCCGGCCAGTGGTGTGCGTACAAGATCGCCTGGGTCGGCGGCTGCGTGCTTTACAACCGCGCGAAGCTGCTGGATTGCGGGGGCTTCGACTTCTGGGATCGCCTGCCCCCCCAACACGCGGGCGAGGACGTGGCCGCGCAGTGGCGGGTGATGGAACGGTACGGCGGTGCGGGAATTCTGCCCAGCGGCGCCATCCATCTCGAATCTCCCACCACCGTGCATGACCGTCGCGTGGAGGTAACGGCAGTTTTGGAGGAATTCCGGTGACAGAACCGCCGACGGCATCGCGGCCACGGGTGGTGGTCCTCGGTGACAGCGTTCTCGATGTGTGGCTGTCCGGAACGTGTCACCGACTCTGCCGAGAGGGACCCGCGCCGGTCGTGGAGGTGGACGGCTCGTCGACCTCCCCGGGGGCGGCGGGCAATACCGCGGCGAACCTGGTGGCGCTCGGGGCGCAGGTGGACATCGTGACCGTCGTCGGCGACGACGATGTCGGCGACTCGCTCGTCGAGCAGCTTCGCAGCCGCGGCGTCGGCACCGATCACGTGGTCACCGCACAGGGCTGGGTGACGCCCTGCAAGGAGCGCATCGTCGCGATAGGCCAGGTGCTGCTTCGGTGCGATCGTGGACGCACCGGCGGATCGTGTGAAGCGGCCCAGCTCGCCAAGCAGATTGCTGCAGCCCTGAAAGACGCCGATGCGGTCGTGATCTCGGACTACAGCGGTGATGTCGCCGATCGTCGAGTGCTCGCGGAGCTGCACCGGTGGCGCCTGCGGCTGCCGCTGCTGGTGATCGACGCGCACGACCTCAGCCCGTGGCGGGCGCTCTGCCCGGATCTCATCACGCCGGACGAGACCGAGGCTGCGGCGCTGCTTGCCGATTGCGGCGCTCCCCCGCCCGGCGCGGCACGGGCCCAATTCTTCACCGATCACCGCAACCGGTTGTTTCGGGGCAGCGGTGCGAACACTGTGGCGGTGACCCTCGATCGCGACGGCGTGCTGCTGCTCGACGACGACAAGCCCGCGTACCGCACCCACACACGGGCCGCCCGGCCGGAAAACTGCTCCGGTGCCGGCGACACATTCACCGCGGCGATGACAATGGGGCTCGTGAGGGGCATGTCGGCTCCGGAGGCCACCCTGTACGGGCAGCTGGCCGCCGACACGGTCACCGCGAGGCCGGGCACGTCGGTGTGCTCGGCGGCCGAGATCGAGCGCCGCGCCCACACCGTGTCGGGGCCGCTCATCTCCCACGACGAACTGGCCAGGCGCGTCGCGGACCATCGGGTAGCGGGTCAGCGGATAGTGTTCACAAACGGCTGTTTCGACATGCTGCACCGCGGGCACGTGTCCTACCTCAACGAGGCGAAGGCGGCCGGCGACGTGCTGATCGTTGCGATCAACAGCGACGACGGCGTTCGCAAACTGAAGGGACCGGACCGCCCCATCAACGCTGTTGGCGACCGCGCCGCGGTGCTGAGCGCGCTGGGTTGCGTCGATTACGTGACCGAATTCGACGGCGATACCCCCGCGAAGCTGATCCAGCGGTTTCAGCCCGACATCTACGTCAAGGGTGGCGATTACAGCGTCGACATGCTCGCCGAAGCACAGGTCGTTCAGAGCTACGGCGGTGACGTGCGCATCCTCGGCTACGTCGGCGACCATTCGACGACGGAGACCATTCAGCGGATCCGCTCGGTGAGCGCGGCCCGGCCCGTCGATCAGGACCGGGCTTCTACGGCATGAGCCGGTGCAGCAGGTCGCTCACTTCGTCCATCACCTCTGCGGGCGTCACATCAGCGACGAACGACACGTCGTGCTCGCACCGCGGTACGTCCAGACGCGTGCAGTCGCGGTCGCACACCGGGCATCTGGTGGTCCACGACATCAGCACCCGGTCCCGTGACCGGCCCAGCGGGCCCGCAGTGAAAGCGTTTCCGATCCAGAAGATCCCGACGGTAGGCGTCCCGACTGCCCGCGCGAGATGACGGACTCCACTGTCGTTGCCGATCAGCAGATCGGCACGGGCAAGCACGCCGCACAACGACGACAGGTCCAATCCCGCCAGCACGACCACCGCCTCGGCGGCCGGCGCCGACACCGCCGCGCGTGCCCGCTGCGCGACATCCTCCATCACCGACTGCTCCGCCGGTGTTCCGACTACCACCGCGCGCAGTCCCTCGTCCACGCAGGTGGCCACGATCGACGCGAAGTTCTCTGCAGGCCACCGGCGGCGCGGATCCCGGGCACCCGGGTGGATCACCACGAACGTGGCTTCCGACCATGGCAGTGCCCGCTGCGCGCGTGCCAAATCGGTGTCGGTCGCCGCGATTCGCGGTTCCAGTGTGACGGGCGTTGCGCCGGCCAGCCCGACAACTTCCAGCCACCGCATGGCCTCTTGTTGGTAAAACCGGTAGGGAACCCAGCGTGTGAGCGGCTCGGCGTCGGGCGTGCGCGTGCCCACTGTCCATCGCGGCCGGAGGCTGAGCAGAAACGGATTGGACCACCGCCCGCCGCCATGCACCTGCACCCCGAGATCGACCGGGCGGGAGCGCATCTCGTCGTAGAACGTGTCCCCACTCGTGGCGTCGCCGAATCTCTCGTCAGGCTCGTAGACGCCGCGGGCGGGTGGCAACGGCACCACATGGTTCACCGGCGACGGCCGGTCGATCATCAGGTCGCGGTAGCCCGGCGGGGTCAGCAGGACGATCTCGGCTTTCGGATAGGCGGCCGCCAGGGCGTCCATCGCCGGCACCGCCGACAGCACGTCCCCCAAACCGCCTCCGCGCAGCACGGCGATCCGGTTGACGTCCGGCCACCGCTGCTCGACCGGACCCACTGCCATCGCAGGGCTGCGATCGCGGGCGCACGCCGCCAGCATCGGTTCGGTGGTCATACCGGTCGGTACCCTGCCGCATCCCGCCGGAAACCGCGCGGTGGCAAAGCGACTGCAGCCTTCGAGATCAACGAACTCCGGGTGTAGCCTCGACGAATTGCGGGTATCCGGCTGCAAGAACAGCGGAACGCGCATTGCACACCAACCCCCCTTGCACAGAAGTGATGCGATAGCAGCTCCTCGGTTTTGATGGCGCCGGCAACGGCCGACGCGCTGCCTGCTAGGAGTTTCAGGTGTCCCACTTGCCCATCGTGAAGCCCACCTGGCTGGCGCTGGCGCCGGTCAGGTTCGCGGCGCGACTGTTGCGCGACCAGCTCAGCCGCTCCACCGAACCCACCGCGGTGTCTCGCGCCGCCAACGCCTTCGCTGCACTCACCAACGAGGCGCGGTGGTGGCGGTGCGAAGAGCCGGGCTGGTGGTCGGTGCAGACCGTGTGGATCGGCACCGAGTCCGACGGTGAGATTGTCGAGGCCTTCGTCGGACATCCGGTGAGGATGCTCATCGAGGTCGTCGACCATGGTGAATGCGGTGTGACGGCCATCGCGGATTGGAAGCCCCAGCCGCTCGTCCAACCGTATTCGGTTCGGGACCGGTCGTTCGGCGATGTGTTACCGGGCGGCGGCCCGGTTGAGGTGCTGGCACTCGAGCGGCCGCCGTTCGGCCACTGGGAAGCGGCCTGAGCAGATCGCTCAGCCAGGGGCGTCCGTTCCGAGCGCCAACGGGTCGGCGGTCGCTTCGATCTTCACGACGAGGTTGTTGCGGACAGTGAGCACGACGACCGCGAACAGCCGCCGGCGCGCGTACGCGAGCAGCACCGGTTCCCCGACGGGACCGTTGACCAGCGTGGCGCCCGGCCCCAGGTAGCGGAGCAGGTTTGTCGCGACTGCCGTGGGGCCGCGGTTGACCTGCGGCGGCGGCGCCGGTTCGGCCAACACGGTGCCGACGCCCCAGACCGTCGGATCCAACACCGCCATCAGCGCTTGCAGGTCCCCGCTGGCGCACGCGGCGATGAACTTCTCGGTGACGAGATGGTGTTCGACTTGGGTGACCTCGAAGACCCCGGGCCGTGCCGCGCGAATCTTCTCTCGCGCCCGACGGGCAAGTTGACGGCACGTTCCGACTGGCCGCCCCACTGTCTCGGCGATGGAGTCGAACGGCATCTGGAACACGTCGTGAAGCACGAACGCCACCCGCTCGCCGGGGCGAAGCCGGCGCAACACCTCCAGCATCGCGTCGCTGATCTGTTCGTCGAGGGTGACTCTGTCCGCCGGGTCGGCCTCGCGCGACTGATTCAGCGCTGATCCGGCCTCCAAGGCTGTTTCCGGACCCGGCTCTTCACGACGGACGCGGGCCGAGCGCACCTGATCCAGGCACAGGCGTCCCGCGACGACGGTCAGCCACGCTCGCACATCGTTGATTTCGCTCAGATTGGCACCAGCCAGCCGCAGGTAGGTCTCTTGGGCGACATCCTCGGCCTCGCCGATATCGCCAAGCATCTGGTAGGCGAGGTTGATCAGATAGGGCCGATGGCTTCGCCACGCGTCAGCCAACCCTTCGCCCGCGCGCATCGGCGACGAATCAGTCATGAAGTGAAGACGAATCAGCGCCGCGAAACGTTACGGAATTGCTTGTAACTTTCTCGCCCGCCGCCCCGTCCTGATGACATGACCATTCTCATCACCGGAGCGACCGGCAACGTCGGCCGACCGCTCGTCGAAGAACTCGTCACCGCCGGTGCCGACGTGCGGGCAGTGAGCCGGCACCCACATTCATCGGGCTTCCCCCCGGAAGTCGAGGTGGTGGACTCCGCCGAAGCCGCAGTACCGGGGGCGTCGGCGGTGTTCTTGAATTCCCGCGCCCTCGGCGACGAACTGGCCGCCATTGTCGAGCATGCCCGCCGCGAAGGAGTGGCCCGGCTCGTCGCGCTGTCGGCCATCAATGCCGACGACGACTTCTCGCGCCAACCGTCGCGGGTACGAGGGGACCGCAACAAGGAGGTCGAGCAACTGGCCGTGGAATCGGGGCTGCAGTGGGTCAGTTTGCGCCCGTCGGTGTTCGCCTCGAACTTCGCCGGGATGTGGTCGGCGCAGATCCGCGCCGGCGACATCGTCAACGGCCCCTATGCCTCGGCGTCGAGTGCGCCGATCGACGAAGGCGATATCGCCGCCGTCGCCGTCAAGGCACTGCTCAGCGATGACCTTGTCGGGCAGAAGGTCCCCTTGACCGGTCCGCACTCACTCACCAACGCCGAACTCGTGGATATCATGGCAGGGGTCCTGCAACGGCCCCTGCGGTATCGGGAGATATCCACCGAGCTGGTGCGTCAGCGGTTCGCCGGGTTGGGCTTCCCGGCTGAATTCGGTGACGCCTACGTCGCGATGCTGTCCGCCACGGTCGACCAGCCGGCGCTGGTGACCCATGACGTCGAGAAGATCCTGGGCCGGCCGGCGCGGTCATTCGCGCAATGGGTAGTCGACCACCGAAGCTGGTTCACAACATAGCTGGGAGACAACATGTCTGATCCTGTGCCGCCGCGCTGGCTGAAGCCCATGAACAAGGTGATGCTGGCCCTGCAGAGACTCGGCGTCCCCACGGGCCCTGCGATGGTGCTGACCGTGCCCGGGCGCAAGACCGGCAGGCCGCGCAGCACGCCCATGACTCCGTTCCGCCTCGACGGCAACCTGTACACGGTGGCCGGCTACCCGGGCTCGGACTGGCCGCGCAACGCGCGGGCCGCAGGCACCGGGACGCTCACCCGCGGGCGCAAGTCACAGCAGGTCAATATCGTCGAACTGACGCCCGACGAGGCTCGTCCGGTACTGCGGGCCTTCCCCGCCAACGTTCCGGTGGGTGTCGGGTTCGCGAAACGATCTGGTCTGGTCGCCGGCGGCACACCCGACGAGTTCGAGGCGCTGGCCGGCACGTTGTCGGTTTTCCGGTTCGACCCGATCACAAAAGGGTGAGGCGCGGCTACTCCGGCGGAATGGACCGCGGAATGGACTGCGCCTCGAGCAGCCGTGCGAACTCGGCGGGCAGCTGTGACATGAGGTCCCTGAATTCCTTCGGGTCAATCCCCTGGCGAAGCGTGCGGAGCACGGCACGCACGCCTGCGGTGGTGTCGGTGTTGTTGAGGCCGGTGCGCGTGCTGACTTGCTGAATCAGGTCGTTCAGACCGAGTCGATGTAAGCGCTTGGCGGTGCCGCGAACAGTGTCGGCAAGGGGTTCGGGTAGCTGTCTTGCCAAATCCCTCGCCTCGCCCACACTCAAGCGCATCGCCAGGGTCTGCAGAACGGCACGGGTCAGGTCGGCCGCCTCCTCTTTCGACAACATGGACCGGTCTGCGACCGTGCGGTAATACTCCCGGGCATCCATACATTCACCATGCCCTCGCCGAACCGGCATTGCACCAACCTGCGGTGCGTAAGAGTTCCGGTAACACCTGCCCCGGCATGCGTACTCCCGCCCACTACCCGACTCTGCGTCGCCAGGCCGGTTCGCGACCATGGGTGTTCGCACCGCAGGCCGATGACGAGCGGCCGGAAGTGGGCCACGGTGGCGGGAGAGCTACTGCCCCTGGATTGACAACCTCGACAAAGGAGCCGCAGATGCATGTCCGGTTCACGCTGCTGACCCTCGATCCGGAACGCGTCGACGATGCCGTGGCGTATCTCGAATCCGACGGGCGGACCCGCCTCGAGTCACATCCGGGTAACCGTGGGATGTCGCTGCAGGTCGCTTCCGACCTCGCCGTCGCCGTCATCGAATCGTTCTGGGTATCGCATGACGCGATGCGAGAAAGCGAACACCTCGAAGCGCCGGTGCGCGACAAGGCCATTCACTTGGGGTTGGGCACCGCGTCGGCTCAGCATTACCGGCTGGCCACCGTGTCGAAGATTGCCCGGGAACAGGCCGGGGCGGGTGTTCGGGTCACTCGGTTCGAGACCAACCCCGCGGCGCTCGATACCGCGATCGCCGGGTACGAGGACACGGCTGTCCCGTGGTTGACCGAGACAGACGGCTTCGTCAGTACCACGCTGTTGGTCGACCAGCGCACGGGACGGCAGATCAGCCAGACGATCTGGCGCGATATCGACGCGCTGGCCAAGAGCCGAAGCGCCGCCGCGGCAATCCGGGTGGACGCCGTCGCCGCAACTGAAAGCACAGTGGTAGCGCTGGACGAGTACGTCCTCGCGTTTCGCTCCGCTCGCACCGAATGACCCGGAGCACCCTGTCAACGAGGTGGATCCCCGCGCCAAGTGAAACTGTTGACGTACTTGCCCATGTCCAGTGCAAGTTGCAGGTTCGCTCCCGAAGGATGACCCGATCCGAAGTCCGGGCTGAACTCGTGGTACGGACCGACCGCGGCGGCGATCAACGCGATTTGGTTCTTCACCGCCACCATGACCAGCAGCCGAAGCCGGGTGTAGCGGCCGGCTGAATCCTGCGGGTAGTCGTCCGCCACCTCGCCGTAGCCGAGTTGGTATCCCACCAAGGCGTTGGGGATTTCGTAGGCCTTGGTGGCGTCGGGATACTTCCGGCCGATCAAATCATCCGCGATCTGCTGCGCGGTGCGGTCCCTCGCCGGCTCGCCTAACAGCTCGAGAGTGCCCGTGTCCCCGCGAACGAAGTCGAGCACCACGCCATTGGGGTTCAAGGTCGCCTTGTACGCCGTGCCCGGCCCCGGGTATTGGACCGCGAATTCGCCGCTGCTGGCAGTGAATCGGGGATTCGTTTCGACCGGTGTTCCGATCGGGGGCCGCCCGCACTGAGGTGGGCAGACATAGCGGGGTTTGGCCGGCGTGACCAGCGCCGACACTGCGACCACCGCGGCGATGACCACGCCCAAACCGCCGCCCAGGATCATCAGCAGCCGCCGGTGGGAGGTATGGCGCACCGGTGCAGCCGCGTAAGAACCCGCCGGGACCGCGTATCCGGGAAACGCGGTTGCCGGTGCCGCGGCCGCAGCGCCGCTCATGGCTCCTCCGGTGTGGTATCGGTCCGCACCGGGCGCACAAGCCGTCGCTCGGCCCGCGAAGATCGCGATGACGCGCGGGTGGCGACGCCGCACGCCGGGCAGAACGCCATGTCGGGAACGACATGCCCGCAGTGCGCGCAGAGCAACGGCTCGCTCGGATTCATCTCGTCGTGCGCCTCGTGCAGCAGCGCCGCCTGCAGGCCGATCCGCAACGCGAGCAGAGCCAACACCATGACCACCAGGTGCAGGCCCAACTGCACCTCTTGCGGTAGCGAGGCGCGATGGATCAACGCCAACCCCGCGTACGCCGCCAGCACCACGCCGATTCCCAGCGGAAGGGCGAGCGACAGCCAGCGATGCCGGTGAGTCGAACTCGCCGGACGGGTGAACCACAGTGCCGCGCCGACCAATCCACCGCAGGCAGCCGCCGTCAGCGGGACTGTCACGCCTCGGATGCCTGCCTCCACGAGGAGCGTGCTGAAGGGTCGGTCGTGGGCCATCAGCCCGGTCGTGAACTGCGGTGCCAGCAAGGTCAATGTTGCCGCGGCGGTAAAAGAGATCGCACTCAACGACCCGATCACGAACCCGTCCAACGACTCCCGGGTCGGCGGGTGCAACACCCGTACCACCAGGGCAGGCACGAGCATCAGGACTGCGCCGCCGGCGGGGATGACAAGCGCCTGCACGAGTTCGGCGCGCTCGGCCATCCCGTCGCCCATGGCGACGTCGGTGGTGCGGGCGACAACGGTGCCGGTGAGCAGCGCCCACCCGACGCCGAGCCCGAAACCCGGCACCGAAGTCAACAACAACGCGCGGACCGGCAGGTCGTCGAGGACGTCCGCCTCATACAGGTAGATGAGGAACAGCAGCGGCACGCCGAGGGCACTGATCGCGATCAACGGCGCCTGAAACCTCAGAACGGCGAAGATGACCAGCGCGACGAGCAGGACCGCCAGCCCCACCCGGAACGGTGCCCGCGACCGCTGCGGCAGATGCGGAAATAGCGTGCTCACCACGGAGATCCGCAGGACGTGCTCCCCCGGCGCGGCTCCATAGGCCCTGATCCGCAGCGAACCCCGCCCGTCCCCGTGCCCCCGGGACAGCTGTGCGCCACAGGATCCGCAGAACGAGCCCGCAGGGACATCGCTGCCGCACAGCCGGCACGGCATCGCCGGCACTTCTTGGCCGCCGGCGGCCGGGAGTCCGCTGCTCATCGGGGCGCCACCCCTGTCTGGACGTCGAGGAAATCGCGGACGAGGTTATCGATGTTGGGGCTTCCGAGCCCGGTCACCAGGTCGTATCCGGGCACCGCGAGGTCGACGGCGTTGGCGCCGAGACTCAGGTCGTGGAACCCGGGGAGGTTCGCGCCGGCGGCGACCCGGTACAGCAGCGGGTTGAGATCCCCGAGTGGATGGCCGCCGTGCGCGAGCAGGTACTGGTTCATCAGCACCGTCAGCCCCGCCCAGACCGGCGCCGCTTGCGACGTACCGGCACCGATCAGCTGCTGCTTGTCGAACACGATCTTCACCCCCGTGAACGGGTCGGCGACAGCAGCGACGTCGGGGGTAAGGCGGCGATGCGCCGAGTCCCGCTCGGCGGACACGTTCTGCCAGCCGGGGTGGGGAAACAGGGCCGACACCCCGCCGCTGCTGCCTTGGGACAGCGGTGAATCGACCCAGGCCTGCTCGGCCAGCCATTGCCCCTGGGCATCTGTCGACAGCGTCGTGCCGCCCACCGAGATCATCGCAGGCAGCGACGCCACCGCGTCCAGCCCGACATCATCTGGGCTCGGCGGCGACGACCAGTCTGCGCCGCCCTTGCACTCCAGGCCACCGGTGTCCCCGCTCGCGTCGAAAGCCGTTGTGCCATGCGACAGTGCGGTGACGAGCGCCGATTGGACGGGGGCCAGGTCAGCGGCGGTCATCAGCCGGTCACATCCCCAACCGACCGAAAAACTCCACACGGCGCCCGGGAACTGACGATCCATTGACTCGAACAGCCCGGCAATCTTCGGGTAGGTGCCATCACCTCCAAAAGTCCGCATGGCGTTGACGACGACCAACTGCGCCTCCGGCGCGATCGCATGGGCCACCTCGAGATCCATCACCGCCTCACCCTCCGGCTCGCCGGGTTGGCCGCCGATGAGGATCGGCTTCAACGGTGGCAGCCCGGATATCCGGGCGTAGGTGTCGAGATCTGTTTGGTCGTACCCGTCGAATTCAAAGAACACGATCGTGCCGCCGTTGCCGGTCATGCCGGCCGCGGCCAGCGGACTGGCGTTGTAAGACCTCAACAACGCGTCCGGGGACAAACCCCGCTTCGGCACGTCCGCCGGAAACGTCGTAGGCCGTGCGAGATGGTGGGGGCTGTATCCCAAGATCCGGCCGAGCCCGTCGACCTCGCCGCGCGCCGCCGTCGGGATCTCGGGCTGTTGCGGCGACGCGTAGAACACCTGCCCTAGCCGGCCGCGATAATCGTGTATCGGTACGGCGAACGCGGTGCCCACGTCGGCCGGGGCACCCTGTACCACTGCCCACGTGTCGCCCGGCCGCCACTGCACCGACAAGTGTCGGCGTGCTGCCCACGCGATCAGCCCGTCAGGACGGCTCGGATTGGTCAACGCCGCCGTGAGTTGCACACGAGCCGCCCGGGCCGGACCGAGATCGGTTGACAGAGCGAGTACCCGGGCGAACGGGCCGCCGATCACGGCCCGCTCGTCGCTGACCGACGCCACCCGCGGGTCCGCGACGAGAACCACCATCACAGCCGCGAGCAGCACCAGGACCGGATACCTGGCGTGCCGGGGCGGGTATTGTGTACCGACCACGGTCAGCGACGGCTCATTGCGGACCGGACTGGACTGGCGGCGCTACTGCGGGCCGCCCCGCCGGTGGGGGTTCTGACTGGGGTATGGCGGAGCGGGAACGGGTGCGGGGGTGAACAGGTTACCGCCGGTCGGGTTGATGGTCTTTTCGGTGGGCGATGCCGGCGTCGTGGTGGTCGTCGTCGTGGTGGTCGTGGTCGTCGTGCTCGGCTGGTTGTTACCGCCGCCACCGCAGCCGGCCGTCAGCGCGCCCATCGCCACGATCGCGACGGCAGCCGCAGCAACGGGAAGACGACGAGCAAAACGACGCGCACTCATACTGCAGTCCTATCTGTCCCCCGATAGCCGGCTTATGAACAGGACATTACACGGAACGCTCGCTTAGCGAGCAAACTCGACGCTACGACGACGGACCTCTGGCAAATTTGCGCAAACGAAATTCAGGGTCGCTCGCCGTGGTGTGTAACCGTGATCGGAGGCACCGCCTGCCCCGGGGTGAACTGGTTGCCGCCGGTCGGGTTGATGGTCTTCTGTGTCGGCGGGGCGGTGGCTGTCGGCGGGGCGGTGGCTGTGGGTGTCGTGGTCGTGGTCGTCGTGGTCGTGGTGGTCGTGGTCGTGGTCGTGGTGCTCGGCTGGTTGTTACCGCCGCCACCGCAGCCGGCCGTCAACGCGCCGATCGCCACGACCGCGACGGCGCCGAAGAAGACCGGGAGACGATGGGCATACCGACGCGAACTCATACCGCGGTCCTACTCTGTCGCCCGATGAGTCAATCGGGATGGCCAGGACCCTACTCCGCGCCGGCACCGGGCGGTCGTCGTCGGCGCTGACAGCTTCATCGAAATCTGTCGCCAAACTTCCAGCCACGGTTATATAGGCCTGGAAGCTGATCGGCATGGCGGCGACGAGCGAGGTGCGGCGTGAAAAGACTCAGCGGCTGGGACGCGATGCTGCTGTACAGCGAGACTCCCAACGTGCACATGCACACGATCAAGGCCGGCGTGATCGACGTCGACGCCGTCGAGGGCACGCTCGACATCGAGGCGTTCCGCCGGACGCTGCACCGTCGGCTGCACAACCTGGATCCGCTGCGCTACCAACTGGTTGACATCCCGCTGAAGTTGCACCATCCGATGTGGCGCGAGCACTGTGAGGTCGACCTCGCATACCATGTCCGCCCGCTGCGACTGCCCGGCCCGGGCGGTCGTCGCGAACTGGACGAGGCGATCGGTGAGATCGCCAGCACGCCGCTGGACCGCAGCAAGCCGCTGTGGGTGATGTATTTCGTCGAGGGCCTGGCCGACGGCCGGGTGGGGGTGATCACGAAGGTGCACCACGCCTTGGCCGACGGCGTGGCGTCGGGCAACTTGTTGGCGCGCGCGATGGATCTGCAAGACGCTCCCCAGCGTGATAGCGACTCGTACGAAACCGACCCCATCCCGACGAGCCCCGAACTGATGGCAGCGGCGTTCCGTGATCACCTGCGCCAAATCGGCCGGCTGCCGGGCGTTCTGAAGTACACCGCCGACGGGATCGGGCGGGTTCGTCGCAGTCCCCGCAAGTTGTCGCCGTCGCTGACGCGGCCCTTCCCGCCGCCGGACACGTTCATCAACCACGTCATCAGCCCCGAGCGCAAGTTCGCCACCGCGTCGTTGGCGCTGGCCGACGTCAAGGAAGCCGGTAAGCAGTTGGGTGTCACGATCAACGATCTGGTGCTGGCGATGTCGGCGGGTGCGCTGCGGGAACTGCTGCTGAAGTATGACGGCGCAGCCGACCATCCGCTGCTGGTGTCGGTTCCGGTGAGTCTGGACACGAATCCGAATCGTGTGTCCGGCAACAAGTTCACCGGCATTCTTGTGGCGTTGCCGACGCACGTCTGCTATCCACTGGAGCGGGTCGAGCAGGTCCACCTCGCGGCGGAGTCGGCCAAGGAGAGCTATCACCTCCTGGGCCCTGAGTTGGTCGCGCGGTGGTCTTCCTACATCCCGCCGGCACCGGCCGAAGCGATCTTTCAGCGTGCGGCCCTCAGCGAGAAGCGAAGCAAGGTGCTCAATCTCACGGTGTCGAACGTCGCGGGGCCGCGCGAACGGGGCACGGTGGCCGGTGCGGTGGTGCGGGAGATCTACTCGGTCGGCCCGTTGACCGCCGGGAGCGGCATGAACATCACCGTGTGGAGCTACGTTGACCAACTGAACATCTCGGTGCTCACCGACGGGGCGACACTCGACGACCCGCACGAGGTCACCGAGGCGATGATCCGCGACTTCATCGAAATCCGCCGCGCCGCAGGACTGTCGGACACGCTGACGCAGCTCGACACCGTGATGCCGCCAGCGACTGCGGCGCGGTCAGACCACAGTCAGCGGCAATGACCGCCGAGGCTCGAACTCGAAGGTGGCGCCGCCACTGACCTTGGTGATCGACACTTCAGACAACTCCTTGGCGGGCGTCTCACGGCGGACCACGCGGGCGATCCAGTTGTCGGCGTCGCCGTTGAGCTCGATGTCGAGGTACGGGTCAATTGCGGCGACGATCGCCTGCAGCGGCCGACAACTCTCCGGTGTGCACAGCGAGATCCAGGCAGCGTCGTCGTGGGCCGGCGACGGGTGCACCCGAACAGCGCCCGACGAGACCTCCGCCGACACGTAGGCCGCGGGGTTGAGCAGCGGGTGCAGCTCGAGGACCCGCATGGCGCCCTCGGCCCCATCCGGCAGCGAAAGAGCGCGGTGGATCCGTTCGGCAGCCAGCCCGGCCACCCCGGTCAGCTGCTTGGTGCAGATCGATCGGATCTGTTCCGGATCGGTGGCGCGCTTGCGCACCGCGATCCCGAACGACAGATTCAGCAGGTGCATCTGCAGGCAGATTTCGTCTGCGATGCGAACCAGCGCCGACTGTGAGAAGTTGCCGAAGTCGACGTCGGAGAGCAGCGGTCCCGAATAATCACCGGCGCCGCCGTCGGACGCGGCGATGGGATCGAGCACGGTTGCCGCGGCCCGGGTCTGACGGACCATGTCCAACGCGGCAATGCCGCTCACCGGTGGGTACGACTCGTCGATGATCACCGTCCACGCGCAGTGCGGGTGCCGGTCGGCGGGCACCCTCGGCGGCCGGTGGACGGGCCGCACCCGCGCCCGCGGGTTGGTGGCCACCGCGGTGGCGTCGAAAGTCGGGTCCTCGATGTCGTGACACATGCCGCGCACGTAGTCCTCGCCCATCGGCTCGACGTCGAGCAGCGCGCCGCAATGGTCGAGGTGGAATTCGCCGTGCCGGCGATCGTGGACCGTGTAGCGGAAATCCATGAATTGCGGTGGGGCACCGATGTCGAGTTGCAGCCCTTTGAAGATCGTGATGACGTCGTCGCCCTCGTAGCGCAACGCGGTCTGCATCCGCTTGGTGTAGATGGGGCTGGACGCCGCCCATTCCTCGATCGCAATCTGCAGCATCTCCTCGCGGCCGAAAGCCTGGATGCACCAGGCCATCCCGGAGCGGTCGATCAATTGACCGATCAACAGCAGCTCGGGGACAAGCCTGGCAAGCTGATCACGGGTCAGGCCGCCGTAGCGACTACTCACGGGACCTGCCGGTGTGCTTGGCGACGACGGCGTCGACGTTGGCCTTCTTGTCGTCGGCCGTGCCGTTGGCGGCGGCCTTGGTGCGCTTGCCCGCCACTCGCCGTAACGCTCCGCTCAGCTGAGAGCCCAGCGGAAAGCCGACGTAGTGGGTGATGAACAGCGCCATCTCCTTGACCTCGTCCTCGGTGAGCTCGCCGTTCTGCAGCACGGCGTTGATCTGGACCTCCAGCAGATCCGCCTGACCCTGCGCGGTGAGGGCGGCGATGACCATCATGCGGCGGTCCCGCATCGACAGACCGGGCCGAGTCCAAATCGTCGCGAACAGGTGATCGACGGTCAATGCGAAGTAATCATCGTCTTCGATGTTCGGCATTTCCCAGGCGTAGACCTGGTTCATCTTGTCCAGGCCCTTGCGGCGTAGTTCGTCCATCGTTGCCTCCTCGTGCCTAACGCGGTTCGTCCGCGGTATGGGGTACACCGAGACCCTCGGCCAACCGCTGGCGGGCCACTTCGGCCAACGGCAGGTCGACGGAGACCGCCTCGCCAAGGGCCAGCGCCAGACTCAGATCCTTCTCGCCGAGCCCACGCGTGTGCAGGAACGGCTGGTATAGGAAGTGATCCGAGTCGAGGGGCGTCATGTTGTCGCGCAACATGATCGCTCCCGCTCCGCCGGTGAGCGCGTCGGTATGGCGCACGACCTTTCCCAGGTCCTGCAGGTTCAGGCCGCTCGCCTCGGCCAACGTCAACGCCTCACATGCAGCTGCGTACGACACGAACGTCAGCATGTTGCGAGCCAACTTCATCCGCGTGCCTGCGCCCACTTCACCGGCGTGGATCACCAGCGAAGCCCACAACGAAAACGGCGCCCTGACCCGTTCGAACGCTTCGTCATCGGCACCTACCATGGTGGCCAGTTCGCCCTTGTTGGCTGCCCCGCCGCCGCCACTTACCGGCGCGTCGACGATGTGAATGCCTTGCGGCTTGAGTCGGGCGGCGAGCTCGACGGCGGTGGAGTCGCTGATCGTGGAATGGATCGCGATCACGGTGCCCGGCTTGGCGTGGGCGGCCAGTTCGGCCACCACCTCGCGGACCTGCTCGTCGTTGAGCACGGTGACACTGATGATGTCGGCGGCCGCCACGTCGGCGACGCGCTCGGCGAGCGTTGCACCGGCCTCGGCCAGCGGGGCCATCGCTTCGGCCCGCACGTCGAAAACCAGCACGCCGCTGGGCCAGTCGAGCAGTCGTTTGGCCATCGGTGCACCCATGTTGCCCAGGCCGATGTAGCCGAGTGACGTTTCCGATTCGCTCATGTCATTCCCTTTCAGAATCGGATGATCTGGCCGCCGTCGACATTGAAGATCTGGCCGGTGATCCACGACGCCTGATCCGAGAGCAGGAACAGGCACATGCCGACCAGATCTTCCGGCGTGCCTATCCGGCCGAGCGGAAGTGTCTTCACCATCTCGGCGAGCATCTCGGCGGGTGCCGTCGCTCGCGTCGCCTCGGTGTCGATCGGTCCGGGGGCGATCGCGTTGATCCGGATGTTCATCCCGCCGAGTTCACGCGAAAGCTGGTGCGTGAGCCCGTTGACGCCGACCTTGGCCAGGCCGTAGAAGTTGGCGTACAAGTATGCCGCGGTCGAAGACTGGTTGACGATCGCGCCTCCGCCGCGCTTGGCCATTTTCTTGTACACCGCGCGGGTGCAGAGAAATGCGCCGTCGAAGTTCACGGTCATGAACTTTTTGTAGTAATCCCACGGCACGGTCAGCAGGAGGTCCAGCTTCATACCGCCGTAGATCGCGGCATTGTTCACCAGATAGTCGATGCCACCGAACTCAGCCACTGTGCGGTCCGCCATGGCCTTGGCCGAGTCGGGGTCGGACACGTCGACCGGAACGGAGATGGCCGAGCCTCCTTCGGCGACGATTTCTTTCGCGACTCCCTCGCTTGCTTCGGCGTTGATGTCGGCGACCACGACCGCCGCGCCCTCGCGTCCGAGAGCTTGCGCGTACGCCTGGCCGATGCCCTGCGCCGCTCCTGTGACGATCGCGACTTTGTTGTCGAATTGACCCATGGGCTAACGCCTTTCGCTAGAGTTCAGCGCCGGACGCCCGGTGGACACTCGGCGGCAAGTCATTGCACTCCCTCGGCGACCAGCTTCGTCTCGAGGTATTCCTCGAATCCGGCCAGCCCCATCTCCCGGCCGTTGCCGGACTGCTTGTAGCCGCCGAACGGCGCGTCGCCCGAGTACCACACGCCACCGTTGACATTGATCGTTCCGGTGCGCAGCCGGGACACCGCCCAATTCACCCGATCCGGGTCGGCGCCGAACACGGTGCCCGACAGGCCGTACGGCGAGTCGTTGGCGATGCGCACCGCATCGGCGTCACCGTCGTGCGGGAGTACCACCAGCACCGGGCCGAAGATCTCCTCGCGCGCGGCCCGGGCGTCGTTTGTGAGCCCGCTGATCACCGTGGGCTCGACGTAGAAGCCCGTAGTCAGCTCGGCGGGGCGCCCGCCGCCGCACGCGAACGATCCACCCTCCTTGACCGCGAGATCCAGGTAGCCCTCGACACGGTCGCGCTGCCTGGCCGAAATCAACGGTCCGCAGATGGTGGCCGGGTCGGTGGGATCGCCGACCTTGATGCCGGCCATCGTCCCGGCGGCGACCGCGACGGCCTCGTCGTAGCGCTCCCGTGGCACGACCAGCCGGGTGGTGATCGCGCAGCCCTGCCCGGCGTGCGTGGTGACCGTGAACGCGGCCACCGCCGAAGCGGTAGCGAGGTCGGCGTCGTCGAGCACGATGAACGCGGACTTGCCGCCGAGTTCGAGGAAGACCTTCTTGATGGTCTGCGCCGCCGCGGCCATCACCGACCGTCCGGTCGCGGTCGAGCCCGTGAACGACACCAGATCGACGCGGGGATCCTCGGCCAGCTGCGCGCCGACCCGGTGGTCACTGGACGTGACGATGTTGACCACGCCGGCCGGGAAGTCGGTCTTCTCGGCGATGATCCGCCCGACCTCGGCGGCGCACCACGGTGTGTCCGGGGCCGGCTTGAGCACGACGGTGTTGCCGGCGGCCAACGCGGGCCCGAGCTTGGCGAAGTTGATCTGGTGCGGGAAATTCCACGGTGTCACGGCACCCACCACACCGAACGGTTCTCGCACCACCGTGCGCTTGGTCTTGATGCCCAGCGGCGAGGCCTCGCCGAGGTCGGTGGTCCACTCGTAGCGCTCGGCGAGGTCGGCGGCGAACGCCAGGTCGTCGACCGGTCCTTGCAATTGCGCGCTGTGCGTCAGCGCAACCGGTGCGCCGACTTCGGCCACGGTGATGGCGCGCAGTTCCTCGATCTCCTGGCTGAGCGCGCCGCGCAATTGGCGCAGGCAATGCACGCGCAGGTCCGTGTCACGAGACCAGTCGGTGTCGTCGAACGCCGCCCGCGCGGCACCGATCGCGCGGTCCATGTCTGCGGCGTCGCCGTCGGCGGCCTGCCCCAGGGGCTCTTCGGTGGCGGGGTTGATGGTCGTGAAGGTGCCGCCACGGGCAGACACCAGAACACCGTCGATCAGGAGCTCCGTTGTCACGTGAGTTATCGTCGTCATTGCACATCACTCCTGGACATCTGTCTGCCAATCTACCCGGACACTAGTTCTGAAAATAGCGGCTGGCAAGCTTCGATATCGCAGACAGCCATTGCCTAGATCTAATTGGACTGTGCGGCAACAACTTTACTTGGAGTTGAATCGGCCTCAGTCTTTCGGTATATTCTGGACACATGTCCAGTGAAGCGGTGACTGCTGTCACAGATCTCGGCGACAGGCGGCGCAACCGCCGCCAGGAGGAGACGATCCGCAAGGTGCTGGACGCCGCGGTGGAGATGCTGCGCGAGACCTCGTACTCCGATCTGACGATGCGCGCAGTTGCTGCGCGGGCCGGGGTGGCGCCCGCGACCGCATACACGTACTTCTCGTCGAAGAACGCGTTGATCGCCGAGGTCTACCTGCGCCTGGTTTGCAACGTCCCGCTGTTCACCGACGTCAACCAGACGACACAACAGCGGGTCACCGCTCAGCTGCACGAGTTGGCGCTCCTGGTGGCCGACGAGCCGGAACTTGCGGCCGCGGCGACGACCGCGCTGATGGGCGACGAACCGGAAGTGCGGCAGGTGCGCGACAAGATCGGTCTCGAGGTACGCCGGCGCATCGCGTCCGCGCTGGGCCCCGGTGCATGGCCGGAGGTCCTGTCGACGCTGGAGATGATCTTCTACGGCGCCCTGGTGCAGGCAGGCACCAAGTCCGTGACCTACTACCAGATGGCAGACCGGCTCGACAGCGTCGTCGCGCTGATCATGGGAGGTGCCGAATGGTGACCGAGACGGCGTTTGAAGCCCTGGAAGCTCCGGTGCTCAACCCGTATGACTACCACTTCCACGAAGACCCGTACCCGATCTACACCCGGCTGCGTGAGGAGGCGCCGCTGTATCACAATGATGAGCTGAATTTCTGGGCGCTGTCGCGACACCGCGACGTGCTGCAGGGATTTCGCAACAGTGAGGCGTTGTCGAATACCCTCGGCGTCTCACTTGATCCGATCTCCCGAACCCCCGACGCCTACAAGGTGATGTCGATCTTGGCCATGGACGACCCGGGCCATCTGCGGCTGCGCACGCTGGTGTCGAAAGGATTCACTCCGCGGCGGATTCGGGACCTGGAACCGCGTGTTCTCGAGCTCGCGCGCATGCACCTGGACACCGCGCTTGAGTCGAAGAGCTTCGACTTCGTCGCAGAGTTCGCCGGCAAGCTGCCGATGGACGTGATCTCGGAATTGATGGGCGTGCCCGAACCCGACCGGGCGCGCATCCGGGATCTGGCCGACGGGGTGCTGCACCGTGACGACGGACTGGCCGACGTACCGCAGTCAGCGGTTCAGGCGTCCGCCGACCTGATGACCTACTACACCGGCCTGATCGCCGAGTTCCGCAAGAACCCCGCCGACAATCTGACCTCGGCGCTGCTGGAGGCCGAGATCGACGGCGACCGGCTGACCGACGGCGAGATCATGGCGTTCCTGTTCCTGATGGTGATCGCCGGCAACGAGACCACCACCAAGCTGTTGGCCAACGCCGCCTACTGGGGCCGCAGGAACCCGGACCAACTCGCCGCGGTCTACGCCGACCACTCAAAGATTCCGTTCTGGGTCGAGGAGACGCTGCGCTACGACACCTCCAGCCAGATCCTTGCCCGCACGGTCGCCGAAGACATGGAGTTCTACGGCACCACCGTGCCGGCCGGCGACGTGCTGCTGCTGCTGCCCGGCTCGGCCAACCGCGACGACCGGGTGTTCGACGACGCCGGCGCCTACCGCATCGGCCGCGACATCGGGTCCAAGCTGGTCAGCTTCGGCAGCGGCGCGCACTTCTGCCTGGGCGCTCACCTCGCGCGAATGGAGGCCCGGGTCGCGCTGACCGAGTTGCTCGGCCGCATCCGCCGCTACGAGGTCGACGAGGACGCGGCTGTGCGCGTGCACTCCAGCAACGTGCGCGGCTTCGCCTACCTGCCGGTCACGGTGGAGGCGGCCTGATGCCCCGCTTCGAACCGCATCCGAACCGACGCCCGGCGATCGTCGCGGGTGCCTCGTCGGGCATCGGCGCCGCGACCGCGGAGGAGCTGGGCCGGCGGGGGTTCCCGGTGGCGCTCGGCGCCCGTCGGGTGGACAGATGCGAGGAGCTGGCGCAGAAGATCCGCTCCGTGGGGGGCGAGGCGATCGCGATTCCGCTCGACGTCACCGATCCCCAGTCGGTCAAGGGCTTCGTGCACCGGGCCACCGATGAGCTCGGCGATATCGAGGTGCTGGTCGCCGGTGCCGGGGACACGTTCTTCGGCCGCCTCCACGAGATCAGCACCGACACCTTCGAGTCGCAGATCCAGATTCATCTCGTCGGGGCGAACCGATTGGCCACCGCGGTCCTGCCCGGAATGGTGGAACGCCAGCGCGGTGACGTCATCTTCGTCGGCTCGGACGTCGCGCTGCGCCAGCGCCCCCACATGGGTGCCTACGGCGCCGCCAAGGCTGCGCTGGTCGCGATGGTCACGAACCTGCAGATGGAACTCGAAGGCAGCGGGGTCCGCACATCGATCGTCCACCCGGGCCCCACCAAGACCGCGATGGGTTGGACGCTGCCCCCCGAGGCGGTCGCGCAGGCACTCGAGGATTGGGCCAAGTGGGGGCAGGCCCGCCACGACTACTTTCTGCGTCCGTCTGATCTCGCCAGGGCCATCGCGTTCGTCGCCGAAACGCCCCGCGGCGGGTTCATCGCCTCGATGGAGGTCCAACCCGAAGCACCCCTGGTGTCCGCCCCGAAAGAACGTCAGCAACTGAAGTATCCGGAGTCGTGATGACGAGCCAAGAACTTAAAGACGTGCCGCGCGTTTCAGGTGGGCAGGAAGAACACGGCCACCTGGAGGAGTTCCGAACCGACCCGATCGGCCTGATGCAACGGGTCCGTGATGAGTGCGGCGACGTCGGCATCTTCCAGTTGGCCGGCAAGAAGGTGGTTTTTCTGTCTGGCGCGAGGGCCAACGAGTTCTTCTTCCGATCCTCCGACAGCGAGCTCGACCAGGCCGAGGCGTATCCGTTCATGACGCCGATCTTCGGCAGGGGCGTGGTCTTCGACGCCGACCCGGAGCGCCGGAAGGAGATGTTGCACAACGCCGCGCTGCGCGGCGAGCAGATGAAGGGCCACGCGACCACCATCGAGGGCGAGGTCCGCCGGATGATCGCGGACTGGGGCGACGAAGGGGAGATCGACCTCCTGGACTTCTTCGCCGAGCTGACCATCTACACGTCGTCGGCATGCCTGATCGGCAGGAAGTTTCGCGACCAACTCGACAGCCGGTTCGCGCAGCTGTATCACGAGCTGGAGCGCGGCACGGACCCGCTCGCCTATGTCGACGCGTACCTGCCGATCGAAAGTTTCCGCCGCCGCGACGAGGCGCGCCGAGGGTTGGTCGCGCTGGTGGCCGGCATCATGGACAGCCGCACCGCCAACCCACCGGCCGACAAGGGCGGTCGCGACATGCTCGACGTCCTCATCACCGTCAAGGACGAGGCCGGCAACCCCCGCTTCAGCGCCGACGAGATCACCGGCATGTTCATCTCGATGATGTTCGCCGGGCACCACACCAGCTCGGGCACCGCATCGTGGACCTTGATCGAGCTGCTGCGTCACCCCGATGTGTACGCCGGGGTGCTCGCCGAGCTGGAGGAGCTCTACGCCGACGGCCAGTCGGTGAGTTTCCATGCGCTGCGCCAGATTCCGCGGCTGGAGAACGTGCTCAAGGAAACGCTGCGGCTACACCCGCCGCTGATCATCCTGATGCGGGTGGCCAAGGGCGAGTTCGACGTCGAAGGCTATCCGATCCACGAGGGCGATCTTGTGGCCACGTCCCCGGCGATCTCCAACCGCATCCCCGAGGACTTCCCCGACCCCGCCGATTTCGTGCCGGACCGCTACCAGCAGCCGCGGCAGGAAGACCTGATAAACCGCTGGACCTGGATCCCGTTCGGCGCCGGCCGGCACCGCTGCGTCGGCGCCGCGTTCGCCACCATGCAGATCAAGGCGATCTTTTCAGTGTTGCTGCGCGAGTACGAGTTTGAGATGGCGCAGCCGGCCGAGAGCTACCGCAACGACCACTCCAAGATGGTGGTGCAGCTGGCCCAGCCCGCGAAAGTGCGCTACCGGAGAAGCGCAGCAGCTAGGAGGCCTTGATGGGGTACAGGGTCGAAGTCGACCGGGACCTGTGTCAGGGACACGCGATGTGTGAGTTGGAGGCGCCGGACTACTTCCGGGTGCCCAAACGAGGGCAGGTCGAAATCCTCAACAGCGAGCCGCCCGGGCAGGCCCGGGCCGAGGTCGAACAAGCCGTGTGGGCGTGTCCCACCCGAGCACTGTCCATTCGAGAAAAGGAAGAGTGAGCATGCCTGAAACGGGCGGGTTTCCGCGGGAGGAACTCGAAGACGTCGTGCAGCGGTGGCTGGAGGTCAACCGCGAGGCCGAACGCACAGGTGACTGGCGCGGGCTGGCCGACTTCTACACCGACGATGCCACCTACGGCTGGAACATCGGGCCGAGGGAAGACGTGATGTGCGTCGGGATCGACGAGATCCGCGACATCGCCCTCGGTCAGGAGATGGAAGGGCTCCAGGGTTGGCGCTACCCGTACCAGCGGGTGGTCATCGACGAGCGCATCGGCGAAGTCGTCGGCTTCTGGAAGCAGGTCGCCAGCCAAAAAGACGGAGCCGCTGACGACCGTGAATTCGAGGTGTACGGCATCGGCGGCAGCTGGTTCCGCTACGCGGGCGGGGGCAAATGGAACTGGCAGCGGGACTTCTTCGACTTCGGCCACGTGTCGGCGCTCTACATAGACTTGATCAAGGCCGGCAAGCTCAGCCCGGGCATGCAAAAGCGCATCGAGCGCGGCGTCGCCGGTGAGAAGGTCCCCGGCTACTTCCCGCTGGGCAAGTCGCCGGTCCCGCTCTGGTAAGGACGTAGCGGCCGGTTACGACCACCACCCCGGATCCCGGTTGTGACCTGCGTAACTTACGCTGTCGCTGAAGTTCTCCAATGGAAAGCAGGACGAGATGAAGACAAAGGGCGCTCTCATCTGGGAGTTCAACCAGCCGTGGTCGGTCGAGGAGATCGAGATCGGCGACCCTCGGCGCGACGAGGTCAAGATCCAGATGGAAGCGGCCGGGATGTGCCACTCCGACCACCACCTGGTCACCGGCGGCATCCCGATGGCGGGCTTCCCGGTGCTCGGCGGCCACGAAGGTGCCGGCATCGTGACCGACGTCGGACCCGGGGTTGAGGACCTTGAACCCGGAGATCATGTTGTGCTGTCATTCATCCCGTCCTGCGGTAAGTGCCCGTCGTGCCAGTCTGGGCTGCGCAACCTGTGCGACCTCGGGGCAGGACTGCTGGGTGGGGCGGCGGTCTCCGACGGAACGTTCCGCATTCAGGCGGGCGGCCAGAACGTCTATCCGATGACCCTGCTCGGCACCTTCTCGCCGTACATGGTGGTGCACAAGAGCTCGGTGGTAAAGATCGACCCGTCGATTCCGTTCGAGGTGGCCTGCCTGGTCGGCTGCGGGGTGACCACAGGCTACGGTTCGGCGACCCGCACCGCGGACATCCGGCCGGGCGACGATGTGGCGATCGTCGGCGTCGGCGGTGTCGGGATGTCCGCCCTGCAGGGCGCGGCCAACGCGGGCGCACGCTATATCTTCGCGATCGACCCGGTGGAGTGGAAGCGCGACCAGGCGCTGAAATTCGGCGCCACCCACGTCTACCCGGACATCAACGCCGCCCTGATGGGCATCGCGGAAGCCACCTACGGGCTGATGGCCAAGAAGGTTCTCGTGACGGTCGGTGAGCTCAACGGCGAAGACGTCGACAGCTACCTGAGCGTCACCGCCAAGGGCGGCACATGTGTGCTCACCGCGATCGGCAGCCTGCTCGACACCCGGGTCACGCTGAACCTCGCGATGCTGACATTGATGCAGAAGAACCTGCAGGGCACCATCTTCGGCGGCGGCAACCCGCACTACGACATTCCGCAGCTGCTGTCGATGTATAAGGCCGGAAAGCTCAACATCGACGACATGATCACCCGGCAGTACAAGCTGGAACAGATCAACGAGGGCTACCAGGACATGTTGCACGGCAGAAACATCCGCGGCGTCATCCGCTACACCGACGCCGACCGTTAGGGGTACGAAGTGACGGCTCTTCGGGTTTTCCAGGTCGCGTCGGGCAACGTCGGCACCGAGATGATCAAACGCATCGCCAACCGGTCCGACCTGGAACTCGTTGGGCTGCATTGCTATACACCCGACAAGATAGGCCGTGACGTCGGCGAACTGGCAGGCATTGAGCCGATCGGCGTGAAGGCCACGGGTACGGTTGACGAAATCCTCGCCGGCCGCCCGGACTGTGTGACCTTCCACGGGGTGTGGCCGGACGTGGACCTGTACGAACGGGTGCTCGAAGCCGGAATCAACGTCGTCACGACCGCGGACTGGGTCACCGGCCACCACCGCGACACCAACCACCCCGGCCGTCGCGCCCGCACCGAGTCCGAGGTCCTGAAAGCCGCGTGTCTGCGCGGCGGTTCGACGTTCTACGGCACCGGCATGAATCCCGGCCTGGCGCAGATCCTCACGATCGTCCACTCGGCGGACGTCGCCGACATCGAGAACGTGACGTGCATCGAGTCGGTGGACGTCTCGTGTCACCACTCCGCGCCGACGTGGGCGAACTGCGGCTTCGGCCGACCGGTCGATGACCCCGATGTGCCGCGCCTGCTCGAGCTGGGGACCCGGGTGTTCGAAGACGGGGTGCGGCTGATGGCCGACTGCCTGGACATCGACCTCGACGAGGTCGCGTTCTCCTACGAGCTGGGCGCGTGTACCAAAGACGTCGACCTCGGCTGGTATGCGCTGCCGGCCGGGTCGCTCGGCGGGAGCGCATTCCGCTACGTCGGGAAGGTTGACACGGTCCCGCGCGTCGAGTTGCATCTCGAGTGGCAGATGACGCCGTACACGGAGCCGCGCTGGGACGTTCAGGGGTGCTACATCAGCAAGATCCAGGGCGACCCGAGCATCTACAGCAAGCACCTGATCCTGCCCAAGCCCGGTTCCGATTTTTCGTCGGCGCAGGCCTTCGCGGCGATCGGGATGACGGTCACCGGCATGCCGGCCCTCAACGCCGTCCGCGCCGTCGTGGATGCCGCCCCAGGGATCGTCAGCAGCGCCGATCTCCCCTTGCGGGCGTTCGCAGGCCAGTTCGCGCGTTGACATCAGCGCACCGATGAGCGCTTGCGCGAAGACCATCAGGGTGTAGTGGTGAACGCGACGTCGTTCCGGCACCTACTGCAACCAGGGCGGATCGGGACCATGGCGGTGCGCAACCGATTGGTGATGTCGCCGATGGAGACCATGTACGGCACGCCCGAGGGCCTGCCTTCCGAGCGCACACGCGACTACTTCGCGGCACGGGCGAGCGGCGGCGTAGGCCTGATCACGGTGGGCGCCACCGGCATTGACCAGTGCCACCCGGAGACGCCCGGTGGTCTGCACCTCGGCACCGACGCGGCGGTCCACGCGCACCGTGCCCTCGTCGAAGCCGTTCACGAACATGGCGCGAAGATCCAGCCGCAGATCGTGCACGCGGGCCCCGACGGATTGGGCCCCGAGATGCACGGCGTCGCGTCGCTGGGTCCGTCCGTCATCCCGTCCTACCTGACCGGGCGTCCGTCACACGAGGTGACCGCAGAGCAGATCGTCGCGATCATCGACCAGTTCAAGGCAGCGGTCCGGCGTGCGGCGGAGGCGGGCTACGACGGAATCGAGTTGCACGCTGCCCACGGGTACATGTTCCTCGGCTCATTTCTTGCACCCCAACGCAATCGCCGTACGGACGACTACCGCGGCGATTCGGTGAAGGGTCGCATCCGGGTAGTGCTCCAGACACTCGCCGCGATCCGCTCGGAGGTCGGCGCAGAATTTCCGATCACGTTACGCATGTCGGGCTACGAGCGGGTCGCGGGCGGTCGGCCGATGTATGAAACCGCCCAGGTCGCACCGCTGTTGGTCGAAGCCGGCGTCGACGCGTTCCACATCAGCGGCGGGGTGATCGACCGCCTGGTGACCGGCATGGTCAACGCCGCCGACGACGGCGACGCGCTCAACGTGGGGGCGGCGGCCGCCGTGAAACAGGTCGTCGAGGTTCCCGTGATCGCGGTGGGCCGCATCCACGATCCCGAGCGCGCCGAGCAGATCGTCGCGGACGGTCGGGCCGACTTCATCGCGATGGGACGCCCGCTGCTGGCCGACCCCGAACTGCCCAACAAGCTGCTCTCCGGCCAAGCGCACCGCATCCGCAGATGCATCTCGTGCGAGAACTGCATCGACGCGATGGAGCAACGATTTTCGGTCGACTGCGCGGTCAACCCGCGAACCGGAAAAGAGCGCGAGCTCACGCCACGCCGTGCCCCCCGTAGCAAGCGGGTGGTCGTGGTCGGCGGCGGGCCCGCCGGCTTGGAGGCCGCACGGGTCGCCTCCCGCCGCGGGCACCGGGTCACGTTGTTCGAACGCAATGACCAGCTCGGCGGCGCGCTGCTGTGGGCGTCGATCCTGCATCCGGAGAACGAGCCGTTCCTGCGGTACCTGCGCCGCGAAATCGCCGACGCCAGGGTGGACGTGCGGCTCGGACACGCGGTTTCCGCGGATGAGGTCGTCCACCTCGCACCCGAGGCGGTCGTCGTGGCCACCGGGGGCCGCGTCGTCGTCCCTGCGGTTCCCGGCGACGCATTGCCGCACGTCTACACCGGACCGGCGCTGCGCGAGTTGCTGGCCGGCCGCGCCGAGCCGAGCCAGCCCGCATGGCAGCGGTGGGGCGCGCGACTGCTCACCGGCGCCGGGCAGCGGTTCGTCCAACCCAGAACAGTGCGCGCGGTGACGCGGGCGTGGATGCCGCTGCGCCGCAACGTCGCGATCGTGGGCGGTGACCTGGTGGCGCTCGAGCTCGCAGAATTCCTCGCCGCCCGCGGTCGGCTGGTCACCATACTTCAGGGCGGCAAGACGATAGCCCCGGAGATCGGCAACAAGCGAAAGACCGAGCACATGGATCGACTGGACCGGCTCGGCGTCGCCGTCCACGTCCGCGCCGAGGTGGAGCAATTAGTGCCCAACGGCTTGATCTTTCGGCCACATGCGGGATCGCCGCGGGAACTGGCGGCCGACGCCGTGGTGCTCGCCGGGTCGCTCGAGCCGGACACCGTGCTGTACGACACCCTCGCCGCCGCGATGCCCGACGCCGACGTCAGGGCTGCCGGCGACTGCACCGGACTGGGCCTGATTCGCAAGGCCACCGAAGACGGCGCCCGAGCGGCGTGCACCATCTGATGACGACAGGAGATTGCTATGTCCGAGAAGACCGTTCAGGCAACCCCCGCACTGACCGCGTCCCAGGCGTCGTGGCGCTGCGTGCAGGCCCGGGACCGCGACGGCTGGCTGGCACTGATGGCCGACGACGTCGTTGTCGAGGATCCGATCGGCGAGGCGGTCACGAACCCGGATGGTCAGGGTGTCCGCGGCAAGGCGGGCGTGGGTGAGTTCTTCGACGCTAACATCGCCAAGAACCAGCTCACAATCACCTGTGAGGAAACGTTCCCGTCGAGCTCGCCAACCGAGATCGCCCATATCCTGGTGCTGCACACCAAGTTTCGAGGCGGCTTCACCAGCACCGTTCGCGGAGTGTTCACCTACCGGGTCGACGAGGCCGGGCTGATCACCAACATGCGCGGCTACTGGAACATGGACGCGATGACGTTCGGGCAGGACGACGGCAAGGAGCCCGCTGAAATGCGGTGATAGCGCGCACGCCACCACTTCTTCGACTCGCGGTGTGCGAGCTCCGGCGGTGCTGGCGTCGCCAGTGCGGCTGCTGTGCCGTGCAGTGGCCGCCAACGCCCACATGGCGTGTTGCCAGCGCACTGTGCGGAGGGACACCGCTGAGTTCCAGCTTCCGTTAACGCTCCTGCGGTATGACATGTGCATGACGAAGGTTGCGCGTTCGGTCGTTACCGCAGTCTTGATCGCCGCTGGGTTGGGGTCGGCCGGTACCGGGGCCGCAACGACCGCCCAGGCCCAACTCGGGCCGTTTCCGAATTACCACTGCCCGGGGCACGCCGGGTGGAACTTCAGCCGGTGCCCCGCCACTCATCGTTAGCCCTCGTCGCGTGCACTCTTGTCGGCCGACTTGAACAACATGCGTGCTGAGGTCTCGAGCCGGTCTGCTACCTCGGTGTAGGAGCCGTAGCCCATGCCGGCGTTCACCAGCGCGCCCGTGTAGAGCAGTTCCAGAGCGCTGATCAGCGTCGGGACATTGTGTGGTCCCAACGCCTGCTCGACGCGGTCCCGGATCTCGCGACCGATGCGGTCGCGCAGGTGCTGCACATCTGGATCCCGGCCCAACAGCGCGGCGGTGACTGCCCCGGCGAACTCAGGCTCGTCGGCCACCAACAGCGCGATGTCTCGCAGCACCGCGACGGCGCGGTCGGGCGGCGCGATGTCGTCATCGTTGGTCGGTGCCGGACTGGACGCGAGCCGCCGCCAGAACACTTCGGCGACGAGGTGCTCTTTGGAGGAGAAGTAGGTATAGGCGGTCGCGGCTCCCACGCCCGCCTCGGCGGCCACCAGACGGATCGTCAGCCCACCGAATCCTTCCCGGCTCAGCACCGTCATGGCGGCGGTGCTCAACCGGTCGATGGTGTCGGCTTGCTTGCGGGTCAGGCGGCGGCGAGTCGACTCCAAAGACACAAAGTCGGACACGTGTCCGGACAGTACTACACCCCTCGGCTGTGGGCAATCGGCCGCCTCGCGATAAGTTCGCGGTATGAGCCGAGCCGACGTCACAGGTCAGCGCGACCGCCTGTTCGCCCTCGCCGACCGGGTGACCGGGTTCATGCCGGCCCGGGAAGGCCGCGCACTCTATGACGCCGGCGTGCGGTATCTCGACGAGGGCATCGCGGTGGAGATCGGCACGTACTGCGGCAAGTCCACTGTCCTTCTGGGCGCGGCCGCACAGCTCAGGAACAGTGTTCTCTACACCGTCGATCATCACCATGGATCTGAGGAGCACCAGCCGGGCTGGGAATATCACGACGCGTCGCTGGTCGACCAGGGGAGCGGCCTGTTCGACACGCTGCCGACGTTTCGGCGCACCCTTGACGCCGCCGCATTGGACGACCACGTCGTCGCGGTGGTCGGCAAATCGTCGATCGTGGCCCGGGGTTGGCGGACGCCGTTGCAGTTGCTGTTCATCGACGGCGGGCACAGCGAGGCGGCCGCCCGCCAAGACTTCGACGGCTGGGCACGGTGGGTCGTCGTCGGTGGCGCTCTGGTGATCCATGACGTGTATCCCGACCCACGAGACGGGGGCCAGGCGCCGTATCATATCTATTGCCGGGCAATAAATTCCGGTGAGTTCCGTGACGCAGGCGTGACGGGATCGTTGCGGGCGCTGCAGCGGGTGTCTGGCGTTCCCGGAGCACTGTCCGGCACCAGCTAGCGAGCTATCCGTTGTACGTTCCTAATGCGATTCGGTCGTCGCGGGCTCTGGCGTCAGTGACCGTATGCGCTCCAGGATGCTCGAAATCGCCTCGTCCTGTGCGAGCAAGTGGTTCTGAATCTCTTCGGCTTCCTTCAGGACCGCCTCGGCGTCCTTGAAAGTGTCTTCGGCGCGCTTGTCGGCGGCCTTGGCCTGAATGTTCTGGCCCACGATGATGATCGGCAGAAGTACCAGCTGCAGGAAGCTGCTCGAGAGCCACACGACGACGTAGTACGTGCCCTGCTTGATCGCATCGGGCAGCGCGAACAGAGCCAGCACGGTGAAGAGATAGGCGCACCACATGGTGCCGACGATCAATGTGACGTGCAGTCCCACGCGGGCGTTCAAGCGAATGAGCCAGTTCGGGTGGTTGAGTTTGCGCAGGTCCGACGTCTTAGTCGGGCCGCTGGCGTGTAATTCGTCCGCCCGGGGACGGCGAATGTATTCGTAGAGTTTCGGCATGCGGGCAATGGTCACATGCACCAACCCGCGAGCGCCGCGATCGTCGATACTTTCAGTGCACTCTCAGCAACGGTCTACCGCGCATTCGCAATCGAAGTCACCTTGCAACCCGATCGGCAGCTCGTCACCGCGGAAGATGCCGCTGCCGGGCGTGGTGTTCGACAGGGCATCGGCGGCCAGGATCACGGCGGCACCGGTCCAGGTGGTGCGTTCCTCGGGCCACCGCTTGCCGTCCGCGAAAACCAGGCCGGTCCAATACGAGCCGTCGGGATCGCGCAGATGCTGCATTGCGGCGAACTGTTGACGTGCAGCCGTGCGATGGCCCATCGCTTCCAGGGCCATCACCAGCTCGCACGTCTCGGCACCTGTCACCCACGGCCGGTCGTCCACACACCGAATGCCGAGCCCGTTCACCACGAAGTCGTTCCACCGGCGGTTGATCCGCTCCACTGCGGCGGAACCCCGCAACGCGGTGCCCAGTATCGGGTAGTACCAATCCATGGAATGGCGGTCCTTTTCGGCGAACGCCTCGGGGTGCGCGGCGATCGCATGGCCGAGGCGGCCCAGCGCGACTTCCCATTCGGGCTGCGGCTCGCCGACGAATTCCGCGAGCGCCAGCGCGCATCGGATGCTGTGATAGACGCTGGCACATCCGGTCAGCAGCGCCTCCGGCAGCGGTCCAAATTCGCTTCGCGCCCAATATATTTCGCCATTACCCGATTGCAGATCCAGCACAAAGTCGATCGCGGAGCTGACGACCGGCCACATGACGACGGCGAATGCCCGGTCGCCGGTGATCAGCACGTGATGCCACACACCGGCGGCGATGTAGGCACAGAAGTTGCTGTCGCTGTTGGCGTCCTCGACGTCCCCCCCGCGCAACTGAATCGGCCACGATCCGTCTGGTCGCTGCATGTGCCTGCACCACTCGAACGCAGCGCGCGCAGGCCCCAGCAGGCCGGCGGCGGTGAGCGCCATCGCGCATTCGACATGGTCCCAGGGATCGGTGTGTCCGCCTTCGAACCACGGGATCGCGCCTGAGGACTCCTGGCTTGAAGCGATCCACAACGCGGTTTGTCGGCACTCCTCCGCAGTCAAGACGGCCGGGACGCACGGCGGATCATAGGAGAGGGTCATATCGCTCTACTGGCCGTTTCACGCCCAGACCCGACAGACTCCGGCTTGACAAAATACATCGCCACGCTCTTGCCCACCAGCGGGTTCAGCACTGCCTCAGCCGCCCGGGTGATCCTGGGCCGCCGCATCAGATCCCACACCAGCATCTTGTGGTACGCCGTCACGGCCGGATGCTTGGACCGTGACACCCCGACGGCACATTTCAGCCACCAGAACGGCGAGTGCAGGGCGTGCGCATGGTGGTGATGTGTCAGTCGCATTCCGCCCCCGACGATTTTTCCGCGCAGTTCGTTGGCACGGTAGATCCGGACGTGGCCGCCCTCGTTGCTGTGGTACTCGTCGGACAACCACCAGCACATTTGCTCGGGCAGCCAGCGCGGCACGCTGACGGCAAGTGTCCCACCGACTTTCAGAACCCGGATCAGCTCGGCGATCACCGCGTCGTCGTCGGGGATGTGCTCGAGAACCTCCGACGCGATCACACGGTCGAACGTCTCATTTGGGAACGGCAGCGACAGTGCATCACCGAGGACCGTCTGCGCGGTCGCCGATGACGGCGCCTCACCGGCCTTCGCCATGGCGTCGAGAATGGTCCCGACAGAGTCCAACTCGGCAGTGTTGTGGTCGAACGCGATCACATCCGCACCGCGGCGGTACGCCTCGAAGGCATGCCGGCCCGCGCCGCAGCCGACGTCGATAACCTTCGTGGACGGACCGATCCCGAGCCGGTCGAAGTCGACCGTCAGCACGGCTCATGGCTTCCCCGCGAGGCCTTGCGCGCGATCGCCCGCTGATAGACCCGTACCGTCTGCGCCGCAACCGATTCCCAGCTGAAGACCTCGAGAGCCCGGCGACGACCGGCCGCACCGAGCTTGCCGCGCTTTTCCGGCGAGTCGAGCAGGTGGCCAAGCGCGCCGGTCAGCTCGTCAACATCGGCCGGTGTGACCAGCTGCGCGCAGGCGCCGTCGGTGCCAACGACTTCGGGCAGTGCGCCTGCCCGGCTGGCGACGATCGGTGTGCCACTCGCCATGGCTTCCACCGCGGGCAGCGAGAACCCTTCGTACAGCGACGGGATACACGCGACCTCCGCGGAGGCGAACAGCGCGGCGAGCTCGTCGTCCGACAGTCGGCTCGTGATGTGGACGATGTCGGAGATGCCCAGTTCCGCGATGAGCTTGTGCGTCGGCCCGTTCGGTTCGGCCTTGGCCACCAACTGCAGTTCCAGGTCGCGTTCCACCCGGAGCCTGGCCACGGCGTGCAGAAGCGTCCCGATGCCCTTGAGCGGAGTGTCGGCGCTGGCGATCGCGATGATCCTGCCGCCCTTCCGTGGCTGCCGGCCGGGCTTGAACAGCCGGGTATCCACCCCGAGCGGCACCACGTGAAGTTGTTCCGGGGACACGCCGAAGTCGCTGGCGATGTCCACTGCTGACGACGACGATACGGTCAACAGTTCGGGGATCTGACGCGAAACCCGCTGCTGCATCTTGGCGAACCCATACCACCGGTGCACCAGGGGTTTTCGCCACCACCGGGCGGCGGCGAGGTCGAGCGCCCGATCGCGGGTGATGGGGTGGTGCACGGTGGCCACCACCGGCAGGCCGGTCGCGGCGATCTTCAGCAGCCCGGTGCCCAGGCTCTGGTTGTCGTGGACCACATCGAATTCGCCGGCCCGACGAGCGAGCAGGCGCGCGGCCCGAAGGCTGAAGGTGCGCGGCTCCGGGAAACCGGCCGTCCACATCGTGGTCAGTTCCAGAAGGTCGATCCGGTCGCGGATCTCGCCCGGCCACGGCACACGGAACGGATCCGGCTCCCGATACAGGTCAAGGCTGGGCACCTTGGTGAACGTGACGCGCGGATCAAGCACCTCCGGGTAGGGCTGGCCGGAGAACACCTCGACCTCATGGCCCAGCTCCACCAGGCCATGGCTGAGACGACGGACGTAAATCCCCTGCCCTCCGCAATGGGTCTTGCTGCGATAGGACAACAAGGCGATTCGCATACTCAACCCTTCCCCGCCGGTGGTCGGCTTGCCCTACTCGAGAATTTCTGGCCCCGCCGAGAAGAATCTGCCATATCGCGTTTTGCGGTCTCCCGGTCACCCGGATGTTGCGCCGCAGCCGTCAGTGAATGTCATGCCGCACCATGACGATAGCTGGACATGTGTCCGGACTATAGTTCGACCGATTGAGCACCGCAACGCAGCCCAACCGCACGACACCCAGGGGCCGACGAGTGAATGACACACCACTTCTGGATGGTCGCGGCGCCGTTGTGGTGGGCGGAAGCCGGGGTATCGGCGAGGCCGTCGCGGGGCTGCTGGCGGCCCACGGCGCCGGCGTGGTCGTCAACGGCCGTGACCCCGGTGCGGCCGGCCGCGCCGCCGGCGTGATCTGTGCAGACGGTGGCCGGGCCGTTGCTCACCCCGGCTCACCAGCCGACGACGAGGTGGCCCGTTCTCTGGTAGCGGCATGCGAGGCCGAGTACGGGCGGATCGACATCCTGGTGAACTGCGCCGGCACCGCGGAACCGCCCGGCTCGTCGATCCTGAACATCACCACCGCCGACTTCGCCGACCTGCTCGACGCCCACCTCGGCACGGTCTTTCAGACCTGTCGTGCGGCCGCACCCAAGATGGTGGACCAAGGTGCCGGTGTGATCGTCAACACCGGCTCGATCGCTTTTCTCGGCGACTACGGCGGCACCGGATACCCGGCAGGCAAGGGCGCGGTCACCAGTCTGACCCTCGCGATCGCCGCCGAACTCAAGGAGCACGGGGTCCGCGCCAACGTCGTGTGCCCGGGAGCCAGGACGAGGCTTTCCGCCGGCCCTGACTACCAGAAGCACATCGCCGACCTCTATCGGCGTGGCATGCTCGACGACGCCACGATGCAGGGATCGCTCGACGCCGCAACCCCCGAGTACGCCGCGCCGATGTACGTGTACCTCGCCACCGACTTTGCCCGGGCGGTCACGGGCGAAATCTTCGTCGCGTCAGGCGGATTCGTCGGCCGGTTTGATCGCGCGGCGCTGAGCCTGATCGGGTACCGCGACCACCACGATTCGCCCCCCTGGGCGCTCGCCGACATCCACGGGATGGTCGGCCCGAAGGAAGCGAGGTTCCTCTGATGCTGGACATTCACGACGAGGACCGGGTCCGCACGCTGACCCTGAACCGTCCGGAAGCCCTGAATGCGTTCAATGAAGCCCTCTACGGCGCGACCGCGACCGCACTGCGCGAGGCCGCGGACGATCCCGACGTCGCCGTCGTGCTTCTCACCGGGAAAGGGCGGGCGTTCAGCGCCGGCGCTGACCTCTTCGAGATGCAGCAGCGCATCACCGATCCGCGGTTCCGAGGGGCGCCAAGCGCCTTCATCGGGATGATCGACACTCTGACCACGTTTCCGAAACCGTTGATCTGCGCCGTCAACGGCGTCGGGGTAGGCATCGGTGCCACCATCCTCGGCTACGCGGATCTGGCGTTCATGGCCACGACTGCGCGGCTGCAGTGCCCGTTCACCAGCCTGGGCGTCGCGCCCGAAGCGGCGTCGTCTTATCTGCTGCCCCGTCTGGTCGGGCGCCAGAACGCCGCGTGGCTGTTGATGTCGTCCGAATGGGTGAGCGCCGCCGAGGCCCGCGAGATGGGCCTGGTGTGGAAGGTCTGCGAGCCGGACGAGCTGCTGCCCGAGGCGCGCAGGCACGCGGGCATCCTCGCGTCGCGGCCGATTCCGAGCCTGATCGCGGTGAAGACCACGATGACCGCGCCCCTGCGCGGCGAGATCGACGCAGCACGGGCGCGAGAAAACACGTGCTTCGCCGAGCTGATGGGGACGCACGCCAACGCACACGCGCTCTCGACGTTCACCGACGGATCGCGCGTCCCCAACGAAAGCGAGAAGAATTAACGCGCACGTGTCGACGTCCGATGCAGTCGCCGAGGTCGCGGCAAGTCCCGCGGGACCACAGGTCGGCGCATTCTTCGACGTTGACGGCACCTTGGTCGCCGGCTTCACCGCGACCGCCCATGCCGGCGATCGGATCCGACGCCGGCAAGCCGGAATCGGCGAAGTGGTGGGCATTGTCGAAGCCTCGATGAGGTACCGATTCGGGCGCGTGCATTTCGAGCGGCTCGTCGTCAGGGCGGCCGGCTATCTGCGGGGCGAATCGCTCGCCGCGCTCGACGAACTCGGTGAGCGGCTGTTCGTCGACCGGGTCGCCTCGCGGGTCTACCCGCACATGCGCGAAATCGTGCAAGCCCATCAAGAGCGCGGCCACACGGTGGTGCTCAGCTCGTCGGCGCTGACAATCCATGCCGAGCCTGTTGCCCGGTTCCTCGGCATCACCCATCTGCTCTGCAATCACTTTGAGCTGGACGATCACGGCATGCTGACGGGCGGGATCATCAAGCCGGTGCTCTGGGGGCCCCAGAAAGCTGAAGCGGTGCAACAGTTCTGCACCGACAACGAGGTCGACCTGCAACGGAGTTACTTCTATGCCGACGGGAACGAAGATGCCGTGCTGATGGCTGCGGTCGGCCATCCGCGACCGGTGAACCCGCGCTCCGGACTCGCGGCGATGGCCGCTGAGCGTGGTTGGCCGGTGCTGCGGGTTACCGGGCCTGCCCGCCGCCGGTTCTGGTGAGCATGATGTGGTGACGCCCGGCGGGCACCGGCACCGTCGCCGCGGTCGGCGCACCGTCGAGGTCCACCGTGACATCGGGCGGCAGTGCGCCAAGGGTGATCCGCACGGGGATATCGGTCGTGACCCCGATGATCGGCTGGCGCAAGGAGGCCAGGCCCGCTCGGGCAACGTCCACGCTGAGGGCGGCGACCCCGGTCAGATCCAGCGTCAGGTGGGGCAGCGCGTCCGGCGAGGTCCCGAGGAGCCACACCTGTTCGGTGTACAGCCCGGGCGTGGGGTCGAAGTGCAGGAGGAAGCCGCGGCGACGCCGAACCGTGCGGGTTTGGTCGGGCCGCGCATACGACCGCGCGTCCACACGGGCGAGCGCCCCTCGAGTCGCCGTCACGAGCGGATCCGCCGTCAAGTCCGACAACCACCAGACCCGCTGAGGCCCGATGCCGAGGTCCGCGCGGGTCAGCTGTGGATGCCAGGCGAAGGTGATGTGCCCGGGATCGCCCTGGCGGAGACCGGTGCCCATGTGGGAGACGGGGTCGTCGAACTTGTCCTGCAGGGCGAACGCGATGTGATCCTCGAACGGGTAGGTGGTGAACCGGTACCGGTAGCCGAGCCGATCCAGTTCCAGTACCTGCTGCACGATCGACGAGAACGGCACGAGCTCGTCGATGAGCCCGTGCGCGATGACGAACGGAAGCCAGCGGGCGTTGACGAGCAGCCGCCACGTTTCGCCCTCGCGAGCGCAGTGCGACTCGGGATCCAGGTCGGCGGGGATATCGACATCCGGTAGGAGCCTCACCCCGCACGTCGGCGGTCCCGCCAGCACCACGGCCTGCGCGAACACCTCGGGGTAGGCGAGTCCCAGCCGGTACGCGCCGTAGCCGCCCATCGAATACCCGGCGATCACGGTGCGGTTGGGGTCGGCGCCGAGCTGTTCGGCAACCCGAGCCCAGACCTCCCAGACGTCCAGCTCTCCCTCGTCGAAGTACCAGCACGACGGCCCGCGCGCCAAGGGCGTCACGACCACGGAGTCCCGGTTGTCGCAGACCTCGTGCAGAAGTCGCGGGTCGATTGCGGCGAACTGGTTTTGGCCGAGCGCGAGCGAGTGCAACAGCAGGGTGAGCGGTAACTTGCGCCCGGCCGCATAGGTCGCGGGAAGGCACACCGAATACGGCTGCACGCGGCCGAGGAACTCGGGCTTGGTGCTGAGCACATCGGTTTCGCCGACGCCCTGCCCGAGCTCGACGGACGACACGTACCACCGGGTCGACGTGCCGATGATCACCGGCTCATCGGTGGTTTGGCGCTCGGCGAGCTGAGTCCAGGGGACGGCGAGCGAAAACTGGGACACGTCGCCGTCGGCGAGTGCGGCGGCCTGCGCCGCATCCGACCAGAAGTTCAGGTGAGGCGTCTCTTGCTCGTGAGTGCGGAAGGCGACGTTGTATACGTTGGGTTGCCCGGGCAGTGTGCCATGCGTGGTGGGCACATCGGCGAACCGGTCCCCCGTGGCGTTCGCCAGCCCTGAGGCGAGCCGGACCGTCCAGGTGCCTGTGGGCTCGACCACCGAACGCGGAACCTGCGCGAGAAAGGACCGCGACGCCGGGTCGACGCTGTGGTCCATCGGAGTCGTTCGCTGCGTCGTGAGGTCGATCAGCGTTGCACCCGCACCTGAGACGAGCAACGCCAGATCGATACCGGCGGAGCGGATGCCCGCCGCCGCCGGCCATCCGGCGCTTGCGGCCCGCCCGCGACCCGTGTCGAACGTGAACAACGCGATCGGCACGGACGCATCGATGAGCGTGTTCCAGTCGATCCGCCACCACGTGTGTGTCTCGGTCAACCCGATGGCGACGCGGAAGATGTCGGCGCCGTTGCGGGCCGCCGGACCGCTCGGGTACACGTAGGTGCCGCGAGGGGGAGTCAGGCCGCCGGTCGGGACACTGACCGGCGCGCCGGTCGCGCCGTGGTCGTCAAACAAAAAGTCGGTCCAGAACAGCGCACCGCCGGCGAAGCGGCCGGTGCCGCAGGTACGCGGGAACTCTTCGCCGAACGGCCAGCCGGCTGGGATGGGAAGCTGTGGCTCCGGCCGTAAAGCGGCCTCCGGCACACCCTCGGGCATGCCGTTGATCACGACAAGCTCGGGAGTTGCCGGTGTCGGTGTGATGGCGTCCGCGACCGCATGGGCGAGATGACGCGCGACGCGCATCGGCAGTAGCGCTACATCGAGCATTGACACATGTTCAACCTACGGGTGCGGAGCGCAATACGCGGTACCCCTCGGCTCCCGGATCCACGACTGCCCGCTGCGGTCAGGCCCACCCGCGACCCGGTTGATCTCGGCCAGCCGCAACAGTATCCGCTCGACGGGGGCGGCGGCGATGTTCTCACCGTCATCAGCGAAAATCGTTCTACCAGCGACTGACCCATCAAGTGCGACATCTGCACGGCCTTGGGACTGCCGCTCGTGCCTGAGGTGACGATCATCATGGAGGTGTCCATCGGGTCGACCTTGCGGTGCGGCGTCGGCTGCTTCGCGGTGTCGAGCAAGCCGCGCCATTCGTCGGTTACACCTTAACGCAGACAGAGTTAGCCACGTCTCGTGCTTTCCAGCCGCTTTCTGTCGATGTCGTGGGGCCGGACGGGCCCGAACCCGCGACCATCGGATTATGAGTCCCTAGGCAGCGCCCGCGCGACCAGGCAAAACGGTTAGCCAGATCGACGAATTCGCCCCGTCGACACTGCAATGGGTGAACCGGTAACGCCGGGCGGCGCAAGAGATAGCTGGCCTGGGCGCTATGCGACACTGTTTCCAGAAAGTGACTGGAGGGATGTCTATGTCGGGCTGGACGAGGGGAAGCCTCTCCACCGCTGTGAAGGCAGCCGGAGTGGCTTCGATATTGGGCTGGGTGCTGGTGCTGAGTGCGGGTCCCGCGCTGGCGGATCCGGCTCCCGGCGATCCAGCGGTTGTCGCGGGCCCCGCTGCGGGACAGGACCCGACACCGTTCACCGGCACGGCGCCATTCGGGCCGCCGAGGTTCGTCCCTGCCAACGGCTCGACGGTGGGTGTGGCCCAGCCGATCATCATCAACTTCCCCGGGCCGGTCGATGACGCCGGCGCAACCGAAAGCGCCGTCCACGTCTCTTCAGTCCCGCCGGTTCCCGGCAAGTTCTACTGGATGACCCCCACGCAGCTGCGCTGGCGCCCGCTGAGCTTCTGGCCCGCGCACACCGCGGTGACCGTCGATGCGGGCGGCACGGTGTCCAGTTTCCATACGGGAGACACGCTGGTGGCCACGGCCGACGACGCCACGCACCAACTGACCGTCACCCGCAACGGGACCGTGGAGAAGACCATCCCGATGTCGATGGGTATGGCAGCCGGCGGCCACCAAACCGCAAACGGCACCTACTACGTTCAAGAGAAGATGCCCTCGGTGGTGATGGATTCCTCGACCTACGGGGTCCCGGTCAACTCAACCTACGGGTACAAGGTGACGGTCGACCTGGCCGTGCGGTTCGACAACAGCGGCAACTTCATACACAGCGCTCCATGGTCTGTGGATGACCAGGGTAAGCGCGACGTCAGTCACGGCTGCATCAATATCAGCCCCACCAACGCAAGGTGGTTCTTCGACAACTTCGGCGCCGGTGATCCCATCATCGTGAACAACTCCACCGGCACCTACACGAAGAAGGACGGCTCCAACGACTGGCAGAGCTAATGGGAATCGATCGGCGTGCCGTTGACGTGGATTTGGTTCCTGTCGAGGGAGGCTGATTACCGAGCCGCCGGTCGGTGAGCACCGTGTTAGAGCCGGAGTGCATGTCGATTCCTACAGCTA
>JAOPWC010000204.1 GCA_025965895.1 Mycobacterium sp.
ATCTTGTCCATCATGTCGGCGACGACGGCCTGATACAGCGAGGCCTGCTCGGTGGTGAGCTGACAGTACTGCTTGATCTCGATCTTCTCGGGCAGGTCGTCGATGATCGCCGGGTCGGTCTTGACCCGGCGCAGGATGTAGGGCCGGGTGACCGCGCGCAGCCGCTCGGCCGGCTCGGTCTGCCCGTGCCGTTCGATCGGGATCGCATAGCGGGTGCGGAACCGTTCGGAGGATCCCAGCAGGCCGGGGTTAAGGAAGTCCATGATCGACCACAGCTCGGCGAGCCGGTTCTCCATCGGCGTCCCGGTCAGCGCCACCCGGTGCCCCGCCCGCAACTGCCGCACCGCCTTGGCCGCCCGCGACAGGCTGTTCTTCACCGCCTGCGCCTCGTCCAGCACCACCCGGTTCCACTCGTAGCCGGCGAGCTCGTCGATGTCGCGGGTGGCCGTGGTATACGTGCTGACGATCAGGTCGGTTTGCTCGAGGAGTTCACGCAGCGCGTCGCCGTGCAGCCGCGCACCGCCGTGGTGCGCGTACACGCGCAGGCCGGGCGCGAACTTCGCCGCCTCCCGCTGCCAGTTGCCGACCAATGACATCGGACACAGCAGCAGTGTGGGGCCGGCGTCCGGATCCTGGTGTCGCTGTAAGGTTTCCACGGCAAGCAGCTGAACGGTCTTACCGAGGCCCATGTCGTCACCCAGGCAGCTACCCAAGCCGAGCGAGGACAGGAACGCCAGCCACGACAGGCCGCGCTGCTGGTAGGGACGTAGCGTCGCAGTGAATCCGTCCGGCGGTTCCAGCGGCCGCAGCGACTGTGCGGCGGCCCCGCCGAGCAGGTCCCCGAGCCACCCGTCGGCGCGCACAGCGGTGACCTCGAGCGGGGTGTCGATGTCGTCTTGGTGGCTGGCGGCCAGCGCAAGGATATCGGCCACGGTCTTGCCGCCGGCTGGCTTGCGCGCCAAGAACTCCAGCCCGCGGCGCAGCTGATCTGGATCCAGCGCCACCCACTGGCCGCGCAGCCGAATCAATGGGGCCTTGGTCTGGGCAAGCACCGCGATTTCGTCCTCGGTGAGCGGGTCGTCGCCGACGGCCAGCTCCCAGCGGAACTCGACGAGCTGGTCGCGACCGAACTTGCCCGCCTTGCTCACCACTCCGTCGACCGGGGTGTGCGCGGACAGGGCGAGCCCCAGCTTGCGGCGACGGTCCCACCAGGACGGCAGCAGCACGCCGAACCCGGCCTCGTCGAGCACCTCGGCCGTGCCCGACAGAAACCGGTATGCGCCGTCGGCGTCGAGTGCGAGCTCGGACGGGCGCGCGGTGCGCAGGCCGGGCGCCAGCTCCGGGAAGATCCGGCTGGCACGGCCCAGCTCGGTCAGCAGCAGCTCCTGCGGTCGGTCCAACCACCGGCGCAGGGTGCCGTCGTCGTTCCACGCCTGCTCGGCGGGGACCAGCAGGCTCGGGTCCTCCGTCGACTGCAGCAGGAACTCCAGCCGCCACGACGAGCCCGCCGACGCGTCGCGGTCGTCGGTCTCGCTCTCGGACAGCCGGAACGTCGCCCTCGCCGGGCCGACCATGCCGCTGCCGACGTCGTCCCACGGCCGCAACGCCTGGGCCAGCGCATCGAGTTCATCGGGTTCCGCGTCGAACCGGCCGTCCGGACCGGTCAGCGCCGTCAACCAATCCTCCACCGCGGGCCGACCCTTCGGGCGCCCCCGGCGCGAGGGCACCAGGTCGATTCGCGGCAACGCCGCGCGCACCGCGGCATCGACCATCGCGTCCAACGCCGACACCACCAGCTCGTGCGGGTCGTGACCGCCAAGTTCGGCCCGACAAACCGGCGGCATCGCCGAGGTGAGTGAGGTCATCGCGACCACGTCGCGACCCTGCAACACGGGACGCCAGCACGCGGTCGTGCCGTGTGTGTCACGTCGCAGCACCGGCAGGGCCCGACCACGCTCCACCAACTCACGGGCGAAAGCGGCCAGTTCGGCGAGATAGCCGACGGACGCGCCGTACCGGATGCCCGCGACGGGCTCGTCGATCGCCGCCAACGCGGCTCCGGCATCCAGTTGCACGACCGGAACCCGCCACGCCAACAGCGTGGCGTCGGTTCGCGCGGCCGGGCGGGGGTTGACCCGGGTCAGCTCCGGCGAGTCCAGCGGCGCCGACCGCAACGACGGCAACAGCAGCACGGACGTACTGGGCTTGCCCGGATGTATCCCCGCGATCGCGTCAGCGGCCGCCGCGAACGGGTGTGGCCGGGCAGAACGCATCGCCTGACTCGGGCTCTTCACCAGCCGATCGGAGTCCTCCGCCCACAGCCGCAAACTGCCCGACATGGACCAGAAGCCGTGCAGGACCAGCATTCAGTTCCCTCCTTTCGTGCACGCGTGGTCCCCGAGTTCGTCCTCGAAGCACCCGAACGGCGCGTCGGATCGCCCTGCGTCGAAATTGCCGGCGGACCGGCGAGCACGTTTCGGAGTTTCCCTCCGCCTGTTGCGCCGCCGCTGCATGGCCCGATCGTATCGGGCGGCGACCCCGGCGACACGATGTCCGAACCCGCGTGTTCGCGCAAGACCCGCCTAACTCCTGCGACGTTTCATTGGTCAGAGTTCCCAGCCGGATACGCGACGGTGTGGTCGAGGCCGCACAGCGATTCGCTAGCCGACGTCACCGTGCCCGCGGACGGCAGCGGCCGCGGCCCGGATCTGCGGCGTGACCAGCATGACCTGACCCAGCAGGCCGTTGACGAAGCCGGGCGACTCGTCGGTGGACAACTGCTTGGCCAGCTCCACCGCCTCGTCGACAGCCACCGGCTCCGGAACATCGTTGGCGTGCAACAACTCCCACACCGCAACCCGCAGGATCGCGCGGTCGACGGCCGGCAACCGCTCCAACGTCCAGCCCTGCAGATGAGCGGAGATCAGGTCGTCGATGTGCGCCGCGTGCTCGGTCACCCCGCGGGCCACGGTGACCGTGTACGGGTTCAGCGCCGACACATCGGGCTGCGATTCGGCGAGCGCGTTGCGCGCGTCGGCGACCCCGGCCGGTGTCAGGCCGCGCGCCTCGGCTTCGAACAGCAGGTCGACGGCGCGCTTGCGGGCCTGGTGCCTGCCGCGATCAGGCATTCACCCGGCCCAAGTAGCTGCCGTCACGTGAGTCGACCTTCAGCTTGTCGCCGGTGTTGATGAACAGCGGCACGTTGATCTGCGCACCCGTCTCCAACGTGGCCGGCTTCGTACCCGCACTGGAGCGGTCGCCCTGCAGACCCGGATCGGTCTGCGTGACTTCGAGTTCGACAGTCACCGGCAGCTCGATGTAGAGCGCCGTGCCGTCGTGGAAGGCCACCTGCACCGGCATGCCCTCCAGCAGAAACCGGGCGGCGTCACCCACCAGCGACTCGGGCAGTGGATGTTGCTCGTAGTCCTCGCTGTCCATGAACACGAAATCGGACCCGTCGCGGTACAGATAGGTGGTGTCGCGCCGGTCGACGGTCGCGGTGTCCACCTTCACGCCGGCGTTGAACGTTCTGTCGATAACCTTGCCCGACAACACATTCTTCAGCTTGGTCCGCACGAACGCCGGCCCCTTGCCTGGCTTGACGTGCTGGAATTCAGCGATCTGCCACAGCTGGCCGTCGATCTGCAGGACGAGCCCATTCTTGAAGTCGGCGGTCGTTGCCACGGTCGGTCGTACTCCTAGACAGTCGCCAGTTCCTTCGGGAACCGGGTAAGCAGTTCCGGCGCCTTCGAAGGATCGCTGCCCACTATCAGCGTGTCCTCGATACGGACACCGCCGCGGTCGGGCAGGTAGACACCGGGCTCCACGGTGACTGCGGAGCCAGCAAGAAGTGTACCGACGGACGTCGCCCCGATCGCCGGCGCTTCGTGGATCTGCAGCCCGACGCCGTGGCCGAGTCCGTGGCTGAAACAGTCGCCGTAACCGGCGTCGGCAATCACCTGACGCGCGGCCGCGTCCACCTCTTTGCACGCCACCCCGGGGGCCAGCGCCTCCCGGCCTTCACGTTGAGCGCTCGCGACGAGTTCGTAGATGTCCAGCTGCCAGTCGGCGGGCCGGCCCAAGACGAAGGTGCGGGTCATGTCCGAGTGATACCCGCCCACCAGCGCACCGAAGTCGATCTTGACGAAGTTTCCGGTCGCCAGCACCGCGTCGGTCGGCCGGTGATGCGGGACCGCGGAGTTCGCGCCGGTGGCGACGATCGTCTCGAACGAGATCCCGTCGGCTCCGTGGTCGAGCATCAGCGACTCCAGCTCGCGGCTCACCTGCCGCTCGGTGCGGCCCGCGCGAAGGCCGCCCCGGCCCACCAGGTCGGCCAGTGCCGCGTCGGCGGCTTCGCACGCCAGCCGCAGCAGTGCGATCTCGCCCGCGTCCTTGACTTCGCGCAGCGCCTCCACGGTGCCCGACGCCCGCGCCAGCTCGGTACCGTGCGGCGCGTGGACCAGCGCGTCGTATCCGTCGACCGTCACCACGTGGCTTTCGAAACCCAGCCGGCGCACACCCTCTGCCGTGGCCAGGGCGGCCAGGTGCGGGCCGCAGGCTCGCTCGATCACCACCCGCACGTCAGGGGCCTGCCGAGCGGCCTGGGTACGGTAGCGGCCGTCGGTGGCCAGCACCGTGCGCGCGTCGTCGTCCGCGAACACCAGCAGGGCGCCGTTGGAGCCGCTGAACCCCGACAGATACCGGACATTGATCAGGTCTGTGACCAGCATCGCGTCCAGACCGGCCGCGCCGAGCCGACCCCTCAGGTTCGCGCGCCGCTGGGAATGTGTCACGGCACTTGACGCTACTCGCTACGCTCTTCTGTCATGAGGTCATGGTTGCTGCGGGGTTTGGTCTTCGCGTTCCTGATGGTCGTCCTCCGATTGATCCAGGGCGCGATGATCAACACCTGGGAGACGCAGGCCGGTCTGATCAGCCTTTTTCTGGTGGCGATCTACTTCATCCTGGTCGTCGTCTGGGGCTTTCTGGACGGCCGCGGCGACGCCCGCGCGCAACCTGATCCCGACCGGCGCTCGGACCTCGCGATGACATGGCTGATCGCCGGGCTCATCGCCGGCATCCTGAGCGGCGCGGTGTGCTGGTTCATCTCGATGTTCTACACCGGGCTGTACGTCTCCGGCCTGGTCAACGAGGTCACCACGTTCGCCGCGTTCACCGCGCTGCTGGTGTTCATCGGCGCGGTCATCGGGTTCAGCGCCGGCCGCTGGATCACCGACCGCCGGTACAACAAGGAAGGCGGGCCGCGCCGGCAGGCCGGTGAGGAGAGCGCCGACACCGACGTTTTCGCGGCCGTTCGCGACGACGACACGAAGACTCAGGAACAGCCGGCCAAGTAGCGCAACGCCAGCAGATAGCCGTCGAGGCCCAGGCCGACGATCACCCCGGTGGCCACCGGGCTCAGATACGAGTGGTGCCGAAACTCCTCACGCGCGAACACGTTCGAAATGTGCACCTCGATCAGCGGGGCACGCAGTTCCGCGCAGGCGTCGCGCAGCGCCACCGACGTGTGGGTCAACCCGCCCGCGTTGAGGATCACCGGCTCCCCCGCGTCGGCGGCCCGGTGAATCAGGTCGAGCAGCTCGGCTTCGCTGTCGCTCTGGCGCACCACGACTTTCAGGCCGAGCTCGTGCGCGGCGCGTTCGATCATCCCCACCAGTTCGGTATGCGCGGTGCTGCCGTACACCTCGGGCTCGCGCAGACCCAGCCGGCCGAGGTTCGGTCCGTTGAGGACGTTGACTGTCGTCACGATGGCGCCTCCAACGCGGAATAGGCCGCGGCGAGAAGTCCGGGATCCGGTCCCTCGAGGCGACCCGGCTTGGCCAGCCCGTCGAGCACCACGAACCGAAGCACGCCGGCCCGGGTTTTCTTGTCGCCGGACATGTATTCGATCAGCTGCGGCAACGCGTCGGCGTCATAGCTGACCGGCAGACCCAGCGACGTCAGGATGGCCCGGTGCCGGTCGGCGGTGGCGTCGTCGAGGCGCCCTGACAGGCGGCCCAGCTCGGCGGCGAACACCAGCCCGACCGACACCGCGGCGCCGTGCCGCCACTGGTAGCGTTCGCGCCGCTCGATCGCGTGAGCCAGGGTGTGGCCGTAGTTCAGGATCTCCCGCAGTTGAGCTTCCTTTTCGTCGGCGCCGACCACCTCGGCCTTGACGGCGACCGCGCGCCGGATGAGTTCGGGCAGCACCGATCCCGTCGGGTCGACGGCGGCCTGCGGGTCACGCTCGATGATGTCGAGGATGGCCGGGTCGGCGATGAAGCCCGCCTTGACCACCTCGGCCATGCCGGCGACGAGCTCATTGGCGGGCAGCGTTTGGAGCATCGCCAGATCGACAATGACCGCCCGGGGCTGGTGGAACGCCCCCACCAGGTTCTTGCCTGCGTCGGTGTTGATGCCGGTCTTGCCGCCGATCGCGGCGTCCACCATGCCGAGCAGCGTCGTCGGCACGTGCACGATCGGCACCCCCCGCAGCCATGTCGCCGCGGCGAAACCGGCGACGTCGGTGGCGGCACCGCCGCCCAGGCTGACGATCAGGTCGCGCCTGCCGAGGCCGATGCGGCCCAGCACTTCCCAGATGAAGCCGACAACCGGCAGCTCCTTGCCTGCCTCGGCATCGGGTATCTCGATGCGGTGTGCGTCAATTCCGCTGTCCGAGAGATGCTTTCGAATATCCTCCGCGGTCCTCGACAGCACCGGCTGGTGGAGGACGGCGACCCGGTGTGTGCCGTCGAGCAGCTCGGCGAGCTCCCCGAGCAGCCCGGTGCCGATGATCACCGGGTAGGGATCCTTGACGAGCACGTCGACGGTCACCGGCTCAGTCACGGCGGGGCTCCCCGGTCGCCGGCGTCGGCGGGAGGCGGTCGGGTCGCCGGCGCCAGGACGGGCGCCGCCGGGTCCGGGGCGCCTCGGGCTGCGGGTTCTGAAGCCGCGACACGATATGGCGCACCACCGTGCCCGGATTGCGGCGGTTGGTGTTGACGCGCATCGTCGCGATCCGGCGGTACAGCGGGACACGGTCGGCCATCAGCGCGCGGTACCTGTCGGCGCGGTCCGGGCCGGCCAGCAGCGGTCTGACGGTATTGCCGGTCCGGCGTACGCCCACGGCGGCGGTGATCTCGAGGTAGATCACGACGTGCCCGGCGAGCGCGTCGCGGACCCCCTCGGTGGTGATCGCGCCGCCGCCCAGGGACAGCACCCCGTCATGATCGGCCAGCGCCGCGCGCACGACCTCCTCCTCGATGCGGCGGAACTCCTGCTCACCGTCGTTGGAGAACAGGTCGGCGATGCTGCGGCCGGTCTTGGCCTCGATTGCGGCGTCGGTGTCGACGTGCGTGACGTCAAGCGCCCTGGCCAGCCGCCGCCCGATGGTGGACTTGCCCGAGCCGGGCAGCCCCACGAGTACCGCCTTGGGCGCCATCACGGCTACCCAGAGGCCTGAACAGCGTTGCCGGTCGCCGGTTCGCGGGCCTCGACGGCACGCAGGTAGGACGCAATGTTGGTCCGGGTCTCGGCCAGCGAGTCGCCACCGAATTTCTCCAGCACCGCGCGGGCCAGAACGAGCGCGACCATCGTCTCGACGACCACGCCGGCCGCCGGGACGGCGCAGACGTCGGAACGTTGGTGGATCGCGACGGCCTCGTCGCCGGTGGCCATGTCGACTGTCGCCAATGCCCTGGGCACGGTGGAGATCGGTTTCATCGCGGCGCGCACCCGCAGGGGCTGGCCGTTGGTCATGCCGCCCTCAAGGCCGCCGGCCCGGTTGGTCGAGCGGACCACCCCGTGGGGACCGGGGTACAGCTCGTCGTGCGCGACGCTGCCGCGGCGGCGGGCGGTTTCGAAGCCGTCGCCGATCTCGACGCCCTTGATCGCCTGGATGCCCATCACCGCCGCCGCCAGTTGGCCGTCGAGCCGGTTGTCGCCGCTGGTGAACGAGCCCAGGCCGACGGGCAAGCCGAGCGCGACGACCTCGACCACACCGCCGAGCGTGTCGCCGTCCTTCTTGGCCGCCTCGATCTCGTCGATCATCGCCTGCTCGGCGTCCTTGTCGTAGGCGCGCACCGGACTGGCGTCGATCGCCTCGAGGTCGGCGGCCTGCGGCGGCGGCCCGTCGTATGGCCCGGACGCGCCGATCGAGATCACATGCGACAGCACCTCGACGCCCAGCGCCTCCCGCAGGAACTGCCGGGCGACGGTGCCGGCGGCGACGCGGGCCGCGGTCTCCCGGGCACTGGCGCGCTCGAGCACCGGACGGGCGTCGTCGAAACCGTATTTGAGCATGCCCGCGTAGTCGGCGTGGCCGGGCCGTGGCCGGGTCAGCGGCGCGTTGCGGGCGATGTCGTCGAGCTCGGCCGCCTCGACCGGATCGGTGGCCATCACGGTCTCCCACTTGGGCCACTCGGTGTTGCCGATCTCGATCGCGATCGGGCCTCCCAGCGTGAGCCCGTGGCGCGCGCCCGCCAGCACCGTGACTTTGTCCGCCTCGAACTTCATCCTGGCGCCGCGGCCATAGCCGAGCCGGCGACGGGCCAGCTGGCCGGCGATGTCGCCCGATGTGACGCGGACACCGGCGACCATGCCTTCCAGCACGGTCACCAGCGCGCGACCGTGTGATTCGCCTGCCGTCGTCCATCGCAACACGTGACCCATCTTCCCACGTCTCGCCGGGGCTCAGTGCCGGCGCGGCCGCCCGCGGCAACCCCTGGCCCGATCAGCCTGTAAGATTTTCAGTGCACAGTTGTTTACTGAGCGAAATCGCCGGGATAGGAATGCTGATGGAGACGGTCTTCTCGTTGCAGGTGCCCGAAGAAGTGGCCCACGTCCGTGACTGGGTGCATGAATTCGCCAGGGACGTCGTGCGTCCGGCGGCCGCCGAATGGGACGAGCGGGAAGAGACGCCGTGGCCGATCATTCAGGAGGCCGCCAAAGTCGGGCTCTACACGCCTGAACTTTTCGGTCAGATGGCAGGAGAACCCAGCGGCCTGGGCCTCCTGACGGTGTTCGAGGAGATGTTCTGGGGGGACGCGGGAATCGCCTTGTCCGTCCTGGCCACCGGGTTGGCCGCCGCGGCGCTGGCCGGCAACGGCACGCCGGGGCAGATCGGCGAATGGCTGCCACGCATGTTCGGCACGCCCGATGATCCCAAACTCGGTGCCTTTTGTTCGTCCGAACCCGGGGCGGGCTCCGACGTCGGCGCGATCCGCACCCGGGCGCGCCACGACGCAGCCAGTGACGAATGGGTGCTCAACGGAACCAAGACATGGGTGACCAACGGCGGCATCGCCGACGTGCATGTGGTCGTCGCGGCGGTGGAACCCGAATTGGGAACGCGCGGGCAGGCCACGTTCATCATTCCCGGCGACACACCGGGTCTTTCCCAGGGACAGAAGTTCAAGAAGCACGGCATCCGCGCGTCCCACACGGCCGAAGTGGTTCTCGAGGACGTGCGGATTCCGGGCGAGAACATCCTGGGCGGGAAAGAGAGGTTCGAACAGCGCATCGCGAAGGCGCGCGCGGGAAAGCGAACGTCAAGTCAGGCGGCGATGATGACCTTCGAACGCACCCGCCCCGTCGTCGGCGCGATGGCCATCGGGGTCGCCCGGGCGGCTTACGAATACGCGCTCGAATATTCATGCCAGCGTGAGCAATTCGGCCGCAAGATCGGTGAATTCCAGGCTGTCGCGTTCAAGCTCGCCGACATGAAGAGCCGGATCGATGCTTCGCGGATGTTGGTCTGGCGGGCCGGCTGGATGCACCGCAACAACGAGAGGTTCGACGCCGCAGAGGGCTCGATGGCCAAACTCTTCGCGAGTGAGACCGCCGTGTTCGTCACCGACGAGGCGATCCAGATCCTCGGCGGCAACGGCTACACGCGAGACTTCCCCGTCGAGCGCATGCATCGCGATGCCAAGATCTTCACGATATTCGAAGGGACCAGCGAGATTCAGCGGCTCGTCATCGGACGGGCACTCACCGGACTGCCGATCCGGTAACGTGAAGCCAGGAAAGCCAGGGCGGAAGGCAGTCCCGCGTCATGAAGTTGCAGCACTACCTCGGCGGTCTTGAAGGACTCCCGGAGTCACTGAGCCTCGAAAAGCGGGTGTTCGTCGAGGACTGGGAGAAGCGGATCTTCGGCATCCACGTGGCGATGATGGCGCTGTCCAAGCACCTCGGTTCGGCGTTGCCGCAGTACCCGATCGAACAGGTGCCGACCACGTTCAGCGACGAATGGAGCTGGGCGGACCTGCGCAGCGGCGCCGAGGCGATGAACCCGTTCGACTATTTCAAGTTCCGCTACTACGAGAAATGGCTCGGCGGCATCACTGAGTTCTTGATCGACAAGGGCTATTTCACCGAAGACGAACTAGCCACGCGCACACAGAAACTGCTCGCCGGTGACACGCCTTTCACGGGTGAGCAGGTGCCGGGCATCGACGAGCAGGTCGAGGCGTATCTTCGCCACGGCGACAGTCCGCGCCGTGGCATTGCGCACCCGAAGTTCGCTGTCGGCGACCGAGTGCGGATCACGAATGTCCCCGCCGCGGCGCACACCCGGCTCCCGGGGTTCCTGCGGGCGCGCAGCGGCACGGTGCAGCGGGTCTTCGAGGGTGACTACGCGTACTTCCATCACACCGGGGACGGGATCGGCGATCCGATGCCGATCTACCTCGTCGAGTTCCCGCCGCAGGAGCTGTGGGGTACCCGTGCGGAGCCGGGCCGCCAGACCGTCCGCGCCGAGCTGTTCGAGGCATACCTGGAGGGAGTCCGATGAGCGACCAGTTCGCCTATCCACCCGACCGCGAGCAGACCAGCGCGGCCAAGGTCGCGGCACTGGAGTCGCTGCTTATCGAAAAAGGGGTGATCACAGGCCAGACGGTGGACAAGGTGCTGGCCTACTTCGAATCCGAGATGACTCCGCTGAACGGCAAGAAGATCGTCGTCAAGGCATGGACCGATGGGGATTTCGCCAAGCGTGTCGTCGAAGACACCCCGGCGGCGATCGCCGAACTCGACCTGCCCATCGGCATGGCAGGGGCCGAGGGCGAGCATCTTCAGGCCGTCGCGAACGGACCCGGCGTGCACAACCTGATCATCTGCACGCTGTGCTCGTGCTTCCCGTGGCCGGTGCTCGGCTTGCCGCCGTACTGGTACAAAGATCCGGTCTTCCGGGCCCGCGCGGCCCGCGAGCCGCGCAAGGTGCTCGCGGAGGTGGGTGTGCACCTGCCGGACGAGACAGAGATCAGGGTGTGGGACAGCAGCGGCCACTCCCGCTGGTTCGTAATCCCCGAAAGACCCTCTGGCACAGACGATCTCACCGAGGAAGCACTGATGGGTCTGGTGACGACGGAGTCGATGATGGGTGTCGCGCTCGCGGGACCGGCGTCGTGAAGCTGCAGTTCGACCACGAGTGCCGCTAGCTGCCGTAGCGGTCACGCAGCCTGCCCAGCGTGGCTTCGATGCCTGCGGCGTTGCGCTTGGCGAAACCTGTTCGCTCGTAATAGTTGAAGCGGTCCTTGATACCGGTGTCGCGATAGTCGAACGTCTCAGTCACCCGTGTCGCGGTCGGTGATACGGGGGTGAACTCCCAGCGCCAGTGGTGTCCCAACGGGTGGCGCCACTCGACGAGCTCATCGGGCTTGAGCGCGGTGACCGTACTGGTGATCCGGTACGGCAATCCGAACATCGTCATCTTGGTCGAGAACCGTGCGCCCGGAACCAGATGCGATGGCGCGACGATGTTGTCGCCGACGGTGCCCGAACCGTCGACTTCGCGGTGGCGACGCGGATCAGCGACGATCGCGAACAACTCCGCCGCCGGTGCCTGCACGTCGACCGCTCGGCTGACCTGTCGCGGGCCGGCATCAACGGTGACGACGGTCATACCTAGACCTTTCGCTGACCATTTCGAGGCTTTTGTCCCACAATTCACGGGCCAGAACACGGTCGTAGGCCCGCCTGTTGGCCCTGGCGACTTTGTGGTTGACGTAGTACTCGCCCGACACCCAGTCGACGCCGGGCCTAGCCGACGCCAGCCATACCAGTTCGTCGGAGCCACGCTGCGGGCCGACGAGCGCCAGCTGACTGATCGGGGTGCGATAGGCCGCGCGGATCCACCAGTCCTGAGCTTCGCTGCCGAAGTTGGACGCGACGTTGCCGGGGTGGAAGGCCGCGGTCGAGATACCCGCGCGGTGGTAGCGGCGGTGCAGTTCAGCGGTGAACAAGATGTTTTCCAGCTTCGCGTCGCCGTAGGCGTTGCGTGCCCGATAGCCGTGTTCGGCGTCGAGGTCGTCGATGTCGACGCGGCCGAAAAGCTTGTTGCCGACGCTGGAGGTGTTCAGAACCGTCGCCCCCGATTCGACAAGCCGATCCAGCAGCATCGTCGTCAGCAAGAACGGGGCCAGATGATTGACCTGGAACGTCTTCTCGTGGCCATCGACGGTCACTTCGCGCCGACCCATGAAGCCGCCGGCGTTGTTGGCCAGCACGTCGATGCGTGCATGGGCATCGAGCAAATGCTTGGCCAGCGCCCGGACCTGCGAAAGGTCGGCGAAATCCGCCACGAAGTGGTCCGCGCCGAGCTGCGCGGCGACGGCCATGGTCTTGTTCTCCGACCGGCCCACGACGATCACGTTCTCGCCGCTTCGGCTGAGCCTGGTCGCCGCCGCGGCCCCGATACCGTCGCTGGCACCGGTGATCACGATCGTGCGACCCGCCACGTGGCTGATCCTATGCGAAGCGCCGGCGTCACGCGAGCGCTGCCCTCATCGCCGCTTTCGGCGCCGGCCGGCCGGTGAACTGCTCGACCTGGGCGAACGCCTGGTGCAACAGCATCTGCAGACCGCTGATGGCCGTGCCGCCTGCCGCGGTGACCGCGGCGGCCAGCGGCGTGGGCCACGGATCGTAGACCGCGTCCAGCAGCAGGGGCGCCCGTGCGAACACCCCGCGCTGCCCCGCCGCCGCTTCCGCCGGAATCGTGCTGATGACGGCTGCGGCGGCGGCGGCCTCCTCGGCGACGCCCGCAGCGGTGAAGTGCTGCCAACGCGCGTGCACGCCCACCCGGGCGGCCAGCGCCAGCAACGGTTCCGCCCTGGCGGGATCGCGGGCCACAATGGTCACCCGCCGCACGCCCAGGTGGCCCAGCGCCACGACGGCGGCACGCGCGGTCCCTCCCGCGCCCAGCACAATCGCATCGCCGTTGACGGAGCCCAGCGCGCCGATCACGCCGTCGACGTCGGTGTTGTCGGCGCGCCACCCGCTCGCGGTGCGCACCAACGTGTTCGCCGAGCCGACGAGCTCGGCGCGGGCCGTGCGATCCTCGGCGAAGCGCAGCGCGGCGAATTTTGCGGGCATCGTCACCGACACACCCACCCACTCGGGACCGAAACCGCCTACCAACCCGGCCAATTCGTCAGCCGTGCATTCGATGCGCTCGTACGTCCAGTCGGTCAGGCCGAGCGCGCGGTAGGCGGCCAGGTGAAGCTGCGGCGAGCGGGAATGCGTGATCGGCGAGCCAAGTACCGCCGCGCGGCGCGGCGCGTGCTCATCGCCCGCTGTCGAGGACACCGTTTCGCTTGGCGAGTTCGATATTCGCGAGATGCTCCTGGTAGTCCTTCGTGAACAGCGTCGTGCCCTGCATGTCGACCGTGACGAAGTACAGCCAGTCACCGGGGTCGGGGCGTTCAGCGGCGGTCAGCGCCGGATCGCCCGGCGAGCAGATGGGCGTCGCCGGCAGACCCTCGTTAACGTACGTGTTCCACAGCGTGATGCGGCCCCGGTCGGCGTCAGTGGTAGCGACCTCCTGCCGGTCCAGCGGGTAGTTCACGGTGGAGTCGAACTCGAGCTTCTGGCGCACCTGCAGCCGGTTGTAGATCACCCGTGCGACTTTCGGGAAGTCGGCGGGCTTGGACTCCCGCTGCACCAACGACGCGACCGTCAGGATCTGATACGGCGACATGTGGAGCTGGTCGGCGGTGTCGAGCAGGCCGCTCTGCGCATACTGGTCGGCGCTCGACACGATCAGTGTCGACAAGATGCCCTGCGGCGGTGCCGACGGGTCGATGTTCCAGGTGCCCGGCGCGATCAGCCCTTCGAGCCTGCGATGGTCGCCGTTCATCGTCGCGACCTGCTTGGCCGCCCAGTCGGGCACGTTGAGCAGCGACGGCGAGGTGTCCGCGGCGACCTTGCGCAAATCGTCGACGGATACGCAGCGCCGCTGCCCATCCAGCTGCACACACGATGCGCGCGAAATCAGGCTGAAGATGCCCTCGGTGACGGCGCTGGTCTTGACGTCCTGCACGTCGTCGAGTTGCCTGCCCTCGGGGATCACGAGCTTGCCGACGCGGCTCTGCGGATCGGTCAGGCGCCTGACCGCGTCCGCCGCCGGAATCTCGGTGCGCAGTTTGTAGAAGCCCGGCTGGATCGCCGACATCGACGAATTGCCGTGGGCCGCATCGACAAACGCCCTCACGGTCGCGACGACCTGGTGGTCGTGCAGCGTCTGGCCGATCGCGGTGGTCGAGTCACCGGCGCTGACCTGGATGACCAGGTCCTGCCCGCCCGCACCCGAGTAGTCGTCACCCGAACCGAACACGCTGTGCCACAACCTCGATCCGATGAACACCGCCACCACGACGACCGCGATCAGCACCGCCAGCGCAACCGAGGAACCCATGCGCCTGCGACGGCGACTGCGTTGGGCCCGCATGCGTTCGCTGCGGCTCATCGCGTGCCGGGGCGGGCCAACCGCCACCGGCCGCGCGCGTTGGCGCTGCCACCCGTCAGCCACTGTCGCCCTCTCGATGCGCTCCGGCCCGACGCTGGTCCAGCCAGCCCTGCAGGATCGCGACGGCCGCGGCCTGGTCGATCACCGCACGCTGACCCTTGGCGCGGATGCCGGCGTCACGCAGCGAGCGCTGCGCGGCGACGGTGGTCAACCGTTCGTCAGCCAGCCGCACCGGCGTGGGGGCGATCCGCTCGGCGAGCTGTTCGGCCAGCGCGATCGCGTCGCGTGCCGCCGGGCCCGTCCGGTCGGCGAGCGTGCGCGGCAGCCCCACCACCACCTCTACCACGTCGAGGTCGACCACCAGTTGGCTCAGCCGCCGCAGATGCCTGCCGGAGCGTTCCCGGCGGACCGTTTCCACCGGCGTAGCCAGAATGCCGTCGGGGTCGCTGCCTGCCACTCCTATCCGCACGCTGCCGACGTCGACACCCAACCGGCGCCCCCGGCCGGGATCGTCGCTGCCGGGCCGATCCGGCAGACGGTGCTCTTGGCGGCTCACGCCGGCTATCCCCGGGCGATCTCTGAGCGCAGTGCGGCCAGCGCGGCGTCGATCCCCGCCGGCATCTTTCCGGAACCCTGGGCAAGATCGGGTTTTCCGCCGCCGCGGCCCTCAACCGCAGCGCCGAGCGTCTTCACCAGCTCGTCGGCACGCAAACCCAGGTCCTGCGCTGCGGCGTTGACCGCGACCACATACGGGACGCTGTTGCTCGAACCCTCGGCGATCAGCGCCACCACCGCCGGATCGGTACCCAGTCGACCACGGATGTCACCGACCAGGCTGCGCAGCTCCCCCGCCGTCGTTTCTCCCGACATTCGCTGGGCCACTACCCGGACCCTACCGATGTGCTCCGCGCCCGCCACCGCATTGGTCGCGGTGGCGCGCGCGGCCGCCCGCCTCGTTCGCTCGAGTTCCTTCTCGGCCGCCCTGAGCCGGTCGAGAAGAGTCGCGACGCGGGCCGGCACCTCCTCGGACGGCACCTTCAGCGACGACGCCAGCCCGGCCAGCAGCGCGCGCTCCTTGGTCAGGTAGCGGAACGAGTCCAGCCCGACGTAGGCCTCGACACGCCGCACGCCGGATCCCACGGAGGATTCACCGAGGATCGTCACCGGGCCCACCTGTGCGGAGTTGTGCACGTGGGTGCCACCGCAGAGCTCCAGCGAGAACGGTCCGCCCATCTCGACGACGCGCACCTGCTCGGGGTACTGCTCGCCGAACAGCGCCATTGCGCCCATCGCCTTGGCCTTGTCGAGGTCTGTGGTGAAGTCGTGGACCTCGTAGTCAGCCTCAACGGCCTCGTTGGTGACCTCTTCGATCTGCCCGCGCTGGTCCTCGGAGAGCGGGCCCTGCCATCGGAAGTCGAACCGCAGATAACCCGGTCGGTTCAGGGAGCCCGCCTGAACCGCGTTGGGCCCCAACACCTGCCGCAGTGCGGCATGAACAAGATGGGTGCCCGAATGACCTTGGGTGGCGCCGTGGCGCCAGCGTGGGTCCACCGCGGCGATCACGGTGTCGCCCTCGACGAATTCGCCGGATTCGATGTTGACGCGGTGCGCGAACAACGTTTTCGCGATCTTCTGCACATCGGTGACCGCCGCCCTGGCGGCGCCGCCGGCGCCGGTGCCCGCGACCGTGCCCTCGTCGGCGATCTGACCACCGGACTCGGCGTACAGCGGCGTGCGGTCGAGGATCAACTCGACCCGCTGCGCGCCCTGCGCCTCGGGCCCGTGCGACACCACCGGAACCCTCCGGCCGTCCACGAAGATACCGAGGACCTTGGCCTCCGAAGCTAATTCGTTGAATCCGGTGAACTCGGTCGGGCCGGCGTCGATGAGTTCGCGGTAGGCGGACAGGTCAGCGTGCGCCTGCTTTCGCGCGGCCGCGTCGGCCTTCGCGCGCTGACGCTGCTCGGCCATCAACGTCCGGAATCCCTGTTCGTCCACGCTCAGCCCCGCCTCGGATGCCATCTCGAGTGTGAGATCGATCGGGAAGCCGTAGGTGTCGTGCAGCGTGAAGGCGTCCGGGCCGGTGAGGACCGTGGCACCGGAGGCCCTGGTGGCCTGGGCGGCCTCCTCGAACAGGCGTGAGCCGGAGGCGAGCGTCCGGTTGAATGCCGTCTCCTCGGCCACTGCGATCCGGTTGATCCGATCGAAGTCGGCGACCAGCTCGGGGTATGACGGGCCCATCGCGTCGCGCACGGTGGCCATGAGCTCGGCGACAATCGGGATGTCGATGCCGAGCAGCTTGGCGGAGCGCACGATCCGCCGCAGCAGCCGGCGCAGCACGTAGCCGCGGCCGTCGTTGCCGGGGCTGACCCCGTCGGCGATCAGTATCGCGGCGGTGCGGCTGTGGTCGGCGATGATCCGGTACCGGACGTCGTCGTGGTGGTGCCCGGTGCCGTAGCCACGCGGCGCGAACTCGGCCACCTTGTCGATGACCGGCCTCAACAGGTCGGTCTCGTAGACGTTGTCCACGCCCTGCAGGATGCATGCCACCCGCTCGACGCCCATCCCGGTGTCGATGTTCTTGCGCGGCAGCGGACCGAGGATCTCGAAGTCGGTCTTGGACCTTCCCTCGCCGCGGACGTTCTGCATGAACACGAGGTTCCAGATCTCGATGTAGCGGTCCTCATTGACGGCCGGCCCGCCTTCGGGGCCGAATTCAGGGCCGCGATCGTAGTAGATCTCCGATGACGGACCGGACGGGCCAGGAATGCCCATCGACCAGTAGTTGTCGGCCATTCCGCGGCGCTGGATCCGGTCCAGCGGCAGGCCGGCCACTTCCTGCCACAACCGCACTGCCTCGTCGTCGTCGACATAGACCGTGGCCCAGAGCTTTTCCGGGTCCAGGCCGTACCCACCCGCGTCCACAGATGAACTCAGCAAGCTCCAAGCCAGCTCGATCGCACCGCGCTTGAAGTAGTCGCCGAACGAGAAGTTGCCGGCCATCTGGAAGAACGTGTTGTGACGGGTGGTGATGCCCACCTCGTCGATGTCCGGGGTACGGATGCACTTCTGAATGCTGGTCGCCCTCGGATACGGCGGCGTGCGCTGGCCCAGGAAGTACGGCACGAACTGCACCATCCCGGCGTTGACGAACAGCAGGTTCGGGTCATCGAGGATCACCGAGGCGCTGGGCACTTCGGTGTGACCCGCCGTCACGAAGTGATCCAGGAACCGCTTCCTGATCTCGTGTGTCTGCACTGCTCGTTCATCCTTGTTAGATTGTCTTTCGACCGCACCACAGTACCGGTCCGCTGAAGGGCGCTGAAAAGTCAACGATCGGGCCAGCGTTGTTGTGCCGGACCCTCACCCGTTGACGAAGCTCAGCCGTACAGACCGGCGCGGGTTGTCCCGGTTGAGGTCCACCAGCACGACACTCTGCCAGGTACCCAGCAATGGCTTGCCGTTATGCACCGGGACGGTCACCGACGGGGCGACCAGGGCCGGCAGCACGTGATCGGCGCCGTGACCACGGGAGCCGTGGGCGTGGCGGTACCGGTCGTCGCGCGGCAGGAGCCGTTCCAAGATGTCGACGAGGTCCTCGTCGGAGCCGGCGCCGGTCTCGATGATCGCAAGGCCGGCCGTCGCGTGCGGGACGAAGACGTTGCACAGCCCGTCGCCACGTGGGGCGCAGAAGGACCGCACGTCGTCGGTGAGGTCCACGGTCCGTCGTCGTGCGGTGTCGATGTCAAGCACGTCGGAGTCCACATGGCCAGCCTACGGCCCTTCGGCAGGGGCGCTTCGGGACCTTCGCCCCTCTCCGGCAACCGTCGTGATCCATAGCGTCGCGGTATGCCTATTGAACGACGATGGCTTGCCGGCACGGCACTGGCGCTGGGTACCGAAGCGCTGTACAAGCGGATGCTGCGGCCGCGGATGTACACCTGGGGCACCTCTGCCGGCGAGGTGGCCGCGGTGCTGCCCGGCGATGAACTCGTCGCCGCCACCACGCCGCGTACCACCCGGGCGGTCACCATCGACGCGGCTGTCGAGGAGGTGTGGCCGTGGCTGGCGCAGATCGGCGAGGACCGCGGCGGCTTCTACAGCTACGACTGGCTGGAGCGGTCGCTGGGTGCAGACATCCACAACACGCACAAGATTCACGCCGAGTGGCAGGAGCTGCAGGTCGGCGACCCGGTGTGGATGGCCCGCCGCTACGGGCCGATCGCGCGCCAGGTCGTCGTCGCGATGGAGCCGAAGTCGCACTTGGTGCTCATGTCGGAATCCGACTCCGACCGGCTGTCGCGGGGCGAGAAGGCACACGGCTGCTGGGCATTCTATCTGGTACCTCACGGTACGCAGACCCGGCTGCTTGCCCGCGGCAGCGGCGGCGCAGTGGGCAATGCCGCATTCGACATCCCGCACTTCGTGATGGAGCAGAAGATGCTGCGCGGCATCCGCGATCGGGCGCAAGGGGCGTCGGGATGGCCTGCCCTCTAGCCCACCGTCCAGACCATTGAAACGCGTCCTGACTCGGAGGAAGGTAATGGGCGGACCGGTGGCGCCACCGAGACGCTGCCCCGAATCAGGAGGGGGTGGACCGTGTACGCACGCTCTACCACGATCCAGGCGCAGGACTCGGCCATCGACGCGGGCATCGCGCACGTGCGCGATGAGGTGATGCCGGCGCTCGAGTCGATGGACGGATTCGTCGGCATATCGCTGTTGGTCGACCGGGAGTCGGGTCGTTGCATTGCCACCAGTGCATGGGAGAGCGAGCAGGCCATGCACGCGAGCGAGGATCGGGCGAGGTCGGTTCGTGATCGGGCCGCGGAGACGTTCGGGGGCAGCGCTTCAGTTCAGGAGTGGGAGATCGGGTTCGTGCACCGTGACCACAGCTCGAACGGCGGTGCGTGGGTACGCGCGACGTGGCTGAAGGTCGCTCCGGGCCAACTCGACCGTGCCGTCGACTTCTACAAGTCGGCCGTGCTGCCGTCAATGGCCGGACTCGACGGGTTCTGCAGCGCCAGCCTGATGATCGACCGCTCAACGGGGCGTGCGGTGTCCTCGGCGACCTTCGACGGCCGCGACGCGATGGACCGAAATCGCGAACACGCGAGGTCGCTGCGCGCCGCCCGGCTGCGAGACCTGGGCGCCGACCAACTCGACGTCGGCGAGTTCGAGTTGGCGCTGGCCCACTTGGGCGTGCCGGAACTGGCCTGAGCCTGCCCGCGTCTCAGCGCGCCGAAGCGTCGGCCTTGAGCACCTGATCGAGCCGCTCGTAGCCCTCACGCATGCCGTCCTCCATGCCCGAGGCCAGGATCGCGTCGCGCGCCTCGGTGTTCGGGCACACGGACCGGCCGCGTAGCCGGGCGCGGCCGCCGAGCTCGTCGAACGTCAGGAATTCCAGGTTCACCATGTCAGGTGCACCCTCGAATTCGAAGGTCTGAATGACGAACTCGTTCGGACGCACGGTGTGGAACACGCCGTTGAACCAGTACTCACTACCGTCGGGACCCCGGTGCACATACCGGTAGCCGCCGCCGCTGCGGAAGTCCCACCGCTCGATCTCCATCTCGTTGCGGGCAGGCCCGAGCCACTGTTTGACCAGCTCGGGTTCGGCGTGCGCGCGGTAGACCGCGGCCACCGGCGCGTCGAACTCACGGGTAAAGTCCATCGCCAGCGTGTCCACCGGCGCGTTGAGGTTCAGTGCGTGCGTCATTTCCCTGTCTCCTTCGTGTCGGATTCCGTTGGCGTATCAGCGAAGTCGGCTTCGGTGGTGATCGTCGACAGCAGCGCATCGAGCCGGCGGTAGTGGCGCTCGGCGGTCAGGCGATAAGCGTCGATCCACGACGTCAAGGTCTCCAGTGCGGCGGCGTCGAGGTGAACGGGCCGGCGTTGCGCATCGCGGCTGCGGGTGACCAGGCCCGCGTGCTCGAGCACGTGGATATGCCGGGAGACGGCCTGCTTGGAGATGTCGAACGGCGCGGCCAGCTCGTTCACCGTGGCCGGGCCGCGGGACAAGCGCGCCACAATCGCCCGTCGCACCGGGTCGGCGAGCGCCATGAACGCGCGGTCCAGCTGCGCCTCGGCGTCGTCCACAGCGGTGCCCATAGTCAACCTTTACGTTGATCAACCAATATGTTGAACACAACCCTAGGGCGGGTGCGCGACGGGTGTCAAGAGGTGGTCAGCCCCGCTTCCTGCGGATGATCGCGCGCAGCCGGTCGAGGCGGGAGGCAATCTCGCGTTCCGCGCCGTGGCTGGTGGGCCGGTAGTAATCCACCCCGACGAGTTCGTCGGGTGAGTACTGCTGCGGCACGACGCCGTCCGGGTCCTCGTGGGAGTACTGGTAGCCCTGGGCGTTGCCGAGCACGGCCGCGCCCGAGTAGTGGCCGTCGCGCAGATGCGGCGGAACAAGGCCCGCCTTACCCGCTTTGATATCGCTCATCGCGGCGCTGATCGCGGCGATCACCGCATTCGACTTCGGCGCGGTGGCGAGGTGGATGGTCGCGTGAGCCAGGGTCAGCTGCGCCTCAGGCATGCCGATCAGCTGGACGGTTTGCGCGGCGGCGACCGCGGTTTGCAGCGCGGTCGGGTCGGCCATGCCGATGTCCTCGCTGGCCAGGATCATCAGCCGCCGCGCGACGAACCGTGGGTCCTCCCCCGCGACGAGCATCCGGGCCAGGTAGTGCAGCGCGGCATCGACGTCCGAGCCGCGTACCGACTTGATGAACGCGCTGATCACGTCGTAGTGCTGGTCGCCGTCGCGGTCGTAGCGGACCGCGGCCTTGTCGAGGGACTGCTCGATTCCGCTGACCGTAACGTGGTCGTCGGCTTCGGCAGCGACCTCCAGCGCCGTCAGTGCGCGGCGGGCGTCGCCTGAGGACAGCCGCACCAGCAGCTCGACGGCCTCGGGGTCGGCCGTCACCCGTCCGCCCAACCCGCGCGGGTCGGCGATCGCGCGTTTCACCAGGGTGCAGATGTCGTCGGCGCCGAGCGGGTGCAGCTGCAGAATCAGTGACCTGGACAACAGTGGCGCCACCACCGAGAACGACGGGTTTTCCGTGGTGGCCGCGACCAACAGCACGACCCGGTTCTCCACTGCCGAGAGGAGCGCGTCCTGCTGCGTCTTCGAGAAGCGGTGCACCTCATCGATGAACAGCACGGTCTGCTCGGCGTGCGCGGCGGCGCGCCGCGCCGTGTCGATCACGGCCCGGACTTCCTTGACGCCTGCCGACAGCGCCGACAGCGCCTCGAAGCGGCGCCCGGTCGCCTGCGAGATCAACGCCGCGAGCGTGGTCTTGCCGGTGCCCGGCGGTCCGTAGAGGATCACCGAGGCGACACCGGATCCCTCGACAAGCCGACGCAGCGGGGAGCCGGGAGCAAGCAGATGCGACTGCCCCACCACTTCGTCAAGCGTCGACGGGCGCATCCGGATGGCCAGCGGCGCGGACGCGCCGCCACCGGAGCGGGGCGCCTCGGCCGCGTCGCGGGTGTCGGGTAGGTCGAACAGACCGTCGGACACGGTTCAGGCATACCACGAGGACGGGACATACCGTCGGCACGTGCTGCTCAATCGGCCGACAGCGAACGGCATCGCCGACGGCAGCATCACTCTGGTGCTCCGCGGCCGGGCCGCGCCACGGGCCAAACCCGGCGGAACCCAACGGACATCGGCGGGCACGGTGCGCATCGACGATGTGACGAACACCGGCAGCCCCGACGTTTGATCCGCTACCCCACCGGGTACTGCTGGCCGCAACATGCGCACCGCCTTTCACACCAAGCTCGATGCGCTGACCGCACGACTCGCGGAGCTGTGTGGCTCGGCCGGCATCGCGATGGACCGTGCCACTACGGCATTGCTCCTTGCAGACCCGGAATCCGCGGAACTGGTGATCGGCGAGCACCGCCGCATTGCCGCGACGTCCGCACAGCTGAGAGAGTCCGCGTTCGTGTTGTTGGCGCTGCAGGCACCGGTGGCGCGAGACTTACGCGCGTTGGTCTCGGCACTGCAGATCTCCGCCGACATCGAGAGAATGGGCGCCCTGGCGCTGCATGTTGCCGAGGTTGCCCGGCGTCGTCATCCGATGCGGGCGGTCCCCGAAGAGGTCAGCCCATACTTCGCCGAGATGGGGCACGTGGCGGTGGCATTGGGCGACTCGGCACGGGAAGTGCTGTTGTGCGGGGATTCCGCCAAGGCGGCGCTGATCGAGCGGGAAGACGACGCGATGGACGAGCTGCATTCCCGGTTGTTCGGTGTGGTGAAGAACCACCACTGGAAACACGGCGTCGCGGCGGCCGTCGACGTGACCCTACTGGGCAGGTTCTACGAGCGGTTCGCCGATCACGCCGTCCTGATCGCGCGACGAGTCATCTTCCAGGCCACCGGCAAAGCACCAGACCATGACGCGCCGACGCAGGCGCCCGCGAGCTAGGCCGCCACCTCGTCGACGATCGTGTGGATGAAGCGCATCTTGCCCAGAACCGGCACGGGCAGCACGAACGGGTAGAGGTCCTGTTTGCCCATCGACCGGTTGACCATGTTCAGCGCCCACGACAACGGCAACCACATCTCGATGATGGTATCGAAGCTGCTGGGTCCCAGCACCTTTCGTTCATAGGTCGCGGTGGCCGGGGCGAAGCTGAACGCCGCGGCGGTGTCCAACGTGTCGCGAATGTGCAGGTAGTGCGCGAAGGTCTCGGCCCAGTCCTCGGCGGGGTGCATCGTCGCGTAGGACGAGACGTGGTGCTGCTCCCAGTCCGCCGGCGCGCCCTCGGTGTAGTGGCGGTCAAGCGCGGCTTGGTAATCCGCGTCGGCGTCGCCGAACAGTTCCCGGAATCGATCCTGATATTCCTGAGACGGCGCGACGAGGCGGTAGTAGTAGTAGTGGCCGATTTCGTGACGGAAATGGCCGAGCAGGGTCCGATACGGCTCGTCCATCGCGATCCGCAACTGTTCGCGATGGACGTCGTCGCCTTCGGCCAGATCCAATGTGATGACGCCGTTGTCGTGCCCGGTGAACACCTTCTCCTGTTCGCTGGACCGCAGGTCGAACGCCAGCCCGTACTCGGGGTCTTCGTCACGGTCCACGATCGGCAGCTTGAGTTCGTGTAGTTCGGCGATCAACCTGCGCTTTGCCTTTTCCGCGTCGGCGAATGCGGCCATTGCCTTCGTATCAGCATCGTTGGGACGGGTGCGAGTGAGCCTGCATGACACGCAGAGCCGGCGGATCGGCTGCCTTTCCACCAGCCAATTGCATTGGGCCAAATGCAAGTTCGCACACAGCTCATACTTCTCGGCGTCGACGAAGCCGGGCTGGCCGCTCTCGGGCCCCGCGGCGATGACCAGCAGGGCCATGTCGTCGACAGAGAAGCCGAGCGGGCTCTGGCATGACAGGCACACCGAGTTCTCGAACGCCAAATGCTGTCCGCAACTCGGGCAGACGAAATCACGCATGGAGCACATCCCCCTCAAATGGCGCGACGTCCACCGCGACGTCGATCACACTTCGTTCAGAATCGGTGTAGATGATGCCACGCAGCGGCGGGACATCCGCATAGTCGCGGCCGCACGCCACGATGATGTATCGCTCGTCTGCCAGCTGGGCATTGGTCGGGTCGAATCCCAGCCACTGGTTCTCCCGCGTCCACACAGCGGCCCATGCGTGCGTCGCGTCGATGCCGATCATGCGTTCCCTGCCCGGCGGAGGTACGGTGGCCAGGTACCCCGAAACATAGCTTGCGGCAAGGCCGTTGGCCCGTAGGCATGCGATCGCCAGGCGCGCGAAATCCTGGCAGACGCCCTCCCGCGCCGCAAGCACCTCGTCGACTTGAGTGGACACCGTCGTCGACCCGGAGCGGTAGGTGAAGTCGGCGTAGATGCGCGTGGACAGGTCGTCGAGCACCTCGATCAGCGGTCGGCGCGCGGTGAAGCTGGGCGCCGCATAATCGCGGACCGCATCGGTGATCTCGGGTGGCCGCAGGTCGAGGCTGAACTCGGTGGCCAGCACACCCTCCGGGCCCGATGGGCGTGCGACCTCCCAGGGCTCGTGCACAAGAGAGGACAAATACACTTGTGGCATCACAGGATCCACTTCGACGAGCGAATGACTGGTGACCGACAGCGTGCGGTGTGGTGCGGTGACGTGGAAGTAGGAGCTGATGTTGCCGTAGGCGTCGCGGCTGGTCGAGCGGTCCGCGGGTTGCGGGTCGATGCGCAGCTCATGGGACAGGCAGCGCTGCCGCGGCAGATCGCGCGGTGTCAGAAAGCCGCGGCCATAGGAGCTGGTGACGACGTCGGAGTACCGGTACACGGTGCGGTGGGTAATCCGGTAGCGGCGGTTGGTGGTCACGGCACCACCCGGCGTTCGTCGGGCCCCCACAGCGGCTGCATGCCGCCGGGCAGCGACAGCTGGGTCGCGGTGATCACGTCGGACAGGTCACGCAGGCCGCCGTGGACAGCGTCAAGAAGCCGGGCAAGCTCGGTGCGGCGACCGTCGGCGTCGACGTCTTCGAGATCGCCCGGGTCGAGCCGGCGCAGGCGGGTGCCGATGTCGTCGACCAGCCGCTCCGGTCGTGACGACCCCGACGATCCCGGCAAGGCCCCGAGGTCGGCCCGCAGCCGCTCGAGCTGGAACACCAGCGACCGAGGGTTCGCGGCGTCTAACAGCACCAGGTCGGCCACCGCAGCCACACTAACCTTGCCGAGCGTCCGCCGCCGATAAATCACCGACGACTCACACGCCACCAGCGCCGACTCAGTGATCGTTTGCTCGGCGCCGGCGTTGCGGGTTTGCCCGAGCGTCGCGCGCAGGAGCGCGGTCAAACCGAGGCCACGCTCGATGCGTTTGCCGATGTCCGCCATCGTCCAGCCGACGTCGTGCACCATCGACTCGGCCGCCACCCCTGACAGCGCCAGCATGCCGGCCAACGCCTGCGCATGGGCAGAGGAGAGCACCGCGTCGGCCTCGCCAAGCGACTCGGGCGGCGAAGCCGCTCTGTGCGCCAGTACCCGCTCGACGCCGGCCAACACCATCCAGGTGTCGCTGGAGAGCTGGTCACGCACCCCCCGTGCGGCCAGGGCCAGCCGCTCCACCGACTGAGCCAGCGATCCCGGCCGGTCGCGGTCCATGGTCAGCGACCACAGCGTGGATGGCGCGACGGCGATCATCTCCGCATGATCGTCAGCGGGTCCGGTGTCGGTGCCGGTGATCTGGCCCAGCGCGGCCAAGAGCACCGGCACACATGCGCTTTCTTCCATGACCTGGCGGTGCCGGTACTCGTGAAAGCGCTCGCGCGTAATGATCAGCATCCGGGCCAGGTTCTCGGCGCGCTCGCCGTAGCGTCCCATCCAGAACAGATCCGACAACACGCGCGGCGAGGTCACGCCCTGGGTGCCCGCTCCGGTCATCGCCGGTAGTTCGACCGACGGCACAGTCACCGTCTCGGTTCGTGCGCGCTCCGTCGGCCGGACCCAAACATCCTTGGCCGCAATCGTGTTCAGGCGCCAGGCGGCGTCTCCGGGTGCCATCACGTAGCCGAGGCCGCCGATCATCGGCGCGTAGCCACCGCGCTGCGACACCGTGAACAGGCGCATACCGACACTGGCCGACGCCAATGTGCCGGCCCGGTAATCGGTCGGCGCCGACGAGAACTGCGGCAATTCCTGCCCCACCCACCGCCATGGCGTGGCGTTGATGCGGGCGGTCAGGTAGGCCCGCTGACCCGATGACAACGCGGGCCCGACAATCTCTTCACCGCCGTCAGTGGGCTTGATCAACAGCGACGACAGGTGCGCCAGCAGGTGAGAGCGCTCCGCGTCGATGCCGCCCCAGTACACCGGCGCGGTCTGCAGCAGCGGGGTTTCGCCCAGCAGCCGGTCGGCCAGCTCAGGTAGAAACCGCAGCAGCCCAGGGCTTTCCAGGATGCCGCTGCCCAGCGTGTTGACCACCGTCACCGCGTCACGGCGTTGCACCTCCACGAGCCCTGCCACGCCGAGCCGCGAGTCGGCGCGCAGGTCCAGCGGGTCGGCGTAGTCGGCGTCGACGCGCCGCAACACCACATCAACGCGTTTGAGCGTGCCCAACGACCGCATCCACAACTTGCCGTCGCGGACGACGAGGTCGGCGCTTTCGACCAGCTGGAAACCCAGCACAGTGGCCAGATATGCCTGGTCGAAAGCGGTCTCGGAGTGGATGCCCGGGCTGAGCACCACCACGACGGGGTCGTCGGCGGCGTCCGGGGCGGCGTCGATCAGGGCCAGCCGCAGCGCCTGGGCAAACGGCGACGTCGGTCGCGGTCCGATCCTCTCGTAGAGGTCGGGCATTGCGTGCGCGACGACCCGGCGGTCGGCCAGCGCGTAGCCGGCCCCCGACGGGGCCTGCGCCCAGTCGGCATTGACACGAAAGGATCCGGACGCGTCCCTGCTGACGTCGCAGCCATGCATGAACAACTGGTGCCGGCCCGGGATCTCGAGGCCGCGGGCGACCCGCAGATAACCCGGATGGCCGAACACCAGCTGCGGCGGTAACACGCCGCTGGTGAGCGCGCGCTGCGGCCCGTAGAGGTCGGTGAGCACCGCGTCCAGCAGCCGTGACCGCTGAACCAGCCCGGCCTCCAGCGCATCCCACTCGGCCGCCGAGATCAGCAGCGGTAACCCGTCGAGCCGCCACGGTCCCGGCTCCGCAGTACCGTGCCCGTTGGTGACCGCATCGCCGTTGTGGTCGATCTGGACATACATGATGCCGTCGTTGTCGACTAGTCCCCGCACCACCGAACGCAACCGGTCGAGGCCGGTGCGGCCCCGCTCGCCGACGGCGTCAGCCAACTCCGCCCACGCCGGCCGGATCCGACCGGTCTCGTCGAGGAACTCGTCGTAGCCGGCTTGCGGGCCGCCGCGGGGCTCGAACAACGCCTCCTGCGTCCGCGCGGTCCGGTAGCCGGCGAGCAGATGGTCAGGGTCGGGGCGGGGCCGAGCCGCCTCCTCGAGGGGACCAGTGCCGCCGGAAAGGACCATTACCGAAGAACGGTACGCACGCGCCGCAGGTCGAGGACGCCCGGCGCGCCGACGTCGGTGGACAACCGGGCCTGCTTCTCCCGAAGGTCGGAGAGGTCAACCGGTCCCGGCGTGAACCCCGTCGCCTCGAAGCGGCGGCTGCGCCGTGATTCGGCCTCGACGGCGTTGACCGGCGGTTCGTCGTAGGCCCGGCCGCCGGGATGGGACACGTGGTAGGTGCAGCCGCCGCGTGACATGCCGGTGGCGGTGTCGACGAGCTCGAAGCGCAGTGGGCCGTCGACGGTGATCGTGGGATGCAGCGCGCTGGGCGGCTGCCACGCCCGGAACCGGACGCCGCCGACCTGGATGTCGGCATTGTCGGTGGCCAGTAACGGCACCGGGTAGCCGTTGGCGGTGACGACGTACCGCTGCCGGTCAGCGCCGATGGTGCGGACCTGGATGCGTTCCACCGACGAGTCGACGTAGCGGGCGGTCCCCCCGGCGGTGGATTGCTCACCGAGGGTGTTCCACGGCTCGATCGCACCGCGCAACTCGATCTCGACACCGTCGAAAACCGCAGTGCCGATACGGGGAAAGCGGAACTCGGTGAACGGATCCAGCCAGCTGGTGTCGAAGTCGACGCCGTACGCGCGCAAGTCCGCGGCGACCTGCGCGACATCGTGAATCAGGAAGTGCGGCAACAGGTATCGGCCGTGCAGGTTGGCGCCGTGGCGGATCAGCGGGCCCCGCAGCGGCTGCTCCCAGAACCAGGCCACCAGCGAGCGCACCAACAGCGACTGGACCATGGCCATCTGGACGTGCGGCGGCATCTCGAAGCCGCGCAGCTCCAAGAGCCCGAGCCGGCCGCGGGCGCTGCCGGGGCTGTACAGCTTGTCGATGCAGAACTCGGCGCGGTGCGTATTGCCCGTGATGTCCGTCAGCAAATGTCGCAGTGCCCGGTCGGTCAACCACGGCCTGGCCTTGCCGCCGCCGGACAGCCGGGCTATTTCGGCGAACGCGATCTCCAGTTCGTACAACGCCTCGGCACGGCCCTCGTCGACCCGTGGCGCCTGCGACGTGGTGCCGACGAACCGGCCGGCGAACAGGTAGGACAGCGACGGATGCCGCTGCCAGTACGTCAGCATCGAGACCAGCAGATCGGGCCTGCGCAGCAGCGGCGAATCGGCCGGTGTGATGCCACCCAGCGTGATGTGGTTGCCGCCGCCGGTTCCGCCATGGGTGCCGTCGACGTCGAACGACTCGGTGGACAGCCGCGCCAAGCGGGCCTGCTCGTACAGGGTTTCCAGCTGCTCCTTCTGCTGTGCGAAGCCGGCGGTGGGTGCGACGTTGACCTCGATGACGCCGGGGTCGGGGGTGATCGTCATCGATGTCAGCCGCGCGTCCGGCGGCGGTCCATATCCTTCGATGACCAGCGGGCAGTCGGCCTTCGCGGCCGCGGCGTCCACCCGCGTGACGAGGTCTACGAAATGCTCCAGCCGCTCAGTGGGCGGCATGAAGACATACAAGGTCCCGTCGCGGACCTCGGTGAGCATCGCAGTGGTGGGCGCGGTTTCGTCGTCGTCGTCCTCGAGTGCCTCAGCGGCATCGGGGTGGGTCGGCAGTTCGGCGCTGTCCTCGAGGGGGTCGGCGTCGAACGTCGCACGTGGCGGTTGCCAGCTGATCGACTCCAGCGGCAGCCGCAGGCCGGCGGCCGAATCGCCGTCCATTAGCACGATGCGCCCGCGGCGCAGCCGCCAGTCGGCGCTTGCCCAGCCGAGTTCGTCGTCGCGTCGGTGCAGCGGCAACACGTAGGCAGCCGGAACGGCGACGGGCTCGTCGAGCCGGGCCAGCAGCGCTTCGCGGGCGCCGCGGCTGTCATCGGCCAGGTCGTCCCGCGCCGCGACGGCGTCGCCGGCCGGCAGCCGCACCTTGGCCGCCAGCCTGCTCAGCGGGTCGTCGTAAGCGGGGCGCACCTGGGTCGCGGGCAGGCCGAGCCCATCGGCGATCGTCGCGAGCACCTGCCGGGCGGCGTCTGGCTGGACGGGCTTGCAGTCGCCCGTCCACGGGTCGGCCAGCAAGCCGTCATTGGTCCACAGCGGAACACCGTCGGCGCGCCAGTGCAGCCCAATCTGCCAGCGCGGCAACGGCTCTCCCGGATACCACTTGCCCTGCCCACGATGCACCAGGCCCGCCGGCGCCCAGACCTTCTTCAGCCGGGCAGCCAGCTGACTGGCACGCTGCCGCTTCTGCGGCCCGTCGGCGGCGGTGGTCCACTCCTCATCGACCTGGTTGTCGATCGACACGAACGTGGGCTCGCCGCCGACCGTCAGGCGGACGTCGCCGGCAGCGAGCCGCTGGTCGACCTGGGCGCCGACCTCGCAGATCGTCGCCCACGCCGCGTCGGTGTAGGGCCGCGTGACGCGCGGATCCTCGTGCACCCGGGTGACCGTGTTGGAGAAGTCGAGGTCCGTCCGGCAGACCTCGGTGGCGCCGGTGATCGGCGCAGCCGACAACGGGTGCGGCGTGGCCGCCAGCGGGATGTGGCCTTCACCGGCCAGCAGACCCGACGTCGGATCCAGGCCGATCCAGCCGGCGCCGGGGATGTACACCTCCGCCCACGCGTGCAGATCGGTGAAATCGGCGGCCGGGCCGGAGGGCCCGTCGAGCGCCTCGACGTCGGAAGCCAGCTGCACGAGATAGCCGGACACGAACCGGGCGGCCAGGCCCAGCTGCCGCAGGATCGACACGAGCAGCCACGCGGAGTCGCGGCATGAGCCGATCCCGGTGCGCAGGGTGACGTCGGGTGCCTGGACACCGGCTTGCATGCGCACGCTGTAGCCCACGTCGAGGTTGGCGGCGCGGTTCAGTGCGACCAGGAAGTCGATGGTGCGGGTGCCCGGGGGCACCGTGAAGTTGCCGACCCAGGCCGCGACCAGTTCACCCGGGCCGGAGCCTTCGTCGTCCTCGTCCACCGGGCGCAGGTAGGGCCGGAGGTCCTCGGCCAGCTCCTTTGGGTAGCTGAACGGAATCCGTTCGGCCCAGTCCTCGATGAAGAAATCGAATGGGTTGATCACCTTCATGTCGGCGATGAGCCCGACGGTGATGGTCAGCTGCCGGGCGCGGTCCGGGAAGACCAGCCGGGCCAGGAAATTGCCGAACGCGTCCTGCTGCCAGTTGATGAAGTGGCCGGCGGGCTTCACCTCCAGCGAATACGCCTCTATCGGGGTGCGCGAATGAGGCGCCGGGCGCAGCCGCACGACGTGCGGGTACACCTCGACCAGCCGGTCGAATGTGTAGCTGGTGCGATGCTCCAGCGCCACCTTGATGCCCATAGCAGGTGATCCCACCACATGGCGAACCGGGCCGCAGCCGGTCCACATCGCGGGGTTGTGCCCGACACCACGGAATCGGCCGGCGGATTTTGCAGTTGTTTTATACAACCCGGCCTATTCGAGCTGGGCTTCGCACTTCAGGAGGCAATGATGCCCGGATATTCAGGACGCGACGCGGTGATCGTGGAGGCGGTTCGCACCCCGGTAGGCAAAGGCAAGCCCAGCGGCGCGCTGTACGGCGTGCACCCGACGGATCTGCTCGCACACAGCCTGCGCACGCTGGTCGACAGGACCGGAGTGGACCCGGCGCAGATCGACGACGTGATCGCCGGCGCGGTGACCCAGGTGGGCGATCAGTCCGTCAACATCGCCCGCAATGCGTTGCTGGGTGCGGGCTTTCCCGAGACCGTGCCCGGCACCACGGTCGACCGGCAGTGTGGCAGCAGCCAGCAGGCCATCCACTTCGCCGCGCAGGGTGTGATCTCCGGCGCCTATGACATCGTCGTCGCCTCGGGGGTCGAGTCGATGAGCCGAGTACCGATGGGGTCCTCGGTGTTGCCGGGCACCAATCCGTTCGGCGAGGCCTTCCAGCAGCGCTACTCGGAAGGGCTTGTGCCGCAGGGAATCAGCGCGGAATTGATAGCCGCGCGGTGGGGATTCTCGCGTCAGCAACTCGACGAGTTCTCGTCGTTCAGCCACGAGAAGGCCGCGCAGGCCACCAAGGAGGGCCGATTCGACGACGAGCTGGCTCCGATCGCCGGGCTGCAGACCGATGAGATCATCCGCCCCGGCACCACCGTCGAGACCCTGTCGGCTTTGAAGCCGGCGTTCTACAGCGAGGCGGTGCAGGCCCGATTCCCGCAGATCACGTGGGAGATCACGCCGGGCAACTCGTCGCCGCTGTCCGACGGCAGCGCCGCGGTCCTGATCACCACCAGCGAGATCGCCGAGCGCCGCGGTTGGCGGGCGCTGGCGCGGATCCACTCGATGACGGTCGTCGGGTCAGATCCGCTGTACATGCTTACCGGCGTCATTCCCGCGACGCAGAAGGTGCTGCAGCGTGCCGGCCTGACCATGGCGGACATCGACCTGTTCGAGGTCAACGAGGCCTTCGCTCCCGTCGTCCTCGCATGGGCCAAAGACACCGGAGCCGACCTGGCCCGCACCAACGTCAACGGCGGCGCGATCGCCATCGGTCACCCGCTGGGCGCCAGCGGCGCGCGGATCATGACCACGCTAATCAACGCGCTGGAGCAGCGTGGCGGTCGGTACGGGCTGCAGACGATGTGCGAAGGCGGCGGCATGGCCAACGCCACCATCATCGAACGCCTGTAACCGTCACGGTCGGGCTGTCTGCGGTTTGACGTCGATGCCGGACTCCTTGCGCTGCTGCTCGGTGATCGGCGCCGGCGCGTCGGTCAGCGGATCGATGCCGGCGCCGGTCTTCGGGAACGCGATCACCTCGCGGATGGAGTCCATCCCCGCCAGCAGCGCGGTGATCCTGTCCCACCCGAACGCGATCCCGCCGTGCGGCGGCGCCCCGTACTGGAAGGCGGTCAGCAGAAAGCCAAACTTCTCCTGGGCCTCCTCGGGGCCGATGCCCATGATCGCGAACACCCGTTCCTGGGTGTCGCGGCGGTGGATACGGATCGAGCCGCCGCCGATCTCGTGGCCGTTGCACACAATGTCGTAGGCGTCGGCGAGCACCGCACCGGGATCGGTTTCGAGCTTGGGCTCCCACTCGGGTTTCGGCGCGGTGAACGCATGATGCACGGCAGTCCACGCGCCGTGGCCCACCGCCACCTCACCGTGGGCGGCGGCCTCGTCGGCCGGCTCGAACAGCGGCGGGTCCACCACCCAGACGAACGCCCAAGCGTCGGGGTCGATCATGTCCAGCCGGCGGGCGATCTCGATGCGGGCCGCCCCCAGCAGCGCCCCCGACGACTTCGGCGGACCGGCCGAGAAGAAGATGCAGTCACCCGGGTTGGCGCCGACGTGAGCGGCGAGCCCCGCACGCTCCGCGTCGGTGAGGTTTTTGGCCACCGGGCCGCCGAGCGTGCCGTCCTCGTTCACCAGCACGTAGGCCAGCCCGCGGTGGCCGCGTTGCTTTGCCCACTCCTGCCAGCCGTCCAGTGTCCGCCGAGGCTGCGACGCACCGCCGGGCATCACGACGGCGCCGACGTAGGGGGCCTGGAACACCCGGAATGTGGTGTCTTTGAAGAAGTCTGTGCATTCCACCAGTTCCAGGCCGAACCGCAGGTCGGGCTTGTCGGACCCGAATCGCCGCATCGCCTCGTCATAGGTGATCCGCGGAAGCGGCCCGGGCAGCTGGTAGCCGATCAGCGCCCACAGGGCGGCCAGGATCTCCTCGGAGATCGCGATCACGTCCTCGGTGTCAACGAAGCTCATCTCCATGTCCAGCTGGGTGAACTCCGGCTGGCGGTCCGCACGGAAGTCCTCGTCGCGGTAGCAGCGAGCGATCTGGTAATAGCGTTCCATCCCCGCCACCATGAGCAGCTGCTTGAACAGCTGCGGGCTCTGCGGCAGCGCATAGAACGAGCCGGGCTGCAGTCTGGCCGGCACCAGGAAGTCACGGGCGCCTTCTGGCGTCGAGCGGGTCAGCGTCGGAGTTTCGATCTCGACGAAGTCGTGACCGGCCAGCACCTGACGCGCAGCCGCACTTACCTTGGAGCGCAAGCGGATCGCCGAGCCCGGGCGGTCGCGGCGCAGGTCGAGATAGCGGTACTTCAGCCGCAGCTCCTCCCCCGCCGGCTCATCGAGCTGGAACGGCAGCGGAGCGCTCTCGCCGAGCACAGTCAACGACGTCGCGTTCACCTCGATCTGGCCGGTCGGGATGTCGGGGTTCGCGTTGCCCTCCGGCCGGATCTCGACGACGCCCTCGACCGCGACGCAGAACTCGGCGCGCAGCCGGTGCGCCTGCGCCAGCACCTCGGGTTCGCGGAACACCACCTGCGACACCCCGGACGCGTCGCGCAGATCGATGAAGATGACCCCGCCGTGGTCACGGCGGCGCGCGACCCAACCGGCCAGCGTCACCTTCTGTCCGGCGTCGACGGCCCGCAACGAACCGGCGTCGTGACTGCGCAGCACAAAGACTCCTGAGAAGCTCCTGATGAAACGACTGCCCAGTCTAGATGTGCCCGAATGGCCGGTAGCTTGGCGACCGTGGGCACAAGCATCGCAGTCGTCGGGCCGGGCGCCATCGGCGCGACGGTGGCGGCATGCCTGCACCAGGCCGGGCACGTTGTTCTGCTGTGCGGTCGCACGCCTCGAGAGCACCTGGACGTCAGAGTTGACGGCGGCGGCCGGATCGTCGTCCCGGGGCCGGTGCACACCGATCCGGCCGATATCGCCGATCCCGTCGACCTGGTCCTGTTGGCGGTCAAGGCCACCCAGATCGGCGACGCCGGCGACTGGCTGAGCACCCTGTGTGACGAGAACACCACGGTGTGCGTGCTGCAGAACGGAGTCGAACAGGTCGAGTTGGTCCAGCCACACTGCCCGTCGTCAGAGGTCGTGCCTGCCGTCGTGTGGTTCCACACCGAGTTGCAGCCGGACGGCTGGTTCCGGGTGTGGATTCCACCCCGGGTGACGCTGCCGGGCGGAGCCGGGCCGGTCGCCGATGTGCTCCGCGACGCCGGATGCGATGTCACGATCGCCGACGACTTCACCACAGCGGTGTGGCACAAGCTGCTGCTGAACGCCGTTGCGGGACTCGAGGTGCTGACCGGACGCCGGTCAGGCATGTTCCGCCGCGACGACGTGGCGGCGCTGGCCCGGGAGTATCTCGCCGAATGTCTGGCGGTGGCACGGGCAGCCGGAGCGCGCCTCGACGACGGGGTGATCGACGAGGTCGTCGGCATGTTCGGTGGTTACCCCGACGACATCGGCACGTCGATGCTGTTCGATCGGCAGGCCGGCCGCCCGCTGGAGTGGGACATCCGCAACGGCGTGATCCTGCGCAAGGCCTGTGAGCACGGGCTGCCTGCGCCGGTCAGCGAAGTGGTGGTCCCGCTGCTCGCCGCGGCCAGCGACGGCCCGGGGTGAGCGTCAGTACAGATCGCTCCAGGAGGTACGGCGTTCGCGGTCCGGGTCCGCCACGACGAGGTCACGGGTCGAGCGGATGACGCGGGTGGCCCGGCGCGCGACGTCGTAACACGGCCAGTCATGCACCGCGCCGTCGTGGGCGAAGTCCAGCCAGGCCCGCTGCATTCGCCGGCCCACGGACGGCTGCACCCGCCGGCCCAGGGGATGAATCAGACGACCCAGGTAGGACCCGTAGCTGTGCTGCACGTGGACGATCTCGCTGCCGTGGGTGGCGCCCAGACCGAGGGCCGACAAGCTCAGGCCGGCGTGGTCGAAGCGGTAGCAATGCGTCGGCGCCCGCGAACTGTACGCGTCGGCGAACGCCCATGTCGGTGCGCCGAACACCACGTCGGAGCCGACCGCGATCGCCGCTCGCCGCCGTGGGTAGCCCGGATAGGCACCCAGCACACGGTCGCGCGCGTCGGGCGCGACGCGCGCGAAGTACGCATCGATGGTCGCGGGGGTGGTCGGCAGCATCGGGGCCTTCGACCACGCGAACATCGACGCCTCGTGGCTGTTTGTGCCGATGATCAGCGGCACCGGGGCCAGTTCACCGGCGCGGGCCGCGTCGATCGGGTGTCGCGGCAGCAGGCTGACACCGTGCGTCAGGCCGTAGGCCAGCGTCGGGGTGGACGCCACGCTGCGCAGCTGCAGAGCACCCGCGGCATGGCGTAACCGCCCCTGCGGCAACGCCTTCACCTCGGCCGCAGTCACCCCCAGCTCGCGCAGGAAGTCATTCGCGCGGCGGGCCCGCACCTCGCAGTCAGCGATCAGCGGAAGCGCCGGGCTCTGCGCGATCGCGCGGTTGAAGAGCCCAGCGGCCGCCGGGCTGGCCAGAAGTGCAAGCACCGAGGTGCCGCCTGCGGACTCGCCGAACACCGTGACCCGGCCCGGATCGCCGCCGAACGCCGCGATGTTGTCGCGCACCCAGTGCAGCGCGGCGATCTGGTCACGCAGGGCCAGGTTGTCGTCGAACCCATCACCCAGCGCGCTGAGCTCAAGTCCGCCGAAAACGCCGATGCGGTACGTGACGTTGACTACGACGACGTCGCCGTTGGCGGCGAGCCGTGACCCGTTGTACAGCTGGAACTGCCCGGCGCCGAACACAAATGCGCCGCCGGGTATCCATACCATCACCGGCAGCGACCCGCGGGTGTCAGGCGACCACACAGTCAGCGTCAGGCAGGCTTCGTCGCGCACCTTCGGATCGTCTCGGCCGCCGCCGACGAATGATCTGGCCTGCGGCGGCACCGGACCGTGCCGGGTCGCGTCGCGCACACCACTCCACGCCGGCGGCGGACCCGGAGCAAGGAACCGGCGTTCGCCGACGGGCTGCCCGGCATAGGGCACCCCGCGCCACACGCCAACACCGGCCTCGGTGGCGCCGCGCAGCTCGCCGCGCGTGGTGTGGACGACGGTCGGGAGTTCGACATCGACGGTCACGTCAGAATCGTAGTGTGGGAAGCTGAACCAGGAGCTCAACAGTGATGCGATGGGGCGGTGTGATGACCTTCAACGAGGGCATGCAGATCGACACGAGCACCACGTCGACCAGCGGAGGGGGCGGTGGCCGGGGCATCGCCATCGGCGGCGGGGCCGGCGGCCTGCTGATCGTCGTGGTGGCGCTGTTACTGGGGGTGGATCCCGGCAACATCCTCAACCAGCACTCGGTCCCACAACAGTCGGGCGGTCCGGGCGTCGACATCAGTCAATGCGGAACCGGTGCCGACGCGAACAAATACGTGCAGTGCCGTGTCGTCGCCACCGGCAACTCGGTGGACGCGGTGTGGAGTCAGCTGCTCGGTTCTCGCTACCGGCGTCCGCACATGCGCCTGTTCACCGACTCCGTGAACACCGGGTGCGGGCCTGCCGACACCTCGGTCGGCCCGTTCTACTGCCCCGTCGATAAGACGGCGTATTTCGACACCGGCTTTTTCCAGGTGCTTGTTGACCAATTCGGTTCCAGCGGTGGGCCATTGGCACAGGAGTACGTCGTCGCGCACGAATACGGCCACCATGTGCAGGACCTCCTCGGCGACATCGGCCGGGCTCAGCAGGGCGCGCAGGGTGCCGGGGGCAACGGCGTGCGCACCGAACTGCAGGCGGACTGCTACGCCGGGGTCTGGGCCCACTACGCGTCGACTACCAAGGAGCAGAGCACCGGCGTGCCGTACCTGGAGCCGCTGAGCGACAAGGACATCGCCGACGCGTTGTCAGCGGCCGCGTCGGTGGGTGACGACCGGATCCAGAAACAGGCCACGGGCCGCATCAACCCCGAAGCGTGGACCCACGGTTCATCGGCACAGCGCCAGCATTGGTTCACGGTCGGCTATCAGACCGGCGACCCCGCGCAGTGCGATACCTACGACGCTGCCGACCTTGGGTAGAGCTCGCACCTCCGTCGACGCCGTGGCCGAGCGTTACCTCGAGACGTTTGCGTCGCGAGACCCTTGCGCCGCAACCGAACTCGGGATCGCCGGTCATGACGACGCCATCACCGATTACTCCGCTGACGGGGTGGCCGAGCGCGCGCAGGTGGCCCGCGGAGCCCTTCGCGAACTGGCCGACGCGGCCCCTGTCGACGACGTCGACCGGGTGACGGTCGCCGCGATGCGTGAGCGACTCGGCGTCGCGATCGAATTGCACGATGCCGGGCTGGATCTCGGCGAGCTCAACGTGGTCGCGTCACCGCTGCAGTCCATGCGCGATGTGTTCGACCTGATGTCCACCACCACCGACGACGACTGGACGCTCATCGCGCGACGCCTGGCGGCAGTCCCCGGGGGTGCCGCAAGTTACGCCGACGGACTGCGCGCAGCGGTGGCGGGCGGGCACCCCCCGGCCGCCCGCCAGGTGGCCCGCGGCGTCGAGCAGGCGCGCCGCATCCAGCAGTTGTTCATCGGACTCGTCAAGTCGGCCCCGCGCCACATGCGCGACGAACTCAGCACAGCGGCGACGGCCGCAGCCGACGCATACGGGCGCCTCGCCAAGGTGCTGCGCGAGGAGATCGGGCCGCGGGCCCGGGACGAGAACGGGTGCGGCCGCGACGCATACCGGCTGTTGTCGCGCGCGTTCCTCGGCACGGAAGTCGACCTGGACGAAACCTATGACTGGGGGCTGCGCCGCCTGGAAAGTATTGTCGCCGAGCAGGAGTCGATTGCGGAGCGACTCTATCCCGGCGCCACGGTCGCGGAGGCCATGCGCAGACTCGACGCCGAGCCCAGGTACACGATCGAGGGCACCGCCGCGCTGCGGGCCTGGATGCAGCAGTTGTCGGACCGCGCCGTGGAGGCGCTGACCGGCACGCATTTCGACATCGCGGAGCCATTGCGGCGGCTCGAATGCCGGATCGCGCCGACGCAGACCGGCGGCATCTACTACACCGGCCCCTCTGAGGACCTGAGCCGGCCCGGACGAATGTGGTGGTCGGTGCCTGCCGGGGTCGCGACCTTCCACACCTGGCAAGAGACCACCACCGTGTACCACGAAGGCGTGCCGGGTCATCACCTGCAGATCGGCCGGGCGGTGGTGCTGGCCGACGAGCTGAACCGGTGGCGGCGGCTGGGCTGCTGGGTGTCCGGGCACGGTGAAGGCTGGGCGCTGTACGCGGAGCGACTGATGGCCGAGCTCGGCTATCTCGACGACCCCGGCGAACGGATGGGGATGCTCGACGCGCAACGGTTCCGGGCCGCACGCGTGGTGATCGACATCGGTGTGCACTGCGGGCTGACCGCCCCGGACGGCGGCGTCTGGAACGCCGACCGGGCGTGGGCATTCCTGCGCACCCACTGCGCACAGGCCGAGCAGACACTGCGCTTCGAGCTCGACCGTTACCTGGGCTGGCCCGGCCAGGCGCCGTCCTACGCCGTCGGACAACGGATCTGGCAGCAGGTTCGCGATGAGACGCTCACCCGTTCGGCCTCGCTGAAGGACTTCCACAGCCGCGCCCTGGATCTCGGCGGGCTGCCGCTTGACGTGCTGAGATCGGCAATGGTTCCGCGCCCGACGACCGCGGCCCAGCGGTTAGAACCGTGACTGTGCGGCGACGGCCGTGTCGCTGGTGCGCATCGGGCGGATCAGCGCTTCCTGTGCGAACGAGGCGATGAGATCACCTCCCTCGGTGTGCACCGTCCCCCGCACATAGGACATGCCGGCGCCGACCTGTGTGCTCTCGTGCGCGTAGAGCAGCCAACCGTCCCATCGCACGGGTTCGTGGAAGCTGACACTCACCGTCATCGGCGCCGTCGACACGGTGTAGTGCGCCTGACTAGTGCCGATACCTTCATGGGCCCGCATCGTCGTCGAGATGCCAAGGTGGCCGGTGAAGTACGCGACCAACGCCTTGGCCAGGTCGTCGCGCGCAGGTATCGGGTCGTAGTGCAGCCACGCGTACAGTTCCGGCGGCCCCACCTCGTCGGGACTGTTGACGTCCACCACGTCGACCAACCGCAGTTCGCGGCCGGTCATCGGCATCTTAGAGACGTTCGACTGCGCCGGCGCTGCGACCTCCGGCCGCGGGAGATGGTGCCGGATCACGTCGGGTGACGGCACGTCGGTCAGCACGGTCATCGTGATGCAGCGCCGTCCGTTCTGCTGCGCGGCGACGACGGCGGTCGCCGTCGACCGGCCCTCGTGGACGACGTCGATGTCGAGTTCGACCGGCGCGCCGACCACGACCGCGCGGGCGAACACCGCATGGGCGGAGCGCACGCTCTTGTCCGGAAACCGTTTCGCCACAGCCACGATCGCTTGTGCGAGCACCTGGGTACCTTCCACCACCTGCCGCTCGTCCGCGCCGGCGATGCCGGTTTCGCCGGTGAAGCGGTCGGGCCCGACGGGCTGGACGTCGAATAAGCCCAACAAGTCGGTGACCGACCACTGTGTCTGCTCGAATTCCGTGGTCATGGCTGTTTCACCTCTCCGTATCCGACGACCGCGGGATGCGCTTCGCCCACGCGTACCGCCACCTTGTCCTGGAAGAACGCCACATGTCCGGCAAGGCGAGCCACCTGCGGATAGGGGTCTTCGTAGCTCCAGCACACCGCCTCGCCGCCGTCGCCGTCGAACCGCCAGTAGGTGGCATCGCCCTTGAATGGGCACCGGCTGGATCTGGTTGCGTCGCGGCGCAATTCCACCCGAACCTCCGAGCTCGGGAAGTAGAACACGAGGCCGTGGTCCTGCTCGTCGACCAGCAGCACGCCGGTGCTCGACGCGACGACGCGGCCGGCGATCTCCGCCGTCACCGTGTTGCGCCGGCGGTGGATGTCGATGCGGTAGTCGGGACGGTCCTCGAACGCTGACGCTACCGATTCGGGTGATGTCATGACGCCCGCATCACGGTCTCGGCGAATTCCGCAAGGGTGTCCGGCTGCGCGAAGTCGGCGAACCACACGTAGAACCGTTCGACGCCGTGGGCGGACAGGCCGGCGAAGTACTCGCCGAGCTCGGCGGCGTCACCGCAGACCAGTCCTCGGCCGAGGTGACCGAAGCGCCGGTTACTCACCTCGATCACCATGTCGCGGTCAGCTTCCTTGCCCACGAATCCCACCATCTGCTGGACCGAGACCCGGGCAGAACCAGCGCCAGGGCGCAGGCGTGCCAGCTGGTCCACCTCCGGCGCCGGGATGTTCCACCAGTCGGCGTACTTGCGGACAAGTTGCATGGTCTTCTTGCCGGTTCCCCCGAGGACCAGCGGAATCGGGTGCGCCGGACGGGGTTCCTGCGCCGGCTCCGGCGCCTCCCCATAGCCCCAGTACTGGCGGATCAGGGCCAGGTCGCGGTCGAGGCGCTGCACCCGGGCCATCGCGTCGTCACCGTCGTCGAGGCCGAACCTGGCGAACTCCTGCGGCCATGAGCCGGACCCGAGGCCGAGCTCGAATCTGCCCTCCGATGCCGCCGCGAGCGTCACCGCTTGCTTGGCAAGCACCGCCGGGTGACGAAAGGCGTCGCACAGCACGAGGTGGCCGATCCGCAGCCGTTCGGTCCGTGCGGCCACCCAGGTGGCCACGGCCATCGCTTCCCAGATGTCCTGGTGCGTCGCGCCGGGCGACTCGAGGTGATCGATGAACGCGACGCCGTCGAATCCGCCGGCTTCAGCCACGCGCGCACGTTCGACGATATCGCTGATCGCAAGCCTCACCTGCGGCAGGAACAGAAACCATTCGGCCATCGGTCCAACACAGTAGCCGCAAGCATGCTGTCGCCTCTGCAATACCGGTAACGTCGTTCTCTTAGGCTATCCGGGGAGGATGTTCCTCATGGCGAAGCCGACCGACACCGGCGCACGCGTGCGGCAGCGGGCAGTGGAGCAATCGCTCGACGCTGCCCGGCGCAAGGCCGAGTCCCGCACCGACCGATTCATGAAGTCGGCGCTGGAAATCCTGGGTGAGACAGGGCGCACGGATTTCACGGTGCTCGAGGTTGTCGAACGATCCAAGACCTCGCTGAGGGCGTTCTACCAGCTATTCGCCACTAAGGACGAACTGTTGCTCGCGCTGATCGACAAGATCATGGCCGAATCGACGCAGCGGTGGCGTGACGAAACGACTGCGCTGCCCAGCACGAAAGCTCTTCGGGTCCTCGTCGACCGGATCTGCGCGCCTGCGCATTCGAGCGCCCAGGACAGTATCAACAGGGGCCTGACCTTCTACAACGACCATCTTGCCGAAGGCCTGCCCCGCGAATACGCGCGGGTACTGTCGCCGCTGCATGAACTGATCCGCGAGATCCTCGGCCGGGGCATCGCCGAGGGAACATTCCGCTCGGACCTGGACATCGAGGCTTCGGCCGCGCTGATCATGCAGACGGTGCTCGGAGCGATGCGGCTGCGCATGCTGGGTGCCGAGCTCAACGGTGTCCCGATCGACGCCGGCCACATTTACGAGTTCTGCGTCCGTGGGCTGCAGAGCGACAGACCCCGCCATTGACGAGCCAGTTCTCGTCAATGGAGAACCTGTTGACGAGAACTGTGACATCTGCGACTTGCGCGGGCCTCGTTTTCGCTGCTACACCAGTGGTAACGTCATTACCGCTTCGGGCCTGAAACCAGACTTTCAAGGAGGTCGCCATGCCGTCACGCGAGCTGTCGTTCCCGGTGTTCGACGCCGACAACCACATGTACGAGCCACAGGAGGCACTGACCAAATTCCTGCCCGACAAGCGCAAGCACGTCATCGACTACGTCCAGGTCCGGGGGCGCACCAAAATCGTGGTGCGCGGGCATATCAGCGACTACATCCCCAACCCGACCTTCGACGTGGTGGCCCGACCCGGCGCCCAGGAGGAGTACTTCCGCCACGGCAGCGGCGGCAAGAGCTTCCGCGAGGTGATGGGCGAGCCGATGAAGGCCATCCCGGCGTTCCGGGAGCCGGGGCCGCGGCTGGAGGTGATGGACGAGCTGGGCATCGACTACGCCCTGATGTTCCCGACGCTGGCCAGCCTGGTCGAGGAGCGGATGAAAGACGATCCGGAACTGATCCACGAGGTGATCCATGCCCTCAACGAGTGGATGTATGAGACCTGGTCGTTCGACTACGAGGGCCGGATCTTCGCGACGCCGGTGGTCACCCTGCCGATCGTCGACCGCGCGCTGGAGGAGCTGCAGTGGTGCCTGGACCGCGGGGCCCGGACCGTGCTGGTTCGCCCGGCGCCGGTTCCCGGGTACCGCGGCACCCGATCATTCGGCTTCGAGGAGTTCGACCCGTTCTGGCAGGCCTGCATCAAGGCCGGCATCCCGGTGTCGATGCACGCGTCCGACAGCGGGTACTCCGAATTCCTCAGCGTCTGGGAGCCCGGTGACGAATTCCTGCCGTTCAAGCCGACCGCCTTCCGGATGGTGGCGATGGGCAAGCGGCCGATCGAGGACGCGATGAGCGCACTGGTGTGCCACGGCGCACTGTCGCGTAACCCGGAGCTGCGGATCCTGTCGATCGAGAATGGCGCCGACTGGGTGCCATACCTGTTCAAACAGTTCAAGGGCGTCTACGCGAAAATGCCGCAGTCCTTTGTCGAGGATCCGATCGAGGCGTTCAAGCGCTGCGTCTACATCAGCCCGTTCTGGGAGGACAACTTCGTCGATGTCGCCAGGCTGGTCGGCACCGACCGAGTCGTGTTCGGGTCGGACTGGCCGCATCCGGAGGGCCTGAAGGATCCGATCTCGTTCGTCGACGAACTCGCGGACCTGTCCGACGAGGACAGGGCAAGGATCATGGGGGGCAACATGATGAAGCTGTTCAAGATCCCCAGCCCGGTTCCCGCGTGACGGACGTCGCCACCCCGGAGACACTGCTCTTCGCGTCGACAACCCAGGCATTCCTGGAGAAGGAAGCATCGCTTTCCCGGGTGCGCGAGTTGCACGCCGCCGGTGTGTCCTTCGAGCCGGAATGGTGGCGACGCGCCGCCGAGCTGGGGTGGCCGGGCCTGTTGGTGCCCGAAGAGCTCGGCGGAGGCAGTGTTTCGGGCAACGGCGTCGAAGACCTGGCGGCGGTCGCCGAGCAGATCGGCCGCACAGTCGCGCCCGGGCCGTTGCACCCGGTGAGCACCGTGCTGGCCGGGCTTGTCGACGCCGATCAAAACCACAGGCACGCAACGACCATCGAGTCGCTGGTGTCGGGAGAGCTCGTCGCCTCCTGGGCGGTGTACGAGCCCGGCCGGCCGTGGGCACCGCTGGAATCCGGTGTCACGGCAACGCCGACGCAGACCGGCTACCGCCTCGACGGTGTCAAGGACCGCGTCGAGGCCGGCGCCGAAAGCGGTCTTCTGTTGGTGGTCGCGCGGTGCGAGGGAACTCTCCGACAGTTCCTGGTCGACACCGATGCACCGGGCGTGCGGGTGGCAGCGCAGCGCTCGATCGACGTGGTGAAGCGGTACGCCCGTGTGCATTTCGACGGAGTGCATCTCGACGACAGCGCCGTTGTGGGCACCGCGGAGCAGACCGCCGCGCTGATCGATAGGCAGAGCCAGGTAGCGCAGGTGCTGCAATGCGCGGAGGTTATCGGCATCCTCGACACGGTGCTGGGTTTCACGATCCAGTGGGCGTTCGACCGGCACACATTCGGCCGGCCGTTGGCGTCCTACCAGGCACTCAAACATCGGTTCGCTGACATGAAGATGTGGCTTGAGGCCTGCCGGGCCAGCACGCGCGCCGCCGTGGCGGAGGTTGCGGCGCGGACCGCCGCCGCGGCGATGTCGGTCAGTGTCGCCAAGTCCTACGTCGGCGAGCGGGCGGCGCCGATGGTGCAGGACTGTGTCCAGCTGCACGGGGGAATCGGGGTGACCTGGGAACACGATCTGCATCTTTTCCTGCGGCGAGTCACGTTGTACCGCGCGATGTTCGGCACACCCGAAGAGCACAACCTGCGTGTTTACGCGCTGACCGAACAGGGAGGGCCGGCAACATGACCGAGACCGTGGCCGCGTTCACGGCGCGGGCAAGAGCATGGCTGGCCGCAGGTATGCCGCGCATCGACCCTGGCAATCCGCCGGTGGCCGACCGCGGGGGCGACGCCGCGTGGCAACGCGCCCGCGAACTCCAAAAGGTGCTCCACGAAGGCGGATTCGCCGGGATCTGCTTTCCCCGGGAGTACGGCGGTCTGGGCCTGAGCATGGAGTACCAGAAGGCATTCGACGCCGAAACCGTCGGCTACGAAATGCCGATGATCCTCAACACCCCGACCTTCACGATCTGTTGCGCGACGATCCTCGACACAGCCGGCGAAGAGCAGAAGCGCCAACACATTTCCGCAGCTCTACGTGGCGACGAAGTTCTGGTGCAGTTGCTGTCGGAACCCAACGGCGGATCGGATCTTGCCGGCGTGATCACCAGGGCCGATCGCCGCGGCGACAAGTGGGTGATCAGCGGCGCAAAGACCTGGAGCACAAGCGCTTTCGCCGCGGATTACGGGCTGCTCCTGGCCAGAACCGACTGGGACGTGCCCAAACACGAGGGTCTGACGATGTTTTTGGTGCGCATCGACAGTCCGGGGGTCACCTTGCGTCGCATCACGCAGGTCAACGGGTCGAGAGAGTTCTGCGAAGAGTTCTTCGACGGCCTCGAGGTGGGCGATGACGCGATCGTGGGCGAGGTGAACAGAGGCTGGGAGGTGGCGTCACGCCAGCTGTATCACGAGCGGCGCGCCGTCGGCGGTGGCTCGGAGTTCGCCAGCGGCATCGGCAGCGAGGGCGTCAGCGACATGCCCGTCGACTACGTCGCCATCGCGGAGCTGACCGGGCAGGCCGACAACGAGCGCGTCCGCGAGATGGCCGGCCGCGCGTTGGTGCACCGTGCGGTGCACGACCAACTCAACGGCCACGTGTACCGGGCGGTGCGTGATGGCTCGCTGCCCCCTGCGGCCGGGTCGCTGATCCGCAATTTCCACGCCGAGACGGTCCAGCTCGAGATCGACACGGCGTTGGCGATCACCGGCAGCGCCGGGGTGGTCGAGGACTCCGCTGACCTCGTCCGGTTCGGCGAGCGCTACCTGTCGAGGCAAGGCGTCTCCCTCGGTGGCGGCAGCACAGAGATAGCGCGCAACGTGATCGGCGAGCGGGTGCTGGGGTTCCCCCGCGAGTACGCCGCCGACCGCGGAGTGCCGTTCAACCAGGTGCGGCACAGCCGACGGTCCGATCAGAACAACGTCGGCTGAGCCGGCGCCGCTGCCGTGACCGCCGTGGGCGTGAAGGTGCGCCGATCGCCGGCCAGCCCGTACCTCGCCACCAGCGGGGCGGCCCGCGCCCGCAACATCTCCCGGTAATCGGGCGGCAGATACGCCCGACGGCGGTACAGCTCCCGGTAACGGTCGACCAGCTCGGGGTGCGACCGGGCCAGCCACGCCATGAACCACCCACGATTGGATCCGCGCAGGTGCAGCCCGAACACCGTGGCCCCATTCGCACCCGCCGCCGAAATCTGCTTCAGCAGCGCGTCGAGATGTTCGACCGAGTCGGTCAGATGCGGCAGCACCGGCGCGACCATCACATGGCAGTCCAGTCCAGCGTCGCGAATCGCCGCGATCAGTGCCAGCCGCGCCTGCGGCGACGGGGTGCCGGGCTCGACGTCGCGGTGCAGGTCCGGATCGCCCACCGCCAGTGACACCGCAACACTGACCGGCACCCGCGCTGCGGCGTCAATGAGAAGCGGCAGGTCACGGCGCAGCAGTGTGCCCTTGGTCAGGATCGAGAACGGCGTGCCGGAATCGGCCAGGGCCCCGATGATTCCGGGCATCAACCCGTAGCGTCCCTCGGCCCGCTGGTACGGGTCGGTGTTGGTGCCCAATGCGACGGTGTCATGGCGCCACGACGGCCGGCGCAGCTCGCGACGCAACACCTCGGCGACGTTGGTCTTCACGACGATCTCGCTGTCGAAGTCCTTGCCGGAATCGAACTCGAGATACTCGTGAGTCGGGCGGGCGAAGCAGTATCGGCAGGCGTGCGAACAGCCCCGGTAGCCGTTGACGGTGTAGCGGAACGGGAGCATCGCCGCGTCAGGAACCTTGTTCAGCGCTGACTTGCACAACACCTCGTGGAACGTGATGCCCTCGAACTGCGGGGTACGAACGCTGCGCACCAAGCCGAGGCGCTGCAGGCCGGGCAACGCGCCGTCGTCGACATCGACCGCCTGACCGTCCCAACGCATACATCATTCGAACTCATGTTCGACCCGCTGTCAAGAACCCGGGCCGGTGACCCATGGCTCAGGTCCGTGCTCGGGCAGGCCGCAGGCGTAAGCGAGCCCTCGTCGCGCTGCGAGCTCGGTGCGGCGTGCGCCACCCGACGCCTCATCGGACTCTGGGCGGTGCGTGACGCAACAAGGAAGGCACCGACGTTTTCGCGCACCAGCAACAGCTCATCGTCGGGATGGAGGCGTCGTTTGCATCTCGCCGTTCAGGGCGTATTGATCGGTGCACCCGTCGATGTCTTCGCCCATCAACTGTTCGGGCGCCGCGTACGCCACCGTTCCCCATAGTGGTTGGTGGCCGTCAGGCCGCTGATGTGGCCGAGTTGTCGGGCAAACCCGAAGTGGCACGGCAGAATTCGGTGCATCCATTGTCGTCGGGCTTGGCCAGCAAGAGATTTCAATGGAGTGGTTGGGCCAGCGGGTACCGCGGTGGTCGCACCTTTTCGGGAGGCCGGCGGACACATCGGGCAGGTTGTGCAGTGCTTGGCCAGTCGACCAGCGCGAATCTCCCCGCCGGGGCCCGTACCGCATTAATGACATGCATGCCGCGCAGACTGCTGAGGCAAGCCCCCAATATGCCGCCGGTAATACCGGCATTCGGTATGTCACGGCAGCGAATTAGCACATCCTTACGGTAAAGATTCGGGCACCCGAAACATGCCTTTCGGATATCACCTTCATTTGCATTTCTTTCCATTCTCGGTAGTGTGGCCGGTGAAGGGGAGTAGTTCCCTCTGTAACTCCCGATGGCGGGGTGGCAGAGGCGGATGATCGACATACTGGCATCGAATGCCCGGTCATCCACCGGACCGTATCGACGTGAAAGCTGTTCGGCGAGCGAGACCTTCGGAGCAACATCCCGTGTTGGCCGAGGACTCCCTGTGCACTGAAAAGGCGTCCTGCCGGCCCGCCGACCGAAGAGGCCTGACTCGATGATCCTGGATGCGAGAAAACCCGTTTCACCGACTGCGGTGACGCCACGGCGCACGTTGGTGCGCTCACTAGGTAACGCCGCGGTATTCATTATTCCCGCACTGGTAATGCGCTTATCCGGAATGCACGCCACCCCAATTCTGTCGCTTGTCATTTTCGGCGCGGCCGTCGTGGGGGCGAGCTTCGTGCTCGCCTGGGCCGCTGAGGCGGCCCAGATCGACATCTCCGGTGGCCTGGCCATCGCCGTGTTGGCGCTCATCGCCGTGCTGCCCGAATACGCCGTGGACCTTTACTACGCCTTCGCCTCCGGTCACAACCCCGGCTACGTGCAGTACGCGGCGGCGAACATGACCGGCTCCAATCGGCTACTGATGGGTCTGGGCTGGCCCGTCGTGGTGCTCATCGCTGTCGCCGTCGCCCGCACGGCACGCCGACACAGCGGCCCGGCGCTGGATCTAGAACCACGCAACCGCGTCGAACTCGGGTTTTTGCTCATCGCCGGCATCGCCGCCTTCCTGATCCCCGCCACCGGACACATCCACCTGCTCCTAGGTCTGGCGCTGTTGGCGTGGTTCGGTTTCTACCTGTACAGACTGTCCCGCGGCGAGGTGGAAGAACCCGACCTCATCGGGGCTGGCGCCGCCTTAGGCCAGCTGACCGACCGCACCCGACGCGTCGTCGTTGTCGTGATGTTCGCCGCCGCCGCCGCCGTCATCCTCGCCTGCGCGAAGCCCTTCGCCGACAGCCTCATCGACGCCGGCACCCAGCTGGGCGTCGACCGGTTCCTGCTGGTGCAGTGGCTGGCCCCGCTCGCCTCGGAGGCACCCGAGTTCATCATCGCGATCATCTTCGCCACTCGCGGCAAAGGCACCGCCGCCATCGCCACCCTGATCTCCTCCAAGGTGAACCAGTGGACCCTGCTCGTCGGATCCCTGCCCCTGGCGCATCTGCTGGGTGGCGGCGGCTCCTCGCTGGTGCTCGATCACCGGCAAGTTGAGGAAATGCTGCTGACCGCCACCCAAACCCTGATGGGCGTCGCGCTGATCTTGGCCCTGCGGTTCCACCGCGTGTCCGCGTGGGCACTCATGGGCCTGTTCGTCGTCCAGTTCCCCATCACCTCGACCACCGGACGGCTCATAATCTGCGGCACATACGCCCTGATCGCCCTCGTCGGCATGGTCATCAACCGCAACCAGCTGCTACCCACCCTGACCGCGCCGTTCACCATGCGCACCACCCGCGCCGGCCGCGACTCCCAGACCCACAGCACCACCGCGCACACCAGCAGCCAAACGCTGCCGAACAGCACCGCGTGACCGCAGACGGCGATCGGCATGCGGGCGCCGCCGGCCTTGGCGAACTGCACGAAGCATGCACCGCCGGCAGGAGCCCCACGACAATCAGCAGTACCCTGAGCATTGCCGTCACCGGCCATGTCACGGTGGAGCCGGGTAACTCCCGGCCGGTGATGAGCCAGGCGGTCACACCGACAACCGTCCCGCGCGCCACCGACGGCCTACTCCGCTTCTCGAATAAATGCCGATACGACCAGCTCTGGTTGGGCGGACTATCCCCTTCAGCGCGGCCTATGACCGCATGGCGAACGCCTGGCGGAGCACGTGAATCGCCTGCTCGATGGCGGCGGTCGCCGCGGCGGTGCCGCGCAAGGGGTTGAGCAGCATGAACTCGTGGATGGTGCCGTTGTAGCGCACACTTGCCGTGCGCACACCCGCCTCGGTGAGCCTGCGGGCGTAGGCTTCCCCTTCGTCGCGAAGGACGTCGTTCTCGTCGACGATCACCAAGGCCTCGGGCAAGCCGGCCAGGTCGTCGAGGCTGGCGCGCAGCGGTGAGGCGGTGAGCTCGGCGCGCCTGTCTTGCTCGGGCAGGTAGGCATCCCAGTACCAGGCCATGGTCCTGGCGGTCAGGAACGGGCCGTCGGCGAACTCGCGGTAGCTGTCGGTGTCCTGCGCGGCATCGGTGACCGGGTAGTACAGCGACTGGTGCACGAAGGTCACGTCGCCGCGCTGTTTGGCCAGAATCGCCACGGCTGCGGCCATGTTGCCGCCTGCCGAGTCGCCGGCGACGGCCAGCCGCGACGTGTCGAGCCCGTCGTCGGCGCCGTCGCGGGTGAGCCATCGGGCGGTGGCATAGACCTGTTCGATGGCGACCGGATAATGCACCTCCGGTGAGCGGTCGTATTCCACGAACACCACCGCGGCGTTCACGCCGACAGCCAACTCGCGAACCAGCCTGTCGTGGGTGGCCGCGTTGCCGCGGACCCAACCGCCCCCGTGGATATACAAGACAATAGGCAGCGGGGCCGCCGAGCCGACCGGTTTGACGATGCGAACGCGCACCTCACCGACCTCCGCTGCAACGGTGATCCACCTCTCGTCCACTTCGGGTGCGGCGATCGGCGCCGCCTGGATGTCACCGAGCGCCTTGCGTGCGCCGTCGGGCCCGAGTTCGTCCAGGGACGGCAGCCGCGATGTGGCGGCGGCGATTTCCTGGGCGGCGGGTTCGAGGATGTGCTGCCGTCCCATGCCTACTACTATGGCCCAACCGGGCGGGCGGTTCACGACACCAGCTGCGGGGCCCAGTGCGAAGAGGACGCCGGCTCGACTCATCTGAGTGTGGCAGCCGGTCGATTTTCAGTCCGGTGTTTGATGCGACAGGTACTGCGCAAGGGTCATCGGATGCTGCCCGGTGATCGTCTCGACGTGGCCGGTGATCGCGGCGAGGGTACCGGTGGCGATCGCTGTGTAGGTAGAGACCCACGCGTCGTATTGCCAGCCGGGGGCATCCCATTTCTTGCGGGATTCGTAAGCCTCGGCGATGGTTTCGTTGTGATAGCTGATTGACATGCCGGTGTGGGCGCCGAGTATGTCGGCGATGGTGAAGAAGTCGAGCGCTTCGGGCCCGGTCAGATCGTAGGTGATGCCTCGATGCCGGCCTGGATCTTGTAGCACCGCGGCAACGACTCGCGCGACGTCCGCCCGGGCCACCGCCGCAACCCTGCCGTCCCCGGCCGGCCCGCGGATCACGCCGTCCTCACCGGGCAGGCCGGTGAGGAAGTCGATGTAGAAGTTGTCCCGTAAGAACGTGAATCCCATACCCGAGGCCTTGATGTACTCCTCGGTGAAATAGTGATCGCGCGCCAGAGTGAACACCGCGTCGGGCGCGGCGCCCATGAATGAGGTGTAAATGATGTGACCGACGCCGGCGCTCGCGGCCGCATCGATGAATGTCCGGTGCTGATCGAGCCGGTCAGCACTTTCCGATGCCGACACCATGAACAGCAGATCCACACCGGACAGTGCTTCGCTGGCCGCTGCGTGATCGCCATAAGAACAACTCGCCGCTGTCGACCGCGGCAGGTGAGGGGCGTTGGCCAGGTTGCGGACCAGGAGTCGCTGCGCCATGCCGGCATCCGCGAGAATTCGTGCGACCTGACCCCCGATGGCACCCGTGGCGCCAGTGACCGCCAACGGCGGCAGAGCGGATTTGGTGGCTGCTGTGATCATTGCATTACCGACATCATCTTGAGCTGATTGTCCTGCCGCGCAATTGACCGAGGCCAGGCATTCAGCGGTGTCCGGCATCGCTGCTCCGTTGCGATTTTCCATTCACAGGCGAAGATATTTCCTTGCTTGCGAGCCAGCAAGGAGTTCATCCTGGGTGTGTCGTTTCTTCCGGTCAGCGGTACGCCGGCCTACCTGCCAGCTGCAAAAAACGACAAGTGGGAGCTGAGTCTTTTTGCTGGCGCGCAAGTCAAAGAGAGCCTTCGGCGGCCGGATGCCGAAGTATCCGGTTGATTTCGCCGCAGTGGAACGCGAGGTGCCGCCCCGTTGGGCATACGCCTGCGTATCGGCTCAAGCAGGTCGCCGCGGCGAGGACCCGGATCCACGGGCATCCGATAGTCGGGCTATTTGGGGGTGTTAGTCGAGGCGGGTGGCCGTCACGGCCCAAGCAGGCATGTGCACCCGGTGGTTTTGTAGCAACGGCGCAATGACGTGGATTTGGTCATGAACCGGCTTCAGCCGCTCGGCCAATTGCGGATTGCCGCTCATCTCCTTGCAGAGATTAGTGAAAGTCTCTGGGCTGAAGGTGGCTTGGTAGGTGGTGGCTCCGAGGTAGTCGATGTGCCATCCGGCTGCCGAGAGCACCCGTTCGAAATTGTCCTCTGGCAAGCCTTCCCACTGAAGTCCGTTGACGTTGTGGCGTCCGAATTCGAACATGAACAGTCGCGCCCCCGGTTTGGTGGCCCGGTGCAGGGCTTGCGCGTACCGGGTCTGCGTTTCTTCATCGTCTAAGAACACGTGATAGAACGCGGCATCGACGACGGTGTCGAACCGATTCTCCAGCCCGTCGAGTTTGGTCGCGTCCGCCACCTGGAAGTTCACGCTCACCCCCGCAAGTTCGGCGTTGTGCTTGGCCCGCTCGATCGCTGCGGGCGAAGCGTCGATGCCGGTGGTCTGATAGCCCTTCGACGCGAAGTGGATTGCGTGATGTCCCGGGCCGGTTCCGGGGTCCAGCACCTCGCCCCGCACAGCGCCGTAGGCCACCAACTGCTGCACCACCGGCTGTGGGCCGCCGATGTCCCATGGGGTCAACGCAGGAGGACCCTGCACCGCCGGCTCAGCACGGTACATCGTTTCGAAATCTGGCTGAACGATTTTGTTAGACATGCTTAGCACCCTACGCCTGATCGGTGAATACAATGCGGTCAGGCACACGTGTGTGATCCGTCGGTCACCTGGGGCGGCGTGGATATCCCGGCAGTCCGCGTGTGCGCGGCCGTCGATCCGAGGTGCGCTAATTCGGAAAAACGCGTCCGCCTAGTCCAGCTCCGCTTCGATGTCAGACCTGCCCGCCGCCGGGCTGAACGGCTTAGCGGTCCAGGTTGACCGTGGCGCCCGTCGAGGACGGCGAACCGTGCAGCTCAACGGACGCCGGCACGGTGTCTGGCGGCACATCGAACACCGCGGCCACCTGAATCTGCGAGCCGGGCTGGATGTCGGCGAAACCCTGGTCATCGTTCACGGCGGCGTCCGTGGTGTCATCAGGCGTGAACGTTCTGCCGGCGATGTCCTTCAGTTTCTGGTTTGCACCGACATAGGTCTCCGGGTGGGTGCCGACGTTTTTCACTGTCATGACGACGGCTACATACTGCCCGCGTGGGGTGTGGTTGCGGATCCTCGGCATCCCGCGCTCGAACCTGGTCACGGTGAAGGCGAAGTCGCCGTCGCGAACCTCATGGCCCAGGGAGGGCACAGCAGTCGACGAACTCGTGGTGCTTGCGGGGCCGGGGCCGCACCCGCTGACCAACGCCGTGCCGCTTAACAACACGCATGCCAGAGGGTGTGGCCGCGCCGTCATAGCCAACCGTGCCCATGCAAGCGGCGGTATACATAGGCGCACACCGGCGCGATGCGGATCAAGCAGATCGGATGAATCCAGGCCCAGTGCAACTTCGGGATGTGGTTGAATCTCATGCCGTAGCTGCCAGACAGCAGGGTGGGCAGCACGAGGATCGCTCCCCCGCCACCACGTCTCGCGTCATCAACTCTCCCGATTCTTCATGGACGCAGCCGGTCCGCGATGTTTCATGTGCGCACCGAGCGGCGATTCCCTGGGCTCCTCCCTGATGTACCCATCGCTTCCCAGGCCGTACCCGCGGTGACTCTCGGAGTAGCCGTGCGCCGGTCTCCAGCGAGGCGGTGTGGCCACTGCACCGCCCACGATAAGCGGCCTGAACGCCGGGCAACTCAAGGGTGGCGCATCTACGCGACTGCACTGGTATGGATCAGATAGCGCGCGGTCAGCACAGCAGCCCCCGCGCCGATCAGGGCAGGCCGCGCTGTCCAGGGCGCCCCCCTCAAGCCATCAACCCGCCGCGTTAGCGGCCGAGGTCGCCCGCCGCTTGCTGCAATGCGGTTCGGATAGCGCTTCTGACGACGATCTCCAGCGAAAGCCTCGCGCATCTGGCGGGGCTGCCGCGCCAGCGCATCGATTTGGTTCAAAAGCGCATTACTGCGCCTTCGATGGTGAGTCCTGGACCGAACGCCAACAGGACCCCGTACTCGCCGTGGCGGGGTTTGTCGACGCGCAGGATGTTTTCGAG
>JAOPWC010000011.1 GCA_025965895.1 Mycobacterium sp.
GTGATTTGGAGGCTTACTCCGAGAGCCTGTCGGCCTACCTGCAGGGCAACAAGCAGACGCTTGCGGTTGTGATGAATTTCCAGAGTTACTTCAACCAGGGCGCCGGCACCCGATGATCGGACGCTGACTGTCACTCATTACGACCTGAAATCTTCGGGTTTGCTTATAGTCTCCGATAGCTATCCCCCAGCCTTTGGCTAGCAAACCGTCGGCAGCTCGGCATATTGGCGTTAGACGTTATCCACATACGGGATAGTTCGCGATGACGGGCACAACCAAGACACCTTAAGCTGAGGCAATGACCGTTCCGGGTGGGATGACGGGCCACACGCCGCCTGATGGCGGCTATGGACCGGCGCCGACAGGGCCCGGGTTTGCGCCCGGCGAGCCACCTCAGCCGCCGTATGGTGGACCACGGGGGAAACGTCGCCGGGGAGTCTTTGTGACTGCCGGCCTTGCCCTCGCCGTGCTCTTGTCTGTTGCGGCGCTTGTACTAGCCATCATCGGTCTCGCTTGGAAGCCAGGGCCGTCGCCGTCTGCGGCACCCCCCGCAACCACCGTGGCGCCCGCGAGCACTGCCGAAACCGACCGCTTACTTTGCCAAGCTATCGCGCCGCTGATAAAGGAAAGCACCGATAAGAAGAATGCTTTCGTAGCGCTGGGCCACACAGGAACACCGGAACGGGACGCGGGAATCCCGACATTTGTGAGCGCGACACAGGACTGGATAAAGCGGGTACAGCCGCTCCTCGATCAGCACGCAGACCCTCTGCGTTACCTGATCCGCACATTGCAACGCTACATCGATGACATGCACCTGTACGTTTCCAGCCTTCGTCCGGGACCAGGTACGCAGTATGACGAGGCGGCTTGGACCGACAGCATAGTTGCGCTCGGCGGCCCGTTTGACGCGTGTTCCTCAGCTGGCGTCCAGTTGTGGTGAACCAAGGCGGCGGCCGACCCCGGCTGGACTGGTGCACTGCGGTGAAATTCGGGACGGCTAAGTGGTAGCGCTCAGTGTCGCGACGGCAATGCCCACGCGACCATACTCAGTTCCAATTATTGGGGACCTCTGGCCCAACACCTCTGCCGATCTGTGGTCAAACATCGCTGACCGGTTGCGACAGAAGGCGACCGAATTACATAACGAGGGAGATGCCATCCGGAGAGTGGCCGATCAGCTCCTAACGGAAAACTCGGGAGAGACGATCGACACGATGCACGTGATGTACGTGCACGACTGCATTGAAGTGCAGGACCACGGGGACCGCTACGCTTCGATGGCTCGCGCAGTAGACGAGTGCGCTCAACTGATCTATCACGCAAGACAGCAGCTGGACGAGATCGACCGTGCAGCCAACGAGGAGATAGAACAGCTCAAGGCAAAGGCAGCCGCCCTGGGCAATAAGATGAATCCGGCCACCCTGGTCGCACAGATCCAAATGATTATCGCCGGCGCACATACCCGCGGGGAGGTGCTCAGCGCCAATGTAGCCGCCGCGATCTCTGGGCAAGCCGCAATCCTCGGAGGGGCTCCCACCCTCTCGGGCCCTAGCCAAGCGGCCCTTAGTGGACCGGCGCCAGGAGAAGCGCAAGCGGGAGCGCAAGGAGGGTCAGGAGGGCTGCCGAATGCTAATCAAGTCCCGCACGGCGGCCGAGGCGCAGGTGGGTTTGGACTCGGCTTTGGAGGCGGAAGTACGCAGCCTCCGCTCGAACCCCCTAAACCGCTCCGGCCACCCCCTCCGGGAACAGTTCAATCGGACGCGGGACTCGGACCCCCCGCGGCGGCGACATCGGATACAAAACCAGGGGAGAAACCGGCTTCTGGTCCAGGCACGCTACACCCAGGTGACGATCACACGACGCCAGCCGCATGGCAAAACGGGATGGAGCCCAGTTTCCCTGGCACCAGCCCCCTGCAGCAGCCAAATGCGTCGCCAACACCCCTTCCGATGACCGGTCCTAGCGCGCCTCCTGCTATGCCGATGGGGGGCGGCGCATTGCGGATGCCACCAGCAACCGGAATGCCGAGCAGTTTTGGGGGAGTTCCGTCTCCGCCGGTGAGTCCGCCCAACTTGTCAACGCCGCCTGTCACACCACCGGTGTCGCCCTCGGAGTTCACCCGCGGCTTCAACGCCGGCCTCGGGCCTGGCGGCGGCGCTCCCGCCTCGGCCGAGCCGCTGCTTCCGCCCCCTGCTCCGCCTCCACCGCCCGTAACTCCAGCCAGTGCAACGGATTTAGCTTCTGCTCCTGTGTGGGCCGCTCCGCCTCCTGCGAGCGCGCCAGCAGCGCCAGTGGCGGGCGGAGGCGGGGGAGGCGGCACGCCGTCGATTCCTCCGATGATGCCTGCCTCGGCGCCGGGTGCGCTGCCTCCGTTCAACTCCGATGTAGTGCCACGCCAGGCTGCGCCGGTGACCCCGGCGTCCGGGCCGCCGCTGCCGAGCGCCCCGCCCCCTGCGCCCCCGGCGGCTTTGCCGCCTCCGGTCGCGCCGCTGCCGCCGGGTGTGGTGGCCTCGGGTGTGGGCGCGACTGCAGCCGGCGCGGCCGCCGGGGTGAAGTCGTCCAGCACGGACCCGCTGCTCGAATCGGCGGTGCAGACGGTGTATCAGCTGCTGCACGCCTCCCGGATGTATGCCTGCATCGACTGGTGCGTCGGGGTGTTCAAGACTCCTGTCGGCGTCGACACCGTGATCGTCAGCAACGAAGGAGCCGGGTACATCCCGGCCGGGGTGTTCGTTCCCCGAAATGCCCGCATGCTGTTTGCAGATCCGGGTCTAGCCAACGCTTTTCAGGCCCGCTGGTTCGGCTGGGTCAACCCGGCCGAGACGATGGTGGCCTATTCCTCGCTGCGCTGCGAGCTGGACCCCAACATCGAGCTGTACGCCCTAGCGGTCTCGAACGATAACGGCGGTTCGGCGCTGCCGGCGCAGCGCGCCGCGGTGCCTCACTACGAGGACTGCTCGCTGATGACCTCGCCGATTCCCGACAACGCGCCGCCGCCGCCACTGGATGAGTCGCGCATGCACAGGCTGGAGACCGTCGACCGCTCCGACTACAACCGGCTGACGAACCCTAATACGCCGGTCGCGCAGCATCTCCCGTACGCCGGACAGGCGACCGACACTACGGTGCGGGCCGCACTGGCGCGGGCCTCGGGGCTGCTCGGGTTGTCGGTGCCGGCGGTTATCCGCCATGTGCTGTCGGCACTCACGGACGGCGAGGGGGTCACCGAGGAGCAGTGGACCGAGCTGGAGATGGTGAAGCTGACGCTGTGCTTGGACAGTGCGGCTCAGCGTCCCGGCCGGCTCGGCGACAGCGACGGCCCGTCGGACTACGCACGCGCCTATCACAACCTGGCGCGCGCAGCCGAGGCACTGTTGATGTGGCGCGGCGACGAGCCGGCGTGTGCCGAAATCGCGTACCTCGGATGGCATATCAAAAGGGAAGGCCTGCTGTGGTCGGTGGGGTCCGCGTGAGCGATGTGCAGAGGAGAGGAGCGGTCTGATGGCGCCTAAGCTCATCAAGGTTGCGCCGGCGGACGTCCAGGACAAGGCGCAGACCGTCGCCGGGGCGCTACAACGCGCCGCACAGCCGGGCCCGGTTCCGGTCGCCGGTGCCGGATCCGCGATCGATACCGCCCTGGAGGCGGTGGTGACGGCGGTCGCCAATGCGGTTGCCGACTCGACGGCCACGCTGTTGCCACGGGCCACGATGGGGCTGGCGCAGTCCACCGAGGCGGTGCAGCAGTTGCAGGGCCAGGACGCCGACAACGCCCAGCAGGTTGCGCAGGTGCCCGGAGGGTTGGCGCAGCAGGCGCCGCTCTCCGCCGGGGCACCCGCGGCGGCACCGGCCGGCGCGGCCGATCCCTCCACCGGCATGCTGTCGTCAGTGCTCGGCGGGGTGATGCAGGCCGCCAGCACGCCGATGTCATCACTGCAGTCAGTCGGTGGCATGGTCTCCGGCGCCGGGCAGATCCCGGCACAGATGGGGCAGATGGCCACAGGGGCCTTCGGCCAACTGCAGCACGGAACCCAAACCCAAGACCCGGCCGCCGCCGCACAGGTGCACCAGCACGGTCATCACCGCCCTTCCGACGACCCGTCGACGCTGCGTGCGCCCAGCGAACCGGCCGCGACCCCGGGCGGCCAGGACTTGCCGGGCCAGGTGAACGGCGACGGCCCGGACGGCGCGCCCGGGCCGGGAACCGGCGCGGGCACCTCAACGGCGCTCTGAGGGTCGCCGCTTTATCGTGTCGAGTCCTGATATCCGTCGACGTTAGGGTGAGCGCGTGAGCACGCAACCGTTTGTGCGCCCCGCTGAGCCCGTCCCGGCGCCGCAGACAGGGGGCGGCAAGATCGCGGTGGACCCGCCCATTGCGGCGCCCATTCCGCCGCAGCGGCACTGGGCGGGCATCGTTTTTCCCATCGCGTTGGTCGTCGGGGTCGTCGGTTTCATCGTCGCCATGTACGTGAGCGGAATGCGCTCGTTCGCCAATGGGTTCGCGATCTTCCCGGTGATGATGCTGATGGGCATGGGCGGCATGCTGTTCCGCGGCCGTGGCGCGGCGCAGAAGATGAGCTGGAGCCAGCTCGAGCAATATCGCCGCGAGTACTTCGCCCGCCTCGATGAGGTCCGCGACGAGGTGGAGGTGTCACGCCGCGCTCAGTGGGAGCACCGCGCGCATTTCCATTGGGAGCCTGACCAATTGGTGGGCGTTCCCGGCACACCGCGGATGTGGGAGCGTCGCGCAGGGCACAACGAGTTCGCCGTGGTGCGCGTCGGGGTCGGCAAGGTCGAGCTGGCGATGACGATCGAGAAGCCCAAGATCCCCGACGCCTCCCGCATCGAACCGGCCACAGGGCATGCGCTGCGCAAGTTCCTGCTGGAACAGCAGCATGTGCGCGACATCGCCAAGGTGATCTGGCTGCAGCGTTACGCCGGGATGGCGATGGTGGGGGAGATGGACTCCACCCGCGCGGTGGCGCGGGCGATGATCTGCCAGCTGGCCGCCTTCCACAGCCCGGCCGATGTGCAGGTCATCGTGGTGACCTCCGCGCCGACGCAATGGGATTGGGCCAAGTGGCTGCCGCACCTGCAGCACCGCTCCGAGCGCGACGGCTGCGGCGAACGCCGGCTCCTGTTCTCCTCGCCCGCTGAACTGGAGGTTTTTCTCGACGAGGTGGAGAGCGGCCGCGCCGAGTGGTCCCCGCCCGCCAGCGGGCTGCAGGGCGACAGCGGCGGGTCGGTCACCCCGTTTCGGGTGATCATCGACGACAACTGCGGCACCCCCGAAGACTGGGCGGGTCTGACCGGTCAGCGCGGCTACGCCGGCACCTGCTTTGTGCGCCTGGCCCCCACCATTCCCGCGCCGCCGGCGGCCGCCGGTCTGAGCTTCGGCCCCAAGACTTGGGTCGGCTTCGAGCCGGCCACCACCTACCGGCTCGTGGACAGGGCCCTGCGCAAGCGCATGCCGATCAACCACGCCGCCGTGTTCGGGCCGGCGCGGTCCTCCGACGAGATCGAGGACGAGTTCTACGCCGACGCCGATCTGATGAGCCTGGCTTCCGCGGAGCGGTTCGCACGGGCGATCACCCGCTACCGCGCCGCCGACTCGCGGACGATGGCCGCCACCGACGAGTCGACCGCGCGTTCCGTGCTCGACGTGCTGGGAATCCGCGACCCGCGCCACCTCGACGTGGACCGGTTGTGGTCCGCGCGGCGCACCCAGGGCCGCGACTGGATGCGCTTCCCGATCGGTGCGGACCCTTCCGGGCAGCTCGTTGAGCTCGACCTCAAAGAGGGCTCGCAGGGCGGCATGAACATGCACTCGATCCTGATCGGCACCACGGGCGCCGGTAAGTCCGAGGCGATCATCACCGAGGTCACTTCGCTGGCGCTGACCCACTCCCCGGAGGTGGTCAACGTGGTGTTCGCCGATTTCAAGTTGGAGTCGGCGGCCGGGGTGCTCAAACGCTTCCCGCACGTGGTGGCCAGCGTGAGCAATCTACGCACTGACCAGCACCTGGTTGGTCGCATGTACGAGGCGCTCGATGGCGAGATCGACCGCCGCGGCGAGCTGTGCGCGGCAAACCAATGCGTCGACCTCAACGTCTACAACGAGAAACGCCTGTCGGATCCGTCGTTGCCGCCGGTGCCGGCGCTGTTCGTGATCTGCGACGAGTACCAGGAGATGCTGAGCCACCCGACCTGGGGGCCCAAGTACAAGGAGCTGTTCTGGCGCATCGTGCGACTGGGCCGCGCCTACCACATCTTTTTGCAGCTGGTGGGCCAGACGGTGGACCTGCAGAAGCTTCGTGACGTGCGCAAGCTGCTCGGCTTCACGATCGCGATGCGCACCGGTCGCGAAGAGGATTCGCGCGACGCGATCGACTCCGCGATCGCCGCCCACGTGCCCGAGAAGGGCGCCGAGGGCACGGCGTTTCTGCGGGTGGCGCAGCTGGCGCCCCGCGAGTTCCGCACCTTCTACTCATCGGCGGGCTTCGTCCCGCCCAGCGAGGACGGGCAGGTGGTGATGACGCGGGCCGGTACCTGGTTCACGCCGCGCCCGTTCACCGCCACGGAGGCGACCGACCCCGACGGCTTGTTGGCCTCCCCGCACCTTCCCGAGGTGACCCCGGCGGCGCAGCAGCCGGCGCTGGTGCTGGCCCGCGGACAGCGGCCGTCCAAGGTGGTGGACAAGGTGATCGAGTCGTTGCAGGCCGCTGGCGTTGGGCCGCCGCGACAGCTGTGGCTGCCCCCGCTGGATCAGGCGCCCGCCGCCGACGACCTGGTCGGCCAGCTGCGCGGCAAGCCCTGGGACGTCGAGTACGGCGACAATCCAGGGCTCGTGTTCCCGATCGGCATCGAGGACCGGCCCCGCGAGCACCGCCAGGATGTGCACTGCCTGGACCTGTTGTCGGCCAACGCGCTGGTGGTGGGGGCCCCGCAGCGGGGCGCGACGACCGCGATGCTGACGATGATGACGACCGCGGCGTTGATGTACCGCCCGGAGCGGGTGCAGTTCTACTGCATCGCGGCAAGCGGCGCGCATCTGGCCGCGCTGGCCGAGCTGCCCCATGTCGCCGGGGTCGCGGCGGCGGTGGACCGTGAGGGCGTCAACCGGGTGATCGCGTCGGTGCAGGCAATCGTCGCCGAGCGCGAGACCGTGTTCGCCCGCAACCGGCTGGACATGGACACCGTGCGGAGAGCCAAGTTCGGTCCCAACCCGGTCGACTTGGGAGTGCCCGGTGGGGATGTGGTACTGATCATTGACGGCTGGGCCAATTTCGCCACCGAGTTCCCCAACCAGGTCGACACCGTTATCGGGCTGATGCGCGCGCGCAATTACGGTGTCCGGTTGGTGATCACGCACACCAGCTACCTGATGGGCCTCAAGCAGGCCATCAAGCCGGAGGCCAAGGCGCGTCTGGAGCTGGGGTTGACCGATCCGAAGGAATCGGAGATGAGCCGCGCCGCCGCCCAGGAGGTGCCCGACGTGGCCGGGCGCGGCGTCAACCGCGAGGGCCATCACCTGCTGGTGGGGCTGCCGGTGCTGGCCAATCAGCCCGGCGGGCGCGTCGATGTGCGTGACGTCCCGGCGGTGGTGGCCGCGGTGGCCGGTGTGCAGAAGGCCGCCACGGTGGCGCGGCTGCCTGAGGCGGTGCCGATCGTCGAGGTGCACCGGCTGTGCGACGCGGCGCGGCCCCGCCAGCTTGTGCCTTTCGGACTGTCGGAGGCCACGCTGGGCCCGGCCTACATCGACTTCGCCGATCACCCGCACGTGGTGGCGGTCGGCAACCCCGGCTCGGGGCGCACCAACTTTCTGCGGGTGATATGCCGGGCCATCATGGCCACCCACAGCCCCGCTGACGCGCAGCTTCTGGTGTTCGATCCGCGTCGCACCCTGCTCGGGGTCGTTGATGACGAGCATCTGCACACGTACGCCTACACCACCACGGCGATCCGCGAAGCGATCAAGGGGCTCTGTCAGGAGCTCAACGCTCGGCAACCACCGCCGGGCACCAGTCAGCAGGAGATGCTGAGTCGCCAGTTCTGGTCCGGCCCAAGGCTTTTCGTCATCGCCGACGACGCGGCGTCGTGGACGACAATGGACAATCCGTTCATCGAGCTGGCCAACCATGTCGAGGGCGCGCGCGAGACCGGCCTGCACATCATCGCCACGGCCGGGGTGGCGAACTGGAACTTCGTCGCCGTGGGGGCGTCGATGTTGGGCCGGGTGCGTACCTCGCTGGCGCCGATCCTGGTCCTCGACGGGCGCCGCGACGCCGGGAAGATCGCGGGCGACGTGTTTGCGGAGCCGCAGCGGCCGGGCAAGGCGATTTATTTCACCCGCGCGGACACTTCGGGAGCGCTGATCGGATGGTCGGAGCCGCCCGGGGCGGGCGTTGGGCCGGCGGGCTGACCCGGGCGGGACTCCTGGGTCACCGTCCTCGTCGAGTGCGCCGGGCAACATTCGATCGCCGGCATCACGTCCCGCGTGCTTCGGCGGTGCCGGGGTCACGGCGCGTCGGTGTTCGGCCTCCCGGGTGAGGCAACCAGGCAATACGGGCGCGAAGTATCGCACTTGAGCGACATGGCGGTCCTGCTGAACGGCGAGCTACTGTGGCGTGTTCCAGGATCGCCCCACCATCACGTCCACGGTTCGCTGCATCATTGACGGTGCAAGGGATCTGGCGGGATCGCTACACCCGATGCTTGGACTATGGAATTATGTGCAGTTGGCCTCCCTGTCCCTTGGCCCCGGGGGAAATCGTGATTACGTCGCATTTGCGCGTCGCGGCTGGTGTTTGCATGCTCTCTACCGGCCTTTTCATCGGTGGCGCCGGGAGCGCGATCGCCGTGGCGGAGCCCGGTTCCGGCGGTTCCTCTACGCATGGTCATGACGGTGCCCACGGGCCGAGCCTGGGCAGCAGCCCGGCCGGTCGCACGGCGAGCAGCCCGGCGGGCGGCCCGGGCGGCCTCACGGACACCCTGCGCAAGACAGTTCAGAGTGGCACGAGCACGCTGGGTTCGGTCCCCAAACCCGAGCAGCCGCGTTCCACTGTCGCGAAAATCCCGGCCAACGAGCCTGGCGCGCCGAGCATCGACGAGCAGAAGAAGGATTCGGACCTCGTCGCCGCGGTTCCCAACCCGATCGCGCCGGTTACCGATGTAGTGGCACCGGTGAATAAAGCGGTCGCGCCGGTTACCGATGCAGTGGCGCCAGCGACAAATGCGGTGACGCCGGTTCCCGATGTGGTCGCGCCGGTTCCCGATGTGGTGGCGCCGGTTCCCGATGTGGTGGCGCCGGTTCCCGGTGTGGTGGCGCCGGTTCCCGATGTGGCTGGGTTGCTCCAGAATGTGGTGAGGTCGGTTCTCAGTCCGGTGGCGCAGGGTTCTGACGTCATCGCGGCAATCCAGCAGATGCTCACCTCGGTTGCCGGTGTGGTCGTACCGCTCACCCAACTGCCGTCTGACCTTTCCGCCTTGCTGGGCGTCCCCGGCGTGGAGCCGTCTGGACGGCATTCGGCGGCCGCGTATGCGCCGATGCTCGCTGCCCCGTTGGGGCCGTCTCATTTGCCGCTCGGACCACCCCTTGCCGGTATCCCGGGCCTGCCGTTGGCGGGCAACGCGATCGGGGCGGCATCGCTCGGGGGCATTGCGACAACAACCCGCCTCGGTGCAGAGTCGTCTGCGCCGGAGAAAGCGCCGCTTGCGCCTAATGGCGCCACTTCCAGGAATAAGCAGTCGTTCTTCCAGAAGGCGGTCCGCGACGTCCTCATACCCGCGTCACTATCTGCGCTGGCCGCCATGGCTCTGCCAGGTGTTGGCGGCCTTCTGGTCCTTACCGCAGCCGGGGTGCGCGTCGGATACCGCCAGGCCAAAGCCGGCTTTGCAATGCGAGCAACGGGCGTTGCGCGTTTCGCCGGCCCCGGCCCGCTAGGCGTTGTTCGTACGGGGTCTTCGGTTGTCGTCCGCCCGCTGGCATTGCGCGTCATCCATACGGGCGCGCCAGGCGCCGGACGGCTTCTCGATGACGTCGCATAGTGGCGGCTGAGCGGGGATTCGGGGTCAACTCGATAGGGACGCCAGCCCGTGCCGGTCAGCGATCGCGGTGTGGCGTCACGAAAGGCGAGCAGGGCTGCCCCTCGCGCCACAACGTTTCACGGTGTTGGGCGGCCGCGGGTCCGCTCTCAAGTCATCGTCTGTTCGACGGAAATGACGCGGAATCGGCCCGGTTCGAGGCTCACGGAAGTGCGCGGATTTTGACCGTCACGACAATTAAGCGGTGTGCTAGTTAGGTTTGTGGGACTGACGGACCGCAAACGTACCGGTGTGCGCTTGGTCCGACCATCGCGCATCTCATGGTCTGCGGGATCCGACCAAACCGAGGCCGCACAAGCGGGAGAAGCTCAATTTGACGACGTAAGCCATTCCTCGACCAGCGCATCAGCGCGGCCCATGTTTTCGTGCAGCAAGGACCGGTGCAGTGGGCTTAGGATAAGTGCAAGCTGAGCTCACCAGTCGGAGGGGCAAACAGAATGACACTACCGATTTCGGTCGATCCGGCGTTGCTGGGAGCAGCGGCGGGGGCGGAAACCGCAGGCACGGCGTCGATGGCCGCCGCCGGGGCAGGAGCTACGCCGGCGATGACGACGGTCCTACCCCCTGGTGCGGACGCGGTTTCCGTCGCGGCGGCTGCGGCGATCAATGCGCGCGGGGCGGCAACCATGGGCGCTTTGACCGAGTTCGTCGCGATGCGCCAGATGTTTGCCGAGACCGTGGGGATCAGCGGCGTCAGCTATGCCGCGACCGAGGCGCTCAATACCGCCGCCGCCACCATTTAGACGGCTAGATGCCTGTTTTCGGGGACTGGGCTATCACCCCTCCGGAGGGCCATGCGTATGCGCTGCTCACCGGCGATCACGGGGCAAGCACCACGGCCGCGGCCACCGCTCTCCAGGTGCTGGCCGACACCTTAGCCAGCGAGGGCGCCATGATGGGCTCCACCACGGTCGGTACCGCCGTGGCCGGCTGGCAGGGCGCCGGCGGAGTGTCGATGCTGGCGAGCTCGACTCAGTACATCGCGGCCCTCGAGCTGCTGATGGCGTGGGTGCAGGACGCCTCGCAAGCGGCCGCGGGTATCGCCGAGGCATACCAGACCGCCTCGGCGACAATGATTCCGGGGCAGGTATGCGACACAAACCGGATCACCCAGGCCGGGCTGGTGTCGACGAATTTCATGGGCTTCAACACGCCGGGGATCATCGCCCTGGATACCGAGTATTTCGGTCACCTGTGGACCAACAACGCCGCGGTGATGGCCGCCTACGAGTCGGCGGTGACCGCGCTTCTAGCGCTGCTGGCGATACCGCCGCCCATCTCACCCACTACCGGGGATCCGGCCGGCGCGGCCGTGCAGGCCGCGACGGGCGCGGCGCAGGCCGGCGCCAACGCCGGGATGCAGGCCGGCGTGCAGAGCATGAACGAGACGTCTTCGGCGGTGCAGCCCACCGAACAGGCCGCCGCCGCACCGGCTTCCGCTGGCCAGGCGATGTCCTCGATGGCCCCGATGCTGCTCGGCCAGCTGGGTCAGATCGGCCAATGGCCGGTCAGGCCCCGCAGATGCTGAACCAGTTGCCGCAGATGCTGGGTCAGATGCCGCAGATGGCCACGGGCTTGCTTGGCCCGTTGACCAGCAGCTTCTCCTCACTGGGCAACGGCACCCTCGCTGCCGATCCGGCGGCCGCCACCCTGTCGCAGACCGCGGTAAGCTCCGGCGGTGGCGGGGGTGGGGGTGGCATCGGCGCCCCCGGGGCCGGGGTCGTGTCCAGCTTCACCCGCCCGTCGAGTAGCTTCAACGCGCCCAACCCACCGAAACTTCCGACCGGCTGGTCGGCGCCGAGCGAGCCACCGGCGGCGGTCGGCTCCTCCGCGCAGCCGATGGCCGGGGGCATGGGCGGGCTCTACGGCGCGCCGGGGGCGGCGGCGATGGGTCGTGACGGCGGCGCGTCCGCCGAGAAGGGGCCGGCTCGGACGATGCAATTGACCGGGCGCCCCGCGCCGAATAGGGGGGACAACCGCGAAAATTAGTGCACAGATCGCCATTTCAGGCGACATAGACTGCTAGAAACAGCAACATCAAACGAAAAGGATTGACCACCATGGCAGATGCCTCGGGCTCTTCGATTCATGTCGGCCCCGATCAGGTGCACACTGCAGCGAACAATCTCGAGTCGCTGATGGAACAGGCCAACGCTGTCCTGAAGCGCTACATGGACTCCGCGTACAACGTTCACAACCCCGGGCAGTTCTGGGGGCAGACCGCGGTCGCCAACACCAACACCGCCGAGCAAATTCAGCACGCCACGATGAAGATCACCCGGCAGTGGAGCCAGCTCATCGACGTGCTCCGCAACGAGGCCGGCAAGTACCACAACAGGGAAGAAGAGAACGCGGCGCTCATCGCCGGCCTTGCGGGCAACGTCTAACCCCCGAAACCACCAGGACAGGAGCACACAACATGACGATGGGCGGCGAATTCACCTACCACCCCGGGGCACTTCCCGAGTACGTGCACTCGGTGGTCACCTACAGCGCCGAACTCGAAGAGATCCGGTTGCAGGCGCAGAGCGTCCTCAACGGCGTTCACGATTACTTCAACGGCATGGGTCCCGACGCCTTCGTGCACGCCCAGATGTTGATAAACCAGGGCATCGACGAGGGCCAGCAGATCATCCGCCAACACGGCGACACCGTCGACGCGGCGCACCAGGGGATGATCGGTCAGGACATGGGGGCGGCCCAGGCGTTCCACTTCTGAGACACCGAGCTTGACACCGATAGGGGGAGGCCAGCCGGCGGCTGGCCTCCCCCTCTGGGCGATTGACCGGGCAAGGGGATCGGCATGACGTTGACGACCACACCGTCGGGCATCTGGGTGCTGCAGGCGCTGCTGGGTGTCGAGACGATGCCGGTTGCGTTGCGGCTCAAGCCCTTTATCCCGTCGGCGCATGCATCGCTGATGGTGGAGACCACGGAGGGCCCGCGCCCGATCGGCCAGACTGCCGAGTACGCCAGCCTGCTGGCCGCCGGGGTGATCGGTCCGGACTGGGCCGTCGATCCGATGGTCCGCGACTGGATGACCGTGCTGGGCCGCCCCGAGCGCCAGGTGGTGCTGGCCATCCGCCGCCCCGCCGCCGCCCCCGTTCCCGTTGAGCCGCAACACAAGACGGCAGTGGAGGAACGGGCTTTGGTGGTGTGCCGACGACAACGCTGGATGGCGATGGCGGCGCGCGGCGGTGATGAGGTGGTGGTGGCCCCGGTTGGGGAGACCGACCGCCCCGAGGAGCAGGTGTTGCTGACTTGCCAGACGCTGCTGGCCGCGTTCGGGGAAGCCGAACCGGCGTCCATTGAAGGGGTCAATCTGCCCACCGAGTTGCTGCAATCGGCGCTCAAGCACACCTATGAACGCGGCCGCAACGCGATGGGTGGCGCGCTGGCGCGGCTGGGCCTGCTGCCCGATCAGATCGACGTGATCGCCGCCGCCGCCCGCATGGACGAGTCCGCGATGGCGGTGGTTGCAGTGATCGATCACGGCGTGAAACAGTATGTGCATCCACGCGTGCTTACCGTCGTCGACACCGAATTCGGCCGTGTCAGTGTCACTTACACCACCGGCGCCGACCGGCGGCAGTGGATGAGCATCTGGCCGACGAGCGCGGCTGCGTTGCAGGAGGACCTAACCGACCTGTTGACCGCGCCGCGTGGGGCGGCGTAAGCGGATCGGCGTGCCGCCCAGTCCGAGGCTGTCGACGGTATCTCGATAAGCGAATTCAGGTAACGAGGGCGGCGTAGCGCCGAAAGACACCGATCTAAAATCCCTGTCTCGCAAGCGACACCCCGGCTCGCCAAGATATTGGCGCGGCTGTATTGCTACTCGGGCGGCGGTATCGAGTCGCAGTTTGGCGTCGTCGGTAGCCCGTTGAACCGGTCGGCCACCCATTGCATGCTGCGCTCCCCGTCGACGAAGTACGAGAGCAGGTGGTTGGTTCCCATCTTGTTCTGGAACGGGTGTAGGTAATCGGTCCAGAACTCGACATCGGCACCCTTGGCGCACCAATCCACCGCGAGTTGACGGGCGCCGTGCCACGGCATAACGGGGTCCCATCTGTTCGATTCGATGAACACCGGCGCTTGGGGTTTCAAGGTGCCTACCCGCTGCGCTTCCTGCACTGCGTTGAATTCCGGGGAGTCGAACACCAAGTTCGGGTCCACCTTGAAGTATTCGCTCATGTGGTGGAAGCCGAATGTCAATGCGGTCTCCATGATGCATTGTTCGCGGGTGCGGTTCACCAGGTCTACGCCGTAGACGGACAGCACGTCCACCAGCTGTTCCTCCGCAGGGGGGTAAGCGGCGATAACGCCATTGAGCATGTAGCCCAGCGCCCCGGCTAACAGGCTGCCGTCGGCAAAGGGCCCCAACAGGCTCGGGTCGGCCGGGGGTGCACCCGCCCAGGCCCCGACCAGCTTCAGCTCGGGGGCGTAGGAGGGCGCCAGCTCAGCGGCCGACGCTGACGCCGCACCGCCCTGCGACCAGCCCCAGAATGCCACCGGTCCATGTGAATCCAGAGAAGTACCCGGAAGCTGCATTGCCGCTCGCGCCGCGTCGATCATGACGTGAGCCTGCGAGAGGCGATTCCCGAAGGGCGGTATCCCCGGAGTGCCCATGCCTTCGTAATCCGTCACCACGATGGCGAATCCGCGTGCCACCATCGTCGCTATGAACGTCTCCTCGTATCCGGGCATGATGTCCAGACCACTGGAGAAGTGGATGCCCTGATTGAAAAGCCGCGACGGCGCGCACTGGTCGCCGAGCCCGTACATCCCGGTTGCATAGGAGATCAGCGGCCGCGGACCCTTGCCGGGCCACGGATTGTGGGGCTCGAAGTACGTGCCGGTCACCGCCGTCGGCTGGCCCAGCGGACCTGTGCTGCGGTACATGATCCGGGTTCCGTCCGCCACAAACGCGCCCAATTGACCGGATGGCTCCAGCACGAGATGCGACGGTTCCGAGCGGATCAGATCGCCGGGCTTGCCGGGCGGCAGCGGCTCGGGCGGGGAGTAGAACGCCTGATACTGAAGCCCCGGCGGGTCAGCTAAGTCCGCGCTCGCCACCGGCGCTAAAGCCATCGCGGCCAGAATGCTCAGTGCAGCGACGAATACCCGTACGGCAGCCCAGCGCATCGCGACGGACCGGAAGGAGCCCTTGGGGATGCCTGACTTCAGTGCCGGTTCGGGTCCGGTTTTCATGCCCCACCCCTAGTGCTGCGTTCTATAGCTTGTCGCCGCGGCGGTTCGCCGGGCGCCCCCGTTACAGAAGCGTGACACACCGAGTCGTGACGTACCGGTTATTTCGCGGTAATGATCGCTCACCAATAACGCGTAGCTGGTTAAGCGGTGGCCTGACAGGTGGAATAAGCAGCCGCGCGGTGAGCGTCGGTGTTGTACCCGTGAGCTCGCGACTCCGGCGTCCGGATAGCGCCCGTCGCGGCGGAACGCACGTAATGACCAAGTTTAGAATCCCTGGCACTCAACACTTCTGCCGAACTGCACGTTTCGCCGCAATGCGGACACGTCGGTTTCGGCCAACCGAAGGCAGATGCTGGACAGATGGCGGAACTGGGCGGCGCCCCAACCGGTTATTCGGGAGGTGGTCATCACCGCAGCTCACGCAATCAATGACGGTGCCAGACCAGACCTGCGCTTGGACGCACGCCGCCGGCAGCAGACTGGCGAGGCTGGGTGAAAAGCTGTGCTACTGACTAGCGACTACCACGGGTGCTATATAGCCTTCCAACAATAAGTGGTCCTACGGGGATCGTTTTGCGCGGTTCTGAACCTGACCGAGAATCGGCATATCCCTGCTGGATAACCGCGGCGCGGGCCGTGCGTAAGTTTAGTGTCCAAACAGCTTTTCCACACCACCGTTAATTTCCCACTATTGCACGCGGAAACCAATGGCAATCATGCGATACCAGTGCCGGCAAAATGATGTTGGTTCGAGGTGTCCGAGGCTGACCGTGTGAAGGCCGACCCTCGAACCCTCACAAGGACGCCCGGCGACAAGAGCGTTGGTCACCACCTGGTGGGAGCGCCGACGGGCTTCGGTTCGCGGGTTTGGGCCACACGCAGGTCCAGCGACCCATAAACCGGGCAGCAGGAGCGCAAGCTGTACTCCGGCTGCGTCGGCCCCTCACTGGAACATCGCGCAAAGCACGCAGCCGCGCGGTGTCCTCGTTTCCGATCTGCTGGGAGACGGCGTCAATGCGTAGTTTCGTCTGGGCCCGGCCGTGGGCCGGGCAGCCGCAGCAGCAGCCGCGCGCCGCCCATCGGACTGGCGTCCAACGACGCAGTGCCGCTGTGTAATTCAGCCTGCTGGGCGACCAGCGCCAGGCCCAGGCCCGAGCCCGATCGCGATGCCGTGGATCCCCGGGAGAACCGCTCGAAGACCGCGGCGCGCTCCTCCTCGGGCACACCGCTGCCGTCGTCGTCGACAGCAATCTCCACGCCGGCGCGGGAGCTGATCACCGACAGCTGCACACGGGTGGCGCCGCCGTGTTTGACGGCGTTGGCGATGGCGTTGTCGATGACCAGCCGCAGCCCCACGGGCAGCCCCAGCATCAGCACGGTGGGCGACGGCACCAGCGACACGCGCACGTCGGGATATATCCGCACGGCGTCGTGGGCGGCGCGGTCCAGCAGCTCGGTGATGTCGACCGGGACGTGGTCCTCGACGGTGCTCAGCTCGCCCTGCGCCAGCCGCTCCAGTGCAGTCAGCGTCGCCTCGATGCGGCTCTGGGTGCGGATGACGTCGCTGATTACCTCCTTACGCTGCTCGTCGGCCAGATCCAGGGTCGACAACACCTCAAGGTTGGTCCGCATGGCTGTCAGCGGGGTGCGCAGCTCGTGCGAAGCGACGGCGGCGAAGTCGCGGGCCGACTCCAGCGCCGCCTTGGTGCGCTGCTGCTCGTTGCCGATGCGGGCCAGCATGCCTTCGACCGCTTCGCCGATTTCGACGGCCTCCCACACTCCGCGGACCTGAACCTCGTCGGGGTTGGACTGGGCGTTGATGAGGCGGGCTTGCTGGGCCAGCAGCCGGAACGGGTTGATCATGATCAGCCACATCACGGAGCCGACCAGCGCGGTGCCCACGATGACGCCGCCGCAGATCAACAGGACCCGCAGGTGCAGTGCGTTGATTTGTTGCGTGGCTTCGGCCACCGGCGCACCGAGCGCGATCGATGCGGTACCCGCGGTGAACGTGCGGACCCGGTAACGCACACCGTTGATGGTGGTGTCGGTGTAGCCGTTGCCGAACTTGGGTAAGACGACGTTGCTGGGCACCGACATGGTCGCGCTGCCAACCCGTACGGTGCGCACCATGCTGGCATCCGCCATGGGCTGATCGGTGCTGGCGTGCAAGGGCCCGCTGAGCAGCGTGCTGACGTCGCCCAGGCTGCTCACCGAGTCGAGCCGGCGGTCCAGTTGGCTGTATTGGTCGTTGGTCACGCCGACCCACACCCAGGTGCCGATGGTGATGACGACGGCGACCACCGACAGCGCCGCGACGATGACGATGGTGCGCAGCGACAGCACCGGCACCGGCACCGGCAGCAGCCGGTAGAAACGGTCGTTGAGCGCCACTATTGCGCTCGCAGCGCGAACTCGGCGCCGCACACGCCGGCTAGCAACCAGGACCCCCGGTCCGCCCTGAGCTTGGGGCGCAGATGGCTGGTGAACGCGTCGACGGGGATGTCGACCTCGAGCGGGCTGACGGTGAACTTCCCCGACGAGAACGTGGCGGCCGGTTCTCGCAGCCGTAGCAGCGCCCCAACCCGAGCCACCTGCTCGCCGGATCCGAAGGGCTTGACAAGATAATCGTCCCCGGCTTGACGCCCGGGGACCGGGCTGGGCGCCGACCGTACCCGCACCGGAACATCCTTCTCGATTGCGCGCGGTGCGGTGACGACGCTGACACCCTCGAGCACCGGCATGTTGACATCGACCACAATTGCATAGGGCCGGGTGACGGTCGCGCTGCGCATTTTGTTCACAAGGAAATCTTGCCTGAACGTCGTCTGCCGACGCGGCAAGCACGTTGACCGGGGCCGATGCAGAGGGTGACCCGTTTCTATATATCGAATCGATGACCCCGCACTTAGGGCCACGTTCATTCGGTAGGGCGATCTCGTACGGTCGAATGTATGACGGTGTCGGAAGAGTTTCACGGGGTGCGGGGGACCCTGGGCCGCAGCCTGTTCGGCATGATTGCGGGGCCGGAGGGGCCTAGCAACCGGGCGCGCATCCACGGCACCCCGGGCCCACGCTGGTTTGGCGAGGATCGCCCAATCCGGCGGGTGCATGGGGACGCTTCCATGTTCGTTGGCGGTCTGCGAGCACTGCTGCTGCAGTCACTACATCCCCTGGCCATGGCTGGAGTCGCGGAGCACTCCGACTACCGGGGCGACCCGTGGGGGCGCCTGCAGCGGACCAGCACATTCCTTGCGGTGACGACATACGGCCCGGCCGTCGACGCGCAGCGCGCTGTGGACCGCGTGCGCCGAATTCACCAGCGGGTACATGGAATCGCCGCTGACGGAAGGCCCTACCACGCAGCCGACCCACACCTTCTGGAGTGGGTACACATCGCCGAGGTAGACAGTTTCCTTGCGGCGTACCAGCGGTACGGAGCCGCCCCACTGGACCAACGAGGTCGCGACGGGTATGTGACCGACACCGCCCGCACCGCCCGTGCGCTGGGCGTGCCCGACCCGCCCTGTACGGAACGGGAGCTCGGCGAACGGATCGAGGCCTACCGCCCCGAGTTGAAAGGCACTCCCGCCGCCCGGGATGCCGCCAGGTATCTGCTGCTGGCCTCGCCGCTGCCGCTCGTCGCCAAGGCGCCCTACGGGCTGTTGGCCGCCACGTCAGTCGCACTGCTGCCGGCCTGGGCGCGAATGCCGTTGTGGTTGCCCCACTTTCCGCCCGTAGAGGCCACTGCGATCCGGGTGGCCGGCCGGGCCCTGGTCGGGGGAATTCGTTGGGCAATGTCCACCGGCTGATTGCCTTGGAGGCCGGCGCGCAGTCGGCGCGCGCTCAGGTCCGCTTCATCCGCGGCAACTGCCAATCGAATGCCGGCGGGAACGTCGCTGGTCAGATCGACCGTTTCGGTCCCTACAGCGGCGCCCGTGGTTGGGGCTTCGGCCGACTCCGTAACCCGTTTGTGCGGTCAAAATGCGGTTCTGCGCCGGTAGCGCTGAGCGCGGGGACCGCGAACGGGCCGCCGGAACATCGGGCGGTGCGCCGCTTCGTGTTCGGGTCGGCGCCGAGCAACCGCAGACAACCGGACCCAAGACGCGGTTCCCCAGCGTCATGAGTATCAGCCACGGCGCGGTAGCAACTGACTGCACACAGAATCGGGGCTCCGTCCCGCGCGATTTTTGCCGGCGGTCAAGGACAGCCAGCAATGCGACTCACCATTCGGCGGCGAAGCGGATTGTGGTGCGCCGCGGGCGCGAAGTGCGCGGACTCAGCCGGCGTCCGGCCAGGTGGCAAGCGGGTCAGACGGCCCGCCAATACGGCCGCCGGTGAACATGCATGCCGAGTTCCCGCTATCATTCAGCAACGAAAATAGCATTCCGCTCGATGAGGCTGGCAACCGCGGGAATTGCCGCCGATTCGGGGCGACGAGCACCAGTAAGGTATGGCCCATGGCGTTGAACCTGGCATCGCGGCTGCAGGTGTCGGCGCACTATTTCTGGCAGCGGCGCAACGCTGCCGCGCTCAGCCACCACGGCGTGCGGCTGGAGTACGACCCCGAGCAGCGCCGCCGCGCCGCGCTGATCCTGGGCTTCACGTTCCTGATGCTGGCGGTCGCGCTGATGTTCATCCTGTCGTGGTTCAAGCCGGCGGGGCAGGTCGGCCAGTCCAGCATCCTGGCCGACCGCGACACCGGCGCGTTGTACGTGCTGGTCGACGGGCGGTTGCATCCAGCGCTGAACCTGGTCAGCGCCCGGTTCATCGCCGGGCAGGCCGGCAATCCGACGTTCGTCAAGGCCGACCAGCTCGCCCAATATCCGCAGGGCCCGACCGTTGGCATCGTCGGGGCGCCGGCCGCGATGCCGGTGCGCACCGGCGACGCCTCGCAGTGGGCGTTGTGCGACACCGCACCCGCGGCCACCTTGACGTCCTCGGCCCCGACCGCGCCAGTGGTCAGCGGGATCGCCGGACCGGTGACGGTCGGGGCGCGCTCGGCGCCGTTGCAGATTCCGCACGGGATCCTGGCGGCCCACGATGCCAAGACCTACCTGATCTGGGACGGGCACCGCTCGGAGATTGACTTGTCCAACAAGGCGGTGGCGCTGGCGCTGGGCGTGGATCCGACGGCCGCGCGGATGCCGATCTCGACCGCGCTGTTCGACGCGCTGCCTGCCACCGACCCGTTGGTCACTCCCGTCATTCCCGGTGCCGGCACCCCGTCGCCGTGGGATATCGCACCGGGTGTGGTGGTGGGCTCGGTGCTGTCGCTGCGCAACCTGCAGCCGGGCGAGGGTGACACCTTTTATGTCCTGTTACCCGATGGGGTGCAACAGGTTTCGCCGTTGGTGGCATCGCTGCTGAGATCGTCGAACTCGTTCGGCGACGTGCTGCCGTTAGTGGTGGCTCCCGACCGCCTCACCAAGGTCCCGGTGGTCGCTTCGCTGCCGGTGTCGTTTTATCCGCCCACCAAGCTGACCATGGTCGACACCACGGTCAACGGCACCACCTGTGTGAGCTGGTCGAAAGCCTCCAGTGACCGCGCCGCCGTGGTCAGTGTGCTGTCCGGGCAGAGTCTGCCGATTCCGGTCGGCGCCGAGCAGCGGCTGTTGCACCTGGTGAAAGACAACCGTGACCCCACCTCGGTGGAAGCCGATCAGGTCTATATCGGGAAGGGCTGCACCAATCTGGTGATGACCACCGGGGCGGAGCCGGCGGCAGCCAGCCGGGAATCGCTGTGGTGGATCTCAGATCAGGGCGTGCGTTACGGCGTTGCGCTCGACGACGACTCGCTCAAGGCGCTCGGCATCTCCCCGGCCTCGGCCCGCCAGGCGCCGTGGCCACTGATCCGGGTCTTCGCGCCCGGCCCCGCCCTGAGCCGACAGGACGCCATGACACAACACGACACCCTCGCACCGGTCGGATCCGCCGAGGCGTTGCCGCAAAGCGGCCACTGACCGGATGCGTGTAGAAGCCAAGGGGGACACCATGATGAACGAATCCGACACTTCGGCCGTAGGGACAACCTTGTGACAGACCGCGACGATCCCAACGAGTACCTCGCCGAGCGGGAAGCCCAGCCTTCCCCGCCGGAGCCGGGTGATGACGCGCCCGATCCGCCCGCAGCGAAGAAGCCGGCACCGACACCGCCCGAGGCTGGTCCCGCCGCCGCGCGGCCGCCTCAGACGTTTCGGGAGCGCCAGTGGACGGCGGCACCGCAGTCCGGCTATCGCCGTCCCGCCGTCCCACCACCGCAGCAAGCCCCCGACCAGGGTTCTCCACCCGGCGTGCACCGCGCCGAGCGCGGAGCGGAGTGGAGCGCCGCGTCGGCCCCCGACCGCCCGGACACGCCGAACTGGGAGGGGCCCGAGCGCCAGCCCCCCCGTGCAGCAGCGGCGCAGCCGTGGTCGGAGACTGGCCCCATCGAGCAGGTCGGCCAGTGGGGCGAATCCCGACCTGGCCCCGAGGCTCCGGCGAACTGGTCGTATGTGGATCAGATCCGCACCAGCGAACTGGTCCGCATCCGCAAGGTCCCGCCGGCGCGGGGCTGGCGGCGCGCCCTGTTCAAGGCCACGTTCGGCCTGGTCAACATGGGCCAGTCACCGGATGAACGCCGCCAGGCCGACCTGGAGGCCAGGGTGCGCACGCTTCTGCGCGGGCATTACAAGATCGGCGTGCTGGGCAAGGGCGGAACCGGCAAGACCACGATGGCGGCGTGCGTCGGCTCGGTGTTCGCCGAGCTGCGCCAGGACGACCGGGTGGTGGCCATCGACGCGGACACCGCGTTCGGCAAACTGGCCAGCCGGGTAGACCCGCAGGCTGCCGGGTCGTACTGGGAGCTGGCCGCCGACCAGCAGCTCTACAGCTTCGCCGATGTGCGCAGCCGCGTCGGCAACAACGCCGCGGGCCTGTTCGTGCTGCCCGGGGAATCGGCGACCTCGCCAAGACGGCGGGTGGTCGATCCGGCCGTGTACCGGGAGGCGGTCTCGCGGCTGGACAACCATTTCACGATCTCGATCATCGACTGCGGCTCGACCCTGGACGCGCCGATCACCCAGGAGGTGGTGCGCGACCTGGACGCGTTGATCGTGGTGACCTCCCCATGGGTGGACGGCGCCTCGGCGGCCGCGCAGACAATGGAGTGGCTGGCCAACCGGGGATTCACCGGGCTGCTGCACCGAACGGTGGTGGTGCTCAATGATTCTGACGGCCACGCAGACAGGCGCAGCCGCACGGTGCTGCGCGAGCAGCTCGGCAGCCGCGGGCAGACCGTGTTCGAGGTGCCGTTCGATCCGCATCTGCGCCCGGGCGGGGTGGTTGACGTCGACAACGAGCTGCACCGCACCACCCGGCGCCGGGTTCTGGAGATCGCCGCCACGATCGCCGAGCACTTCCCGGCCACCACTAACCAGCCCCGGGAGCGGCGATGACCACAACGCGGCCGGCGTATCCGTCGCCCGCCCCGGCGCCGGATGACGCCCCGGTCGTTCCCGCCTCGGCGCGGGTTTCGATCCTGGTCGGCGACGCCCACCAGATCGACGTGGTGCTGCCGTCGGCAGTGCCGCTCTCGGCGTTGACCGAGGCCACAGTGGAGGCGGTCAACAAGGTGCTGCGCGGCCGGGGCGCCGACGGATTGGGCAGCGGTGCTTACGAATTCGCGCGCGCGGCGGGCATGATGGCGCTGTCGGGAGAGCTGTCGCTGGCGGGGCACAACATCGCCGACGGCGAGCTGCTGGCGCTGGTGCCGGCGCGCACCGCGCGCCGGTACGGGCCGATCGTCGAGAACGTCTCCACCGCGCTGGCGCGCTACGCCACCGCACATTTCCCGATGGTCAGCGGGCAGGCCGCGGTGGTGGTGGCCGCCGGGATCACCGGTGCCGCGCTGGCCACCGCCGGGCTGCTGGTGTGGCGGATGCGCTGGGCCAGCGACGGATCGCTTCTGCTCTCGGCGGTGTTCGCTGCCGCCGCGCTGTGCCTGGTCGCCGTGGCGATGACGTGCGCGCGGGTCGGCGCGGCGCGGGTGGTCGTCGACGGTGCCGCGTGGGCCGCGGTGATCGTGGCGGTGCTGGCCGCGGCGACCCTGCCGCACGGCGCGCACGCCGGCGCGCCGCACGCGTTCCTGGCGTCCTGGGTGGCCGGGATCGCGGTGGTGTTGCTGGCGCGCTTCACCGGCCGGCACTGGGCTCCCGCGGCGGCGGTGCTCACCGTGATCACCGCGACAATCCCGTCCAGCGCGGTGCGGATGTTCTGGACGGTGCCCGGGCCGCGGATCGCGGTCTGTGTGCTGTTGGGGGTGCTGATCGCGGTGACGGTGGCGCCCACCATCGGGCTGCGGATGGCGCGGGTGCCGCGGCAGAGCTTCGGCTCGATCACTGGCCGCGACCTTTTCGCCCGGGCCCCCGGGCAGCCGGAGGACACGGTGTCGCCGGTGGAGTCGGCCCCGCACGACATCACGCTGCGCGGGGAGCAGGTCGCGCAGGTGGCGCGCCGGTCCAACACCGTGCTGACCGGGGTGTTGGCGGGCATCGGCGTGGTGGCGGTGGCCGCGTCGATGGCCGCGATCAGTCCCGGGCAGCCTCGCCAGTGGCCGCTGGTGGTCGTGGTGGCCGCCGTGGCGTTGATTTTGGTCCTGCGCGCGCGGGCCTTCCGCGACCGCCGCCACGCCATCATCGTGGTGAGTGCGGCGGCGCTGTCGTTAATCGCGATCCCAGCCCACTACGGATTCGCCGCCGCGCCGGGCACGACCACGACCGGGTTGTGGTCGGCCGGGGCGGTGCTCGCGGTGGCGCTCGGTGCGCTGCTCGCCGGGTCGTTCGTGCCCTCGCACGTCTTCTCGCCACCGGTGCGCGAGGCGGTGGAGTATCTGGAGTACGCGCTGGTGGCCGTGGTGGTGCCGTTCGCCGGCTGGGCCATCGGGCTTCTGCATTACGTCAGGTACCACTGATGCTGCGGGCTGGGGCGGCGGCGCTGGGGGCCGCCGCGTTGTTCGCCGTCAACTGCGTCGCACCGCCGGCCGCCATGGCGATCGACCCGCCGGTGATCGATCCGGCCGCACTGCCGCCCGACGGCATCCCCGGTCCGCCGGAGGAGATGAAGCAGAATTTCGCCTGCGCCAGCCCGGTAACGGTGGCCGATCCGGACGTCGCCCAGGCCGCCCCGGGCGACATGATGCTTGATATTCAGCGGGCCTGGCAGTACTCCACGGGCACCGGGGTCAGCGTCGGGCTGATCGATACCGGCGTCACACCGAACCCGCGGTTTCCGGCGCTGTTCGCGGGTGGCGACTATGTGATCGGGCTGCCCAACGGTGGTCTGGCCGACTGCGAGTCGCACGGCACCGTGGTGGCCTCGATCATCGGGGCCGTCCCGTTCGACGCGGCCGCGCGACCCATCCCGCGCCCGGCCGGTGCGACGGCCCCCGCGGTGCCCGCTGCGCCCCCGCCGGCGCCGCCGTTTCCGACCAGTGCACCCCCGCCGCCCTCCACGGTCACGGTCACCGCGCCGCCGCCGCCGCCACCTCCTCCGCCGCCACCGCCGGATGCGCCGCCGCCGGACACGCCGCAGGCGGGCGGCCCGACCGACAACAAGCAGGCCATCGTGCCGCCGCCCCCGCCGGGCACCCCCGACGCGGTGGTCGGCATCGCCCCGGACGCGACGCTGATCTCGATCCGGCAGTCCTCGCCGCAGTTCGGCCCGGCACATCCCAGCGCCGACGACGCGCAGGTGCACCGCAAGGCCGGTGACATCCTGACCCTGGCGCGCGCCATCCGCCACGCCGCGGACATGGGGGTGCGGGTGATGAACGTTTCGGTGGCCTCCTGCATCAACGCCGCCGCCCCGGTCAACCAGGACGCGCTGGGCGCCGCGGTGCGCTACGCCGCCGTCGACAAGGACGTGGTGATCGTGGCCGCCGCCGGCAACGTCGGCGATCAGCAGGACTGCGGACAGAACCCGGTGTTCGACCCGCTGCACCCCGAGGACCCGCGCGACTGGCGTGAGGTCAAGACCATCGTCACCCCGGCCTGGTACTCCGACTACGTGCTCGCTGTCGGCGCGGTCACCCCCGACGGGCAGCCGATGCCCGACAGCATCGCCGGGCCGTGGGTGGGTGTGGCGGCGCCCGGTTGGCGGATCATGGGGCTGTCCAACGTCAACGGTGCGGCCGTGAATGCGCTACCCGACAAGGACCCCGGGATGGCGAACGGCTTCTGGGGGACGAGTTTCTCGGCGGCCTATGTGTCGGGGGTCGCGGCGCTGGTGCGCGCGAAGTATTCGAATCTCACTGCCCACCAGATCATCCGGCGCCTCACCGAGACTGCCCACAACCCGCCGCGCGGGGTCGACAACCAGGTCGGCTACGGGGTGGTGGACCCGGTCGCGGCGCTGACGTTCGACGTGCCGGCCGGTGATCGGACCCCCTCCGAGCACTTGAGCAGCGCGCTGCAGGTGCCGCCGACGCCCCCGCGCCCGGATCTGCGGCCCCGGAACACGGCGTTGATCGGTGCTCTGGCCGCGGTGCTGGTCGGCGGGGTCATCGCCGCGGGGGCCGGGCTGCGCCGCCGGATGCGGTGAGGAATCGAAGGATGCAGATGCGTTGCGGGCGTGAGACTGCGGTGGCGGGGGGCGGTTCGTGAAGGCCCGCACGGTGGGCTGGCGGGCGTCGATGCCGGCGGTCGTCGCTATCGAGGTGATCACGTTGGCGGCGCTGGCAGCGTTCCCGCCGCGGCACATGGGCTGGTGGCCGGCGGCGGTAGCCGCGGTGGTGGCGGCGATCACGCTGGTGGTGAGGGTGCACGGGCGCAGCGCCGTGGGGTGGCTGGCGGCGTGGTGGCGCTGGCGGTCGGTGCGGCGGGGTACACGCGTCGGGGCGGCCGCGGGGATCGACGTGCCGCACGGTGACAGCCTGTGCGGGGTCCGCGTCGAGGCGCACGAGGCCATCACGATGATCAACGTCACCGGGCTGCCTTATACCCCAACCCTTCTGCACGGCGCTGCGGTGGTGCAGAACCCCAACGTGGTGCCGCTGGGCCTGCTGTCGGGTTTACTCGAACAGCCCGGGGAATTGCGGCTCGGCTCGATCGACGTCGTGTCGGCGGGCCTGAGGGTGCACCGCGGCAGCGGCTATCCGCCGCTGTACGGGACGCTGCTGGCCGACCGCCCAGCGGCCGGCCAGCGCAGCACGCGCTTGATCGTGCGCGTGGAGCTGACCACCTCGGTGCCCGGGCTGACCTACCGGACCTCGATCGGGGCGGCGGCCGCGGCGGCGACCGACCGCATTGTCAACGCCCTTGCCGAGCAGGGGATCCGGGCCGAGGCGCTCAGCGCACACCAGCTGGACGCCGCGCTCACCGAGCTGGGCGCGGGCCTGGCCGAAGCGCCCGTGCGGGCCGAGGATGCGGCGTCCGGGCGGGGCCCAGCGCTGGCCGGGGTGTCGTCGGGTGTCGGGGTGTCGCCGGGCGGTCGGGCGTCGTCGCGGCATCGTGCGTCGTCGCGGGGCGCCGGGTCGTCGCAGGCGTTGGCGCTGTCGGGGGGCGCAGGTTCGTCGCGGCGGCGGAGAGGCGGGGGACGGGTGGACGTCGGGTGGCGCAGCGTCACCACCCATCCGGGGCATTGGACGACGTACTACTTCTCACCCGAGGACATCACCACTGGCGCGCTGAATCAGATGTGGGCGCTGCGCACCGACGAGATTGTGCAGACCACGACGATCGGCAAGGACCGCCGGGCCGGCGAGGGCGGCGGCCCGGTGCTGGTCTCGGCCACCGTGCGCTGCAACGATCCGCAGCCGCCGCAGCAGCCGCCGACGCTGTACCTCAACACGTTGCCCGGAGACCAGTACGCGGCGACACTGCACTGTGCGCCGACCGCACGCCCGCCGCTGCGACTGCCCACCCGGGTGTTGAATGAGCCCGCGGCGCTGGCGATTCCGATCGGCCCGACCGGCATCCTGGTCGGTACCGTGATCAGCGACGACGCTGCGCTGGGGGCGCTCAGCGACGATCTGGTGATGCTGGCGCTGACCGATCCGCAGCGGGCCACCCGCGTCGTGATGGACACCTCGTCGTTCTACGTGCGGCAGCTGTTGATCCGTGCCGCCGCGGTGGGGGAGCGCATCGCGATCTACAGCGATGCGCCGCAACGGTGGGCGTCGCTGGCGCAGCCCTATATTGCGTTGGTAGACCGGTCGCGCCCACCGGAGTTCGTGCCGTCGATCCTGGTGTCCGACCGTCCCGGCACCCCGCCGGCCGCCGGACTGGCCGCCACGGTGATCACGGTCGGACGTGGTGAAACGGGCGGCGCGGCTGCGGATCTAGAGTTTGTGCAAACCTCCGAATCCGCGGTGCGGATCACCGGTCCCACGTTCGCCATCGATGTGGCGATCGCGGCATTCCGCCAGGAGCAGGCCTGGACGGGGTGAGGGAGGAGGGCGTTGAATGTTGTAGGGGGAAGAATGATAATAATAAGTTGATGATGATGCACTCGTCGTCGGTGTAGAGTCTCACGCTTCGTGGCGGAATCCCACGCGTGGTGGCGGACGGATGGCGGACCGGCCATTTTCGTTGATACCAGGGTGGCTCAATTTCCCCTTTCTCCACCACTGAAGAGGCCTCGGTCTCGGCCGGCTTTGTGCTCGGTTGGGCGAAGCCTGGCGAGTCGATCGTGCCGATCACTCGTCGATGCTTGCAACAGCCCAGATCTCGGGCGTCCACCCGTGCGGCGATGCATCACTCGGCCCGCGCTCGATGTTGACGGTGTAGATACGCGCAATTGCTGATGTTTCGCACGGCTCGATGACGCGATCCTGCAAGGTGTGAATCTCATCGATCTGTCTGGCGCACCGCAGACCATGTTGGCGACGCTGTACGCCAAAGCGCTCGACGCGGATGCGGAGCATCCGGTCCTCGGCGACACGTACGCGCGAGATCTGGTAAGCCGCATCGACTATGACTGGAGCCACACGGGACTTAATGCCCGGTTGGCCGCGGTGACGATGCGAACCGCGCACTTCGACGACTGGGCGCGCCAGTTTCTGGAGGACCACGACGTTGCCACGGTGCTGCACCTCGGGTGTGGTCTCGACAGCCGGGCATTCCGGCTACGCCCCGGGCCCGGGGTGGTCTGGTATGACGTGGACCTTCCGGACGTCATCGCATTGCGAGAGCGGTTCTACCCGCCCGACGACAACTATCGTCTGGTTCCGGCTTCGGTGACCGATCCCAGGTGGCTGTCGACGATCCCGGCAGATCGCCCGACGCTGATGATCGCCGAGGGCCTCACCATGTATCTGGCCCGCGACGACGGGCCGGCCCTGCTCCGCCGGATCGTTGAGCGCTTCCCCTCGGGCGAACTGCACTTCGACGCATTCAACCGGGTCGGGCTCGCGGCCGAGCGGCGCAACGGTGTCGTACGACGGTCGGGTTCCGCGTTGCGCTGGGCCGTCGACGGGCCCGACGACATCCTCGCCGCGGTGCCTGGTGTGCGGCTGATGACGGCGATGCCCGCATCGGACGCCAAGTCGTTCAAACACGTGCCGCGCCGCTACCGCGTCGCATCGCGAATCATGTCGCCGATCCCGGCGCTGAAGATGATGGCCCAATTCCACCGGTAGGCGTTCGTGAAGGGACCGCAGCAATGACCTGTCGCGTGATCCAGTGGGGGACAGGCAATGTCGGTGCGTTCGCGCTCGGTGCCATCCTCGATCACCCCGAGCTGGAACTGGCCGGCGTGTGGGTGCATGACGCCGCCAAGGTCGGCCAGGACGCCGGTGCGCTCTGCGGCCGCCCTCCGGTGGGCATCGCCGCGACCGACGACGCGGCTGCGCTGCTGGCGCTCGGTGCCGATTGCGTCTGCTATGCGGCCACCACGGATCTGCGACCGTGGGAAGGCGTGCAGGAGCTCTGCGGCATCCTTGCCTCGGGCGCCAACGTCGTGTCCAGCTCACCGGTGGCATTCGTCCACCCGAAGTTGTGTCCCGCGGAGGTACGCGATCAGCTGGTCGGGGCCGCCCGTGAAGGGCACGCGTCGGTCTTCATCTCCGGCATCGATCCCGGTTTCGTCAACGACGTCCTCCCGCTGACGCTGAGCGCACTGTGCGGACGGTGGTGCGAACTCCGGGTCGTCGAGATCCTCAACTACGCAACCTATGACCGGCCCGAGGCGTTGTTCGACGCGATGGGTTTCGGCCGACCCATGCGCGAGACGCCCATGTTGCTGACGCCGGGCGTATTGGAGTTCACCTGGGGCGGCACGCTGCACATGCTCGCCGAGGGCTTGGGCCTCGTGCTCGACGGCCTCGAAGCCACCTACGAGAAGCGCCCCGCGGAGAAGCCGCTGCAGATCGGCACCTGCACGGTCGACACCGGCACCCTGGCGGCGCTGCGCTTCGAAGTCCGCGGACTCGTGGCAGGCAGTGCACCGCTGGTCGTCGAGCACGTCACGCGCCTCGACGACGACCTCGCCCCGGACTGGCCGACGGGCAGCGGCAGCTACCGCGTCGTCGTGACCGGTGAACCCACGATGCGATGCGAAGTGGAGTTCGAAGACGCACATGGCGATCACACCAACGGAGCCGTACTCGCCACGGCCACCCGCATCGTCAACGCCATTCCCGCCGTGTGCCGATCGGCGCCGGGCTTTCTGTCCGCCATCGACCTGCCGCTGGTCACCGGTCGTGGCCTCTATCGCGGGTAGCAACGGGCGGATATACGCGCATTCGCCGATGTTCTCGGCCTCCGACCCACCGATGCTCGATAGCATGACCCACACCGACGGCTGGAGCGAGTTGAGTGAGAGTCGAGTGCTGCCGCAAGGAACGGTGACGCTGCTTCTGGCCGACGTCGAAGGTTCGACGCGGCTGTGGCAGACGCATCCGGACGAGATGGCCGCCGCCGTCGCACAGTTGGATCGCGTGGTGCCGACGGTCATTGCCGCCCATGGCGGGGTGCGGCCCGTCGAACAGGGGGAGGGCGACAGCTTCGTCGCCGCGTTCGCCCGTGCCAGCGACGCGGCGGCCTGTGCACTCGAGCTTCAGCGTGCACCACTGGCGCCGATCAAGTTGCGCATCGGGATACACACGGGCGAGGTGAAACTGCGCGACGACGCCAACTACATCGGCCCGGTGATCAAACGCACGGCACGGCTACGCGACCTCGCGCACGGTGGGCAGACTGTACTGTCGGGCAGCACCTACGAACTCGTCGTCGACTGCCTGCCCGCTGACGCGTGGTTGGCGGACCTCGGGGCACATCCGCTGCGTGATCTACCGCGCGCCGAGCGAGTGGCACAGCTCTGCCACCCGGACCTGTGCAACGACTTTCCGCCGTTGCGCACACCGGTAACGACTGTCGTACAACATCTTCCCGCACAGCTGACGAACTTCATTGGGCGCGAGGGCGAAATCGTCGACGTCCGAAGCGTTCTGGGTGGCAGCCGACTCGTCACGCTGACCGGTGCGGGCGGCGTGGGCAAGACACGACTGGCAGTACACGTCGCGGGCGTGATGGCGGCTGAATTCGGCGACGGGGTCTGGTACGTCGACCTCGCGCCCATCACCGACCCCGACGTGGTGGCGCTGGCGGCCATCCGGGCGCTCGGGTTGCCCGACCAGCCCGGTCGCCCAGCCGACGAGACCCTGGTGCGTCTCGTTGGCGACCGGCGAATGCTGTTGGTGCTCGACAACTGTGAGCACTTGCTCGACGCCACTGCGACCCTGACGCAGGCGCTTCTGGGGCGGTGCCCGGCGGTGCGGCTGCTGACCACGAGTCGAGAGCCGCTGGGGGTCGCGGGTGAAGCGATATGGCGGGTGCCGTCGCTGTCGCTCGAGGACGAGGCGGTCGAGTTGTTCACCGACCGTGCCCGTCTCGCCCGGCCCGACTTCGTCCTCACCGACGTCGGCCGCTCCGTCGTCATCGAGATGTGCGGGCGGCTCGACGGCATGCCACTGGCGATCGAGCTCGCCGCAGCGCGCGTGCGCGCGCTGTCGTTGGTCGAGATTCTCGACGGTCTGCGGGATCGCTTCCGCCTTCTCACCGGTGGGTCGCGCACCGCGGTGCGTCGTCAACAGACCTTGCGTGCCTCCGTCGACTGGTCCCACGCGTTGCTCACCGAACCCGAACTGATTCTGTTCCGGCGGCTGGCGGCCTTCATGGGCGGGTTTGATCTGGATGCCGCGCGGGCCGTTGCCGGTAGCGGTCAAGTCGAGCGATACCAGGTGCTCGACCAACTCACGTTGTTGGTCGACAAGTCGTTGGTGGTGGCCGAGGAGACCAACACCGGCACGCGGTACCGGCTGCTGGAGACCGTGCGGCAGTACGCGCTTGAGAAATTGGGGGAGTCCGGCGAGGCCGACGCCGTTCGTACCCGTCACCGCGACCACTATGCGTCGCTGGTGGCGGTGCTGGACACGCTCGGCGATGCGGGCCAGCAGCAGCGGCTCGAGCAGGCGGAGATCGACATCGACAACCTCTGGGCCGCGTTCACGTGGAGCCGCGAGCGGTCCGAATGCGAATGCGCATTGACGCTTGCCTCGTCGCTGCAACGCCTGTGGCTGTCGCGGGGACGCCTCCAAGAAGGCGTCGCTTGGTTCACCGCGGCTCTCGGTGACTCCGACGGACGGGCCGAGGTGGCGGCCGCGGTTCATGCGAGGGCGATGGCGGACAAGGCCGTCCTCGATGCCTGGGGAGTCGTCGCGCTCACCGAGGACGAGGCCGAACAGGCCGTGGCGACGGCCCGCGAACTCGGTGACCCGGTCTTGTTGATGCGCACGTTGGCCGCCGCGGGCTTCGCCACCAACTACCATCCCGGGCCGCCACGGCCGTACCTGTCGGAGGCGATCGAGCTCGCACGCGCGCAGGACGACCGGTGGATGCTGAGCCAGGTCCTCGGCTGGCATGCCTACGCGTCGTTCGTCTCCGGTGATCCCGCCGCGGCCCGCGCGGCGGGTGAGGAAGGGCGTGACCTTGCCGAGTCGGTAGGCGACGGCTTCGTGTCCCGGTTCTGCCGTAGTTGGGGAATCAGTCCTGGTCTGGCGATGCAAGGCGACCTGCGTGGCGCCGTCGCGGTCAGCCGCGGGCTGATCGCCGATGCCGAGGCAGCCGCGGACGGACTCAACAGGTTCCTGGGCCTGCTTCACCTGACCCAGTGGCTCGCGCATCAGGGTGAGGTCGGTGCGTCCCGCGCCGCCGCGATCACGGCCATCGAGGTCGGCGAAGACCTTGGCGGCCCTGTCCCGGGTATCGGGTATCTCGGCTTGGCGGTAGCCGAGCTGGCGGCGGGGGACGTCCCTGCGGCGGCAGCAGCGAATGGCGTGGCCTGGAAACAGTCCGTCGTGAGGCCCGAGGCGTCCGCGATCCAACTGTGGCGCCGCGCCGAGACCGAACTGGCGCATGGTGACATCGCCGAGGCGCGACGTTGTGCAGACGACGCGGTGTCCGGAACGGCGGGGTGGCATTTGATGGTGGCACTGACGACCCGCGCCCGTATCGCCATCGCACAACAACTGCCCGAGCAGGCCGAGCGTGACGTCCACGACGCGCTGAGGGTGGCCGCTGAGGTGGATGCCGTGCTGGGCGTTCCCGAGGTCCTCGAATGTCTCGCCCGACTCACCGGTGACCATGGTGAAGCAGCCCGCCTGTGCGGTGCCGCAGACGCAAGCCGGCAACGGATGGGTGCGGTGCGCTTCAATATTCACAACGAAGCCGTCGAGGAAATTACCAGATCCGCGCGTAACACGCTGGGAGACAACGATTTCGATGTCGCGTGGTCGGGGGGTGCGGCGCTGTCAACCGCCGAGGCGATCGCGTACGCCCGGCGTGGCCGCGGTGAACGCAAACGGCCGAGCAGCGGATGGGCATCGCTGACTCCGACCGAACTCGATGTCATCCGACTCGTCAGCGACGGGCTCGGGAACAAGGACATCGCCTTAAGGCTCTTCGTCTCACCGCGGACGGTGCAGACCCACCTGACGCACGTCTACACCAAGCTCGGGCTGGCGTCGCGGGTGCAATTGGTCCAGGAGGCGGCCCGTCATGGCTGAACTTCGGCCATAACCGAGCTTTCGAGCTAGGTACGAGCAAGTAATCTCGAAGGGGGCCTTCACGCGCCGCCCGCGCCGATTTCCACGGGTACACTTGCCAGCGCGTGGCGCAACCAGGCGCCGACGTATCGGTCGAGCAGTGACATGCCCGCGTCCATCCCCTCTCGACTTCCCCGTCTAGGAATTTGAACCCGGCTGTGAGACCGGGTCGGAATCGCTGTGCGACTGCCGACAAGCCACAGGTCACCGGGCGCGGACGATCTCACCGAGGGTGAGAACCTACACACACAATGACCGCAGATAAATCCTCCTCCTAAAAATGCCGGGACCTCGACGGATTGTCCTGGCAGGCAGGCAGGAGTGTGGGTTCACACGTCATTGCCCGAATCTGCAGGAGCTTTGGTTTGATCTGACTCGCAGTCGTTGAAGAATGCGTTGACGTCGGCGGCGAACTCGGTGGCGTGCTGGAACAGGAACCCGTGGGCAGCGTCGGGGTAGATTTTGATTTTGGCTTGGGGAATCAGACCGGCCAGCAGGTAGGAGAAGTGCGGAAGG
>JAOPWC010000028.1 GCA_025965895.1 Mycobacterium sp.
CCCCTGTACATGGGCCAGTTGATTGTTGGACAGCGTCAGCCCCACCACGTTGACGTCGTATTTGTCGATCGCCCGCATCATTGTGGAGCCCCAGCCGCAGCCCACGTCGAGCAGCGTCATGCCGGGCCGCAGGTCCAGCTTGCCCAGCGAGAGGTCGATCTTGGCGATCTGGGCCTCCTGCAGCGTCATGTCGTCGCGCTCGAAGTAGGCGCAGCTGTAGGTCTGGGTCGGGTCTTGCCACAGCCGGAAGAAGTCGTTCGACAAGTCGTAGTGTGACCGGACTTCCTCAGAAGTCGACCCTGGAGTTGATCTCGCAGATGTAGCTAACCAGCGGGAAGAAGCAGCAGGTGCGCTCTGCGTTTCACTTGGTGTCTTTGTCACTGTCGGTCCTGTTCGGCACTGGATAATCCGGTCATGAATAGGCGTCTGCCGTGGCGCTCTTTGGCTGACTTCGCCCATGAGACCACATTTCCCGCTGGTCCAACAACACAAGTATCGCAATCGCCATCAACGCAGCTCACGACGTCACGTCGTCCTGTTTTCCCTTCTCAAGTCGGTATTCCGGCTGCGCACCCGCCCACGTCTGCTGCTGACCGGGTGGTTGTTTGTTCGGCTGGTCCATCGATGATGGAGCGGGCATGGCCAGTCTTAGTCCATGCGTAGGTGACGTCTCGTGAAGGCCATCGGCTGGGAGGGCCGCACGCGACGCGCTGCGGGTACCACGTCGGCCACCAGCAGCGTCACCGTTACTGTCGGAAGAAGCCCGCTCACGTCAGGATCGCTCCAGTTCACCGGCGCGGTGTCCGCCTCGACTCGGAGCCGCGGCTGCGGTCCTGTCGCGAAAGTGAAGCGGCTGCGGCTTTGATCGGCGTGTCGTCGCAGCTGCTCCACTGTCGCGGGCATGGAGCGCGGCGCAAGCTCAGGCCCGCTCATTTGAGCGCTGTGCTGACCGGCAGATATGCACGTGGTCGGCGAGCGTTGTGCATTGGGTTATCGGACGAGTTTTCGCCGGCGACGAGGAGAATCAGCGTGACCACCACTCAACCATCCAGCCCGTCGATTGTCTGCGCCCCCGGTGTTGGTGTGTAGACGGCCACGGCCACCCGAACGAAACCGGGCGCGTAGACCGGGCTGGTTGGGGTGACAGCACCTACCCGAACCTTGGCAGCACGGATGCTGGCGTCGCCAGCTGCGTGAGCCGACGACAGCGATGGCAATGGGCTTGTCACGAGACGTCAGTGGCGTCGACGCCGGCGCCCCAGGAACGTAGTGAGAACAATCGCGCCAAGGCCCAGCGTCGCTACAACGCCTGCAGCCACGATGAGTAAGACATCCTTGGTGCTGAGGCCTGAGGAGTGCGAGGCGCTCGCCAGCTGCAGCTGGTAGTTGCCCGGTAGCGGTCCTTCCTGCGGATCACTCATGCCCGGGAACTGCTGGGTCTTGTGGACCTCGAACTGTCTTTCCCCGATCTCGGTTTGCTTCCAGACGCCCCAGGCCGGCGTCACGCCGTCGATAAGCACTTTCCGCTCACCTTCACGGGCGTCGTCGCCGACGTCGACGATCCGATTGACCCGGAACGGCTTATATTCGGCATTCGTGTACTTGACGACGACTGGGACGTCGTCGTAGCGCACGACGGGCGGCGGCGGGGGTGGCGGCGGCAGTCCCGGGCCGGGGAAATAACCGCCACCGAAGAAGCTGCCCACCGCCACATTGGTGGGTATGCCAACAGCGTTGAGCAGCATCGCCGTGAAGTTGTACGCACCGAGTTCGGGCACGTCCAGGACGTTGCTTGCCAATGCCGGGATCGTGAATATCCGGGGCACCCCCCCATAGAGGTAGACGAGTTGGAGGGGCTCGGGGTAGGGATTGAAGATCACCGGTCTGTAGTAGTCGTCGTACTGCACCCATTCCGGCTGCCATTGCTTCACCTTGCCTTCAAAGCCAGCACCGGCACCCTCCGCAGCAAGGTTGGGCGGAGGGTTGACCCCCGGGGGATTCGTCGGGTTGGCGAGCAGGTCCTTGATGTGGCTGAGTTCGCCCGGCGACGCCGGATCCGGGTTCACATCGACCGGTATCGCCGCCTTTGCAACTTGGACATTCTGCGGGTCTGCCTGCAGCGTGTCGGGCACAGCAGTCTTGATCACCTGCCCCGCCTGCGCAGGGGTCGACGGCGTGGACGACACGGCACCGGGCGCCGTCGTCGCGGTACCGGTGTGCCCCGTGGCAGTTGTCCCAGTTGCAGCCGTCGGTGATGTCGGGGTACTGCCTTCCGGCGGTGTCTTGCTTGTTCCCGTGCTGGATGCGGTGCTGGATGGCGCCAATCCCGCGGTCACGCTTGAGGACGCGGAGCGACTCGTCGTCGTTGCCGCCGCGCTCGTGGTCACCGGTGCAGTTGTCGTGACGTGCTCCGAGGTTGCGGGGCTCGGTGCGGTTGTCGTCACCGCCGCCGGCGGGGTCGTTATCGGCGCATCCGCCGTTGTCGTCACCGCTGCCGGCGGGGTTGTTATCGGCGCGGCCGCCGTTGTCGTCGCGATCTCAGGCTCCCGGGTCACTATCGGAGCCTGCGTCGTCGGCTCCGGCGGCGGTGGCGGCGCCTTCGTCGCCTGAGTCTGCGGCGGTGCTTCGACGGTCGCCGGGGCTTGCGGAACTACAGGTGCTACTGACGGAGGCGCCGGAATGTCGGAAACCGTCTGTCGCGGAGCCACCGCTGCACTCGGAGCAATTGCGGCTGTCGTCGGCGCTGACGTCTGGGTTACCGGATCGGCGAGAGCTGGGCCCATTCCTCCGGTAAGCGCCGTCAACGAGATTGCAGCTCCCGAAGCCAGCACAACCGCTGCGCCCCGACATCCACAAATACGAAGTGCTGCATTCATCGTGGCTCAACTCCTCTCATCGTTGAGAGGCGTGACGGTCCGTCCGCCACCTGCGATGGCCGGCCATCGCCTTGCAGCGGCGCCAATAGATGCGGTTGCGCCGCGGTCCCAGCGAACGCCCAATCCATTTCTGTCACTCCTAAGTCAGGGCTAGTCGTCGGTTTGGCTTCCGGTCACGACCGTCTCCGCAAAGTGCCCCGGACCGGGCTTCCGCCTTAGCCGCGGATTGCGATCGACACCCCGTACGAAGGCTGCCTATCTAACTGTCCCTACGTGCCGCCGCCGACTGGACGGCCTCCAGCTACCAGGCCAAGTCGAAAGTGCGCATCCCCCTGAAATGAACTAGCTGCCGTCCAGAATCTTCCCCTAGCACCTGTTCGCGATTGGCGCCTGCGGCGGGCATCGCCCGTCCGCTCTCGCAAACTATCAGGACTTTGGGGTGGAATACCCAGCTTTCGCCCTGGTCAATAAAAAAGGCCACGGTCAGCAAAGTAGATAGTTGGGGCACACTACTCGCGGGCACGCCACCGGTGCGCAGACCTGCGCGTACGGGATCTGCCCCGCATCAACCATGGGGCGCTGCCCGGCGGACGTTAGTTGAACAGCCAACAACCGGTCGCCAAGTTCGACTTCAGCCGGGTCAAGAGACCCCGGCTGGATCTGATTACGAAGGATACTGTGGGCCAACCTGTCTCGGTGGTCTCACGGTGTACCGGTGCTCGGTTCAAAAGGGCCTGACTGGCTCATCGAGTCGATTTCATCCCACCGGCTATGTTCTGGTGGCCGCAAGCGGAGGGCTGAACAGCCGGATCAACGTGATCGATTCCGCCAGCACCCGAATACCGCATACCGGGGTCCTCGGACTACGCCGGCGGATTTGCAGCACGTTGCCCTTGCGGTAAGCGTTCACGACGGTCTCATAATCCTTGCCCGGCGTGCGACCGACATGCTTGAACGTGACGGGTTCATTCGCGAACACGAGGTGTGCGGTCACCGTAGCGATGCGCAATGACGTGGCGGTATTCCGTGCAGGCGACGAGATGGCGGGCCGTTTGCAATAGGAAACGCACGGCAGCGCGGCAGCTTATGGTGATGGCTGTGAACCTGCTGGTTTGCCGCTGTGGGCGGGAGGCATAGTGGAGGGAACGCCGTTCGGCCGGTACCGATTCATCGAGCTATTGGGCCGCGGCGGCATGGGCGAGGTCTGGAAGGCGTTTGACACGGCCACCCAGCGTGTAGTGGCCGTGAAGGTGTTGCCGGCGCAGCTGGCCGCCGATCCGGTGTTTGAGCAGCGGTTCCGACGCGAGGCCTATGCCGCGGCGCGGCTAAGTGACCCCCACGTAGTGCCGATCCACAACTTCGGGGAGATCGAGGGTCGGCTTTATGTGGACATGCGCCTGATCGAGGGGCAAGACCTAGAGCACGTCTTAGCCCACGGCCCGCTCGATCCCGCGCGGGCTGTGAAGACTGTCGAGCAGATTGCCTCGGCGTTGAATGCTGCGCATCGGGTCGGGCTGGTGCATCGCGATGTCAAACCCTCCAACATTCTGCTCGCTGAGGATGATTTCGCTTATCTGATCGACTTCGGGATCGCCCGCGGAGCCGGCGAGACTGGGTTAACCGGTACCGGCAGCGTGGTCGGCACCTGGCCGTATATGGCTCCAGAGCGGTTTACCGATGGGCGCACTGATACCCGATCCGACATCTATGCGCTGGCCTGTGTGTTGTATGAGTGTCTTACCTCCAGCCGGCCGTTTCCCGGTGAGAGTGTGGAGCAGCAGATCGCCAGTCACCTGACGACTCCGCCGCCGCGGCCCTCGATTACCCGGCCGGGGGTGTCACCGCAACTGGATGCGGTGATCGCCGTGGGCATGGCCAAGGACCCCGACCGGCGCTATGGCACCACCACCGAGTTGGCCCGAGCGGCCCGAGCGGCGATTAGCACTCCCATCCCAAAGCCACTGTCACCGGCTGATCCTCAGCACACAGCCGCCGGCGTATCGGCCTGGGCGCCCACGCAAGCTGGCACGCCCGAGGACGTTGAAGAGGCCTCGGCGCCCACGCAGGCTCGCGTGCCCGAGGACGTTCCCGAGCCGTGGGCGCCCACGCAGGCTCGCGTGCCCGACGACCGGCCTCGGGCGCTGCAGCCGCCAGACCGCGGCACCCCCGACCGATTGCCAGGTACCGCTCCGCCGCCCTGGCCATGGTGGCGACGCAAGGCGGTAGTGATCCCAATCGCCGTCATCCTGATAGTCGCCGGTATCACCACAATCCTCGTCGTGCTAATGGGAAAGGAACACCATCCGGGCCAGAATGGGCCCCTCGACGGCACATTTGCCGTTGATTTCAGCGCGGCGACGCAACCTAACGGCCAGCCATACGACAACGCGCCGGGCGGACCTGAGACATGGGCGATCGAATCCGCATGCCGTGCCGGTGAATGCGTGGCGACCGCATCGAAGGTCAGCGGATCTCAGTCCACGACACCGACATTGGTGCTCGACAAGATTGGCGCACGCTGGGTGGCGGTCAGCGCCATACCAGGGACATGTCAGAACACCCCGAGCGAATTCTGGGAGACGATGTCCTTACAGACACGACCCGACGGAACGCTCGAGGGCGAATTCACTGTTCGATCGACGACCAGCTGTGCCCGCAACCAACAGGTGACCTTCACCCGCACCGGAGACGTTCAACGCAATGTGCCAATCGCCGACCCCAAAGCACAGCCGGCCCGCGTGGCGTCGCCCGGCCGGGCGCTGCACGGCCGGTACCAGGAGACAGACACATACGCGGACGCTCGCAGCGCCGAGGCGAACTTCGACATTCAGACGTATTGCCTTCGCACGGGCGAGCGCTGCCTCAGCTTCTGGCTAAACCCGGACGACATCAAGACTTTGGTCTTCTCACAGGGCCAGTGGGTCTTGACGACCACGTCACTCGACTCCAACTGCAAGACCGGCGGTCGCGCCCACCGCGAAATAAGCCTGGAATACCCAGTGCCCCAGCCGCCGCAGGATCCGATCACCCTGCTTACCGGACACGGCCACTACACAATCACCGGCGATTGTCCCTTCAACAGCGACTTCGACTCTCGGGTTGACCGTACCGGGAACTGAAGCCGGCGAATCTATCGATCTCCTTCGGCAGGACCGATCCCTTCAGATCAGTATCCGGCTGGGCTGCACCCGCTTCGGCTCCCGCGGCATCTTCGGAGTGCCACATGGTTGAACGCCATGCTGACCGGCGGATACGCAGGTCGACCGCGACGTTGTGTGGCAGGTTGTCGCGCGAATATTCGCCCTTTTTGAGACAGACGCGCTTTGACCCTAGCCGTTGTCGCAGGGATCAGGCATGGCGAGTTGCACGGTTCGTAATCTAGCGGGCGAACTCAACAGTGAAACGCGCATTACGTCTCGTGCTGGCCGCCGTGTCCGCCGATTCGGTGTGGATTGAGTTGAGCTCAGCTTAGTATGTTTCATGGCGGCGAAGACGGCCGCACGACGGTCGCGACGCAGAGCTCGGTTCTGGATGCCTCCGTTTCGGAGTGGTCCGAAACCGCTGAGGTCGAGGTGGCAGCCGTGGCGCGGCGTGCAGGGGTCAGCTCTGGTTTGCCTTACCGCCACTTTGGCACTCGTGCCGGGCTGCCGGTCGCTCTGGTCGAAGACTTCTACTGTCGGCTGGGGCCACGCCGCGATGATGCGCGTCTACTCGCGGCCGCCACCCTCTTCGGTGGGAACGCAATGAGTTCGCTCGCAGTGAGGACCTCGCAGTGAGGACAACGCAGTGAGGACAACGCCGCGACCCGCAGCCGAGGAGGTCGCGGGCCAGGTGTGGTTATTCGTCGCCGGCGCCGTCTGTGTGCCGGCGGGAAAGGACGAGTACAGATGAGCATCGACGACGAGTCCGTCACAACGCTGAACGACCTCAAGGGCGATCTGGCGCGCCGCTACAAGTGGACACCGAGCAGCGGCGCCTCGGTCGACCCCGCGTTCGTCAACGCCGACTTGGCGGCCCTCGACCGCGACGGCTACGTCATCTGGGAGAACCTGCTCAGCCCGGAGGAGTGCGAGCACATCCGTGACGTCGTCGGCCCCTGGCTGACTAACACTGGGCGCAACTCCTTCGAGGGGCGGCGCACCCGGCGCATCTACAGCGTGCTGAGCAGGACGCGCGTGTGCGACCGGATTGTCGATCATGCACGGGTGCTGGCGGTACTGGATCGGCTGCTAATGCCCAACTACCTACTTTCGGCATTGCAGGTCATCGATATTCAGCCTGGAGAGTCCGGGCAGCTGGCTCACCATGACGATGGGTTCTACCCGATTCCACGGCCCCGGGCGCCCTTGGCGGCCGCGACGATCTGGGCGATCGACGACTTTACCGCCGACAACGGCGCCACGGTGGTCCTACCTGGTAGCCACCGCTGGGGCAAGCGTCGGCCGGCCTCAGACGATCACGCGCTGCCTGTCGTCATGCCCGCCGGCTCGTGCGTTTTCTTCGTGGGAACCCTTTGGCATGGGGGAGGCGCCAACACCACCACGCGTGGGCGGCTTGCCGTCACCGCCCAATACTGCGAACCGTGGCTGCGACCGATGGAGGCCTTCACCCTGTCGGTGCCGCGCGCCATCGCTCGAATCGTCTCCGATGACATTCGCCGCATGCTGGGCTACAGCGTCCACCCGCCGTTCGTCGGTGCGGTCGACGGCATGCACCCACTGCGGCTGCTAGAAGAACCGTAGCCGTGATGCCCCAGCGCGAGCCTTGACCGCCGATCCGGCCGTGCTGCCGGCGAAGAAGGGAATCGCGTCGACCGCACCGTACCAGCATCGCGCCATGGTGGAAGCCGGGATAGATGACGAACGCGAGGCCTTGCTGTTACCGAACAAATCGTCGACGAGCCTCTGAGTCAACGGCAATGGAACGTCGACATAGACGCCGCCTTGCCACGATGAACAGCGGCTGGTCGTAAGCCGGAGCGAATGCCCAACACGGGCCTGACCGTCGCGGCGAAGTCGTCCGTCGCTCCGCGAACGTCTCATCCAGGTACGGGCGACCCGGCCCATGCTAATGGCCGCCGAACTTCCCGACTTGTCTTCCCTCTTCAAAGCGGGATCCCGGCTCGGCTGCACCCGCTTCGGCTCCCCCGGCATCTCGGAGTGTCGGACCGTTGAGCACTGTGCTGACCTGTGGATATGCAGGTGGACTCTGTGCGCAGTGCGGCAGTTTATCGAGCGAGTTTTCGCCGCAGGTTTGATGCTGAACTCAGCGCTGCTCTGAACAGCCGTAGGACCGGCAGGCTACCTCCAGCTTGGAGGCGAGCCCCGGCACTTCAGATTTACATAGATGGACATGGGGTTCCGCTGGGGGGTCGGACGCCGCGGTACGCAGCGCCTCTAGGCTGCCGACATAGTCTTTAGGCCGCACAGGACGGGAACCAGGCGTCGGCGTATCGTCCCGCTGCTCCCAGCGTCCGCGGCTGGTGTGCGCAATCCAGGTTCGCCGACTAGATGGTGTGCTGCGGCGTGTTACGCGGTGGCTGCCGGATTGCCTCGGCCGGTGTCAGTCACCCCGACGCCCAGGCGCGACCGCGCGAACCGATTGGCGCCGGCAAGATGTCTGAACACCGTCCGCGATTCAAGCTGCGCGTCGATCTTCGGCGCGAACTTGACGGCACCCGGCATATCCCGGTGTTGCGATCGACCGCTGGAAACACACCTAGTTTAGATGACCGCAGACCTAGAATAGGTGGCACCGTCGGCAAATCGCGTCAGTCTCGCCCCGACTAACGCGACGGCGGAATGCCGAGCGTTGACGATTTGATCTTGAAGCCAACTCGAAATTCGTGCATACCACCTAGCTGTGTAGAACGGGTCGGCGATCCGCATTCGACAGGGCCGACAGCGCCGGATCAAGAGACTGTATCTGACACGCGGAATCGATAGCCTTAATCAGCAGTTGGCTTTTCGCGGACTCCCGACGTAATGAGGCGCGACCACACCGGCCCTCCCGATACTCGTCGATATCGGCGTCCATTCCTCCGGATCCTCATCTGCGATCCAGACCATGAGAGCCATAACGCAGGTATGGCATACGACGAATGATGCCGAGGCTGACGCCGGGACCGCCCTGGCTAGTGAAACCGGCGAACACCACGCGTGGTTTTCGTTTCAACTAAATGCCTACGCCCGGAACCGATTTGGCCGGCCCGACCGTCCAGATAAGTCAAATCAATTTGTTGGCGCACACGAGTTCCGACGAGTACCGTAATTAGCGCCTCCGAAGAGGGAAAGCTGCATAGCGAATTTCTTGAAGGGAGGGCTGATGGACATTGTGCTGGGTGTGTCAATGACAGCCACCACGGTCCGCATGGTGCTGGTAGAGGGTGAGAGGGCGGACGGCGTCACCGTCGAAAGCGAGGTCTTCGATACCATCGCGGCAGAGGACGTCCCGAAGCCGAGCCCGTGTGAGCAAGTCAGCAACGCAATCCTCGCAACTCAGCAAAGTGCGTTTTCATGCGGCCACCACCTGGTCGCCAGTGGTGTGACCTGGGTCGACGAGCCTCAGCAGAATCTATTGCGCGACAGCATGATCGCACGCGATCTCGACAATGTGTTGCTGATGTCAGAGCAAAGCGCCGCCGGTGCGCTGGCACAGAGCGTCGGCCGCGCGTTGGGTTACGACACCACGGCGGTGCTTCTCATGAAGTACGACACCGCGACTCTGTTTAGCGTTGACTGCGCCGACGGGTCAATTGCTGAGGTGTTCACCCGCGGCATCGGCAGCGCAGGACTCGCCGACGTGCTGCCGGAAATCGTCACAAACCTGAGAACGAACGAACCTCACCCGCAGGGCGTATTCATCGTGGGTTCTGACGCTGAGGTGTGTTCAGTCAAGTCGAGCCTGGAATGCCTGCTAGCGCTGCCCGTTGTCGTGCCTGAAGAACCTGATTTGGCTGTCGCTCGTGGCGCGGCGTTGGCTGCGGCGAATACGACCGGCCTTGAGGCACCTACCGTTGGCCTGGCTTACGCGCAGGATCCCGACGACTCTCGACTGAACCTGTCCGATGCCGACACGGAGGTGTCTCCGCCCCTGGAGATAGAAGGCGAAGAAGACCTCGACTGCCTAGTTCCCCAGACTGGCCGTGAGGTGCTCATTCCGGCCGGCAGCTTCGTGGGGGCAATGTTTGTGTTAGGTGTTGTCGCGCTGGTCATGTCGTTGGCCGTCAGCATCCGCCCCACTGCCACTCAGGGCCTGCCCGGCGCTGAAAAAGCCGCAGCACCAAACGTAGTGGTGCAAACGCCACCTCAAGTCCAGAGTCCGAGCGCGGTCCATAGTCCTCCATCGGTTCCGCAAGCACAGCTAGAGCAACCGCAGCCTCTGCCGGCGAGTCCGGCGGCAGCCGCGGTCGCGCCACAGCTTCCGGTCGTGGCGCCCGTGCATACGCCCGCCCCCAAGGCCGGCGCCGGAGCACCCGGGGTACAGCAGCTGGCGCCGTCACGCGTCGTCACCGAACCAACGCAGGCTGCGGTCGAGAAGCCGTTCGAAGCGGCCCCCGCAGCCGTCGAACCCCCGCCGGCGGAACTCCCTGCAGTACCGGCTCCTGTTGCCGCGCCGCCGCCGCCGGCGGAAACCCCTCCGGTACCGGCTCCTGTTGCCGCGCCGCCGCCGCCGGATGCATTGCCGCCGCCAGTGGCGGCCGCCCCTGTCCCTCCTGCCCCGCAGGCACCCCCGCTCACCTTTCCTTGGGGGCCGCCGACGCTGCGAATAGGACCGTTCCGGATACCTCTAGGGCCTCAGCAACCGGGCGCTCCGCCGCGACCGCCGATTGTTCCGTGGGCTCCCCGGCAAGCACCAGAACCGCCGGCATGGTTACCGCCCCGGGCTCCGCCACCTGTTCCACGCGGCAGGGACGGCGGTGGTTGGTGGCCGGGGGGCTAAGCAGCTACGCAACCCGAGACGATCCGGTATCCGCGCTCATCCACCTGGGCGGCCACGACGTGCAGCACCGCCAATATGCGGCGATCTGCCAACATGGCGGCTCGCTGAGGTTGGGCAGCCAGCCACGCGGTCATTCGCGCCTGTTCTTCCTTTTCAGATCCGTGTCCCGGCTCGGCTGCACCCGCTTCGGCTCATCCGGCATCTTCGGAGTGTCGAACCGTTGAGCGCTCTGCTCACCTGTGCTTTTGCAGGTCAGAGCTGAGCGCGGTGCGGCCAGTTATCGGGCGAATTCTCGCCCGATAAAGGCGTGCGCCCTCAAGCCTCTTGTCTCGGAGTTACTCGCGAGTAACACTGACGGGTAACCGCGCCGTCGCGCGATCCGCGCAACCAGGTCAGGAGAAGAACCGTCATGGCGCACGACACCACCCGCCAGGCCGAGCTCGAGGCCCGCAAGATCGCCGAGTCCGGTCGCCAGACCGAGTGGAGCCTCCCGTCGTTCGGCAAGGAGCTGTACCTCGGTCGGCTCCGCCTGGACCTGATCTCGCCCTTCCCCGAGGAGCCCGCAGAGGTCCGGGCCGAGGGCGACGCCTTCGTTGAGAAGGTCCGGGCGTTGTGCGAGACCGAGTGGCGTGAAGTCGGCTTCGAGATCGAGCGGACCTCCGTCATCTCCGACCGCGTGCTCAAGGGGCTCGCGGACCTGGGGGCCTTCGGGATGAAGATCCCCAAGGAGTACGGCGGCCTCGGTCTGTCCCAGTACACCTACAATCGCGCCCTTATGCTGTTCACGCAGCTGCACGGCTCTCTCGGCGCGCTGCTGTCGGCCCACCAGTCGATCGGGGTCCCGCAGCCGGTGAAGCACTACGGCACCGAGGAGCAGAAGAAGAGGTACCTCCCGCGCTGCGCCAGGGGCGCCATCACGGCCTTCCTGCTCACTGAGCCCGGGTTCGGCTCCGACGCCGCCCGGATGAAGAGCACAGCGGTGCCGACCGCCGACGGGACCGGCTACGTCCTGAACGGCCTGAAGCTGTGGACGACCAACGGAGTCATCGCCGAGCTGGTGGTCGTCATGGCGCGGGTGCCGGCGAGCGAGGGGCAAAAGGGCGGCATCTCCGCCTTCGTCGTCGAGATGGACTCCCCCGGCATCACCGTGGAGAACCGCAACGCGTTCATGGGGCTGCGCGGCATCGAGAACGGCGTGACCCGGTTCTTCGACGTCGTGGTCCCGAAGGAGAACCTCCTCGGAAAGGAGGGCGACGGCCTTCGGATCTCGCTCAGCACCCTCAACACCGGGCGCCTCGCGCTCCCCGCGATGTCCGCCGCCGGTGCGAAGTGGTCCACCAAGATCGCGCGAGAGTGGGCGGCCCAGCGCACGTCTTTCGGGCGCCAGATCGGCAAGCACGGCGCCGTGGCCGAGAAGCTGGCCTTCATGGCAGCCACGGCGTTCGCGCTCGACGCCCTGCAGGAGATCACCGCGATCATGGCCGACCAGGGTCGCAACGACATCCGCATCGAATCGGCGATCGCCAAGCTGTACGCCACCGAGATGGCCTACCAGGTCGCCGACGAGCTCGTCCAGGTGCGCGGGGGTCGCGGCTACGAGACCGCCCCGTCGCTGCGGGCGCGCGGCGAGCGCGCCGTCCCCGCCGAGCAGCAACTGCGCGACACCCGCATCAACCGGATCTTCGAGGGTTCCACGGAGATCATGCGTCTGCTGCTCGCCCGCGAGGCCACCGATGCTCACCTGCAGGCCGCCGGCGACATCATCGACCCCGAGGTCAAGCTCAAGGACAAGGCCAAGGCGGGGCTGCAGGCCGCCGGGTTCTACGCGAAGTGGCTGCCCCAGCTCGCCGTGGGCAAGGGCCTCGTCCCCACCAGCTACTCCGAGTTCGGCGACCTCGCCACCCACCTGCGCTACGTGGACCGCAGCGCCCGCAAGCTGGCCCGCTCCACGTTCTACGGGATGTCACGGTGGCAGGCGAAACTGGAGTACGAGCAGGCGTTCCTCGGACGGATCGTGGACATCGGTGCGGAGCTCTTCGCCATGTCGGCCGCGATCGTGAAGGCCGAGCAGATCCGCACGCAGCAGGGAGGCACGCGTGGCACCGAGGCCCACGAGCTCGCCGACTACTTCTGCCACCAGGCACGTGTCCGGGTCGACGCGCTGTTTCACGCTCTGTGGGACAACACCGACGCCGCCGATAGGAAGCTCTCGGCAGCACTGGTCGACGGCAAGTACACCTGGCTGGACGACGGGATCATCGACCTCACGGAGGGCACCGGTCCGTGGATAGCCGACGAGTCGTTCCGTCCCTCGGACGTCGAGACCGTGCGCCGGCGTGTGTTGGAGGGGTGATCGGTCGAATCCACGGTCCTGGTGGACGAAGACAGCGCCACGTGATCTTCGGTGTGACTCTATGCACTGAGCTCGATTGGCCCCCCCGACCGACACGGATTCCACGGCGACGACAACGACGGAATCGGGGACGAGTCCCGCTGACGCCGACCGGACAGCCCTATCCGACGGGACGCGGTCGAGGCGAGTCTGCAGCTGCACCTGCGGTGGCGCCGGACCGGTTCGCCGCCTACTACAACGCCGCCCAAATGAGCATCGCGGGTTGAGACGGCTGGCCGTTCATGGTTCGGAGATCGTCACGTTCACCAGTGCGGGCTGCCGCACTGGGTTCTACCCGCCGGTGGCGGTCGTGGCGCGAACGCTGGGCGTTGGTGATTATCATCAGGTCGCGGCCCTCGGGCGACATAGACATGCTGATAATGACGACGGTCTCCTAAGCACCTGGGCAAGTGCTTAGGTGGGGAAGTCCTGAGGTTCGCCAGCAATCTGATGGTATGGCGGCGCATACCTATCACATCGATGCCTTTGAGCGTAGCGCCCGAATAAGTGGCGTCGGTGGTTGTACGTTGGCCGTGTGAAGGGGGATGTTGACATCGAGGCGTCGGGCCTGCTCTCCGGACTCGAGGGGAAGGCGCGCCAAAACCGCGCAGAGCTGATCACCTGGTTGCTCGATCGCGGGTTCAGCATGGAGCAGATCCGTGCGTCGCGGGCGGCCCCTATGCTGCTGCCCTCGTACCGCGTCTTGGGTGACGATGGCACATACGTCTCAGCTCGCCAGATCTGCGAATCGACCGGAATTGAACTGGATCTGCTACAGCGTCTCCAACGAGCGGCCGGTCTGCCGCGAATAGAGAATCCCGACGCCCCGGTCCTACTGAGAGCCGATGCGGAAACCGCTGCGCGTGCGAAATATCTCGTCGACTTTGGTGCCGAGCCCGATGATGCGGTTGCCGTGTTACGGGTGCTGGCCGATGGCCTTCGGCGTACTGCGGCCACGATGCGTGAGGCGGGACTGAAGACTTGGGTTAAACCGGGCGCCAGCGAGACCGAGTTGGCGGAGGCGGCTGAGGAAATTGCACGGCTCGCGGCACCGCAGCTCGGACCGTTGGTTGAAGCCATGCTCATGCTGCAACTACGCCATACGTTCGAAACGGAGTGGGTGAATGCCGCCGAGCTCTCCGTCGGGAAACTGCCCGGCGCTCGCATGGTGGCGGTGGCATTCGCCGACCTGGCCGGCTTCACCCGCTTGGGGGAGGTGCTTCCCCCGGAGGAGCTTGAGCGGGTGGCCAGCCACATTGCCAGCCTTGCCCACGAAGTGGAGGTTGGTCCGGTCCGGTTCATTAAGGCGATCGGCGACGCAGTCATGTTCGTGTGTGCTGAACCCGGTTTGCTGCTGCGCGCGATTCTCGACCTGCTGAGCCTTGCGGTGGAGGAGGGTTTGCCGCGACTCCGGGCCGGCGTTGCGGCGGGAGAGGCAGTCAGCCGTGCCGGTGACTGGTTCGGTAGACCTGTCAATGTGGCCAGCCGCATTACCGCCGTGGCACGTCCCGGTTCCGTGCTGGTCGCGGAGTCGGCGCGCGACGCTATCGGTTCCGCATTCTTCGAATGGACGCCCGCGGGCACACGTCACTTCAAAGGCATAAGGGGTGAAGTAAAGCTCTTTCGAGTAAGCCGGGGCTCGTCCCATTCACCGACGAGCTGAGGCATCAGTTGTGCGTGGCGGCGGGAATTCGTTGCGGAGGTCGGGTAGCACAGCTACACCACCCGCTCGGCGGGCAGATAGCGCAGTCGCGCCCCTGCCGTCGATGGTCGGGCCGGCGTAGTTCCCCTCGTCGCGCAGCGGCACCTCACCGGTGTGCACCCCGATGCGCAACCGGATCGGGGCCAGCGGTGCTCGCTGCAACTCCATGGCACACGCCAGCGCGTCGGACGCGCGAGCGAACGCGATCACGAAGCTGTCACCCCCGCCCTGCGCGACCGGGAGGACCCCCTCATGGGCGGCGGTCGCGGTGATGGCCGCTGCACCGTCAACCAGGAGCAGGGTCGCACAACCCGGAGTGAGCGTTGTGCTAGTCGCTCGTCACCGTCCCGTCCGCTTGTTTCTCCTGGTCAAATCCGTATCCCGGCTCGGCTGCACCCGCTTCGGCTCCCCCGGCATCTTCGGATAGTTCGGCGGGTAGGGCATGTCGCCAAGCCCGCGCTCGGCGTCGGCGGCGGCCAGTTCCAGCAGCGCCGCGATGGACTGCGCCTTCGTGTCCATCTCGGCCCACGGATCAGCACGGCGAGCGAGCAGATCGGGCACCGTTGCGATCGTGTAGTCGTCGGGGTCGGCGTCGGCCAGCTCGTCCCACGTCAGCGGCGTCGACACGGTCGCGATCGCGGTCCGTCGCGCCGAATACGCCGAGGCCATCGTCCGATCGCGCGCGTTCTGATTGAAGTCGATGAAGATGCGCTTGCCGCGCTCCTCCTTCCACCACGACGTCGTCACGGCGTCGGGGTTGCGCCGTTCGACCTCGCGGGCCAGCGCGATCCCGGCGCGGCGCACCTCGACGAAATCCCAGCGCGTGTCGATGCGCAGAAACACGTGCACGCCGCGCCCGCCCGACGTCTTCGCGAAACCTACTAGGCCCAGCTCATCGAGCACCGGCTTGAGCACGTCGACGGCGACGGCACGGGCGTCCTCGAACCCCGTGCCCGGCTGCGGGTCCAGGTCGATGCGCAACTCGTCGGGGTGCTCCGTGTCAGGGCAGCGGACCTGCCACGGATGCAGGGTGATCGCGCCCATCTGCGCGGCCCAGATAATCGCCGCCGGGTGCGTGACCTTCAGTGCGTCGGCGGTGCGCCCCGACGGGAATGTAATCCGGCACGTCTCGATGTAGTCGGGGTGATGCTGCGGCACCCGCTTCTGGTAGATCTCCTCGCCGTCGATGCCGTCGGGAAACCGCTGCAGATGGGTCGGGCGATCGCGCAGCGATGCCAGCATCGGTCCACCCGCGACGGCGAGGTAGTACTCGACCAACTTGCCCTTCGTGCCGTTCGAGCCGAGCTTCGGGTAGAAGACCTTGTCGGGGTTGGTGAGCCGGACGGTGATCCCGTCGACATCGAGTTCCATAGCAGCACTGGCCATTTCAGGACTCCACCACGTCGTACAGGTCGTAGTTCAACGCAACCTCCAGCTGCTCGAAGGTACAGCTTCGCGGGTCCCGGTCGGGCCGCCACCTCACGAAGTGCGCCGTGTGCCGAAACCGCCGGCCTTCCATCTGGTCGTAGGCCACCTCGGCGAGCTTCTCCGGCCGTACCGGGATCCAGCGCTTGTCGGCCGCGGCGTTCCATCGGCTGGGCTCTCCGTCATACACGATGTCGTCCCCTTTTCGCAGCGGCTCCAGGTCGGCCGGCAGCTTGAGCCGGTCCTGTGCCGTGAAGGACGCGGCGCCCCTCACCCTGTGCAGCTCGCCGCCGTCGTAGAGGCCGAGCAAGATCGACCCGACGCGCTCGCCGGTCTTGTGGATCCGGTATCCGATCGCCACGCAGTCGGCGTCGCGGGCGTGCTTGGCCTTGGCCATCTCACGCTTGCCCGGCACATACGGACCGTCGAGGCGTTTGGCGGTCACTCCGTCCATGCCCGCGCCCTCGAACCTGGTGAGCCACCGCTGCCCTTCTTCGGGTCCTCGATGGTGCGCGTGACGTGGCACCTCTGCTTCTCGTTGACGAGGTCAGACAACACCTGTCGTCGCGTGCGGAACGGCTCGGGCAGCAGCGACGAGGTGCCGGTGCCCAGCGCGTCGAAGCCGATGAAATGCGCGGGCGGCTGCTCGGCGAGCATCTTCACGCGGCTGGTGGCCGGATGGATGCGCTGGCTCAGTGACTCCCGGTCCAGTCGGATGCGGCCGCCGATCTCACGCGGAACCACGACCTCGCCGTCCAGCACGCACCGCGGCGCCATCTCGTCGCGCAGCGCGTCGATCAACTCCGGGAAGTACCTGCCGAATTCCTTGCCGTTGCGTGACTGCAACACGACCTCGCCACCGTCGCGGAACACCAGCGCGCGACTAGTTGACTGAACTTCGCCGAGCCTCGCAGGTCGGGTAATAGCTCCGAAGGAGGATGGCGGCGTGGTCGTACTGGGTCGAGTCGAGTCTTCGTCCACTGGGCTGGTCTGGCGCGTGATATTCCCCGACGTCGAGCACCACGCGGCGTCGTCGTACCTGCGGGACCTGGCGGCGTCGGATTGCAGTCCGCTCACGATTCGAAGCTACGCGTTCGACCTGCTGCGGTGGTTCCGGTCTTTGCATGGGCGGGTCGGCACCCGGCAGGACGTCCTGTCGCCCGATCATGTCCGCTGCGGAGTTGGCCGACGCCGGTCAGCCAGTGCGGTTCACGCCGCACGATTTTCGCCGTTTGTTCGCGACAGATGCCGTCAACGGCGGCCTGCCGCTGCACATCGCCGCTGGGCTGCTCGGCCACCTCAACCTCGACACCACCTGCGGCGACACCAACTCTCCGGGAATTGCATCTGATGGGCGCAGTTCCGCAGGTCGCCTGTTGAGCAGCCGACCGCAATGTTCTTCGGTCACCGGCTCGACACCCTTGGGCTGCGTTCCTTGAATCGGTCGCCGGTTGGATACATGATCCTTGCATTGAAGGGCGGCTTTGGTTCGGTGGTTCGAAGCGACGTGGGGCGCCACAGGGTTCTGACCGGTGCATGGGGCGATTAGAACCTGACGTCATCCTCGATTAGTTCGAGCTGGACTTCGATAAGCCAAGCCGCTCGACGGGCTGCGTACGACGATCTCTGACTCACGACCGCTTTCAGGTGGGGCGGTCCTAGAGAGCAAGAAGCCCGAGACCAAGGAGATCGAGTAGTCAAATACTCTACGCCGCACTCCAGCACCGGAAGACAATAAGTCGTCCTGCGTGCAGGTCCGCGGGTCGCCGTGCTGAAAAGAAGGGTCCCACCGATGTCCGCAGTCCAACCATCCGCTGTCATAGCGCTAGACGTCGCGGTAGAGAGCTGCGACGTCTGCATAGTGGGAGCCGGCCTCGCCGGACTCAATGCTCTCTTCGTGGCCAGCCGTTACCTATCTCGCGATCAGAAAGTCATCCTGGTCGACAGCCGGGAACGCGTCGGCGGCATGTGGGTCGACACGTACCCGTACGTGCGATTGCACCAGCCGCATGGCATATTCACCGCCGGGAACATCAAATGGACTCTCGGCCAGGATCGCTCGTACTTGGCGACAAAGGGCGAGGTGCTCGACCACTTCGAACACTGCCTCAATGCCATAAAGGAGCGGGTGCGGGTCCATGAGCTCTTCGGCTGGACTCTCGAGTCTCACAGTGAGACCGACGAGATTGTGCGGGTTAGCTGCAGATCCTCGGATGGCCAGCTCAGGGTGATCCGGGCGAAGCGACTAATCAAGGCCTATGGTTTCCGAGTCACGCCCAACGACCCGCTCGAGATGTCCAGCAAGCGTGTCCAGTCGGTGTCTCCAGACTTCTGCGACATGCGTGGAGACGACATGCGGGCGAGCGACACGCCGGTCTGGGTCATCGGTGGCGGTAAGACCGCGATGGACACCGCGCACGCGCTGATCACGCAATACCCCGGCCGTGCGGTGAACCTCGTGGCGGGTTCCGGAACGTTCTTCACGACCCGCGACAAATTCTTCCCCACCGGAGCCCGGAGATGGTGGGGCGGCAGGCTGGTGGGCAGTCTCGGCCCAGAAGTGACCCGTCGTTTCGACGGGACCAACGAGTCAGACGTTTGGAACTGGCATCGCGAAACATACGGCACGTGGTTGACCCCGGAAACCGGGAACTTCTTGCTGGGCGTGCTCTCGGAATCCGAGAACAAGACGATCTCCGCCGGCCTCAACGACGTGATCATGGATCACTTCGTCGATGCTGTCGACCGCAACGGCTCGACCGAGCTGGTCTTTCGTAGCGGGGCCACCAAGTCGATCGAACCGGGCAGCTGGATAGTGAACTGCACCGGCTATACCCTGCAACGCGAGTATCCCTACGAGCCGTACGTGTCTCCCACTGGGGCAGTGGTCTCCATTCAGCTGCGTTCTGCCACACTGCATTTGACGTCGTTCATGGGCTACTTCCTCACGCACCTGCTGTTCCTGGGAAAGCTGAGGGAACTCCCGCTGTATGAATTCGACGGGCAGGATATGCGGATGAAATCGGCTCAAGCGTTCCCGTATGCGCTCTTAACGCTGGCCCAGTACAACCTCAGCCTCATCGCCGACAGCGTTCCGGCCAGGGCGTTCCTCGAGTGTGGACTCGACTTTGATCGCTGGTACCCGTTGCCCCGTCGGATGGTGGGTACCGCGCGGTTCATGCTGACGCACCGCCGCGATCGCGAACGCCAACGCCAGATCCTCGACACCGTGCGCGAACGGTTCGACGTTCGATGCGGCCCGCTCACCCATTCGGCTCTCCAGGGGAAGGTCGGGTAGATCGCCTCGTCACATCGAGCGGCTCCCGGCCGGATGGCCCCCCGCCGTCCTCGCCCGCATGCTCGGCATCCACATCACCGTCGCGGTGGCCTGGCAACGCGCCTCCGCAGGCGACTGGACCGACTACGCCGCTGAAATCAGCCGCAGAATTCAGCTCGGCCGCATCGACGCGATGACCGAGAACGCCGAGCAACGCCTCATCGACGCCAAAGACAGCGGGTGGCTGGGAGGTCGCCGCCCTCGAAGAGGGCCTGAAGCACTTACGCCCACGACAAGGTGAGCACAGCGCCGCCTTGAGCAGGGGACGAACCCGTTCGCCGACCAGACGCAAGAATGAGGCGATGAAGCTACCCGTCATGCCGCCGGTCTCACCGATGTTGGCCAAATCGGTACCGTCTATCCCACCCGGCGCGTCCTATGAGCCGAAATGGGATGGATTCAGGTCCATATTTTTCCGCGACTTCGATCAGGTCGAACTGGGCAGCCGCAACGAGCGGCCAATGACCCGTTACTTTCCCGAACTGCTCGCCGCGGCCAAGGCCGAGTTGCCAGCACGATGCGTGATTGACGGTGAGATCGTTATCGCCACCGACCACGGCTTGGACTTCGAGGCGCTGCAACAGCGCATCCACCCGGCTGATTCGCGGGTGCGGATGCTCGCCGAGCAGACGCCAGCTTCCTTCATCGCGTTCGACTTGCTCGCCCTCGACGATGACGACTACACCGGGCGACCCTTCACCGAGCGCCGCGCTGCCCTCGTCGACGCGTTGGCCGGCTCCGGCCCCTCGATCCACGTCACGCCGGCCACCACCGATCTCGCGACCGCGCAGCAATGGTTCGAGGAGTTCGAGGGAGCAGGCCTCGATGGAGTGATCGCCAAGCCACTGACGATCACCTATCAGCCGGACAAGCGCGTCATGTTCAAGATCAAGCACGAGCGGACCGCTGACTGCGTGGTCGCCGGCTACCGAGTACACAAGTCCGACGTCGAGGCGATCGGCTCGCTACTGCTCGGGCTGTACAAAGACGACGGCCGACTCGCTTCGGTCGGCGTTATTGGCGCCTTCCCGATGGCGGAGCGGCGGCGGCTATTCACTGAGCTGCAGCCGCTGGTCACCAGCTTCGATGGCCACCCGTGGGACTGGGCTGCCCACGAAGCCGGTGAACGTACACCACGCAAGAACGAGACCTCCCGCTGGAACGCCGGCAAGGACCTCTCGTTCGTGCCGCTGCGACCCGAGCGGGTGGTCGAGGTCCGCTACGACCACATGGAAGGCGAACGGTTCCGCCACACCGCCCAGTTCAACCGCTGGCGCACCGACCGCGACCCACGCTCATGCACCTACGAGCAACTTGACCACCCGCTGACTTTCAGCCTTAGCGACATCGTTCCTGGCCTTGGCCGAGGTCAAGCGTGGTGAGGGCCACTCACCCCGTGCTTGTATGTGCGCAAACGGACGGCGTGGATACATGCCACCGTTCGGACAGGCCGCTTCATCAGTAGTCGATCGGACTCCTTGCTGCTTTTTGGATGTAGCTGCAGTTCGGCCGCGACGCCGGCGAGTTGTGCGGACTCGCTGCCGTCGGCGTGACGACGACGGGGAGCATCGACGACATCGTCGCCACTGATGCTGACTGCGTGCTCTACATGCCGCTGTTCCCCAACCTCGACGATGTGTGCGCGCTGCTTGCGGCGGGCATGAACGTCGTCACCACCTGTGGTCAGTTCCATCACCCGGCCGGCATGGACCCCGCGGTGAGGGCGCGCGTCGACGAGGCCTGCGAGACCGGCGATGCGTCCATCCACAGCACCGGCAGCAGTCCCGGCTTCATCTCCGAAGCCTTCCCGCTGGTCGTCACGTCGATCCAACGGCAGCTCAACAGTCTCACCATCGACGAGTACGCGGAAATGTCCCAGCGCGATTCACCCGAAATGCTGTTCGGTCTCATGGGATTCGGCCGTACCCCAGCGCCTTTCGAAGAATTCCGGGCCCACTACCTCCGGTCGAGCTTCGGGCCGTCGCTGCACGTGATCGCCGACGCGGTCGGCCTGCCCCTGGACTCATTGGAGGCCCGCGGCGAACTCGCCACCGCCAAGAGCAGCGAGCAGATCGCCGCAGGCACCCTGGAGACGGGTTCAGTTGCCGCACAACGCATCACCGTCACCGGTATGCGGTCAGGCCGCCCATAGCTCACCTTCCGCGCAAACTGGTATTGCACAACCGATCTCGAGCCGGCCTGGGGGCTCCTCGACACCGGGCTGGCGTGTTTCGGTCGACGGTGATGCGCCACTTAAGATCGAAATCCGGATGCCGGTTCCACTGGACCGGATGGCAGCGATCTCACCCGGTTACACCGCGAATCGCGCCGTCAACGCGGTTGCCGCCGTCTGCGCGGCGGCGCCGGGTATTCGGTCGACAGTCGAGCTTGCCTCAGGTGATCGCGACACTGGGCTGAAATGAAAGCGGGCACCGCATCATCTGGCGAGCTGCCCTGGGGCCCCGGACGTCAGTCCTGCCCAGCGGTGGGCTCGGCGTTGCGCGTGCTTTCACTGTGACGGAACTGAGGACCTTCGCACCCACCCGGTGCGGGCACCGGCCATCGCGGTGGGCGGAGCTGTTCGGTTGGTCGTGAAAAATGACGCGCGCTTTGAGAACCTGATATCGGAAACGTTTTGTCATCAAGTGGCAGGGTGAAGCGGCGACCGCAACCGTCGCCGTCGCCGCCGCTTCGTTGACCGGTGGGTCTTCGACACAGCCTTCGCGAGCATCGGTTCGACCGGGGGCATGACGGGAAGATCCGCCACGTCCATCCTGCAACATGCTCCGTTACATTCGGGCCGATGAGTACCGGAGCGGGCCGTTTCGCGCCGAGCCCGTCGGCCGACCTGCACATCGGTAACCTTCGCACGGCGGTGCTGGCGTGGCTGTTCGCGCGCTCCACGGGCCGGCGGTTTCTGCTCCGCCTCGAGGACCTCGACGAGCGCACCCACTCCGATATCGGCGAGCGCCAACTTGCAGACCTGGCCGCGCTCGGCCTGACGTGGGACGGGCGGCCCGAGTCGCAGTCCGCGCATCGGCGCCGCTATGACGACGTCGTCACCCACCTCGCCGAGCAAGGCCTGATGTACGAATGCTATTGCAGCAGAAGGGACATTCAACAGGCACCTCGTGCGCCGCACGCGCCGCAGGGCGCGTATCCCGGCACCTGCCGCGATTTGACCGACGGGCAACGCGTCGAACGGCGCCGGGCGACGGGGCGGCCGCCGGCGCTACGGCTGCGCGGCGACATCACCGCGCTCACGATCACCGATCTTCTGCAGGGCGACTACACCGGCGTGGTCGACGACTTCGTGGTGCGGCGCGGCGACGGCGTGGCGGCCTACAACCTGGCGGTGGTGGTCGACGACGCCACGCAGGGCATCGACCAGGTGGTCCGTGGCGAAGACCTGCTGTCGTCCTCGCCGCGGCAGGCCTATCTCGCCGACGTGCTCGGCTACCCGCGGCCGGCGTATGCGCACGTCCCGTTGGTGCTCAACGCCGACGGCAGGCGGCTGGCCAAGCGCGACGGCGCCGTCACCCTGACCGAGATCGGCCCGGATCGGGCGTTCGCCCAGATCACCGAATCGCTCGGGTGGCCGTCGCGCGACCTTGACGAACTGTTGCGGCATTTCGACCCCGCGCGGCTGCCACGCGAGCCGTGGATCTATCCGCCCGATGGCTCGACGGCCAATTCTTTTTGACCCAGGGTGAGCCGTATGCGCCCAGCAGATCGAGGAACGGCACCGCGTCGAACGCCTCAGGGCCGAGCGCGCCCATGCCGTTCCGTAATTCCGCCGGCCAGAGCTCAAGCGCCACAACCGAATTCACGGCGGTCTGCCAGACGACACATTGATGCCCATACTCGGCCATCGACCACTCGTTGTCAACGACGTGGTAAAGATACGTCGACCTCGGTTGCCGTCGGTGCCAGTGCCGGTGACCCACAACCCCGCGCACGTCCCGCCGCGCATCTTCGGGCCGAGCGTCGCCGGGTTCGGCAGGCAGGCGGCGACGACATCGCGTGGGCTGACCTTCACGCCGCTGACGTTAACCTTCTCGGTGCGGTCGAGGCCCAGCTTGTGCAGCGTCTTGAGCACGTCGATGAACTCCGCCCCGAGGCCGTACTTGAACGTGACCCGGTTGGCCTTGTCCCAGCGGGGCATCAGCAGTAGGCCTCCCGGATGACCGGCGGGTTCAGGCACTCCTCGATGGTCGTCCAGATCGAGAACGACAGCGCGAAGTCGTAACCCTCAACGATCAGGTTCGACCCGTCGCGGGTGCCGAGTTCGTCGATGTCGGAGAAGAGGTGGTCGGCCGCGTAGCGCACGAACACGTCGGACAGGCCGGGCTCCACGCCTATCCCGACCAACGCCAAGCGCCCCGCCGCTGTCCACTGGCCCTCGACGGCGAACTGCTGGTCGCCAAGCTTCACCCCGGGGAGGCGGTACGGATGTTCTGGGTTGCGCGCGAAAGGCTCATCGCCATGTCCAGGTAGTCGGCCCCGCCGGCCAGCGCGCCGTTGAAGATCGGCGTCACCGGTGCCTGTCTCGCACGGGCTTCGTCGTAGTAGCAGACCACGACCTGATCGAAGAAGTCGCGCCGCGCCGCGATCGAGCAGAACGCCTAGCCCACACCGCCGGCGCCGATGAGCAGAATCCGCATGCGTTAGACCTTGACCGCCAACGTCGCCAAGCCTCGTAGTGTCACGTTTCGCTTGTAGACCGGCTCGCCGTCGAGGCGCGCATGCGGGAACCGCGCAGTCACCGCCGACAACGCCACTGACGCCTCGAGTCTGGCCAGCGGAGCGCCGAGGCAGAAGTGCGCACCGTGCCCGAATGCCATGTGCCGCGGCACTTCCCGGTCCGGGTCGAACCGATCGGGATCCTGGTTGGCGGCGGGATCGCGTTGGGCCGCGCCCAGCAGCAGCATCATCGTGTCGCCCTTGGGCACAGTGACCTCGCCTATGGTCATGTCGTCGGCGGCGATTCGGCCCACGAGTTGCACGGGCGGGTCGTAGCGCAGCGTCTCCTCCGCAACGGCCGACGCACGTCCCGCGTCGTTCTCCAGCGCCGCCCACTGCCATGGATGCCGCAGCATCGCCTGGATCGCGTTGGCGATCAGGTTCACCGTCGTTTCATGCCCGGCGATCAGCAGCAGGTTGCAGGTCGCGATGATCTCGTCCTCGGTGAGTTGGTCACCTGCCTCCTCGACCTCGATCAGGCCGGACAGCAGGTCGTCACCGGGCGTGCCGCGACGCCGCTCGATCAGCTCCCGGAAGTAGTGGCGTAACCACAGACCGGCCTCCATCCGTTGTTCGAAGCCGTCCGGGAGCTCGCCGGTGAATGTGATGAACGGATCCAGCGCCTGCGCCAGCAACGCCGACGCGCGGCTGAACTGCGGTTCGTCCTCCATCGGCACACCGAGCAGCCGGCAGATCACCGCGACCGGCAGCGGGTAAGCCAGGTCGGCGATCACATCGAACCTTCCCTGCCGGGCGATCCGGTCGAGCAACCCGTTCACCAGCACGGTGATGTCGGGCTCCAGCGCCTTGACGACGCGCGGCGAGAACGCCTTGCTGACCAGCTTGCGCAGCCGTGTGTGATCCGGCGGGTCGAGGAACAAGAAACCCGGCGGCCCGAACGGCCGCGGCTGGTCGCCCGCGGCGATCGCACGTTGCGCGACGGTGGACTTCAGCCGGTCGCTGGCCGAGCCGGGGTGGCGCAGCGCCTCGTCGCAGTCACTGAACGACGAGAACACGGCGAGGCTGGCCTCCGGCATCAGCAGCGGCCCGCGCTCCCGGATCTGTCGGTAGATCGGGTACGGGTCGGCTCGATTGAGGGGGTCGAGCAACTGCAGCAGCAGCGCCTGGTATTCCGCCAGACCGGAGCGGGATGTCGTCGTCATGGGTTCATTGTGCTCGTGTCGGGTAGTAGCGTCCCAGCACCTCCTGGCGGAGGTCGTCGAACCGATCCCCGGATATCGCGTCGCGGATTTGGTCGACCAGCCGGAGGATGAAGCGCTGATTGTGGATTGTGGCCAGCGTCGCTCCGAGGATCTCCTTGCTCTTGAACAGGTGCCGAAGGTAGGCACGCGTGTAGTGCGCGCATGTGTAGCAGTCGCACTGCGGGTCGATCGGCCCGAAGTCGCGGCGGTAGCGGGCGTTGGTGATGTTGAAGCGCCCCGTCGCCGAGTACAGCGCGCCGTTGCGCGCCACCCGCGACGGGGAGACGCAGTCGAACGTGTCGGCCCCGGCCTCGATCGCGGCGAACAAATCGTCGGGCTCGCCGATACCGAGAAGATGGCGGGGCTTGTCGTCGGGCAGTTCGTCGATTACCCAGCCGACGATGGTTGCGAGGTTCTGTTTCTCGAGCGCGCCGCCGATACCATAGCCGTCAAAGCCCCGGTTCTGCTCGTCGGCGATCCTGCTCAGGCCGCGCGCCGCCTCCCGCCGCAGGTCTTCGTACTGCGCACCCTGCACGACGCCGAACAACGCCTGAGCCGGCTTGTCAGGACGGCTCGCCGAAAGTCTTCGGTGCTCAGCCAGGCACCGCACCGCCCACTGATGGGTCCGCTGTACCGACTCCTCCTGGTAGGCGCGGGTATTCACCAGTGTGGTCAGCTCGTCGAACGCGAAGATGATGTCGGCGCCGAGTTGGTGCTGGATGCGCATCGACAATTCGGGCGTGAACCGGTGGGTGGATCCGTCCAGGTGCGACGTGAACGTCACCCCGTCGTCGTCGACGCGCGCCAACCGCTCCTTGCCGGCGGCAATCACGTCGTCGGCCTGCACCCGATCGGCGTCCATGGCCAGCACCTTGCCGAAGCCGGCCCCGAGCGAAAGCACCTGGAAGCCGCCGCTGTCCGTGAACGTCGGACCATGCCAGTTCATGAACGCGGCCAGACCACCGCCCTCACCGACGACGTCGGCGCCCGGCTGCAGGTAGAGGTGGTAGGCATTACCCAGCACTGCCTGCGCGCCAAGGGCTCTCATCGTCTCAGGCAGTACGGCCTTCACCGACGCCTGTGTCGCGACCGCGATGAACGCCGGCGTGCGGATGTCGCCGTGCGGGGTGTGGATGACACCGGTGCGCCCACCTCGGCCGGCCAGTTGCGCGGCGACGGTGAAGGAGCTTTCCGCGTCGCCTGCCACCGACGTATTCAATCAATCCGGGGATTCCGGATGTGCCCCGGCACGTGCGTCGATAGATTCTGGGCTTGTGGAGAACCGATTCGTCGCCGCGGCGGCAGCCACCCTCGCTGTCACCGCTGTTGCCGCATGCTCGTCGACCCCGCCGCTCCCGCCCCCGCCGCCGGGGTCGCTGCCGCCGGTGACCGCCCACGTCGCCGTCCAAGGACAAGACGCTGGGACAACGCACCAGGTGTCGTGCACCCAGGTGGGGTGGTCGCACACCTTCGACACCGGTGACAAGAGCTCCGGCACCACCGCGGTCGTGGACACCGGAGACGAGGTCAAGGCCAGGATGGTCGAGATCCGGAACGTCAACGGGTTCTCCGGCACCTTCGCGCAGGGAACGCTGGGCAACGCGAACGCCCGCGTCGCCGGTGACACCTTCACGATCACCGGCACCGCCCTCGGCTACACCGCCGACAAGCCGAGGAATCAGATTCCCCAGCAGTTCACGATCAAGGTCAACTGCTGACGCTGTAGCCGGTGCTATGTCGCCAGGAAGTCGGCGATGTGCCGGGCGAGCTCTTCGCCGGCGTCTTCTTGGAGGAAGTGGCCGGCGTCGTGGATGACAGGGTGGGCAAGGCCCTGCGCCCCACGCATCTCGCGCCGGAAGATCGGGCCCATCGCACCGGTGATGGGGTCGCTGTCGCTGAACGCGACCAGCATCGGTGTGCTGCTGTCCTTGAGCGCGGCCCAGGCGGACCGGTTGGCGAGTGAGGCGGGATCGTCGGGTGACGTCGGCACCAGGCCAGGCATCGCGCGCGGCGCGGAGCAGTACGTGTCGTCAGGGAATGGCGCGTCGTAGGCGGCGCGGACTGCGTCGGCCATCGGGCGCAGGCAGCCGCCTTTGACGAACCGCCCGACGTCGATGACGGGTGCACCTTGGATGGCTTGGCGGAATTTCCACCAGATCTCGGGCATGGGCACGTCGCCGGTCGGCAACCCGGTGTTGGCCACGACGATTCGCGTGAACCGCTCGGAATGCTCTGCGGCAAGCCGCAGTCCGATCAGCCCGCCCCAGTCTTGCCCGACCAGCGTCACTTCAGTCAGGTCCAGTGCGTCGAATACCAGCGCGCGGACCCACTCGACATGGCGAGCGTAGCTGTGGTCCTCGCGCCGGGTCGGCTTGTCAGACCGGCCGAACCCGACCAGATCTGGGCACACCACGCGATGGCCGCCACCGGCGAGGATCGGAATCATCCGGCGGTACAGGTACGACCACGACGGCTCGCCGTGCAGCATCAGAATCGGAGCGGCCGTCTCGGGGCCGTCCTCCACCCAGGCCATTCGTAACCGGCCACCCTCGTCGTCATCAACATCGCAATACCGTGGCAAATAGCGGAAGTCAGGGAGATCAGCGAACCGCTCGTCGGGTGTGCGCAACGTCTGCATGTCGTCCAAGATATCCCGGCGCCGCGCCTTGACTCCCCCCGTGACGTCGGCCAAAGCAGACGTTGGCTGCACGGCAGAAAACGCCCAGTTAGTGCATCTGCAAATTTTTCCGTCAAAAGCATGACCGCCGGTGGGTCCCACCCCATACTTCTGTGGATGGTCTGCCGATGTCGACGGATCACGACAATAAAGGAGAGCAGTGTGGTGAAGCGTGGGATGTTGGTCGGCGTCGCCGGCGCAGCGATTGTGGTCGCGGGGCTGGCCGGTTGTTCGAGCAACAAGTCGAGCACGAGCGCATCGAGCTCGTCGAGCTCATCCTCAGCTGTAACCGCCTCGGCCAGCGCCACAACCGGCGCCAGCACCGCGAAAGTCACCATCGACGGCCAGGATCAGAACATCAACGGCCAGGTCAGCTGCGTCTCAGCCGGTGGCAACGTCAACATCGGGATCGGTGGCGCGACGACCGGTGTCGGCACGGTGATCACCGATGCCGATCCCCCTGTCGTTCATTCGGTCGGGTTGGGCAATGTCGGCGGTGCCGTGCTGGGTTACTCGGATGCCGTGGCCGGCCAAGGCAATGCCGAGGCGACGAAGGAGGGCAACTCCTACAAGATCAAGGGCACCGCGACCGGGGTCGACATGTCCAACCCATTGCAGCCGGTGAACAAGCCGTTCGAGATCGATGTGACCTGCCCCTAGCACAACGCATCTCAAAGGCAGGCGCCGTCGTCATGCCTGCGCTTCCTGCAATCCTGCCAAGCCGGGATGTGCCATCAGGCGATCGAGCACGGGCACATGCCCTTTCAGCAGTTTCACCCGGGCCTGTGCTACTGGGAACCAGTCGACCCGGTCAATCTCCGGGAACTGACCCACTTTTCCCGAGCCCTTCGGCCATTCCATCTCGAAGGTATTGCTGCGCGAATTCGTGACATCGAGGTCTGCATGGATTGCGAACGCCGTCAATACCTTTCCGCTCGGCTGACGAACCGGGTCGAATTCGAGGCGTTCGCCGTCAGGTGCCGGGAGCCCAAGCTCCTCAGCGAACTCGCGCTGCGCGGCGTGCCACGGGTCTTCACCGTCGGCGTACTCGCCCTTCGGGATCGACCACGCCCCATCGTCTTTCCTCGCCCAGAACGGCCCTCCGGGATGACCGATCAACACTTCGACAACGCCGTCGCGGATCCGGTACAGAAGTAAGCCGGCGCTGCGTTTGGGCATATCGTCACACGCCCACGGCGCGTTCCAGGTCCTTCAGCGCGGATTCGAGATGCCCGAGCAGACGCTGCAGGTGCGGCACACTTCGCCGGCAGCCGACGAGCCCGAAGTCCAGGTTGTCGACGTTGTTGGCCATCGTGATGTTGAGCGCCTGACCGTCCAATGCGATTGACAGCGGGTAGTTGCCGTCGAGCCGCGAACCGCGGAAATACATCGGTTCGCGCATGCCGGGCACGTTTGAAATGACGATGTTGAACGGCGGGGGCGCAGTGGCGACGAAGCCCGGAATCAGCGCGAAGGCCAGGCCGCCAGTGACGAACGCCGACAGGGCCAGTTGCTGCACGCGGGGCAGTTGCGTGAAGACCTCCTTGTTGTCGTGCATCGACTGGTGGATGGCCTCGAGGCGCTTCACCGGGTCGTCGAGGTGAGTGGCCAAATTGCACAGGAAGGTGCCGACCATGTTGCCCCCACCCTCGGGGTCCTTCTCGGTACGCAAGTTGACGGGAACCATCGCGATCAGCGGTGTTTCGGGCAGCGCGGACTCCTCGATCAGGTAATCGCGCAACGCTCCTGCGCACATCGCGAGGACGACGTCATTGACGGTGGTCCCGGTCGCGTGCTTGACACTTTTGATGCGCTCCAGCGACCAGGACTGCGCCGCGATGCGCCGCGCTCCCCCGATGCGCACATTGAACATCGTCTTGGGCGCCCGGAACGGCAAAGTGAGCTGTTGTTCGAGCAGCGCCGCGCGGGCCAGTGACAGCGTCGAGGGGGCGAGCCCCGCAACGGATTGCGCGGCCGCACCCAGAGTCTGGAATATGGACGGCGACGGCTTCCTACGCCGGCGGGGGGGCGGGCTCCACGGCACCCGGACCTCGCGGTCCGTCGGATCGGACGTGAGTGCGCGTTGCATCGTTCGCACCGCCGAGACGCCGTCGATCAGCGAGTGGTGAAACTTCACGTAGACCGCGAACCGTCCGTCGTTGAGGCCTTCGACAAGATGCGACTCCCACAGCGGCCGGTGCCGGTCGAGCAGGCTGCTGTGCAGCCGGGACGTCATATCGAGCAGGTCGCGGACCCGTCCCGGCGACGGCAGGGCCGAGCGGCGCAGGTGGTAGTCGAGTTCGATGTCCGTGTCGAAGGTCCATGCGACGTTGGTGATTCCGCCGAAGAAAGCCGGGTGTTTGCGAAAGGTCGGCGCCACGTCGCGGCACTCAAGCATCGCCTCGTAGGACTCGCGCAGGAATTCCGGTCCAGCGTCATCAGGAGGATTGAAGAGCTGCAGGCCACCGACATGCATGGGGTGCTCGCGCGATTCCCCCAACAGAAAAATCAAGTCGGTGGGCGATATCAGCTCCATGGTTCTCCCCGTTTCGCGTCCTGACCCTTTGTAAACCCCGTGACGCGCGGTGTTCAACGATTCGCCGTTCTGGGTCTGACCCGGTGCCGCCTAGGGAAGGATAGTCGGCATGGGATTGACCGTTGCGGTGACGGGACCGACCGGCGAAATCGGAATCGCGGCAGTCACGGCGTTGGAGCGGGACCCCGCGGTGGAACGCATCATCGGCATGGCCCGCCGCCCGTTTGACCCGTCGGCGTACGGGTGGACGAAGACGACGTATCGGCAAGGCGACATCCTCGACCGCGACGCGGTGGATGCACTGGTCGCCGACGCCGACGTGGTGGTGCACCTCGCGTTCATCATCATGGGTTCGCGCGAGGAAAGCGCGCGCATCAATCTGGCCGGCACCCGCAACGTGTTCGAGGCCACCGCGGCAGCAGAGCGTCCGCGCCGGCTGGTCTACACCTCGTCGGTCGCTGCGTACGGCTACCACTCGGATAACCCCGTGCCACTGACCGAAGATGTGCCGCCGCGCGGCTCGGCTGAGCACTACTACTCAGAACAGAAGGCGGCCTGCGAGGCGGTGCTGGCCGAGGTAACGGCCGGGTCGTCGCTGGAGGTGTTCATCCTTCGGCCGTGCATCGTCGCCGGCCCGGACGCGAAGGCGCTTGCAGACGCGATGCCGTGGAACCAGCTACCCGCCCCGGTGCGGGTCGCCACGCGCGCTCTGCCGATCCTCAAGCCGGTCGTGCCCGATCCGGGGTATCCGCTGCAACTTGTCCACCACGACGACGTCGCCTCAGCGATCGCGCTGGCCGCCACCTCGCCCGCGCCGCCCGGCGCCTACAACATCGCAGGCGACGGCGTCGTCACCGTGTCGGACGTGGCCACCGCGCTGGGCGGGCGCCCGGTTCGGGTACCGGCGCAGGCAGCCAGCGCGGCATCGGCGGTGATCGCGAAGGCGCCGTTCGTACCGTCCGTCCTGGAGTGGCTGCACACCGCGCGGACATCGATGGTCATGGACACCGGCAAGGCCAAGTCGGAGCTGGGCTGGCGGCCCACCTATACCTCCGCGCAGACGCTGCAGGCCCTCGCCGAGGCCGTCTGAGCGCCGCGTCGTCGGCTGTCCGACCGGCCAGGTCTTGTTAGTCTCCTCCGGAGGCCATTCCCAGACGAGGAGCACCATGAACGAGCGCGGACCGGTCGCGCCCGGCCGGGCCAGCCCTGAAGTGCTGAAAAGCGCGCTGACGGATCACCCGGCGCCGGAGCGGCTGGTAGTGGCGCGCGGGCTGTTCAGCGGCCCGAGTCCGCGGGTCACCGACGACATGTATGCCCGCGTCGTGCGCGGCAGGGCTGCCCGGGAACGTCACGCGCTGCGTCTGGAGCAGGGCGCGACGGTGCACACCGACACCTATTTCGGCCGCTTCCCGGCCAGCTATTTCCAGCGATGGACCTCCGTTACACAGGTGGAGCTGAAATTGGCGTTCGACGCCGCGGGTCCCGCCCGCGTGATGCTGCGTGGTTCCGACGCGCACGGCGTCGACCGGACGATTGGGAGCACCGAAGTTGACGGCGCCGGCACGGCCGTGCTCGCCACCCAGCTCAACGAGTTCCTCGACGGCGGCGCGTTGTGGATGGAATGCACTGCGCTGGGTGGCACGCTGACGATCACCGGCCTCGAGTGGACTGTTGCGGCGCCCGAGACGATCCGCTCCGCGGCGATCGGGATCTGCACGTTCAACCGCGCCGACGAGTGCGCGCAGACTGTCGCCGCGCTCGCGGGTGACAAGGGGCTGCTGGCAGGAATCGACGCAATCTATATCGTGGACCAGGGCACCGACCCTGTCGGGAGCCGCCCGCTGTTCGCGGAGGTCGCGGCGCAACTGGGCGACAAGTTGGTTTATCTGCGGCAGCCGAACCTCGGTGGTGCCGGCGGCTTCACCCGGGCGCTGTACGAGGTGTCGAGCATCACCGACCACGCCAACGTGATCCTGATGGACGACGACATCCTCTGCGAGCCCGAGACGGTGCTGCGCCTCAACGCGTTCGCGAATGTCACTCCTACACCGACGTTCGTCGGCGCGCAGATGCTCTACCTGAAGAATCCCCGGTACCTTCTGGTCGGCGCGGAGACGCTGGATCTGGTGAAGCTGCGCGGGGGCCGGTGGGCGGTGAACGCGCTTCACAACGCCGACATGGTCAAGTACAGGCAGAACAAGCGTGTTGATGCGCTCTACAACGCCTGGTGGTCGTGCCTGATCCCGGCCGAGGTGATCTCGCAGCTCAATCTTCCGATTCCGCTGTTCTTCCAGTGGGACGACATCGAATACGGGCTCAGGGCCTCGATGTCCGGCTATCCGACCGTCACCCTTCCCAACGCCGGGGTGTGGCATGCCGATTTCCACTGGAAGGACCGCGACGACTTCACCCGCTACTTCAGCGTCCGGAACGCATTGATCACTTCGGCGCTGCACAGCGAGATGAACCCGGCAGCCACCAGCAAGATGTTGGCCCGGGAGATCGCCGAGGACCTGGCCTCGATGCAATACGGCTTGGCGCACACGGTCATTCGTGGCGTCGAGGATTTCCTGCAAGGCCCGTCGATACTCGAGGACGGTGGTGTCGCAGCGCTGACGCGGATCCGCACCGAGCGGGCGGAATACCCCGAGACCGTCATGCACCCGGCGGTCAAGACCGCCGAGCTGACCTGCATGGCGCCGCCGATCCGCCCGGCCGGTTACCTGCCCCGCAAGGACCGGATGAACATGGTGCTGGCGAAACGGCTTGCGTATCAATGGCTTGGCCGTACGATCCCGGGGCCGGTAACGATACCGACGGCCGACTCGTACTGGTGGCATGTTGCGCTGTTCGACTACGCTGTGGTCACCGATGCTTCCCAGGCCGGCATCAGGATCCGGCGACGCAACAAGCGGGCGCTGAAGCAGCTGTCTAAGCGGGGCCGGAAGGCATTGCGGCGCTTACGTAATGAAGCGCAGACCGTGCAAAGCCGTTATCGGGAGGCGTTTCCCGACCTCACCAGCCGTCAGAACTGGGCCCGTCTTTTCGAGAGCGCCTGACCTACCGCGTCAGTGCAGACGGATGACGACTTGTTCGTTGTTGCCCGTGTAGCCCATGTAGTCGAAGCCGCGGCCCGTCCGTGCGATGAATTCGGTCCAGGCCCGGAATTCATGCCGCTGCCAACCGGGAAAGTTGAAGAACTCGTCGAACACCAGCACCGCGCCGGACGCGAGACGATCGCCGGTCAGGTCGAGCACCGTCTTGGCTGCGGAATACAGGTCGGCGTCGACGTGTAGGAGCGCGATCTGTTCGTCGGTGCTGTCGAGAAAGCCCGGCAGGGTGTCCTCGAACGGGCCTGCCACGAGTTGAGCGCCTGGCACTTCAGGAAGCTCGCGTTGAGCGAATGTCCCGGCGGGGAAGCCGGTACGCCAGGTTTCGGGCAGGCCGGTGAAGGTGTCGAAACCGACCACGGTGTGGTCGGCGGCCAAGGCGTCGACGATGATCGCGAGCGTCGTTCCCGTCGCAACGCCGAATTCCAGCGCCAGGCCTTGCGCCTTGACTTCGCCGAGCGCGAACCGCAGCGTGTCGTGCGGATGCCAGAACCACGGCACCGTCGGGAAGTGTTCGAGCGCATACGCCGCGCTCTCACTGGCCGCCGTGGCGTCGAGCGCGTACCAGACGTCGCGGCGCGCGCGGAACTCCATCTCGGCGAGGCGGTCGTGGACCGCGGCGAACCGCTCATCGATCGCCCTGAACCGCTCTTCCATCGCCTTTGCCAGCGCGTCGACGCGAGCGAAACTTTCGGCGTGTTGGGCCTGTAGCCGTTCGTGCGTGCGATCGAACTGGGGCTCGACCACCTGGGCGACCGCCCGCAGCAGCTTCTGCCGTCCGCTCTCTCTAAGACGGTCGAGCATACAAACTGTCCTCCATTGCCTGAGTCCGTTGGTCTACTGACCCTAGAACGAGGCTCATGCCCGGGTCAGGACGGGTTGAGCCGCGAACGTGACGGCACCGTGCCGGTTTGCGGCCAAGGCGACGCCGGCTTCCCGCCCGTTGACGACTACTGGCCGGCTTGCTGCTCGTCAAACTGGCCTGTTGCTCAGCCTGCAGGGCTTGTTGCTCGGCCTGTTCGTTCTGCTCCTCAGCCGCCTGTTCGGATTGCTGCATCTGTTGCTCCGCCCGACGCTCCCGCTCCGCCTCCATTCCCACCAGGATCAGACGGTAAACCCGATATTCGACCAGGGTCGGCGGCAGTGGGGCTTCTGGTTCGCCGGGAAGTGGATCCCGCTGTTCGAGTCGGGGTGTTGAGAGCCGCCGATTCGTCTGTTCTCAGGCGGTCGCGCGTACGGCGGTGGAAAGTTGGGACGTACCCGCCCTCAGCGGCAGCCCGCGGCTGCGGTCGCGGCGATCGTGAACAACCAGGAAGGCCGCCATATGACCGGAAAACACGAGGCCAACACGCTCACCGATTGGGAGAAGGCCGAGATCGACCGTGCGAACGCAGCCGGTCTGGTGCCGGTCGTGTTCGTACATGGGTTGTGGCTGCTCTCCAGCAGCTGGCAGCGCTGGCGTGACCTGTTCGAAGCCAACGGATACATCACATTGGCTCCCGGCTGGCCCGACGACCCGGGCACCGTCGAAGACGCGAAGGCACACCCAGAGGTCTTTGCGCACAAGATGGTTCAGGCCGTGACCGACCACTACCTGGCGGCGATATCACGACTGCAGAACCAGCCGGCGGTGATCGGTCACTCGTTCGGCGGGCTCATCGCTCAGAAGATCGCCGGCGAGGGCGTGGCCGTCGCCACGGTCGCGATCGACAACGCTCCCTTCAAAGGGGTGCTGCCGCTGCCGATCTCGTCACTGAGGTCCGCGTCCCCGGTGCTCGGGAACCCGCTGAATCGCGGCAGGGCGATCGCGTTGACGTTCGATCAGTTCAAGTACGGCTGGGCCAACAACCTCGATGACTCCGAAGCCCGCGACCTCTACGACACGTTCCATGTGCCCGCGTCGGGCGCCCCGCTGTTCCAGGCGGCGGTCGCCAACTTCAACCCCTTCGGTGGAGAGACCCAGGTCGATTCGAAGAATCCGCACCGGGGCCCGCTACTCATTATTGCCGGCGACAGCGACAACACCGTGCCCCCGGCAATCACCGAGGCCAGCTACAAGATCCAGTCGAAGAACCCGGGCGTCACCGAGATCGAATACATGAAGGACCGCGGACACTCCTTGGTCATCGACCACGGCTGGAAGGAAGTCGCGGACACCGCCCTGACCTTCCTCAAGCGCGTCGGGTGATCCCTGCCGTGTCCACAGTGCCCCAACCGTCGGGAAAGATGGGCGGCGCAATGTCAGATGCGGCGTCGGAATGGCCACAATTGCCGGAAGCCCAATGGGCAGAAACCCGCGACACCCTTCAGCTCATGACGCAGATCGTCGGGAAGATTCGCCTGGCGAACACGCGGCTGATAAATCACTGGTGGAACGTGACCCTGCGCGTGTCCGCGCGCGGCCTCACCACCGGACTGACCGTATGGGCACCGGGCTTTTCAGATTGATTTCGATTTCCTCGACCATCAGCTCCTCGTGGCCACCACTGACGGCGACGGACAAGCTATCGATCTGAAACCCGGTCCCATCGCCGGCTTCTACCACGAAACAATGCGTCCTCGATGAGCTGCACCTGCTCACTGACATCTGGACCATGCCGGTCGAGGTCGTCGACGCAGTACCGTTCGACTCCGACCAGCAGCATGTCGCCTACGACCGAGTGCAGGTGCGGCGGTTCTGGTTGGCCTTGGTGCAGACGACCCGGGTATTCGAGCAGTTTCGGTCTCGATTCGTCGGAAAGGTCAGCCTTGTGCACCTTTTCTGGGGAGCCCTGGATTTGGCCGTCACCCGGTTCTCCGGTCGACGCGCACCGCCCCATCCTGGCGGTGCACCCCACCTTGGGCCCGAGGTCATGTTGGAGGCCTACTCCCACGAGGTCAGCAGCGCCGGATATTGGCCCGGACCCGACGGTGAGGGTGTGTTCTACTCGTACGCCTATCCCGAACCGCCGGGCTACCAAACCGCCCGAGTCATGCCGGCCGCTGCGGCGTTCGATCCGGGATTGGGCGAGTTCACGTTGCCCTACAACGTCGTGAGAGAAGCCGACGATCCGGACGCCCTGCTGCTCGAGTTCCTTCACAGCACTTACGACGCCGCCGCCGATCTGGGCAGCTGGAACCGCGACGATCTCGAACGGGGCCGGATGTTTCCCGCAGGCACTCGGTGATGTGGGGCGGAGCAGTTCGATTGACGTTGTCGCGTTCATCGGTTCAGCGGCGCCCGTGGGTAGGTCATCGCTGTGGATGCCTACGACACGGGCTGTCGCTGCAGTGTCTCAGCTGCCGTGGCCTCCCGTGACCGCCACAGTGCGTGCTGGTGTTGGGGAGCTGCGGTTTCCGCCGACCTGGCCGGGTTAGCCGAGGGTCTGAGAGGGATACTGAGAGGGATATTGAGCGGAATAAGTAACGGTCCCGGGGTTCGTTTGGTAGTGGCGCGGCGAGTAGCACGCTGCCCCGGCGCAGCTCCCCTGAACTGAGGCGGCGTTGTACACGGTAGCGGCCAGCGCCGTGGGTGCCGAGGCGATCGCCGCCGCAGCTGCTCCTGCCGCCAACATCGGTGCGATGTAACCGAAGGTGATGCGCATGTCTGGAACTCCTTTGTTGCGAGACTCATCTGGACTGCTTCCAGATTTTGACTAATCCCATGATGGCTGTTCCAGTGCGCCCGTGTCGTCGGTGCTGACCACAAACAGTGGCCTGCGGCTAGCCGGGGTAGTGCCCACCGGTTAGCGCGCAGCGGCGCGCCACGCGGCCAAGTCCTGGCCCAGCCTGAGCACGTCGCGCGAATCCCTGGCCAAATAACGCGGATTGACGAACCGTCTGCGGAATGCGGCCGATGATCTGCTTAGCCTCGCCGCCATGGGACAGAACCGGAATAGCACATCGACCCTGTGGACTGCGGCGCTGTATCCGTCGCGCATCATGGAAGTCGGCGCGGGGTTTTGGCGGTCGAAGACACTGCTCTCGGCTGTCGAGCTCGACCTGTTCAGCCATCTGAGCGCCGAGTCGATGTCTGGCGTGGAGGTCGGTGCACGGCTCGCGCTGCACCCGCGCGCGATCTACGACTTCCTCGACGCGCTGGTGGCGCTGGGCTTCCTGGAGCGCGAAGGGGACGGAGCCGACGGCCGCTATCGCAACAGCGCCGAGGCGGCCGCGTTCCTCGACAAGCACAGCCCCAGCTATGTTGGGGGATTCCTCGAGATGTGCAACGCCCGGCTCTACGGGGTCTGGGGTGAGCTGACCGAGGCGCTCAAGACGGGCCAGCCACAAAACGAAGTCAAGCTCAAGCCGTTCTTCGAGGACCTGTACAGCGACCCCGCTAAGCTTGAGCAGTTCGTGCAGGCGATGTCGGGCCTATCGCGGGGCGACTTCGACACCCTCGCGGAGCGGTTCGACTTCGGTCGCTACGCGACAGTCTGCGACGTAGGCGGGGCCACCGGTCAGCTCAGTACGACCCTGGCCGGTCGCTACCCCCAGCTGCGCTGCACGACCTACGACCAGCCGGTCGTGGCGCCGATCGCCGAACGCTCGATCGCTGCGGCCGGGCTAAGGGACCGCATCACCGTCGCCTCGGGCGACTTCTTCGCCGACGGCTGCCGAAAGCCGACGTCATCACCATGGCCCACATCCTGCACGACTGGAATCTCGACCGAAAAAAGCAGCTCATCAGTGCGGCCTATGACGCCCTGCCCGACGGGGGGGCGTTCATCGCCATCGAGCACCTCATCGACGACGCCCGCCGCGACAACGTGTTCGGCCTGATGATGTCGCTGCTGCTCGCCTTCGGTGACGCCTTCGACTTCACCGGCAGCGATTTCGCCGGGTGGTGTCGAGAGGCCGGCTTCGGCGACATCGAGATTCTGCCGCTGAGCGGCATTACCAGCGCAGGCATCGCCTACAAACGCAGTCAAAACGGGTAACCGTCAACGCGGGCATCCCTTCCGGCCAGCGCAGGTGCCCAGGACGACCTGGCGCTGCAGCGCGCGCAGCGTGACGTCACCAGCTTCGTGGGCTATGCCCACCTCCGCGCCGCCGCGTAGCCCGGTAGCTCGAACTCGCTCACTGGCCGGTGAGCCCGTGTTGCTCGCCAAGGGCGTCGGTGTAGGCGCCGGTCACCTGTCCGCCGTTCTTGATGCGTGTCAGTTGGGTGCCGCGGGCACCTGCAACGTCCACTGCGCTGAAAGCGCCGTCGGCGTAGACGAAGCCGTGAGTTTTACCGGCCGCGTCGCTGTAGAAGCCGGCGATCTCCCCGGTGTCGCTGATGCCGAAGGCGGTCGTGCTGGTGGCGAGCGGGAAGTTGATGGGGGTGAACACGCCGCCCTGGAGCAGAAACCCGTGTGATCCCGCTGTATCGACAAACACTCCGGCGATGTCGCCGGTGGCGTTGATTCCGGCGGCCGCGGTGCCGGTGGCTCCGGGGAAATCGATGGCCGTGAAGGTGCCGCCGCTGCTGCGGAACCCATGCGCGACGTTGGCGGCGTCGAAGTAGTCGCCCACGATGTCTCCGGCGTCGTTGACGCCGATGGCCTGAGTCCCACTGGCACCGGGGAAATCCACGTTGGTGAAGGTGCCGCTACTGTCTGCAAAGCCGTGCCGCACGCTCGCCAGGTCCTGGTACACCCCGACGATCAGACCAGTTTCGTTGATGCCCGTAGCGATGCTTGTGGTCGAGCCTGGCACGTTGAGAATTTGGTAAACCCCGCCCGTGACAGTGAACGCGGTCGTGGGCGCGGACACGCTGCCAGGATCGACGACGAACCCGCCCAGTGCGGTGGTGCCGTCACTGTCGAAAGCCAGTGACTGCGCCGCGCCGGGATAGTCGGCGCTCGCGAAGTCGTACACCTTTGCTGCAGCCAGCCCTCGAGCCACGGCGTCGTGGGCCGGGACCGCGGTGCGTTCGCGCCCAACGCTGGGGCGAAGGTCCAGTAGGCCGTGCAGGAGGGTCCGTGCCGATCGGTGCAGTGATGGCGGTGCTGATGTTTCCATGTCGATCCCCTTTGAACCGCATTGGCATGCCAATGCCGCTGGCCCGCTCGACGACTACGCTGGGTTGGAAAATTGCCGCTCCGGACACCGGGGTACGCGGACCTGTGTGTTCCCGGACAACCCGAATCATCACAGGCGGCCTGTGCGAGGGCACGAGTAATCGACTACTCCACAACCAAGGCCCGGCGGCGACGCGTCAACCCCGACCTTGCTCCGTGAACTGATCCCGGGGGGCCGGCAGGACACCCACAACGGCAACGGCAAGAAACGCACCCGACCACGCGCAAACCCGTCGCTCACAACCGAACCAGTACTGTCAGCGATGTCCGGACAACAACGTGCCAGGGATTTTCCCCGGGCCGTACACATCCAATCTGGTCGGGTGGCCTACGTCGCAACTGGCCTGCAACCGGCCCTCCATCGGCCCGACGGCATGATCCAATGCCGAGCGGGACCGCATTCGCCGATACGGACACGCAACGTCCGGCGCGCCCCGGCCCGTCGGGAACAAATCCGTGAACATCGCATCGGGAAGCAACTCCCGCCGATGCGCAGCCAGGAACATAAACACGCTGCCCGCCTGGAGGAGATGGCCCGCTACCGGCTCCGCATCCAGCAGCTCGCGCGTTGACCCTCTAATCGACCCGGCACCCCAGTGCCTATGAGCGGGAGGATATGGGTTCCACTCCGGCAAAGAACTTGAGAAGGTCGTCGGGATCCTTGCTCGCGTCAGCGAGCTTGACCCACTCGGAATCGCTCCATTCGAAGGACGCCCGGGAGTGGTATTCGATAAGCAGGAGTATGCCGTGCCGGCAATCGTGGTCCACATCGACGGCCGGCGGCATGACCACGACGCGGATGCTCACCTGCGGCTCGAGGAGGCGGTCGAACTGCGCCGGCTCCTCGACGACGCCATCCGCATCGTGGGAAACGCCACCGAGCCTAAGTAAACAACGTCCCGCCCGGTTCGGCCCGTCACCCTTCGGGGTCGCGGGCCGATTGCTGTGTGATTGCTGTGTCGGCACTGCGGATTCGGTGCTAGCTTCAGATGCCGTTCGTTATGTCGGCCAACAATGGAGGCGCCAAATGCAGATAGACCTCGGTACCGACTCGGAGGACACGCAGCGATTGATCCGCCTGCGCGAGGAAGTTCAAGTCAGGCTGGAAGAGGTGGCCCTCATCGCGACGAGGAAGCTGGGTTACGAGCTCGGCCCGGACGCGACGCTGATGTTTCGTCCACACACACACGCCACAGACGGCGCGAACCCGGTTTACATAGAGATTCTCGACGGCGGACCCGGTATGCCATCAATCTGTGTCTCCTGGAACGACGACGGCTCGATAACCGTCACCAGTCCCTGCTAAGTCGACTACTCACGCTTCGTTCCAATCAGCGCACCCGGGCGGCGGCGTCCAGCGCGGAGCAGGTCGGGTCTGTCGGCGGCCGACATAACGTGGCGTCGCGTGTGCGGCACGTCCACCCGAGATGCGACCCCGGCAGTCGCACGGCTGATCTCGTGTTCGGTGACGGCGCGTATCTGCCGCGCCCGAAGTCCGACGGCGGATGGTTCGCCGGTGCGGTGAAGCGGGCGAAGGTGCAGAAGATCACACCTTGCGATCTCCGCCATTCCTGCGCCTCGATCGCGATCAGCTCCGGGGTGAACGTGTTGGCGTTGTCGCGGATGCTCGGGCACACCTCCGCCAAGGTCACGCTGGACACCTACGCCGATTTGTTCGACACCGGCCTCAATGCCGTCGCTTCAGCACTCGATTCCAAGTGTGCCCATTCTGTGCCCAAACGGGTGTCCACCTGGCGTGAAATAAGTCCTTGACCTGCGGTAACAGGCGTAGAAACTTGGCGGTGGCGGCGTCACCGCCTGCGCGCCGACGCCAAAACGGATCGCCTGATCGCTGATGGTGGCCGTGACGGCGAACGCGGCCAGCTCGGCTTGCGCCAACGTCGGATCGGCCATCGTCGGTTTGGTTTGCGCCTCGGTCGTCGCGGGGCTGGCGACCAGCGCGCGAAACAGCGGGCCGCTGACAGTGAGCCCGTTCGCGGGCCATTGCGGCTGGCCGACCTGCGAGACAGCAGCCTCCGCGGTGGCACCGCTGTCGAGGGTCGTCACCGACCTGCACTCGATCTCGACGCGGGCTGGCCCGCGGCGAGCATCTCGGTGAAGTGGTCGAGCTGCGCTCGGGCCTCGGTCGGGCGCGAACGGGTCTCGGTGGCGTGACCGATCGCCTGCCCGATGCGCTCGCGGTGCTCGGCGTTGCGCCGGCGCAACTGCAGCGCATCCCGCAGCGCGCCGAGCTCGAGCTTGTCATCGGCGCACAGGTCGTTTTCCCGCTCGGTGAGGTCGCGCGGCTCGCTCATTGCGCGTTGTGCGCGTGTTTCGACCCGCTCACAGTGCGCGATGCGCTCGTCGATTTCTGCGACCGGCAATTCGGCGAGCGCGTCAACGTCGGTTTTCTTGGACATTGTTTTTCCACTTTTCGGCATCAAGTTATCGGGGGGAATTCGTGCGCGTCGGACCTCCGCCGCAGCCCCGTGATTTGATCGCACGCGGCGGCGGCGGACGCCACACACAACACATATTCGACGGGGCGTAGGTGGCCGCCCACGCCCCCATAAAACCAGCACCCGACAACGGCCGAACGCCGAAACCGCCCGCAGCGGCGGACCCATCCAGCATAATGGCACAGTTAGCACAGTTAGGAACCACCACTATGAAGCAACGCGCACTGCGACGCGCGACGTTGATCGGCGCCGAGCTGGTCATGGCCGTATCGATTGGTATGGCCGGCCTCATCGGCTTGCACGGCACGGCGTCAGCGGACACGGGCCACCTGACCTACTGCCAGTGGGACAACACGTGGAGCGCTACGTCGCATGAGTGCACGCAGCAGCAGCAGCTGAAGCACCGGGTTAACCCCGGCGGCAACGCGACGAGCGGGCAGGGTGGCGAGGGTGGCGGCTGATGAGCACGACATATCGCTTGTACGGGACCGACAGTGTTGCGATTCCGACCATTCTCGGCCAATTCCGGCCATTTTCGGCGAATTCAGAGCCGATTTAAACGCAATTTGCTGACTGCGATGACAGCCCAACAAAAGTGCACCATATGCCATAAATCCGGTGATCAGTTCGTTTGCTGCCAAATCGCGACTAGGTAGATCGCCGGGAACTGAAGTGACCACCGACCGGTTGCCCCAGAAAAAAGGCCCCTGGTCAGGGGCCTTCGTAGTGTTGCTGCCGGTGGGTTTGGCGTGCTTGTTCGCAGCCGTGTCGAAGAACTGCAACGCCTTCGCGGGTGCAGGGTTGGCTCTGGGACGTTTGGCCCGTGAGCATGTGCGGTGTTCGGGCCCGGCGTAGAGGCCGCGCGCTTTGGCTTGTGGGTGGTCGGAGTGCCCGAGGTCCCATGGTTCGCCGGGGGTGATGGGTTGTCGGCAGAGTGCGCAGACGGCCCGGCCGGCGTCGACGGTGGGTTTGATCTTGGCGCGCAGGCGGCGGTGGTTTTGGCCGTATCCCCGGGCGGCGGGGCTAGGTTGGGGCCGGGCAGCATCGGGCTTTGGTGCTGGCGTTGGCCTACTGCGGTGTGCGGTGGGGTGAAGCGGTAGCCCTGCGAGTGCGTGATGTCGAGTTTCTGCGTCGTCGGCTGTCGGTGTCGGAGAACGCCGTGCAGCTCGGCGTAGACCACGCCGTTGGTCCGACCAAGGGCCGCAAGGCGCGCTCTGTGCCGGTGCCCGGCTTCGTGCTCGACGAGCTGTCGGTGCAGTGCCGGGGCAAGTCACCCGATGAGCTGGTGTTCGCCGGGCCTGACGGCAAGTACCTACCCCGGCCGAAGTCGGCCGACGGTAGGTTCGCCTCGGCGGTGCGCAAGGCAGGGGCACACGCCATCACCCCGCACGATTTGCGCCACACGTGCGCATCGCTGGCCATCTCGGCAGGGGTGAACGTGCTGGCGCTGCAACGCATGCTCGGGCACACGTCGGCAAAGGTCACGCTCGACACCTATGCGGACCTGTTCGACGACGATCTGGACGCGGTGGCGGTCTGGCTGCACGGCCGGTACTTACCGGCGAATGTGCTCAAGATGTGCTCACCGGCGGCCGACGATATCCGTTGATGGACATCGAAATGGCACTCGACCTGCGGTTTCCCTCGGACAGAAAGGGCGGTGGCGGAGGGATTTGAACCCTCGGACGGGGGTTACCCGTCACACGCTTTCGAGGCGTGCTCCTTAGGCCGCTCGGACACGCCACCGCGGAGCAGCTTACCGGGCAGCACGGGTTCACCCCACCGGTGCCCTCGGCTCGTCGCACAAAGTGCTCATTGCCGCTGCCGGGCGAAAAACTCCTCGACCGGCGCTGCGCAGTCGTCCGCCAGTACCCCGCCGCGCACCTCGGGACGATGGGTCAGCCGCCGGTCGCGCACCACATCCCACAGCGAGCCGACAGCGCCCGTTTTTGGCTCCCAAGCGCCGAACACCAGCCGCTTCACCCGCGCCATCACCAGTGCGCCGGCGCACATCGTGCACGGCTCGATCGTGACCGCCAGCGTCGTTCCGACCAGTCGCCAACCATCCCCCAACGCCTCCGCCGCCGCCCGCAGAGCAAGGATCTCGGCATGCGCGGTCGGATCGCCCAGCGCCTCGCGCTGGTTCACCGCGCGGGCGAGCTCGGTGCCGTCCGGCGCGAACACGGCAGCGCCCACCGGCACGTCGCGCGGACCGGCGGTGGCGGCGGCCTGTAGCGCGACACGGATGAGGTCGTCGTCTCCCATCACCGATCGAGGCGGTCGAGCACCGCCGACAACTCGTCGGCAAAGCCCATCCGCGCCGCGATCATGCCCAGCTGCTCATCGGCATACAGATCCGTCTCGGCCAAGATCACCCCGAGCACCGCCTCGGGTAATCCGACATCGGAAAGCAACCCGAGGTCGCCCTCCTCGAACGGCTCGACGCCGTCGAGGTCGTCGTAGTCGATGTCGGCGTCGAGCTTGTCCAGCGCCTCGGCAGCGATGTCGTAGTCCAGGGCCGCGGTGGCGTCCGACAACAGCAGTCGGGTGCCGGACGGCGCTGGGCGCACGATGATGAAAAACTCGTCGTCAACGTCAAGAAGCCCGAAAACAGCTCCCGCACTTCGCAATTCACGCAGCTCTGTCTCCGCAGCCGTGAGGCTGGCCAGGGATCCGACGCGCATCGGCGAACAGAGCCACTTGCCTTCCTCACGGACCACTGCCACACCGAAGCCGTCCGGGGTGTCCGCGCCCTGGTCCTGAGCCGGTGCCCGCTGTGGTCCCATGGGCCGATACGGTAGTCCCCGAGAAGGCGCCTTGACCACTATCTGACAGCGAGCGCCGTGGGTAAATATGCCAACCTTGACGCGTGACCAAGACACCCGTTTGCGTGCTCGGTCTGGGACTGATCGGCGGATCGGTGCTGCGGGGCGCCGCCGCCGCCGGCCACGAGGTCTTCGGGTACAACCGGTCAGTCGATGGCGTGCAGGCCGCGCGCTTCGACGGGTTCGACGCGACCACCCACCTCGACGAGGCACTGGGCTTCGCCGCTGATCGCGAGGCTCTGGTCGTTCTGGCGGTGCCCGCGCCGGCGCTGCCGATCATGCTGAACTACATAAGCGACATGGCACCTGACTGCTCGCTCACCGACGTGACCAGCGTGAAAACCGCTGTACTACAGGAAGTCCAGAAGGTTGGCCTGCTACGCAATTTCGTCGGAGGTCACCCGATGGCCGGTACCACGCACTCCGGCTGGTCGGCCGGCAACGCCCGACTGTTCGTGGGTTCGCCGTGGGTGGTCAGCGTCGACGACCACGTCGATCCGCAGGTGTGGATGACGGTCACGCGGCTGGCGCTGGACTGCGGCGGAGTCGTGGTGCCGGCCCGCTCCGACGAGCACGACGCCGCCGCCGCGGCCATCTCGCACCTCCCCCATCTGGTCGCCGAGGCTGTCGCGGTCGCTGCCGCCGAGGTTCCATTGGCGTTCGCGCTCGCCGCCGGTTCGTTCCGGGACGTCACCCGGGTCGCGGCCACCACGCCGGAGCTCGTCCGCGCGATGTTGGAGACCAATGACACTCAGGTGCTGCCCCTGCTGGACCGCATCATCGAGCTGCTCCGTCACGCCAGGACCACGCTGTCCGAACATGCCTCGGTGGCCGAGCTGGTCGACGACGGCCACGCCGCCCGGACGCGCTACGACGGCTTTCCCCGCCACGACATCGTCGGTATCACGATCGGCAAAGACAACTGGCGCGAACAGCTCGCCGCGGAGGGCCGTGCCGGCGGGGTGCTCAGATCCGTTCCGCCAGGCCCGGATACTCGAGGATGAATCCGTCCCGGTCGACGGTCACGGTGGTGTCGGCCACCGGCGAATGGACCTTGATGCCGTCAGAGCCGCTGGAGTAGGTGATCGTAGCCGGGTTCACCGAAAGGTCCGGCAGCGTCACGTATACCACCGGCACCGACACGGAGTCATGTGTGGTGTAAATGCCCGTGCGCCGGATGGGCAGCGCGTTGAAGAACGGACTGAACACCACGTCAACGTCCAGAGCTCCGCTGAACGTGGCCCGCGACTGGCCCTGATGACTGGACACCGACCACATGTTCTCCTCGTCGCGTGCGATCGACAGCTGCCGATCCCGCTCGGCGAGCGTCATGGTCAGCGACAACCGTGTGGTCGCACCGGCCTCATCTGTGACCAGGTCGTAGGACGCGCTGAACGCGGGGTGGATGTTTGTGGCGCCTGCCACAATCCGGCCATGGGCCTTGATCCGCTTGCCGGACAATTGCACTCGCGTTGATTCCATGCGGGGCACATCGTGCGCGCGCCAGGTCAGAATCGCCGGCCAGGCGCTCTCAGTCACTTCAGGGGTCGTACTCACCCGTCTACCGTAAGCGACGGGTCGCCCCCTGCGCCGCCTCTCAGAGAAGTGCGGATAGACCGCGTCGGCGTGTCGACCGCCGCAATGTCGTCGACCAATGGTTGAGGCACCCGGCGCAGCCTTCCGGTGCCGGGCACCGATGCCCACACCGTGACCGCCAGCAAGCCGTCGAGCAGCAGTGCCAGCGCAGTGACCATCAACGCTCCGACCAGTGCAATGTAGAACTGGCGCACCTTGATCCCGTCGATCAGATACCGGCCGAGTCCGCCCAGGCTGGCGTAGGCGGCCACCGTCGCGGTTGCAACGACCTGCAGGGTGGCGGTGCGCAACCCGCCCAGCATCAGCGGCAGCGCGTTCGGCACTTCGACTCGGAACAGCACGTGGCTTTCCGTCATGCCCATGGCCCGTGCCGCGTCGACCACGGCCGGGTCCACGTTCGCGACTCCCGCGTAGGTGCCCGCCAGCAGTGGCGGAATGCCGAGCAGCATCAGCGCCACGGTCGGCGGTAACAGTCCGAGGCCCCACAGCAGCACACCGAGCAGCAGCACACCGAGCGTCGGCAACGCCCGCAGCGCGTTGACGCCGGTAACCACGATGAATGTGCCGCGGCCGGTGTGCCCGATCACGAGCCCGACCGGAACGGCGATCAGCGCCGCGACGGCCACCGCGATCACCGTGTACTGCATGTGTTCGACGAGCCTGGCCGCCAGGCCCGCTCTGCCGCCCCAGTTCGAGGACGTGAAGATGTAGGACAGCGCCTGGTGGAGGAAGTTCATCGGGCACCCGCCTTCACGCGACCCGCCCGCACCCACGGCGTGGCCATCCGCCCCGCGACCATGATCAGCGTGTCGACGACGGTCGCGAGGACGAAGATCGCGATGATGCCTGCGACGATCTGGTCGGTCTTGTCGGCTTGATAGCCCTCGGTGAACCAGGTGCCCAGGCCGCCGATGCCGATGACCGAACCCACCGAGACCATCGAGATGTTGGTGACGGCCACCACCCGCAGGTTGGCCACCAGCACCGGAATCGAGAGCGGGAGCTCGACTTTGAGTACACGCGTCAGCGGACGATAGCCGACCGCGGTCGCGGCGTCACGCACGTGCAACGGCACCGCGTCCAGCGCCTCGGGCACGGCGCGCACCAGCAGCGCGGTCGTGTACAGGGTGAGCGCGACGATCACGTTGGCCTCGTCGAGGATCCGCGTCGGGATGATCAGCGGCAGCACGACGAACAACGCCAGCGACGGGATCGTAAAGATGACGCTCGCAGTCACGGTCGTCAGCCTGCGCAGCGCCGTCGTGGGCTGCACCAGCGCACCCACCGGGACCGCGATCAGCAGACCGGCCAGCACCGGGATCAGCGACAGCCGCAGGTGAATGACCGTCAGGGCCCACGCATCGCCGAGGTGGGTGAGCAGGTATCGCATGGCTCACACCCGTTGTTGCGCCTCGAGTGCGGCTAGTACGTCGGCCGCACGCACTCCGCCGATCACCTTGCCGTGGTCGTCGACCGCCACCCCGACGCCCGACGGCGACGAGAGCACCGCGTCGAGCGCCTGACGCAACGTCCCGTCCGGGTGAAACAGCGAGCCGCCGGCGATGACGCTGTCGTAGAGGGTGCTTCGCTCGCGATGCCGCCGCACCCCCGCCGCGTCGATCCAGCCGAACGGTGACCCATCGGGCCTGCAGACCAGCACCCATTCGCCCTCGGCGGGGTTCAGTGCGTCCACCTCCGCTTCGGTCACGCAGCAGATCTCGTGGATTGGCAACCCGCTGGCATGAAAGAACTGCAGCCGGCGGTACCCGCGATCGGCCCCGATGAACCCGGCGACGAAGTCGTTGGCCGGGTTGGACAACAGCCGCGCGGGCTCGTCGTACTGCTGCAACGCCCCGCCGCGCCCGAACACCGCGACCTTGTCGCCGAGCTTGACAGCCTCATCGATGTCGTGGGTCACGAACACGATGGTCTTGTGCAGTTCGCTTTGCAGCCGCGCCATTTCGGCCTGCAGTTCCTCTCGCACCACCGGGTCGACGGCGCTGAACGGCTCGTCCATCAACAGGATCGGCGGGTCGGCGGCCAACGCTCGGGCCACACCAACCCGCTGCTGCTGGCCGCCGGAAAGTTGCGCGGGATAGCGGGTGGCCAGCTTGGGGTCCAGCCCGACGCGTTCCAGCACGTCGAGGGCAGCTTTGCGGGCCGTCCTTCGGGACTCGCCTTTCAGCACCGGGACCGTCGCGACGTTGTCGATGACCCGCTGGTGCGGCATCAGCCCTGCGCTTTGGATCACGTAACCCATGCCCAGGCGCAACTTGACCGGGTCGATCTTGGCCACGTCGGCGCCGTCAACCGTCACGGTGCCCGACGTGGGTTGGATCATCCGGTTGATCATCCGCATCGATGTGGTCTTGCCGCACCCGGACGGGCCGACGAACACCGCGAGCGTGCCTGATGGAATCTCCAGTGTCAGTTCGTCGACCGCGACGGTGCCGTCGGGATACCGCTTGGTGACGTGGTCGAACGTGATCACCGGCGGCTCACTTCACCATCTGCTTGTTGAACCCGTTGGCCTGAACCCATTTTCGGGCGCCTTGATCGGGGTCGATCCCGGAGTTCCCGGTCACCTCGGTGTTGAGCTCGACGAGGTCCTGCGTGGTCAGCCTGGCCGAAACGGCATCGAGCACGGTTTTGAGTTGATCGGACTTCTTCTGCGAGCTCACCAGCGGGACCACGTTGGCGGCCAGGAAGTTGTTTTTCGGGTCTTCGAGCACCACCAGTTTGTTCTGCGGAATCGCCGGCGAGGTGCTGAAGATGTCCGCGGCGGTGACGGTCCCATCGGTCAGCGCACGCACCGTCGCAGGTCCCCCGCCGTCGCTGATCGCCACGAAGTTCTGCGGTGCGATATCGAGGCCATAGCGCGCCTTGAGCCCCGGCAAACCTTCGGCTCTGGTCTGGAATTCCGACGGGGCGCCGAACTTCACCTCCGGCGAATGCGCCGCGAGGTCTCCGATGGTCTTCAGATTCCATTTCTGCGCGCTGGCTTGGGTGACCGCGACGGTATCGGTGTCGTTCGCCGGGGAGGGCGTCAGGATCGACAGGTCGCCCGGAAAGACCCGCACCAGCGCCAACTCGACGGCATCCGCCGTGGTTACCGTGCTCTTCGGGTCGAAGTACTGCAGCAGGTTGCCGGTGTAGTCGGGAACCAGGTCGATGGAGTGGTCCTTCAGCGCCGGGATATAGGTTTCACGGCTACCGATACCGAACTGGCGTCGGATCGTGAAGCCGTTGGCCTCCAGTGACTGCGCGTAGATCTCGGCGATGATCTTCGACTCCGGAAAGTCAGCTGACCCGACGACGATCGACTTGAGATCAGCTGATGCCGCGCCGCCGCCGAGCGGGTTGGAACTTCCGCACGCCGCTGCCGTCAATGCAAGAACCACTGCGAGCACCGCCACGCCCCGCCCGCGGATGCCCATCCCGCGACCCTAGCGAACCCGAAGATGTTTGACACTTGACTCTCAGCGGTAAAGATGAGGACATGACCAGCAATCCGCGTGTGCCGCCCGATCCGCGTGTGCCACCCAATCAGGCGCCGCGCACCACGTCGCGGGTGCCCGCCGAGCCGCCGCCCGGCGTCGCGACCCCCCCGCCGGTCCCCGGTCCGCCGGCCGGGTCAGCGGTCAAATTCACCAAGACTGCCGCGGCGTGGTGGTCTCTGGCGGTTGGCCTGCTGATCCTGATCGTGCTGCTGGTGTTCATCGCGCAGAACACCGGCTCCATCACCATCCACTTCCTCGGCTTGCGGTGGAGCTCCCCGCTGGGCGTCGCGTTCCTGCTGGCCGCGGTCGGCGGTGCGCTGATCACCGTGCTGGCCGGTACCGCCCGGATTGTCCAGCTGCGCCGGGCTGCGAAGAAGAACCTGACGGCTCGCTCGGCTGAGCCCCTGTGAACAGACCCCGTGAAACGTCGCCTCCAGACGCTCGGCCTGAAAGGTCCTGAAAGGCCCACAATCGGCAGGAAGTTCTGCGCCGGTGGACGGAGGAGACCCCGGGGGTCGGCTGGGATCGTCGCGATCGAAGCCACGACGCGTCGAAAGGCATGACCGATGACCACAGCAGTTCGCTCCGTGGTACTCCCCTCCGGCGAGAGGATCGCGGCGCTGGGTCAGGGAACCTGGCATTTCGCCGAACGCCCGGCGCGGCGTGCCGAGGAGATCGCGTCGATCCGCCTCGGACTCGACCTGGGCATGACCGTCGTCGACACCGCGGAGATGTATGCCAGCGGCGGCGCGGAAGTCTTGGTGGGCGAGGCGATCGCCGGGCGTCGCGACGACGTGTTCCTCGTGAGCAAGGTCCTGCCGCACCATGCGAGCCGGCTGGGGACCGTGCGGGCCTGCGAGGCCAGCCTGCGCCGGCTCAACGTCGATCAGCTCGACCTCTACCTGCTGCACTGGCGTGGCAGCATCCCGTTGATCGAGACGATCCAGGGCTTCGAGGACCTGATGTCGGCCGGCATGATCCGGTATTGGGGCGTGAGCAATTTCGACCTCGGCGACATGGTCGAACTCTCCGGCCTCCCTAGTGGCCGGCAGGTGCAGACCGATCAGATCCTCTACAACCTGATGCGCCGCGGTGCCGAATACAACCTGATGCCGTCGCTGTTCGCAAGCGGAATCCCGATCATGGCCTACTCACCCATCGAGCAGGGCCGCCTTCTGGGACACCCGGAGTTGCACCAGGTTGCTCAGCGCCACAACGCGACGCCGGCGCAGATCGCGCTGGCCTGGGCGCTGTCCCACGACGGCGTCAACACCATCCCGCGTGCCGCGACGCCTGAGCACGTCGGACAGAACGCCGCGGCGCGGGACATCCACCTCGACCCCGAGGATCTGATCGCACTCGATCGGGCCTTCCCGCCGCCGACGCAACCGCGGCCACTCGAAATGCTGTGATCGCGCTCAGGACGCGGTCAGCGCCCGCAGCCCTGCGCTGATCAGTGGTCCGATGGTCTCGCCGACACGGTCCGAGGAGTCCACCGCATCGCTGCCGCCCGCCATACGTCTGCGAAAGTCGATGCCCGCCGCGATGATCGCCAGCTTGAAGTAGGCCAGCGACATGTAGAAGGGCCAGTGCGCCAGCGGCTGGCCGGAAATCGCCGAATACCGTTGTGCCAGCTCGTCGGCGGTCGGCACCAGCGGTGAACTCCAGGCCGCCGGCATCCCGATGACGAGATCCATCGACGGGTCGCGATAGACGCACATCAGCGCGGCGTCGCTGAGCGGATCACCCAACGTCGACATCTCCCAGTCCAACACCGCCAGTACCACCGACGCGTCGTCGCCGTCCAGGATCGTGTTGTCGATCCGGTAGTCGCCGTGCACGATCGATGTCCGACTCTGCTGCGGAACAGCTTGCGCCAGAAGGGAACGCAGTCGCCGAACGTCGGCGTCATGCGGGTCGTCGTCCGGCTTGACCAGATCCCACTGGCCGCCCCAGCGGCGGACCTGCCGTTCGAGATATCCGTCCGGCCGGCCGAAGTCGCCAAGGCCCACCGCCGCCGGCTCGATGCTGTGCAGGTCGGCCAGTACCCTGATCAGCGCGTCAATGCAGCCCTCGATGACGTCGCCGTCACCCAGTGCCGCCAGCTCGTCGGCCGCACGGACCACGCGCCCGGGCACATACTCGACCATTGCGAACGGTGCGCCCAGCACCGATTCGTCCTCGCACAGCGTGACGGCCCTGGCGACCGGGACAGCGGTGTCACCCAGCGCCGCCACCACGCGGTACTCACGCGCGACGTCATGCGCCGACGGGGTCAAACCGTGTAGCGGCGGGCGACGCAACACCCACCTGGAGGCGTCATCGCTGACAAGAAATGTCAAGTTGGAACGGCCGCCCGCGATCAGTTCACCACGCAGATCCCCGCTGCGGTCGACGCCGATCATGCGCAGGCGGCGGTCCAGGGCAGCCAGGTCCAGCCCGGCGAGGCTGTCGATTGTCACCGACCTTGTATAGCCCCTCGTGGCCAATTCCTCGCCAGCAGGTCCCACACGTGCTCGGTGCCGTTGACGGCCACGACGCTCGCGCGCCCGGCGCGCGAATACAGCAACCGCGTCACCGACGCGTAGTCAATCGGGAACGACAGCAGCCGCGCGGTCCCGAGGATCTCGTGCAGAACGAGGTTGATCACCCCGCCGTGGCTGAACAGCGCCACGGTGTCGTCATGGTCAGCACAGGTGACCACATCGGTGACAGCCGCCCCCACCCGCGAGCGGAATGCCTGCTCGTCCACCCAGTGGGCAGGCGACCCTCGGTCATCCGCGCCCACTCCTGCGGATTCTCGCGCGGATGTGCTCGACGGGGACATACTCGGGGTGGTCGCGGTCGTACTCGGCCAGCCGGTCGTCGACGTCGACAGGCAATCCGAGCGCCCCGGCAAGCGGGTCCGCGGTCTGGCACGCGCGCCGCTGAGGGCTGCTGACCACCCGCGCGATCGGATAGCGCTGCGGCGCATCCGGCAACCGCCGTGCCTGCTCGAAGCCTGTTTCCGACAGCTGCGGATCGGACCCCTCGCCTGCGGCGCTGCGCATCGGCAGCGCGTGCCGGATGAGCAGGAGTTGCATGTTCGGATCCTTCGTCGGCCGGGCAGTGTCACGATAGAGCCCGGCGAGTGCGAGTCGAGGAGTGCCACCTGAGATGGGTTATGCCGACGAGTTGTTCGACCTGACGGACCGGGTCGTGTTGATCACCGGGGGCAGCCGCGGGTTGGGTCGCCAGATCGCGTACGCCGCCGCCCGCTGCGGCGCCGACGTGATCATCGCCAGCCGCAAACTGGACGCGTGCGTGGCCGCCGCCGAGGAGATCGAGCGGGATACCGGCCGCGCCGCGATGCCCTACCAGGTGCACCTGGGACGATGGGATGAACTCGACGGCCTGGTCCAGGCGGCCTACGACCGGTTCGGCAAGGTCGACACGTTGGTCAACAACGCCGGCATGTCCCCCACGTACGATTCGCTGACGTCGGTGACCGAGAAGCTCTTCGACGCGGTGGTCAACCTGAACCTCAAAGGTCCATTCCGGCTATCGGCGCTGGTGGCCGAAAAGATGATCGCCGCCGGTGGCGGCTCGATCGTCAACGTCAGCTCCAGCGGATCCATCCGCCCGGGACCCGACATGCTTCCGTACGCCGCGGCGAAAGCCGGCCTCAACGCACTCACCGAGGGGTTCGCGAAGGCCTACGGGCCGACTGTGCGCGTCAACACGTTGATGGCCGGACCGTTTCTCACCGACATCAGCAAGGCCTGGAACCTGGAGCAGGCGACCGGAAACCCGTTCGGCCACCTGGCGCTTCAGCGTGCCGGTGAGCCGCCCGAGATCGTCGGAGCCGCACTGTTTCTCGCCTCGGACGCCGCCAGCTTCACCACCGGTTCGATCCTCCGTGCCGACGGCGGACTGCCCTAGCGACCCTTGGAAGTCCGCTGAAATAACGATGCCGAGTGCTGAGGGCTCTGATGCTGGGCGTTAAAAAGCGTTATCACATACGCTATCGGTTTCTCGACTCGCATCATGATCCTTGGCCGTGCTGATGTGCCGGGTGTGGCTGCTGGGCCGTCAGGTGGTGGCCGCGATGGTCCAAGCCTCAGCAGGCCGCCATCAGGACGCGGCTTGCCGTGGCCGTGCTGACGCCGTACACGAGATGCGCGCTGAGGTCCTGCCATAGCGTTTTCGCGTCGTATTCCCACGGCGGCCGATACAGCTTGGCGGGAACCAGGACAACGTAGGACTGCAGCCACACGCCGGCGCCGAAAACCAGCCCGTCCCAGACGTGACGACTGGTCAACGAACCATCCACCAACCCGAAGGCGGCGCCCCATCCCGCTCCGGTGGCCCAGTGCACAACGTTGTTGACGAGGCGGGCGCGCTCGGGTGGCAACTCGCGGAGGAAAATCTTCTCGACGACGCGTCGCCCGAATTGGGCTGGGGCCGGCGCGTTGTCCCAGCTGTTGAGGCCGGCCGAGGTTTCCCAGTCGAAGAAGCCGCTGTCTCCCCCATCTCGCCGATACCTGACGTACCACAGCAGATCCATCGCAGCGGTGCCGACCGCACCGGCCACCGCGCCCCGGACGACCGCAGCAACTGGCGACATGCGGGTGCGCCGGCTCACCCTAGTAAGCCTACGGGCCGCTCGTCCACTTGCGCCAAGCCGCCGCGACACCGCAGAGCACGAGCACGGCCAGCCCCAGCAACCATGGGCGCGCGCCATGCTCGTATACCCAGATCACGATTACGCTCTGCAGCCGGCCCGCGGACGTGATCACCGGGTCGTTCGGGTTGCCGTTCGCGTTGAACAGGCGCACCTCGTAAAGGCCGTAATAGCCGACATACATGCCGATCAGCACCACCAGCGCGCCGCTGATTGCCCTGATATACGGCAGGATTCGACGCGCCCGGTCAACGACCGCGGAATTGGCGAACGCCACCCCGACTGCCAGTACTCCGATGATCAGCGTCATGCCGGCGCCGTACGCGAAGTAGACCAACAGACTCCTGACGTGCGGACCACCGCGAAGACTCACTGCGGTGACCGCCAAAAACGGGCCGATGGTGCAGGACAGCGATGCGGCGGCGTAACTCATGCCGTAGCCGAACATCGAGCCGATCCGCGCCGTCGGCGCCCATCTGCTGATTCGCCGCAACGGCGTGGGCATCGACAGCTCATGGCCGGACAGCAGCGAGATCCCCAGCGCGACAATGGCAATGCCGATCAGCACCGTGACCAGGGGAAGATACCGCTGCACCATCGAGGCCACTGACACGGTGAGCAGCCCGAACGTGGCGAACACCGTCAGAAAGCCCAGAGCCATCGCGATGGTCGCGGCCAGCGCGCGACCCACGGCGGGCAGCACAGGGGCGCCCTCTCCTCGCACCACCAGCACCAGGTATGCGGGCAGCATCGCAAAGCCGCACGGGTTGAGCGCCGCCACCAATCCGGCACCAAACCCCAACCCAACGAGCTCCTGGTCCATGATTGCTGCCCGCTACCTGGCACTCAGCACCGCTGCCGCGGTGATCAGCAGCAATGATGTGCCCGGATGGGAAGTCCTGGTTTTCATCGGGTCCCCCCTGCCCGGCCAAGCCGATAGTTGCGCGCGGAAAGAGCGCGTACCAGTTACACGGCCGCCGTCCCCTCGGCGTTCAGCGACGGGTCAGGGCGTGATGATGTTGAAGTTGGGGTCACCGCGGTCGAGCACTGCCAGGATCGACGGCAACGCGTCGGCGTCGCCGCTGATCTGCAGCCCCGGCGAGTCGCCGTCGCCGGCCGCGAACGCCAACAAGCGCAGCTTGTTGTCCAGTGTGATCGTCGCGTGGGCGGTCGAGGAATCCGCCCCTCGCTTCCGGTATACGAGCACGCCGTTGCTCAGCGTCAGCCGGTAGTTGGTGTCGATGTCGCGGAACGTAACATCGAGCTTGACGTCGAGATCCCATGCCCTGGGCCCGTTCACACTGATCGCGAAGGCGTCGAACATCTGTTCCGGGCTGAGCTGAGACAGCACCGACAGCGATGTGGCCTGCGTCGCGGTGCCGAAGTTCCCATCCCGTAGTTCCGTTGCGCCCGAGAGGAAGAAGTTGCGCCACGTCGCGTTCTCGGCACCGTAGGCCAGCTGCTCCAGCGTGTCGCCGTACCGCCCCTTTGCGGCCGGATGTTCCGGGTCGGCGAAGATAGCGTGATCGAGAAGTGTTGCAGCCCAACGGAAATCGCCGCTATCGAACGCCTTCTGAGCAATCTCGACGACGCGGTCGATCCCGCCGATAGCGTCGACGTACCGCGTAGCCAGCGCCTCAGGTGGGTGCGGCCACAGCCGCGCCGGATTGCCGTCGAACCAGCCCATGTACCGCTGGTAGATCGCCTTGACGTTGTGGCTGACCGATCCGTAATAGCCGTGCGTGTGCCAGGCCCGCTCAAGTGCGGGCGGCATCTGGAACTGCTCGGCGATCTCGGCCCCGGTGAAGCCTTGGTTGAGCGACCGCAGCGTCTGGTCATGCAGGTAGGCGTACAGGTCACGCTGAGTGGACAGAAAATTCATGATCCGGTCCTGGCCCCAGGTCGGCCAGTGGTGCGAGGCGAACACCACGTCGGCGCGGTCGCCGAAGCGGTCGATGGCCTCGGTCAAGTAACCGGCCCACCCGTGTGGATCGCGTACCAGTGCACCTCGCAGCGTCAGCAGGTTGTGCAGGTTGTGGGTGGCGTTCTCGGCCATGCACAGCGCGCGGTAACGCGGGAAGTAGAAATGCATTTCGGCAGGCGCTTCGGTACCGGGCGCCATCTGGAACTCGATCTCGACACCGTCGATGGTGTGCGTCTCGCCGGTATCGGAAATGACGACAGTCGGGTTGATGACCGCCACCTCCCCGGTCGACGGTGTCTGCCCGAGCCCCGAGCCGACCTGGCCCTGCGGGCCTCGGGCCAGCAGCGTTCCGTACATGTACGTCGCCCGACGCGTCATCGCCGTACCCGCATAAACGTTCTCCTGCACGGCGTGTTCGATGAACCCCTCCGGAGCCAGCACGCTGACGCGGCCGGCATCCACATCCGCATGGTTCGTGACACCGAGGACGCCACCGAAGTGGTCGACATGGCTGTGGGTGTAGATCACGGCGACGACAATCCGGTCTCCGCGGTGCGCGCGATACAGCTCCAGCGCCGCAGCGGCCACCTCCGTGGACACCAGGGGATCGATCACGATGATTCCGCTGTCGGTTTCGATGAAGCTGACGTTGGAGATGTCGAAGCCGCGGACCTGGTAGATGCCCGGGACGACCTCATAGAGACCCTGCTTGGCCGCTAATGTCGCCTGCCGCCACAGGCTCGGATGCACGGATGTCGGTGCGTCACCGGTCAGGAACGCGTAGCTGTCGTTGTCCCACACCACTCGCCCGTCCGCGGCATGGATCACACACGGGTGTTTCGCCGCAATGAAACCACGGTCCACGTCGTCGAAATCTCGGGTGTCGTCTAGTGGCAGGGACCCGAGGTGTTCCTTGTGCGCGGTCTCGATCGCGCCAGTCGGCGGCTTCTGCATCATCTGACCGACAGTGCCACCGCGGCACGACTTTCACAGCCGAACGCGGCATGTCTGATGCACGGGCGTGGCAGTGATCGTCGGGGGCACGCTGCTGGCGGTGGTGATCACCGTGACACCGTCGCCAACAGGCCGGCGCGCCGTCTGATTCCTCGCCGTCAAGTGGGCCGTTCCATCCTGCTCGGGCTGGAGTTTCTCGTCGCCGCCGACATCATCAGGACGGTCGCCGTGACAGCCACAGGCCAAAAGGTCCTCGTGCTTGGGGGCATCGTCCTGATCCCGACGTTCCTGAGTTTCTCGCTGCAGTTGGAGATGACGGGGGCGTGGCCGTGGCAGAAGAGGCCGTCCGCACCCCCCGAAGGGGCCGGCGGCGGTATACGCCGATATGTTGCCCGCGTGGGCAGTTCGGTACAGCCGGGCCTCTCGACGGAATGCCGCTACCGGTCAATCCGGTGCAACATCACATCGCTCAGTTCGCCGTCGGCGACGGTCGCGGTCATGTAGGTGCAGTACGCCTGGCGCCGGCGGTCCGTCGGCGAGCCGGGGTTGAGCAGGCGCAGGCCGGTGGCCGACGTGGAGTCCCACGGGACGTGGCTGTGGCCGAACACCAGCACGTCGGTGTGCGGGTAGCGCTGCGACATCCTGGCGTCGCGGCCCGCGGCAGCACCGGTTTCGTGCACGACGCAGAACCGCACGCCGCCTAGCGTGGCCTCGGCCACCTCCGGCAGCCGCGCGCGCAGCTGCGGACCGTCGTTGTTGCCCCAGCAGGCGACGAGCCGGGCGGCCCTGGCCTCGAGCGCGTCCAGCAGCGCAGTGTCGACCCAGTCGCCGGCGTGCAGGACCACATCAGCGCGCCCAACCTCCTGCCACACCGACTCGGACAGGTCATGGGCCCGCTTCGGCACATGTGTGTCGGCCAGCAGCAACAGCCTCACAGCTCCAGCAGCCTGGCCATCTCGGGCATGATTTTCTGCAACGCTTTCAGCGGCCGCATCATCACCTTGAACGAGACGATCTTGTCGTCGTCATTCCAACTGATGATGTCGACGCCGTTGACATAGATGCCGTCGATCTCGGCCGCGAACTCCAGAACCGCCGACCGGGGTGCGAACCATTGCTCGACGTAGTGGAAGCCGGTCCCCGCGAACAGGTGCGCCGCGGCGGCCAGATAGGCGGCGGTCTTCGCTTTGCCTTCCTGCGGGGTGAACACCACAGGTGAGTAAAACACCGCGTCGTCGGCCAGAAGGCTGTCCAGTTCATCGGTGCGGCGGTGCTCGATGATGTCGATCCAGCGTTGAATAACGATGGGCGTCACGCTCTCAATGGTCTCAGCACAGCCCGACGAAGGACAGAGCTGTCCCGAATGCCTGAAAGCGATTCGAAACCCCCAGCCTTCTCACACATTCGGCTACCGCACCGATTTGGTGCTATCCGCTGTGGCCGTGATCGTCCGGAGGATCATTGAAGGGGGTCAGAGAAGGCCGCCGTTTGGAGGACCGGTTATGTTGCTCAAGCCGAGCTACTTCGCCCCGTTGTTGGCTGCTGCGGGGGCCGCATAGGGCTGCAACGTCGGAATCAACTGGGTGCGCGGCACTAGCAGAGTCCCGCTGGACTACTGCACCGTCACCGGAATCCACAACCCTGACCATTCGGCCGCCGGCCGGGAGACGTTCACGACGGTCTACGTCGACGTATTGTGCCCGGATGATGAATGGGGGGCCGGCTTCGGGGCTGCGTTGTGATGAACAGGCGGTACTGCCGCTACCCGAGCGCAGCCCGGTATTCCCGTGGCTGTCAGGCCCACCGAGCAGCAACATTTGCAGCGGAAGACCTGCGGCCCAGACCCGGTGACCCAGAACGAGCAGTTGTGGACGCCGCAAGCCCTCTGCGAGACTTGCGCCACGCTCGCGTCGCTGCGGGCTTCGATGGCCTCGACGCTGTTCGCGGCGCCTTTCCCAAGTCGCGCTTGCCTACGGCATCACTCCCGTGAGAGATGCTTACCAGGGCGGCTAGTCCCACAGCGGCTGCTGGTCGGGACGTTCCAGCCGAAGTGGCGAGATTCGAGTAATGCACTACTCAGGCGCTCCGCGTGATCGCGCGCGACCATGACCATACCGGCAACGGTTACGGCACTGAGAGCGGGGGCATTCTGTGCACGTCAGATCGGGCTGTGGTGCCCCAATGTCGATGTCGGCGACGGTCCTGCGATCAGTGCGATCGAAAGCGCTATCAGACAACGCAACTACAACTACTACCAGCTCTCCGTACGGGGGTAGAGCGATGACATCGCAAGCACAACCGATCAGCACACCGCCGGAACCGCTGGCGTCACCGATGCCAATGGACGCGCGACACTCGACCGGAATCGATAAGCACAAGCACGCGGGCCCGGGTGACTCTGTGTCGGTGGCCAAGATAGGAATGATCAGTGCGATCGGTACGGCACTTGTCACCGCGGCCGCGACAATCTTCGTGTCGGTCGGCCCCCACAATGATTCAGCCGGCAAGGCGACGAATGAACAGGTCGCCGGGAACCCTGCATCGGGGCCGACCACCATCACACCGAACCCGACCGGCTCTGGGCTCGGTTCGTTCGACCAACTCGCGATCAACGGGTCGCGTTCTGAGGTCGCCGTAACCGGCTCCGCCGGCAGAGATGTCGCGAGCGTGGTTGTCCTGATAGGCCCACGGCAGTCGGGGGGACAGTACTGGGCCGCCAGCGCGGATGTCTTCAACCAGCAATGGAAGCTGGTTGTCGCGACCGAACCACACCTTCCGGAACCCTACGAAGTAAAGGCCTACTACAAAGAACGGACCGCTGGCGCGGGCGGCGTCCACGCTTCGAACTTCGCTCTCCAGCCGACCGCACCGACGCCGCCGCCGCCTCCGGGGCGGGAAGTGACTTGCGCGGTGGAACTCGGCGACAGCTGCTTCACCGGTCCGGGATGGGGACCGCCGTCGGTCTACCGATCGGATCAGTGAATGCGGGATCAATTGGTCGGCCCGAACACCGCGTGATCGCCAGCCACCACATCGACCTCGAGCGCAAGTACTGGCGCAACCAACAGAAAACCTCGGCCCATGGCCCCGGCACTTGTATACCGATGACGCGACACCTGTTCACGATGTCCCGAGACATCACACTCGCGCGCCTGAGGGATTCGAACCCCCAACCTTCTGATCCGTAGGCACGGGCCGATCCTGCGACCAGGCATGATACGAGGTCAATTGTCGTGTAGGTGGAAGTGTCGGGAAGCCCCACTGTCGTCATCGTTGTCGTCAGAACTGTCGTCAGCTCACGGTGCGAATCAACGGCGATCCCACCGCTTCCTCATACCCGGCGATCCTGCGCTGACGATCGGATGTGTCATCCCTGAAGGGGTGGGGTTGTGTCAACACGTTAGCGACCGGTGGTTTTGGGGGCTTTCGGCCTCCGTGTGGGCAGCGCCGGGTGAGGGCCGGGTCAAGACGGAGCGCCCGCAGCGCAGCGAGGACGAACGGTCTTGACGCTGGCCCGGTCTGGTGCATGCTGTCGCGGATGCCGGGGCACCGGTGAGGACTGTGTGGTTGTGGGCCTTCTCCATGCTGGCCTCGCCTCGAGGTTTCTCAACCACCCCATTCCGCATCGTCTGACTTTCCGATCGGCTGAGTAAAGGGCGTCTTCCACGTCACGATGTTGATGGCTTCGCCACCCTTGATGCGATGAAGGGGCGGGGCCTCCGCTCCTCGTGACGTTCCCGGCGGATGCTGGGGGTGCTCACTTTCCACGAATTACGGGAGGCTCCTATCGACGAGTATGACGGCAGGCAGTTCGTCGGGATCGCAAGTGCCAGACATTAGGCGTTGGCGGCGACGGTTGGAAAGATGCTCCGGCGTGACCAGTGGCCCGCGGCTCACTCACCCGATGACGATGCTGAGATTGACAACTGTTGGAAGTATCGGCGGTCACCGCAGCCCTAGGATCTCGTAGCGCGACCTGTCTACCGACCGACCGTCGGTTAGCTTGCCAACCGAAGCCGAGCTCGCCGACAGATCCGTGTGATCACCGGGCCGGCCTAGAAGAAGGCGCGCTTGGAAATGCATATCTTTCTCGTCGAAGTCGCCCGCGAAACCGGGTATCCACCCGGCCATCATGAGCGATCGGTTGATCCGGAAGCTCGACATGCCGACGCAGGTGGACGCGGCGTGGCAGCCCGCGACTAGGGCGTGCTCGGGTCCGGCACGATAGTTGGTAGCGCCGCCGGGTCGGGAGGCGGATCGATGTACCCGGGCGGCGGTGGCCCGCTCTTCGAGTAGTACCCAGGCGGTAGAGCCGGCGTGCCCTGCGGGGGCCCCGTTGGCAACGCGGCTGTCTCGGACCCCGGCGCGTTCGTCGAGATGTATCCGGGCGGCAGCGGCGGCGCCGGACCGGTGCCTGGCGGCGGGGTCGATAAGGGCATCTCGCCGGGCGGTGTGCTGGTGAATCCGTACGGGTCCTGGGCCTGGTGCCAAGCATCCCTGAGGAAGCCCAACGGCCCCGGGCGACTCCCCTGCCCGTACCCAGGGTTCGGGATCTCTGGCACCGTCGGTGTGCCTACGGGTCGGGTTGGCGCGGGCGCCACCGGGGCGTCCGCAGCCGCCACGACGGGTTGCCCAGGTGCCGGGGGCACCGCCCCTGGAGTCGCAGGCACCGGCGTCGGGTAGGTCGGCACCTCGGGGTCCGCGTTTGCCTGTCCTGCCAGAGCCAGCGCACCCAGGCTGACGGCCACGCCGGCCAGTGCCAACCTGACGGCATTGGTGGTCGGCGAGGTGACGCGGGTGCGCTGACGTCCGGTCATGAATGTCGAGGTTAGCGCCTTCTCACAGCATCCGCGATGTCACTGCGAAGTCTCTGAAATCCTCCGGCGGACTGCCCAGAGCCCGCTGCACGCCGTCGGCGGGTGAGGGGTTCCGGCCGTCCAGCAAACTGCTCCACCCATCGAAGGGCGCGACTGGTCTACGAACTCTAGACCAGAACGAAGATGCACCGCTCAGAGCTCCCGTACCGGCGAACAGTGCAAGAACGGGTGCCGTCAAGCTGGAATCAACATCAAGACCGGGAAGCGGTGGCGCTAGGTGGCGGCGAGTGCGCGTCAACGGTCGTGTATACACCTACGGTCCGATAAGTGGGCCGCCGCCGGTGATCTCGGCGCGGTTCCTCTCCGAGGACGAACGACTGCACATCGCCGATCTGCATCGGCTCGGCCGATCCATCCGCACGATCGCACGCAAGTTGGGACGAGCTCGGTCGACGATCAGCCGCGAAGTGCGCCGCAACGCCGACCCGGCCGGCGGCGCGTATCAACCGTACGCGGCGCACCGGGCGCGCAGCCGGTCGTTGAGCCCGGTCCAGACAAGCTGGCCATGGCTGTCGAGCTGCGGACAATGGTGCAAGAGCTGCTCGACCGCCGCTGGAGCCCCGAACAGATCCGTCAGCATCTCCGCCGCATTTACCCGAACCAACCCGAAGGACACCTGGTGCCGAGACTATCTACCAGATCGTCGGTGACATGTGTATGACATCGAACGAATCGCCGCCATGTCGTATCCATGTATCCGACCCGGCGGTGACGTGCTACGGCGCTGACCGCCGAGACGGCGATACGAGCTGCGTTGGCTGCTTAGCGAGTTCGACGGCTTGATAGCAGATGCTCCTATATTGCGGCAATGGTTTTGGCGCTCGTTCACGACGGTTGGAGGTCCGGTTCTCTCGCGTGCAATCGGAGCCGTTCCCGTCGGGTGCCGCAGCCGTGGGCATACCCACGCCGGACAAAGAGGACTTCCACCGCTCTCCAGGGTTCAATAGCAACGCTGTTCTTCCTCGCTGGCTCGCCCCGTATCCTGATCGTCGCTGGCCGAGTGGTATTCCGACCGGGAGGCACGCGATGGGACACAAGGCAACATTGGAACTCGTACTCGACTGTGAAGAGCCAAAACGGCTCGCTAAGTTCTGGCGCGGGGCGCTCGACTATCGCGACTACTACATGGACGCAAATCTGGCTGTGCTCGTTCCCAAAGAAGGGACCGCTTCACCGCTTCTCCTTCAGGGGGTACCCGAACCCAAAGCGGGCAAGAACCGCATGCACGTCGACATTGTGGTCGACGACATCGAGGCCGAGGTCCACCGGCTGCAGGCCCTGGGCGCTTGTCGCATCGACGAGGGCGTGCAGAGCTTCGGGGGAACACGATGGGTGAGAATGTTGGACCCCGAGCAGAATGAGTTCTGCGTCTCCACCGGCGTGGAGTGGTAGGGCTTGGTGCCAGATGCCCCTATGTTGCGGCAATGGTTTTGGCGCTCGTTGGTGGTCGTTGGAAAGCGTGGAAGACTTCGCGGGCGATGTAGCGCTTGAGGCATCGCATCACTTCGTTCTTTGATTTACCTTCGGCTGTGCGCCGTGCCATGTAGTCGCGGGTGGGTTGGTGGCGGCGCAGCCGCACGACCAGGATGACGTGTAGAGCTCGGTTAGCGCCGCGGTTGAGTCGGTGCCGGACGGTTTTGCCGCTGGAGGCTTCCAGTGGGCAGACCCCGCAGAGTTTGGCAAAGGCGGCGTCGTTGGGGATGCGGTCAGCGTTGTCGCCGATGGCGCTCAGCAGGGTGGCGGCGGTGTCTGGGCCCACACCGTAGAGGACGCGCAGTTGTGGTGCGGTGGTGGCGGTGATGGTGTCGATGTGGTGTTCGAGCCGGGCGGCTTTCGGCGTCTAACTCGCGGCAGCGCGCGGCGAGCGACCTGATCGCCATGGTGATGGCATCGATGGGGGTGACTGGGATTCGAGTTCGGGTAGCTGTAGGCAGGCCTGCAGGAGCCGATCCTTGTAAAGGCCGGCCAGCTGTTCGCGCAGTGCGCTGGGAGCGGTCACCAGCAGACTTTGCAAGGCGGCGTAGGCCTTGGCGCGGGCCCGCACCAGGCTGGTGCGCGCGACCCGCAACACCGGCACCATCTCCGCAGCACCGTCAGCTGTTTTCGGCTCGCCCAGGGCCTCGCCTGCCAGCACCGCCGCAGCCGCCCCAGCCGCGTCGGCATCATCGGACTTGCCCTACCGGGCCCGATGCTGACGACTAAGCAGCGACGGTGCAGCGCATTCTGCGGCATAGCTCGATTTCTGTGACCACAGGGAAGTACGTGGATGTGATCGAACAGGTTCAGCGCGCAGCGGTTTCGGCCATGGATTCGCTGCGGAGCCCGGCACGGTGATGGCGACGGCCTACGGGGTAGCGGACTGGCTACTGTCGTCAAAAGTGTCGTCAAAAGTGTCGTCAAGAACCAACAGAGGCGCTTCCACAATGACGGAAAGTGCCTCTGCCCTGAGCGCGCCCGAAGGGATTCGAACCCCCAACCTTCTGTTAGCGAAGCTACCTCGCCTCGTTCAGCATCGGAATCTGAATTTCGGCTGTTGAGCTGGCCATATGGCCCCTGTGTGGCTTCACCGAGATTCATCAAGATTCCGGCTGATGTCGTTCAAAGAGTGTCGTAAACGTGTCATTGGTCAGATCTCCGACGCCCTGGCGAGAACGGGCAGCACGTCGCCGTCGGACTTGTTCTGTAACCTTAGTTCTGAGAATCGGGTGAAATCGCACACCAAGGGTCAGCCGAACCAGTCAGGTCGACGACGATGCCTTTCATTGCCAGGTGGCCAGCTCCTGGAGGCGGCGTGCCCGATCGGCGTCAAGGGTGGCCTTTGTCGCCGCGGGTTTAAGCTTGGCGGTCATGGGGCTGGGTTCCGGCGTGGCGAGCGCGGCAGCTCCGCCGCCCTGCCTGCCGAATCAACCGTGCGGAGGTGCCCCCGGTGGCCCGACGGGGTGGTCCGCCGCCGGGTGACCATCCTGGAGGTCCGCCGCCGGGTGGTCCGCCGCCTGGTGGCCCGGTTGGCCATTATGATGGCTCGCCGCCCGGAGGCCAGCATCCCCCACCCGAAGCTTGGCAACCCCCACCCGGCGGCCCACCGCCTCGAGATCCCGGATGGCGGGGCCACCCCGCACCGCGGGGCGATGGACCGGCACCGTGGGGATTTGGCCCGCCTCCGCCGCCGCCGTGGCAGGGGCCATTCCCGCCGCCGTTTGCACCTCCGCCACCCCCATTCGATTGCTGGGGCCAAACGGTGCAACCGGATTGGGATCCCGGATTCAATCAGGGGGGCTTCTGGTTCTTCGGAATCTGGATCCCGCTGTAACGGGCTAGCCGACACGACGTTCGCTGTGCACCGTCGAACGGCCCTTAAGCTACCGCTGCTGCTGGCAGTAGGCGCGGCACTGGCCCGAGTGCCCCGCGCCTCTGCCGAACCAAGCCGGTGGTCGGTTGACCGCGCCCACCGCTGGTATCAAGCGCAAGGCTGGCTGGTCGGCGCGAACTACATCACTTCAACCGCCATCAATCAGCTCGAGATGTTTCAGCCGGGCACTTATGACCCCGCGCGCATCAATAGCGAGCTGGGCGTGGCTCGGCTGCTCGGGTTCAACACCGTGCGGGTCTTCCTCCACGATCAGCTGTGGGCCCAGGATCGCCAAGGCTTTCAAAGCCGTCTCGCGCAGTTCGTCGCCACCGCGGCAAACCACGGCATCAAACCACTCTTTGTCTTGTTTGACTCCTGCTGGGATCCGTTCCCGAGGCCGGGTCCTCAGCGCGCGCCAAGACCTGGGGTGACCAACTCCGGTTGGGTACAAAGCCCCGGTGCTGAGCACCTCGGTGACCGCCGTTACAGCGGCATTCTGTACGACTATGTCACGGGAGTGCTGAGTCAATTCCGCAATGATGATCGCGTTTTGGGTTGGGACCTGTGGAATGAGCCCGACAATCCCGCGCGCGTGTATCGCGAGGTGGAGAGGAAAGACAAGCAGGAGCTTGTCGCGGCGCTACTCCCCCAAGTGTTCCGGTGGGCGCGTTCGGTTGATCCTGTTCAACCATTGACGAGTGCGGTCTGGCAGGGGAACTGGGGAGATCCCGGGCAGCGCAGCACAATTAGTGGCATTCAACTTGACAACGCCGACGTGATCACATTCCACTGCTACGACGAACCAGCAGGCTTCGAGGCCCGGATCACTGAACTTTCTCCACTCTGGCGACCGATCGTTTGCACCGAGTACCTGGCTCGGCCTTTGGGCAGCACTGTTGAAGGAATCCTGCCAATTGCGAAGCGGCACAACGTTGGTGCATTCAATTGGGGTTTGGTAGCTGGGAAGACTCAGACGTATCTGCCGTGGGATTCGTGGGATCACCCATACACAACTCCTCCGAAAGTATGGTTCAGCGACCTGCTACAACCCGATGGACGGCCCTATCAGGACAGCGAAATTCAAACGATTCTGAACCCTCCCGATGAGTCCGGAGACTTTCTGATCTGAGAACTCAGCCGGCGGCTGGTCTCGAGATATTGTCAAGACCTGTGGATCAGCGAGTTTCAGGCGACCTCCGATCCAGCGTTTGACGGCTCTATGTCTGATGTGTCGGGTGTGATGTCGATGGGTCGTTCGAGTAGCTTGCCCTTGTGGAA
>JAOPWC010000067.1 GCA_025965895.1 Mycobacterium sp.
GTCCAGTCCAGTTCACTGTCACGCACGATGTATTCCATGCGCCGCATGTCGGCCCAGGCGTGCCTGAGCAGCCTGCGCAGGATCGGTTTGACGACCAGCCGGCTCATCGGCCCATCGCCCTCGGTGAACATGCCGCTGTTGCTCACCACGACCAGCCGGCGGGTGCCCTGGTGCCGCATCGCGGTGACGATGCTGGCCGTGCTGTCGGTCTGCACGGTGGTGGGTTTGCGGCCCTCGCGCGAGCCGATCGTGGTGACCACGGCGTCGCGACCCGCGACAACAGGTCCGATCGCGTCCGGGTCCATGACGTTCGCCGTGACCACCGTCAGGTGCGGGTCGTTGCCAGTCAGGTGCACGGGGTCGCGGAGCACCGCAGTGACCTCGTGTCCGGCAGCGCATGCCTGGTCCAGTAACCGCGTGCCGGTGCCCCCGGACGCGCCGAAAATCGCGATCTTCATGATCTCCCTCGTCTGGTTAGTAAGTACTCACTCACGGCTATCATTGGTGAAGACTCACTAACTTGTCAAGGTGGAGGTCGGTGTGAACACGAGGGACCGGATGCTCGATGCGGCCGCACATGTCATGCGCACCCGCGGAATGGCCCGCGCGACCACCAAGGAGATCGCCAAGGCAGCTGGCTACTCGGAGGCCGCCCTGTACAAGCACTTTCGCGACAAGACCGACATGTTCTTGGCCGTGCTCACCGAGCGGGTGCCGAGCACGCTTGGTGCGGTGCTCGCCAACCTCGGCCGACGGGTCGGCGAGGGTTCGGTGTTAGACACGCTGCAGGAAATCGCGCGAGCGGCGCTCGGCTTCTATTACGAGACCTTCGTGATGGCCGCGTCGGTGTTCTCTGAACCGCGGTTGCTGGCCGCCCACCGTGCTGCGGTGCACGAACGCGACACCGGCCCACACCACGTCGGCGATGTAGTTGCGAATTACCTTGCAGCCGAACAGGATCTCGGCCGCCTGCGAGTCGATGCCGACCCACGGGCCGCTGCCGCACTGCTGCTGGGGGCGTGCTTCCAGCATGCGTTCCTGAGCCGCTTCGACGACACGCCAATGAATGACGAAGCGGCGCAGCGCGCCGCGGCGGCGCTCGCTCGAACACTGTTCAGCGGCCTCGCTCCGGCACCGTAGCCTGCTGTGGCGCCCGCTCGATCGTGATATCCGACGCCGGCTCCAATCGACAGGCCAGACCATCGCGAGTCCGGCCAAGCTGTCGTGGTGGTGGGAACCCTCTCGATCGCGCGACCCTGCGGGATGGGTTTAGGCGGTCGGCCCCGGCGTGCCGGTGTGTGCGCTATCGGCGGGCGTGGTGACCGTGGCGCGGGATCGATTTAGGACGTCGAGGCCGAGGTATCGGCGGCTTTGGATCCATTCGTCGTGTTGTTCAGCAAGCACGGCTGCGACGAGGCGGATGATGGCCGCACGGTCGGGGAAGATGCCGACGACGTCGGTGCGCCGTCGGATTTCTTTGTTGAGTCGTTTATGGGGGTGGTCGGACCAGATTTGGCGCCAGATCTGTTTGGGGAAGGCAGTGAACGCCAGCAGGGCGGGCCGGGCGGCATCGAGGTGCTCTGCGACTTTGGGTAGCTTGTCGGTCAGCGCGTCGAGCACCCGATCATATTGGACGACAACGGATTCAGCGTCGGGTTGATTGTAGACGGAGTGCAGCAGGGTACGCACCCACGGCCAGGAGGATTTCGGGGTGACCGACATCAGGTTGACCGCGTAGTGGGTTCTGCAGCGCCGCCAGGCCGCCCCCGGCAGGGTGGCCCCGATGGCGGCCACCAGCCCGGCATGCGCGTCGCTGGTTACCAGCGCGACCCCGGACAGGCCGCGGGCGACCAAGTCGCGGAAGAACCTCAACCAGCCGGCGCCGTCCTCAGCGGAGGTGACCTGCACGCCCAGGATCTCACGGTAGCCCTCGGCGTTGACCCCGGTGGCGATCAAGGTGTGCACGCCGACCACGCGGCCGTTCTCGCGCACCTTGAGCACCAACGCGTCGGGCCACGAACGTGTACGGCCCGCCGTCCAATGGGCGGGTGCGAAACGCTTCCACGGCCTCGTCGAGCTCGGCGGCCATGACCGATACTTGTGACTTGGAAAGGCTTGTCACACCGAGGGATTCGACGAGTCGCTCCATACGACGTGTCGAAACGCCGAGCAGGTAGCAGGTCGCCACCACGCTGGTCAGGGCCCGCTCGGCGCGCTTGCGCCGCTGCAGCAGTCCGTCCGGGAAGTAGCTGCCGGACCGCAGCTTGGGGATCCCCACGTCGATCGTGCCGGCGCGGGTGTCGAAATCCCGGTGCCGATACCCATTGCGGCGATTAGAGCGCGACACGCTGCGTTCGCCGTAGCTGGCCCCCCACAGCCCGTCGGCTTCGGCGCTCATCAATGCATGAATGAATGTCGACAGCAGCCCTCGCAGTAGATCCGGGCTCGCCGTGGCGCGTTGATCGGCCAGCAGCTTGTCAATATCGATAGGGTGGGGATTCGTCATCGCGTCGTTCTCCTCCGATTGATTTGGCGATCGTTCGAAGGATCACGCGATGACCGCCCTATATCGGGCTACGACACAGCCGCCAACCAGCGGATATCCGTACACCACCTCAATGGACGCAACTCAGCTGATGCGTCCCATCAACGAGCCGCCGCGAACACAGAAACGGCAAACTGCTCACCCTCGCTGAGGCCGCCCAGATGACGCGGCTGAGCACATCTGCGAAGCCAACCAAGCCGCGACCGACATTGAGGAACTCGGGAAGGCCGCGTTTCAAAGGCGACCTAAAACTGCAGGTCAAATACTCCGAGTTCAGACCGGGGTATCGGGAGGCGTCGAGGTCCGACAAGCAGGCAGAGACAGATTTACCGACCGACGGTCCACCAACTGACCTCAACGTCACTGAACTCAGCTTCATCAAACGATCAGGAGCATCCGGTTCTCCTTCGAGGTTTTCGGCCTGTTGATGCGATCAACACCAGTGAGGTCTCCGGACATGCCGGGCGGTTCAGCCTGCGCTCGATGCCCCGCGGCGGTAGTTGAGGGCTCTTCACGTCGTCAAGACCCGAGAACAAAACCTCAGCTAACGAGCGTGACTGAACCGGACCGAGACGGAGCGAACCTGCAGCTCAGAAGGCATATTGCCTGGTAGATAGGCGGGTTCGATTCCCGGCAGCTCCACCAGAAGGGCCGCAGATCGGGGTCGTGTCGAAATCCCACAGCTGTCGGCGGCGGTTCCGGGCGCGGGCGTCGCTGCGCTACATCCGGAGTTGGCGGTGCCAATGTGGCGGCGACAATCCAAGTCGAACATGTGATGCCGCAAAAGTGAGCCCGCGAGCAGCGAAACGACCAGTGCCGCGACGTATCCCGGTCCTCAGTGCGCGGACGTCAACGCACCGGGCGACGTCTCCGAGCGCGTTCAGGCCGCGACGCCTTCCGCGCAGGATCGCGCCCGCCATCAATCCACAGAAGAAGCCCAGAAAAAAGAACCCGCGTGACCGTCGCTGGTTCCTCCGCACAACAGCTGATGCGATGAATCCACATGTCGCCGCGATGATAGCTACCGCGAGGAGCAGAGAAATCAGATGTGTCGGTCCGAGCGACCCCATATCCCAACCTCCGGGCCGTCGTCTGCGTAGGCCGCTCGCCCGATCCAACCACCGTCTTCGCCGGACCAGCATTGCTGGTCAAGGTTTGTAACCAAAGCGACATGAAGCGTTAGCCGCCCGCTGCCACACCAGATCCGGCGTGTCGCCGAGCAGTTCGTCCACGGGACCGATGACAGCGTTGCCGTCCGCGTGATTTGAACGGCGATCGGTTTGTCTGGGTGGCGCTGTATCACCGACAGCGCCCTGGGATAAGGGTTCGGCCCAGATACGGCAGCCGCACTTGTCATGTTGTCGCTGCTTGTCGGCGTAGGCGGGTTCGGTGGTGGAGATCCACTCGCCCCACGACCAGTTTGTCCTGGGGCGAGTGGCCCAAGCCAGCAACGCGGACATCGATCGCGCGGTCGCGGCGGCACGCGAAGCTTTCCGAGCGGGACACGTTCATCGGCCCGATCATTCGCACCGACCAGCAACAGCGCGTGATCTCCCGTCTCGCGTGATCATCAGGTGTCTTCTTTCCTTCGGCGTAAGGGAATGCGTGTGGTCTCGGGATGTCGGGTCAGGAAGTATGGGGTGGCCGCACCATCCGGGCGACGACCGTCTCGGAAAAGTCGCCGAGGCCGGCCAAGATCGGTAGCCAGGACGTTGTGCCCTGCGTCAAGAGCAGTAGCGACCAGATGGCGTCACATACTTGTGACAGTTAGAGGGTCCTGGAGGCCACCCTCACATGTCGGGTTCGTCCGCAAGCACCCCCCACGCGCCCACCGACGGACGACATGGGACATGCCCAGTGCGCTGCTCGCGCAACACCGGCAGCGCTGCCCCGGTCGCATCGCAGCGGGTCCTCGATGAGGCCCGGCTCCTCGAGGCGCCGGTCACGGTGGCACTGCACCGCTACGTGGAAGGCATCATCGCGGTCAGTCGAGAATGGCCGCTAGACGGTATGGGGTGGGCTGGGGCCTCACTCACATGTGAACGTGGGTTGCCGACAGGGTGGTCCTGGCCGGTAGAGCCACAAGATGTGGGAGGCCCCAGTGAAGTTTCAGCGTACGAGTGTCGGGTTGGATGTGCATGCACGATCAGTGGTCGGGTGTGGGTTGGACCGGGAAACAGGTGAGGTTTTCCAGCGGCGGCTCACGCCGAGCCGAGAAGAGGTCCGCGACTGGATCCGGTCGCTGCTCCGGTTCGAATCCGTTCGACGATTTGCGCCGCGTCGATGCGGCTCTGCGCCTGGTCCTCGACCCTTTAACAACCACGGAATGGCCAGCTACGCAAGCCTTCCCGCCCCTCCCCCGGCGCTGCCCAGCCTCCTGATTTCATGGAGAATCGACTTATTTAGCGAAGATTTCGGACGCAGGTCACTCGGAAGAGCGGCTGGAAGTACGGAGAACGAGGACACTCCCTCTCAGCTGATAGATGCGCGAATCAAGGAGCTGAGTGATTGGCGCACCGAGGAGGAGCACGGCTGCCGAGGGGCAAGCGCCAGCACCGCGCCGAGGGCCACCGTCCATACGGCTCAAGGTCACCGCCCGGCCATGTTCTCGGCGATCCCGCTCCCCCACAATTCCACGGTGGGCGTTTGAAACGTAACTGGTTGAGCAGCAGATATTTCCGGTGCCACTGACGAAGTCGGTTTGCGCGGCGTTGAGCGGGACATGAGAGACCGCCAGTCAGTCCCGGCCGCCAACGACTTCAATCCGGCAGGTCGGCCCGTGCGCGCGAGCGAGCCGCCCGTCCAGAGTCAGTAGTGTGGCATCGAACGCCTCCGCCAGCGCTACGTAGAACGCATCCCAACCCCGTATCGAATCCCGCAAACGCCACGCCCGCTCCAGCAGCCACCGGTGGCCGAAACGCTCACCCGGCCAATCTCGTAAATCGGCGACCGCTTGCCCCGCCGCCGTGCCATCCAGCCGGCCCTGCAGGTGCTGGGCACGGATCACCCCCATCACCTCGACGTCGATCACGTGCGGCGCCGCCTGATCGACATCGGCCGCTAGACGGGCCGCGATCTCACCCGATCGGGGCGTGTCCGCGAGCACCTCAAACAGACACGAGGCATCAACGACCAGCATCTGGCCACTCGCCGCGCCACTCATCCAACGCCGCCAGCACCTCGGCCGTGGACACCGCCGAGGGCCTTCGGCCGGTCGTCCGAGCCAGCCACTGCGCGACCGATGGCCGCGCCGCCACCCGAGCCGCCTCGCGGCGCAGCAGCTCCGGCACGGTGATTCCCTCCTCGCCGGCGCGGCGCAGCAGCCCTGCATACACCTCGTCGTCGATATCGCGGATCTGAATGGTCCTAGGCATTTATGCATCCTATCATGCACATACGCATGTCACAGTGCTAAAAGTATGCGCCGCCGTCGCTCGACTGTCGCGACAATCAGCGCAGTCAGGAGCGCTGTGACTTCGGATCTGACTCGGGCCCCAGAACAGCATCGTGTCGGTGTAACAGGCGCCGGGACGCCGGCCGCTGCCTACCGCAACAGAGCGGTCGCGATTTGCCCGGCTTGTCTCAGCAGCGTTTTCGACTACCGGGAAGGCCGGGCCGTGGTGGTGAAGTCGTCGGCGATCGCGGCGGCGACTTCGAGCAGGCGCCGCCGCGTGGTGGGCGCCAAATCTGTTGACGCATCGATCACCCCGCCGGGGCGCAGGTGCGCGTCGAAGGGAATCTCGACGACAAAGTGTCCGCGGCTTCGGAACTGTTCGGCCAACGACGCGCGGGTCCGCTTGTCGGCGTGTCCGTCAGAATCGTTGAGCACCACGACGGTTCGGTGAAGAAGCCCGGTCAGTCCGCGGTCGGCCAACCACTCCATGGTCTGGCCGGCCGCCGACGCCCCGTCGACCCAGGGCGACGACACCACGATGAGCGCGTCGAGGTCGCGCACCACCTCCTGGGTGACCGGCGAGTCCACTATCGACCCGCAATCGACCACCGAGATCGCGAAGTGACGGTCCAGCCGCGCAGCAGCCTCCCGGTAGGTCGCCGCATCGATGACCCGTCGGTGCTTGGCGCCGGTCGCTTCCCCGGGTAGTACGTAAAGCCCGGCCGCGTTGTTGCCCACACGGCTGCGCACGTCAGAGAACCTGTCGAGGTTGTCGTCGTAAATCAACTCCCAATAAGACCCCTTGGCTTTCGGGTCAATTCGGGAGCCGAGCCTGCCGAACGCGGTGTCGGCGTCGATCGCCACGACGCGGTCCTCTCGGCGGAGTTCGGCGAACAATGACCCGATGCTGGCGGCGACGGTGGTCTTGCCGACACCGCCCTTGCCGAGGACGCCGATCTTGTAGTGACCGCGCAGGAGCGTCCGGGCTTTGTCCTCCAGCGCAGTCCGGTGCAGCTCCTCGGGTGACGGCCCCAGGTTTACCCGACCGAAGGTGACCCGGTAGATGAGCCGGCGCCAGCCCCGTCCGGGGGGCGGTTTGCGGGTGGGCGCGAGATCGGCGGTTCGGATGCCGTCGGCGTAGCTCCAGTCCGCCGGCGGTGACCCGCCGCGGGGCGCCCCGGTCGGCGGCCACTGCTGTGGCGGAACATTCGGAGGGGGTTGGCGTGGGCAAGGCGGGCTGCGGCGCGGGATGTTGCCGATGCGGGGTCAACGGAGGGTTTTGTCGTTGTCTAAAAGCCTGCGTCGGGTTTTCGTACCCCGAACCAGGGGGTGGGGGCGGCGGACTGGGGCGCGATGGCGGGTAGGCCGGTCGCGGCGGACCGGCCGGGGGCGGCCGCATGTTCTCGTAATCGTCGCGCTCCGTCACACCCCGTTACGCTACCGGGACCCGCCACGGGAGCAACGCACTAGTCCAGCGGCAATGCCGGGTTGCTGGGGGTCTGGCTTCACGGGCGCAGCCTACGGCCAACGGCGGCCTACTCGCTGCCGGTAAAGCCGTGCTGGTCGCGGCGGGTGGGCGCGCCAATCATGTCGACAACCGGATGTGCGACCGCCGATTCCACGGCTGCCGCACGCCTGCACACGCGCTGCTCCCACATCTGTCGGGTCTCTTGTCCACGTTTCGCCGCCCTTCTCACGTACTGCACTTGACTTGCACGTGCTGCGTCCGTGAGACCCGTTTAGTGCCCGGTATTGAATTCGACGGGAACGGTGATGGGGCCGGAGATTCCGCTGAGTGGTTTCCATGGAGCAGGACCGGCGCGGCGGATATTCGGCATCCGGCGGGCCATCAGCCTCAGTGCCTCGGCGAGTTCGATTCTTGCCAGGTGCGCGCCGAGACAGTGGTGCACACCATCGCCGAACGCGAGCATGGCTGGCGAGCCGTTGCGGGTGAAGTCGAGGCGATCGGGGTCGTCGTACACCTCGGGATCGCGGTTGGCGGCGGCGGTGTTGACGCACACGAGCGTGCCGGCTGGTATCAGCACGCTGGCCAGTTCGACGTCGTCGGTGGCAATCCGCATCACGCTGAACAGGATCGGCGAGTGGCGCATGGTCTCTTCGACGGCCCTGGACGCGAGTTCGGGATGCTTGGCCAGCAGTGCCCACTTGTCGGGGTGGTCGCACAGGAGTTCGACCGAGGCGGCCAACTGGTGGCGCGCGGTGTCGGCTCCGGCCGTTAGCAGGGTGCCGACGAGCATCCTGAACTCGTCGGCTTCGAGCTCGTCGCCGTCGGCTTCTGCCAGGATCAGCTCCGAGAGGACATCGTCGGTGAGCTTTCGGCACCGGTCGGCGACCATAACGTCGATGTAAGAGTGCAGTTCGTCTAACGACTTCACCATGCTGGACGTGTCGCCACGGTTGGACGCAAGATTCATCAACTCGTCGGCCCAGCGGGAGAACAGTTGCCAGTCTGCGCGAGGCACCCCGAGCGCCGCGCAGATGACCGGGACTGGATACCGCAGCGCAATATCGGATACCACGTCGCATCGGCCCGCGTTCGTGAATGGATTGACCAACTCGGCGATGATGTCGACGACCGTGGCGCGTAGCCGCTCAGCGCCGCACGGCGTGAAGGCCCTCGACACGAGTTTGCGCAACCGATGGTGGTTGGCACCGTTGAGGCTCGCGAGGCTGTTGCTATTCATGTCCCACAGCGGGCCGGAGGTGATTCCCAGCGCCCGCAGTCTGCAGCGCGGCGGGGTACGAAACCGGCCATCGCGAAGCACAGCGCGCGCGAGGTCGTAGGTGAGTATTTCGGGTCCGTACGACCCGAGCGCGATCGGCGCCTGCTGCCGCGCGGCCCGGATGCGCCGGTGGGCATCATCGGGGTTCTGCGCGTCGAGATACGCCAGGCTCGGCAGCCGGGCATCGAAGACGGTGGTGCACGCTGCGCTGGCAGTAGTGGTCATGTTGGCCTCCTGCTCGGTGGGACGAGTCAACTCTCCGTCTCATCGGGCGCCAAACCATCCGCCCAGAGGCGTAGATCCACGGGGTCGCGGGGCGTAATTTGCGCCCTTGCGCTGATGTTTTGCAGTTTGTTGACGCCGCATGCTGGCTAGCATGAGCGCAACTACCTGGAGCGACGTGGACATGGGCGAGCTGCTTCCGATCGAAACGGTGACGCTGCTGCTTGCCGATGTCGAGGGGTCGACCCAGTTGTGGGAAAGCCAGCCGGACGCGATGACGGCCGCGGTCGTGCTGCTTGACCGCACCGTCACGGAGATCGTCACCGCGCACGGTGGTGTGCGTCCGGTCGAACAGGGCGAGGGTGACAGCTTTGTGGCCGCGTTCGCCCGGGCCAGCGACGCGGTGGCTTGTGCGCTGGATCTGCAGCGTGCACCGCTGGCGCCGATCCGGCTGCGGATCGGTGTGCACACCGGTGAGGTGCAATTGCGCGACGAGGGCAACTACGCGGGTCCGACGATCAACCGAACGGCGCGTCTGCGCGATCTGGCCCACGGCGGTCAGACAGTGCTTTCGGGCGCCGCCGACGAGTTGGTCATCGACCGGCTTCCCGAGGATGCGTGGCTGACCGATCTGGGCAGCCATCAGCTGCGCGATCTGCCCCGAGCCGAGCGCGTTGCGCAGTTGTGCCACCCCGACCTGCGCAACGACTTCCCGCCTCTTCGTGCAGCCAAACCCGTTGCTGGCCATAACTTACCGGTGCAATTGACGAGTTTTGTCGGGCGCGGCGCGCAGATCACCGATATTCGATCGATCCTGGCCGACAACCGGCTGATGACTCTGACCGGTGCGGCCGGCGCGGGCAAGACCCGTCTGGCGATCGCGGTCGCCGCGCAGATGGCGTATGGGTTCTGCGACGGGGTCTCTTATGTCGACCTGGCGCCCCTCACGCATCCCGCTGTGGTGCCGCTCGCGGTGGCCCGCGCGCTGGGCCTGCGACCAACCGGGCCGCTCGATCATGGATACGCTGCTGCGGTTCGTCCGCGACCGGCAGATGCTGCTGTTGTTGGACAACTCCGAGCATCTGCTCGACGCAAGCGCCGAACTTATCGATGAGGTGTTGGCCGTATGCGCGGGGCTGACGATTCTGGCGACGAGCCGCGAACCCATCGCTGTGGCCGGCGAGGTGAGCTGGCAGGTGCCGTCGCTGTCACTCGCAGATGAGGCGATCGACTTGTTCAGCGACCGGGCGCGCCGCGCACGGCCCGATTTCGCGGTGACTGACGACAACAGCGCCACGGTGACCGAGATCTGCCGTCGCCTCGACGGCATGCCGCTGGCCATCGAACTCGCGGCGGCCCGGGTGCGGGCGTTGTCGCTTGACGAAATCGTCGGCGGCCTGCACGACCGTTTCCGGCTGCTGACCGGTGGTGCCCGCACCGCGGTGCGCCGCCAGCAGACGCTGCGCGCCTCGGTGGACTGGTCGCATGCGCTGCTAACCGAGTCGGAACGAATCCTCTTCCGCCGACTGGCGGTGTTCATGGGCAAGTTCGACCTCGACGCGGCCCAAGCTGTCGGCGGCGGCACCGAGCTGCAGCGTTACCAGGTGCTCGACCAGCTCAGCCTGCTCGTCGACAAGTCGCTGGTGATCGCCGACAACGCCGGGGGCCGAACCCGATACCGTCTCCTGGAGACGGTGCGCCAGTACGTCCTGGAAAAACTTGGCGAGTCCGGCGAAGCCGACGCGGCGCGGGGACGGCACCGCGATCACTACATGTTGATGGCGGCCCGGCTGGACGCGCCGGCGCGCGACGACCACGAGCAACTCATCGGGCAGGCCGAAGTCGAGATCGACAACCTGCAGCGTTCATCTGGAGTCGCGAAAACGACGACATCGAAAAGGCGTTGGAGCTCGCGTCGTCGCTGCAGCCGCTGTGGCTGACGCGGGGCCGCATCCTCGAGGGGCTGGCGTGGCTCGACGCGGCTCGCGCCGATCGCGACCGTCCGCGGCCCGACGTGGCACCGGAGGTGAGGGCGCGGGCGCTCGCCGACAAGGCCGTGTTGAGTTCGTGGGTCGATGTCACCGCCAGCCTGGATCACGCCCAACAAGCCCTGGCCATCGCACGTGACGTCGACGACCCCGCTCTGCTGACCCGGGCGCTCACCGCGTGCGGCTGTATCACCGCCCACGACCCCGAGTTGGCCGGACCGTACTTCGGGGAGGCGATGAGCCTGGCCCGGGAAATGGGCGATTCGTGGCGGCTAAGCCAGATTCTTGGTCGCCAGTCGTACGGGGCGTTGATGGCGGGCGACTTCATCGCGACCGGGTTGATCGCGAAGGAAGGACGCGACCTCGCCGACTCCATCGGTGACCATTTCAACTCTCGGCAGTGCCGCTGGTGCCTGGCCGAAGTGCTTATTTGGCATGGCGAATTAGCCACCTCTGCGGCGCAGGCCGGCGAGCTGATCGCCGAGGCCGCAGCCCGAACGATGGCCTGTCCCAGGCGATTGGTCTACTTGTCCAAGGCTTCGTGCTGGCGTTTCAGGGGGACGCCGGCGGCGCTCGGGCCGCAGGGAAGGCGTGCCTCGAAGCGTGCACCGAAGCTCCCGGAGTCGTCGACAAAGGCGCCTACGCGACCGTCGCCGTTGCCTGCCTGGCCGCGGGCGATGCTGCCGCGGCATGGGAAGCGACCCAGGCCGCGCTGACGCAGAGCGTCAATCCCCCCGCCGAGGCGATGAACATGATCTGGTGGACCTGGGTGGCCTTGGCGTGCGGCGAGCAAGCCTGCGCGCGCCAGTGGGCAGAGGAGGCCGTGTCCGGGACGAAGGGTGTGTGGTTGTCCATGGCACTGACCGCCCGTGCCCGCGTCCACATCGCAGAGCGCAACCTGGAACAGGCCGCGGCCGATGCCTACGACGCTCTCGCAATCGCCGCAGGGACCGGCGCGGACCTGGTGATCCCCGACATCCTGGAGTGCCTCGCTGAGGTGAGTTGTGATGCCGGAAGTCATCGTGAAGCGGCTCGACTCCTCGGCGCGGCGCATACCGCGCGGCGCATGGGCATGGTCCGCCTCAACGTGTATGACGACAACGATCAAGCCCTAATGACGGCATTGCCAAACACGATGGCCGACAAGGATTTCGACACAGCCTGGGCAGAAGGCACCGCGTTGTCGATCGACGAAGCGGTCGCCTATGCACAACGTGGCCGCGGCGAGCGTAGACGACCTGCCAGTGGTTGGGGATCACTTACCCCCACCGAGCTCGACGTCGTTCGACTGGTCGGCGAAGGGCTGTCCAATAAGGACATCGCCGCACGGCTCTTCGTATCCCCGCGAACAGTGCAGTCGCACCTCCGCCACGTCTACAGCAAGCTCGGGCTCACGTCGCGGGTGCAGCTCGCCCAAGAAACGGCCCGCCACAGCAGACCGACATCGTCTAACACGAAGTAAAGCAGGAAAGGATGTCACCCGTCGGCGTGAAAGGGTGACACAAGCGAGCATTCTCCAGCGGCTCAGTGCCGCACAACCCATCACTTCGCCGCCGCCGTCCGACCCTCCGCTATCGGCGGCCAAGGATGGCCAGGGTTTTCCAGAATGGGGCGCCGGGGCTTGTATAAGGGCGCTTATTGCCAGAGGAGCGTCGCGGCCACGGACTACGCGCAGCGGGTTGAAGTCCAAGCTCCCTGGCAGTCGTGGGGCAGATGTCTGTGTAGGAGTCGTTTCGGACGTGCTGGTTCATCAGCCGTGAAAGCGGCCCACGCCGATTGGCCGCCACAATTTCGATGCAGTCCGGGTTTCGGGGGTCAACTTGCGGGCGTTGGTGGCGCCCCCGATCCGGCTGCCTTATCGTCCACGGTGTGGGGTTTTGGGATCGTCAGGTCGACGACCTGCTGACCGGCATCGGGGAGCTCGTCGGGGGTGGCGGTTTGCCGAAGACGCCGGCGACCCCGAGCCCGGCGCCGGACCCATCGACGCTGCTGCCTGCCCATCCGGCGTACGAGCCGCCGAAGCCTCTTCCCGAAGGGCCGTGGCCGCCGTACATCCCCGAGGGTCAGATGGACCTGTCCGGGGGGATGCCGCGCTCGACGCTGGACGGCATCCATAACGACGACCCGAATTATGTCGTCTGGAAACCGGCCTTCCCCGGGGATCTGCCGCCGTATTGGATGCACGACTACGAACCGGTCGGACCCGATAACCCGGGCACGTGGGTGCGCGGAGGGCCGGAGGATGACGTGCCGGGCGAGACGCACCCGGCCGGCGTCAGCGGGCAGACCGGCGACGCCGTCAACGCGGTGCACGACTCGCTCAAGCGCAACGAGGAAGTCATCACCGACGCGGATCAGCAGCTGGGCCAAGCCTTTTCGGACGCTCACACCGCTGCGGCCCGCACGCAGCAGAGGCTGGTCGACCTTGACGCTCAGATCCGCAGCGGGGTGGCGGCGCTGCAGCCGTTCATAGCTACGCCGGCCGGTCAGCGGCAGATGGCGGCGTTCCTGATGGCCAAGACCCGGGAAGTGCAGGCGGTGGTGTCGGACGCGAGGCGTACGTCACGATCGCACGCGGCGATCGTCGACGGGCTCAGCCAGCGCTACGACACCATCCGCAACACCAAGAGTGGGTGAGCCGCAGGCGCGCGTTACTCCATCTGACCGGTAGAGATTATGGCGCAGGAGGCCTTGCCAAGCCAGACCACCGACTTGCCGAGCGGGCCGATACCTCCCACCCGACGACATCATCACCTGGCTGCGCTCGACGAACTGCATCGAGTCGAATCGGCGCTCGAGGGCCCCGCGCCGGACCCGTCGACACTGCTGCCCCCCATCCGGCGTACGAGCCGCCGAAGCCGCTCCCGGAGGCGGCCGTGGCCGCCCTACATTTCGCTGGACCAGATGGACCTGTCCGAGGGCATGCCGCGCTCAACGCTCGACGGCATCCACGGCGACGACCCGAATTATTATGTCGTCTGGAAACCGGCCTTCCCCGGGGATCTGCCGCAGTACTGGATGCACGACTACAAGCCGGTCGGACCCGAGAACCCGAACACGTGGGTGCGCAGGGGCCGGAGGATTACGTGCCGGGCGAGACGCACCCGGCAGGGTTCAGCGGGGCCACCGCCGACGCTGTGAACGCGGTCAACGACTCACTGACGCGCAATAAGGCAGCGATCAACGAGACTGATGGCAGCTGGGCCAAGCGGTTTCGGACACTCACACCGACGCGGCCCGCACCCAGCAGCAGTCAAGCTCGACGAAACCGGCCGCGATTGTCTTCGGTCGTGCGCGATGATGTTGCACTATCGCATCGCCAGGTCGGCCAGGTTTGCGCGCCGCATGATCCACGGCATCAAGCTCGTTCGCGGCCCATCTGCTGCCGATCCAGCCCCACGCGACGCGCTGCGGGATGTCGGCGACGTCGCCCGGGCCGTAGATTGTGCCCGCGTGGACCGCCTGAATGTGCGGCTTAACAACAACTTTCATGGCTATGACTCCAGTTCGGTCAGACGATCATGCTGATCGAGCAAGAAGACATCGCTGCGACAGCCTGAGTCTGGAGGCGGAGGCTCGGCACCCGCGTTCTGGCTGGCGTTTCCAGAAGGTTATTCGACGGCTGCTTGAAATGCAGGTAGCACACTACTCATGTCGGCCCTCGCCGTCGATGACAGAATCGATGTGCCGACCAAATCGGCAATCCAAAACCTAGCCGAGGCGGGCGTAATGGAATTGAGACTCACGTGTCACCGGGCTCCGATCGAGCAATGCTCGGCCACTAATCCGACTAGTACCGGCGCCTATCAAGAATTGATTCACACCTCAAAGAACTGCGGTTTGCTAGCGTTCCCGACGCAGCTGGCCCCTCGTGGGCTCGGGCGGGAAATGGCATGTTGTCTACGCCGGCCCAGCGCCGAGCAACAGGCAGGTACGCGTACCACGCTGATCGGGCGCTACCGCAGACCCGTGTGGGCACAGCACATCTCGGTTTCAGCGTGAACATAAGGGGAACGGAATATGGCCGCTATCTGTCATGCTGAAAAGGCGCGAAAACTAACTTTTTCGCAGTCAACAATTCGCGTGTGACGCACCTGAGAGAATTCGATTTCGATGAAGTCCGCCCGCAGTTGGGAGCACGATGGCTCAGGCATCGAGCAATCCTGATGGCAACAGGTTTGTCGCAATATAGGGAAGGAACAAACGTCGGGGTAATCGACGGATTAACGGCAAAATAATTGCCACTGAACGAGACATTGATGGCAGCCCACGACGGTGATGTCGCGACCAGACTTGCGCACGTAAAAGGAGAACGCTGTGACTTTTGATGGACTTGCTGAAAGCATCACCCTGGCAGGGCAGGTCACCTCCGTCGATCTGGACGCCCGTTCGTTCACCTTCCGGTGCCGAAGTGGCGACATTGTCGAGGTGTTCGTTGGAGAGACGACCACCTACTCGGTGCTGACCAATGTTGACGGCGTGGACAGGGACCGCACAACGCAGCCGGAAGACGCCGGCCCACAAGCCGATGCGGTCGTGACGGATCTGCGGCGCTACGTCGCCCCCGACGTTCTGGTGTACGTGCGCGGCATTCACCAGGAAGCCAACGACCGCGAGCGGTTTGAGGCCCGCACTGTCTACCTGCTGCAATCGAGCCCCGGCGAGACGTATGTGTTCGAGGAGACGCACTGGTGGTTGGACCAAACGTCCCGGCTTGTCGACCGCTGGCTCGATGATCTGTTTGATGCCCGCCGCGACTACACCGTCTCAGATTTCTCCAAGTTCTACGTCACGAATCTCAACATCGTGGGCCAGCGCACGGACAACGACGTCCAGGAGTGCGCCACCTTGTCCCGGCTCATTTACGGGCTGTCGTCGGCCTACCTGCTCACGGGCGCCGAGCGCTACTTTTTGGCCGCCCGGGCGGCGGTGTCCTACCAGCGGCAGGCGTTCCGGTCGCTGACCAGCGACGGCACACACTGCTTCTGGGCGTTCGGCCGACGCCGCAAACAAGTCGGGGACAAGGAAGTGGAAATTCTGGTTTTCCCGTCGGAAAACCCCGACGACGCCGGCACCATTCCGCTTTACGAGCAGATCTACGCACTGGCGGGGCTGGCCCAGTACTACCGCATCACGGCGGACTGGGAAGTGCTCGAAGACATCCGCCGCACGATGAAAGCCTTCGACGACTTCTACCTCGACGACGGCGACGCGGCGAAGCCGTGGTCGAAGGGCGCTGGCGGCTACATGTCACACATCGACCCGATCACGATGCGCCCCGACACACCGAAGTTGGGAGACAACCAGTTACGCAAGAACTGGAACTCTATCGGCGACCACATCCCCGCCTACCTGATCAACGTGGTGCTCGCCCTGGATCCGCTGCCCCACGGCGACGCGATGACAAAGGGACTGGACAAGATGGCGGCCCACGCGATCAGCATGCTCGACGATCTGCTGACGCTGATCGTTGACAAGTTTCCCGACGAGAAAAGCGACTACGTTAACGAGCGCTTTTACGCCGACTGGACACCCGACCACGCGTACAAGTGGCAACAAGACCGCGCGATTTGCGGGCACAACCTGAAAATCGCCTGGAACCTGACTCGCTGCGCGTTCTACCTCGATGGCCGCGCCCGCCGGTTGCTGGACCAAAACCAAACCGCGGCGGCCCAGCAGCTGCAGCAGCGCGCCGACAGCTGCCGGGCTGCGGCGACCCGGCTGGCCGACAGGATGGCCCAGGTTGGTGTCGACATGCTGCGCGGCGGGGTGTTCGATGCGGTGCAACGCCACCCCGACAACGGCATGCCGATCGAGTTCGCGTGGGGGTCCACTAAGGACTTCTGGCAACAGGAACAGGGCATCCTGGCCTACCTGGTGCTCTATGGTGCGACCGGGCAGCAGTTCTACCTCGACATGGCCCGCGAGACCATGGCCTTCTGGAATCTGTTCTTCCTCGACCGCGACAACCAAGGCATCTACTTCCGCACAACCGAGAGCGGCATACCGTGGATCGAAGGGATCTACGGGCAAAAGGGCGGCCACTCAGTTTCCGGCTATCACGTCTTCGAGCTCAATTATCTGGCCCACCTGTATCTGCGCAGCCACGTCCATCGTGCCGGAGACGATCGCAGCTTCTGCCTGTACTTCCGAGTGCTGAGCAACCGGGAGCAGACCAGCATCAACGTGCTGCCCGACTTCATGCCCCCGCACCGGGTGGAAATCCGGGCGGTGCGGGTCAACGGGATCGACCGCACCGAACAACTCAAACCCAGCAGCGTCGATGACTTCCAGGTGCGGCTCGAGGGCATCGAACCCAATACCGACGACCAATCCATCGACCTGGTCGTCGAATTCGCCGTGCACTAACCACAGGAGAAGGCCGTCATGAACTACAACCAACCCGCCCCACGGCAGCCACTGGCCGGCAAACGAGTCGCCGTCATCGTGGAAAGCCAGTTCATCCCTCAGGAGCTCGACATCTACCGGCAGCGCTTCCAAACCTACGGCGCCACCGTCGACTTCGTGTCACACCTGTGGGGCAACCCCAAACTGCGGTTCTACTCCACAGTGGAACCAGACGTGGTTGACGAACTGCAGTGGCTGGAGGTCGGCATCGAGGTCGACAGCATCAAACCCAGCGACTATGCGGCAATCATCGCCGCAGCCAACTACACCACGGTACGGCTGCGCTCCGTCGTACCGCCACCGCCCGGGGTGGATGCGCACGAACAGGTGCGCGCCGCGCCGGCGGTGCGCTTTTTCCGTGAGGCGATGCTCGACCGCCGGATCGTCAAGGGGGCGCCCTGTCACGCACTGTGGCTGCTGACCCCCTCACCGGAAGTGCTGCGCGGGCGCCGGGTGGTCTGCAACACCGTGGTCTTGGCGGACGTCCTCAACGCCGGCGCCACATACGTGCCGTTCCCGCCCAACACCCCGGAGCCCGAGCAAGTGTTCGTCGACGATGACCTCGTCACCAACACCGGTTGGCACGCCAGCGCGCGCCTCGTCGACATCATCAAGGACATCATCGTCAAAAACGAGCAGGCCGCCGCGCCCACACTCGCAGGGGTGACCCCATGACACTGTCTAGGGCACCGGTCCTGCCAAATATCCAAGCCCCGCCCAAGTGCGCCGCTGCAGCCGCGAAAAGGGAGGCGGTCCAATTCATTTACCACACCGGGGTCCAGCAGGACCTGTTCAGCAATGTGCGGCTCTGCGGCAGCTGGGACCAGAGCGGCATGCCCAGCCCGGCTTGGACAACCACACCGATGCAGCAGCACACCGGCGTCGACGGCTGCCCCACCTACACCGCCACCGTTGAATTCCCCGATACCCAGGTCGGCGCGGAATACTCCTGGGGCGTCGTAGCAGACAGCGGCTCGGGCCGCGACCTGTGGGCCATCCCCACCGAGGTTCCCGACCCAGACTCCGTCGCGCGGCAGCCCACCTTCACCCTCGCCGCCGAGTTGGCCGAACAGCACTATTGGCTTTCCACCAGCCGACTGCTGGGCGCCAACCCGCGCTGGACCCCTGACGGCGCGCAGCGGATCCAGTTCGCGGTGTGGGCACCCGCCGCGCAACAGGTTTCGGTCGTCTTCGGTGACCCCGCCGTCGGCTACATCGCCGACGACGGCGCCGGCGTCGTCGGGCAGCCCATCGCGATGCGGCCCGCCGGCGACGGTGTATGGAAAACCGACCTGAACGACCCGCGGCTGTCGAACTTCCTGGGCTTCGACCACCGCCCCTACATGTTCCGCGTTGTCAAGGACGACGGCCGCGTCGCCTACCGCACCGACCTGTACTCCCGCTGCCAAATCGGCCGCGGCACGACCAATCCCGCCAAACTGGCACCAGGACAGACTTTCTCAGGGCTGCGCGAGGACCTCGACGGCAGCATCAGCTGCTCGGTCGTCGTCGACCCGCAATGGGTGACCGCCCACTTCCGTGACACCGACTGGCCCGAGATCGCGTGGACCGCCGAGCAGGATTTCTGGAACCACGAGTTCGACCCGCAACGACCGGTTCCCACCCGCCTCGAGGACCTCGTCATCTACGAGATGCACATCGGTGGCCTTGGCGCCGGCAAGACCGAACCGGACGGCACACCAATGCCCGGCGACCTCGCCGACGCCATCGCGATGCTGGACTACCTGGTCGACCTCGGCGTCAACGCCGTCGAGCTGATGCCGCTGGCGCAATTCGAAGGCTGGGCGACCTGGGGCTACGGCACCTCGCACTACTTTGCCGTCGAGTTCAGCGGCGGTGGCCGCGACGAGTTCAAATACTTTGTCCGCGAATGCCACCGCCGCGGCATCGTGGTCATCCTCGACGTCGTCTACAACCACTACAACACCGACGGGGAGCGCGCCGAATGGTCCTACGACTCCGATGATCCGGAGCGCAACATTTACTACTGGTATGAGGGCGCGCCCTCGGACTACCCGGACCCCACCGGCGGGTACCTCGACAACGACTCCAGCGGCTGGGCGCCCCGCTTCAGCGAACAACGCGTCCGCCAAATGTTCATCTCCAGCGCCGTGGCGCAGGCGCTGGAGTTCCATGTCGATGGCTTCCGCGTCGACCAGACAACCTCGATCCACTCCTACAACACACTGCACGCCAACGGCCGCCCGGTCGACGCCGCCAACGCGTTCGGCACGAAATTCCTGCGCGAACTGACCCGCACACTTCGTCTGGTCAAGCCGCACGTGTTCCTGATCGCCGAGGACTACTCCGGCTGGGAGGGCGTCACCGCACCGACCGACCAGGGTGGGCTGGGCTTCGACGCCATCTGGTACGCCGACTTCTACCACAACCTCTCCGGCGACACCGGCCACGGACTCGACTGCGCCAACCTGCTGTCCACCGCGGCCATCGGCGACGACCGCGCCCTGGCGATAGGCGTTTTCGCCGGCAAGCTCGCGCAAACCAACTATGCCACCGTCGTCTACCCAGAGTCTCATGACGAGGCCGGCAACTCCACCTGGAACGGCCACCACTCCGGGCGCACCCCCTCTATCGCCGTCAACTACGCCCCCTTGATCGGCGACACCCGCCGCTACGGCGAAGCCCGCACCCGGTTCTCGGCGGGAATGGCGCTGCTGTCGGCCGGCACACCGATGTTTTTCATGGGAGAGGAGTGCGGCGACACCGAGCTGTACCGCTACAACGACTTCCTCGGGCACCGCATCGATTTCCACGCCGCGGTCGCCGGCGACGGACGTCACCTGTTCACCTTCTTCCGAGGGCTGATCACGCTGCGGCGCACCGTCCCCGCGCTGCGCTCAGGAACCATCGACATCCTGCACACCGACGACGGCAACCGGGTGCTGGCCTTCACGCGCACCTATGGCCCCGATCACGTGTTGGTGATGGCCAGCCTGAACAACCAGCCGTTCGCGTCGGGCTACACGATCGATGGGGTCGTCGACGGCCTGTGGCGTGAAGTGTTCAACAGTGATGCCGCCTCCTACGGAGGCTGGAACGATGGCAACGTCGGTGTCGACCTGCCATCGAGTGCCGGACGGTTCACCGCGGTGCTGCCCCGCGCGGGCTTCGTGGTGTTCCGGCGCCTCTGACGCGCGAGGCGGCCAGGAGCGATGACAACACGCGACGCGGTGGACAGCGCGGCGCGCCGCGTCACCGGTCCAACAACAAAAGCCTTGACAAACAAAGGAGAACAGACATGAGCAAGACCATTTTGTGTTGCGTGTCGGGATGGGGGTACTGGGGCGAGGAGCTCGTCGGCCCCTACGACGTGCTCACGGACCAGGGCTACCAGATCGACATCATGACGCCCACCGGCCAGAAACCACCGGCGCTGCCGCCCAGCATGCAGGCCGGCTTCCTGGATCCACCGCTGGACAAGGTCGTCACCAACGACCACTTCGCCCAGCGCACCCGCGAGATCCAAGATTCAGACCTGCTTGACCACCCCATCAGCCTGGCGGCCTGGTTCCCGCAGATGCCCTACTTCAACAGCTCTGGGTTCGGCCACGGACTGGAGGAATACTGCACCAAACGCGACGCGTGCTGGCAGGAACTAGACAAATACGATGCACTGCTGCTGCCTGGCGGCAGCGGCCCCATGGTGGACATGGTCAACAACGATCGCCTCCACGACGTTATTCTCGGGTTCCTGGCCAAAGACAAACTGATTGCCGCCGAATGCTATTGCGTCACCTGTCTGGCTTTCGCCCGGGACTGGACCGACCGCAAGAGCATCATCGCCGGGAAACACGTCACCGGCCACGCCCGCGAATATGACTACAAAGACGGCACCGGGTTCGCCTATCCCGCCGTGGCCGGAGTCAATTTCGGCCCGCCTTTCTACCCCCTAGAATACATTCTGCGCGATGCGGTCGGCCCGGATGGTCAGTACCACGGCGGGGTAGGGCACACCCTGTCGACCATTCTCGATTACCCCTTCCTCACGGGCCGCTCCACTCAAGACTCAACACTGGTCGGCGAGCTGATCGTCCAGGTGCTGGAAAAGGGATTGCGCCGCTATGGATGGTGAAAGAACTGCTGCGGTGTGCCGAAGGCCCAGCCGGGCAGGCCAATTGCACCGAGCACCACGTGCTCCCGGGCAAAGAACAGCAGCGGTGTCGTCGAAAGGAGGGCGCGATGGCAACGGGTCACCGCAAGTTGCTTGAACAGTTGAGAGCCGACGGCATCACTCGCATCTTCGGCAACCCCGGAAGCACCGAGGAAGGTCTGCTCGACGAGATCGACAAATTCGGCGAGCTCGACTACGTGATGGGTCTGCAGGAAGCAGCACTGATCCTGCTCGCCAACGGCTATGCCCTTGCGACACAAAAGCCGACCGTCGTGCTGCTGCATTCCAGCGTGGGCCTGGGCAACGCACTGGGCAGCCTGTATCACGTGTGCCGCATGCAACGCTCGCCGCTCATCGTCCTCGCCGGGGAGGCTGGCGTCGCCTACGATGCGCTCGACGCGCATATGTCACTGGATCTCGTGACATTGGCACGGCCCGTCACCAAATACGCCGCCCGGGCCATTCACCCGGGCAGCGCGCTGCGTCTACTGCGCCGGTGCATCAAGATCGCCGCCACGCCGCCGTTCGGGCCGACCTTTCTGGCCCTTCCGCAGGACATCCTCGACCAGCAGAACGACGAGCCGGTAATTGCGACCGTTGTACCGCAAACCCGGGTGGCGCCCGAGCCTGCCGCGATCGACCAGGTGGCCGGCTTGCTGAGAGGAGCCACCCGCCCCGTGATCATCATGGGCGACGGGGTGGCCCACGCCAACGCGCAGGCCGAGCTGACACAGTTCGCGGAAGTGCTGGGCGCCGGCGTGTGGGGTGCGATGTCCTCACAGGTGAACATCCCATGGACCCATCCGCTTTACATGGGCCTGACCGGCCACATGTACGGCCAGGACAGTGACAAGAGCGTCGCTGGCGCCGATGCCGTGATCATCGTCGGCACATACGCGTTCCCGGAAGTATTTCCCCAGCTGCAAAGCCCGTTCGGCCCTGACGCCACTGTCATTCACATCGACCAAAGCGCCTATGACATCGCCAAGAATCACCCCATCACGCTCGGGGTGCTCGCCGATCCGAAGCCGACACTGCGGATGCTGGCCGAAAAGCTGACTGAGATGATGACCGATGATGAGAGGCTGCGAGCCCACACGCGCGCCGAACGGCTCAAAGCCCACAAGGACACGACGCACCAACAACGTCTCGTTAGTGACTCGGCATCCTCCGACGCGATCCCGCTGCACATGTCGGCGTTCGCCGAGGAGCTGGCACACCAGATACCCGACGACGCAGTCATTGTCGATGAGTCGCTCACGAACTCCGAAGCCCTCACCCGCTATCTGCCGCCTGAGTTCCCCGGCAGCCTGTACCAGACACCGGGAGGCACCCTCGGGGTGGGGCTGCCCGGTGCCATCGGTGTCAAACTGGCCGAGCCGGCACGCACGGTAGTGGGCTTCAGCGGCGACGGCGGGGCGCTGTATACCCTCCAGGCGCTGTGGACCGCCGCGCATTACCGTATCGGCGCCAAGTTCGTCGTCTGCAACAACCGCAGCTACCAGCTTCTCAAGGACAACCTCGCGCGTTACTGGCAGATCCTCGGAATGCAAGCAGCCACCTTTCCGTCTTCATTCGATATCCACGATCCCGACGTCAACTACGTGTCACTGGCTGAGGGCCTGGGAGTGCCGGGTCTGCGCGTGGCACAACGCGACGAGATAGCAGCGGGGATCAAGCAGATGCTGGTACACGACGGGCCGTTCCTCATCGAGGTTGTCTTGAGACCCGATAGCCGATAAGTGCGCAGAAGGATTAGGAGGGTCAAATGACCGAACCCATATCTGGCGCTGAAGTCGAACAGTTTGTCCGCGCCTGGTTTCGCGAACTCGACCTGCATGCCCCGATCGATGAGGTGATTCCCTACCTCGCCGACCACGGGCTGGAGTTCACAATCCCCGAGGGCACCCGACGCTCACACGCCGAAATGCGGGAGCAGCTCGATACTTGGTACCGAAGCTTTTTCGACGAGATTCACACGATCAAGAGTCTCGACATCGCACCCAACGGCGATCTGGCCGACGTCAAACTCGTCGTCGATTGGCAGGCGCGGGCATGGAAACCGCCGGAGGCGACGAGCAAGCAGCTGCACTTCGACGCATACCAGACGTGGGTGGTCGGACGCGCCACGCGGACTGGCAAGCCCGAGATCCGCTCGTATTTGGTAACCAAACTTGAGCCGCAACCCGGCTCGGCATCCCTCTAGCGCTGGTCGGAGGACGACATGTTCGGACGCAGCCTGCAACTCTCGGTGGACCAGGACAACGTCGCGTTGATTCGACGACTCAACGATGTCGTCAACGAGCGTCGTTTCGACGCCATGGACCCCTTGTTCGCTCCGGACTTCGTCGACCATAACCCGGCGTGGAGCGCCCGCGACCTGAGCGAACTCAAGGAAGTCATCCGCTCCGCTCAGCAGGCACTGGAATTCACGTCGAACCAGGATCTGATCTACCCGGCCGCAGGGGGAAGGGTGGTCATCCACATCACGTTGTCTGGGCACCATGTCAAGAAGTTCTTCGGCCGCGAACCGACCGGAAAGGCAGTGTCGTGGACAAGCATTGAGGTCTACCGGATCGTCGACCGACAGATCGCCGAACGGTGGGTCCAAGCCGACAGGGCCGGACTCTTGGCCCAACTCGGCGTTCCCATCCCAAGCGCTTAAGGACAAACATGCCCGCTTTTCTCATGCACATTCAGGTCAAAGCAGGTTCGGAAGATGACGCTGTCAGAGGACTTGTTGAGATCCAGCAGCTGGCACGCGGCGACGCCGGAAACCACGAATTCGTCTGGCTGCACCACACCACCGATCCGACCAAATTCACCCTCTTCGAACAGTGGGACACCCAGGACCACCTTGACGAACACCTCAAGAACATCACGCCCACATGGAACCGGTTCGCGGCGATACTGGCCGGTCCCCCAGTCAGCGAACCGGTGCTACCAGTGTCTCAGGAGGTAGCAGCGGTGAGCGGGTCGACAACGCCGGCGACCTGCGCCGTGAAGTGGTCGCATGCCGCACTCAACTGCCGCGATCTCCCCACCACGGAGAACTTCTACACCACATGGTTTGGCTTCACCAGATCTCGGGTGTTCGAGGCAGCCGACCGGACGACGATATTCATCCGGCTTGATGATTCGTATCTCGAACTGTTCGTCGGGGCGTCGGTGGACGGCAACGATCCCTTCGCAGCCTCCGCGGATGGCTCAAGGCGCCCCGGCATCACCAGGCATCTGGCGTTCCAGGTCGACGACGTCGATGCGTTCCTCGAGAGAATGGGGAACGCGGCGGCGATTACGCAAGGGCCCATGGACTTCGACGAGTACATCCCGGGATGGCGCAGCGCATGGATCGCCGATCCCAACGGCGTGATTGTCGAAGTAAGCCAAGGGTATCGAGAAATATGAACCTCGAACTCCTCGCAGCGCCCGCTCGGGTGAGCCCACCAAAACCGCGGTCTGTGTGGCACAAGGCATTTCAGACCAGCTGTCTGTCCGATCCAGGAAACGATGCGAGTAATCCGGGGAGACATGAGAGTCGGCGAACGCGCGATGCGCGCGGTACAGCTATACAACGGCCATAACGGAACCCAACGCACAGGACTGGCGCCACACCGGACCAAACATCTACCGGTGCGACACCCACACCACCGCCGGCAGGGATGGGTTAGCCGGTGCTCCCAGCGGACAGCCAGGTACTGAGGTCTGCGACGAACATTTGCAACTCGTCTTGTGAAACGGCCATGCGTCCTGGGTTTGCCAGGGTCCGCATGATGAGCCCACCGATGAAAGCGTGGGCCATCCATTCGGCGCTGCCCTCTCGCACGACACCGCTGCGCTGCCCGTCGAGGAACGTTTCTCTAACGGAGTTGAAGACGGGCTGGAGTCCGACCTGCTGGAAACCCGCGTAGAGCTCCGGGCTCGATCGTGCGTCGGCGGCCAGGCGCAATTGGAGTTCAAAGCTGGAGGTTCGAAGCCGGGCGATGATCTCCGAACCCAGGCTGAGCAGATCAGTTGGCAGATCACCGGTCGGACGATGGCGGGCGTTGGCGTCGGTGCTGAGCGCTTCCAGTAGCAGCGTGTCCAACTCTGGCCAGCGGATGGTCACGCTACGTGCGGCGACCCCTGCTCGGCGGGCTACTGCGCGCACGCTGAATCGGACAACGCCGTTTTCGGCGAGTTCCTTCTGGGCGGCAACCAGGATCCGCGGCCCCATCGTGTCGTCGCGCGGGCGCCCAGGACCCACGCTGGCTGGCTCACGCGCGAGGGTTGCCATCAGTCACATCCTTCCTTTTCAGCAGGTTGACGGCGGCCAACGCCGGTAGTACTTTCCAAATAGTAATCAGTATGATTGCTATTTGGTAATTGACCGGACGTACGTGCGACTCACAACGCGGCCGACGGCCGGGATCGGGGGATGAACATGGACATACGCACCAATGCACAGGTGATTCACGAGCTCTACGACGCTTACGTCACCGGTATCATCGCCGCGTTCGACGCGTATACGGATGACTCGGTATGGGTCGAAGTCGGGCGCAACGAGCGAACGGGTGTCTACCGAGGCAAGCAGGCGATCCTCGAGCACGGCATGCAGCTCGCGGTGCTGACCGACGGAACGATCGCCACGAAGGTCGAAGAGATCTTGCCCGGGGACGATCATGTCGCGGTCCTCGAGCGTGCCACGGCGAAGCGAAACGGCCGTGAACTGGATATGGATTGCTGCACGATGTACACCCTTCGCGATGGCAAGATCGCCGAACTTCACGTGCTGCCATTCGACGCCGCGAGATGGGACGAGTTCTGGTCCTAGCTTGGCGGAGCGATGGCGGATCTGGCCTGGCGGGAGTAACTCGCACCTGTTGAGCACGCACCGGTACCAGTTTTGCGAGTTGCATTGTGCTACAAGACAATTCAATCGCAGACTGCGGCGGTGTTGTTGATCGGCGCTACGCGTACAGCCGACATCGCTCGACGAGGATACTGGCCAGCCGTTCTGGCTCGCTGACCATGAGGCAGTGACAGGTATCGATCTCGATGAGCGTCTGGACACCGCCGATTGCGTCGATGTATTTGCGCTGCACCTTCGGCGAGAGGGCACGATCCCGCTGGGTCAGAATCCAGGTGCGCGGAATGTCGTCAGGCATTCCTCGCCGGGACACCTTCTGCACCAGGATGCGCAGTGATTCCGCATGCAGCTTGCCGGTCATGAAACGGCGGCGACGCGCGGGAACTCCGTTCAAGAACACGAATCTCGCCATCCACTGTGGCGTTTCGCTCGGCACGCCACTCTTCGCGCGGTGTCGGGCGACTTGCGCGATTAGCCACGGTGAGCTCTCCACAATGGACGTGCCTTCGGGCGGAAGGAACGCGGCGGCGAAGATCATTTCACGCACCCGCGCCGCTCCCAGTTTGGTGACCACCCCTGGCAGCATCATGCCTCCCATTGAATGGCCAACGATGACGATGTCGTCCAACCCGGCGCTTTCGATGTCGCCGACGAGCGAGTCGACATAGTCGGCGATGGTCATCTCCCTCAGGTCTCCGGGCTTGTTCCGTCGTCCTGGCATGTCTGGGGCGAGCACGGTTAACTCTGGTGCCAACCGATGGATCTCTTTGACGATGAGGTCCCACGAATCGGCGGCCATTCCGCCTCCGTGCACAAGAACCAACCCGGGCAGTGCCATGGCGAGCCTCCTCCAGGGCCGTGCGCCCTGGAGCGCATCGTAAAGCCCGCGACGCGCCGACGCGCCGGTTTTCGCCGCCCTAATAGTTTGCTAGCGTCGCTCGCCGTCGGCCGCACGCTGGGAGGGCGCGAGTTGAAACGCCTTCCCCCGTGCGACCATCCACATCTCATCCAGGCGAAGGATTCGGGTCGCAACAACCGACAGGCCGCGTGAAGTGCTCAGCCTGGTCCGAGAAAGGTTGGTTTCGACAGACAGCAGCCATCCTGGTTGCCCAGAGTCGCCGCTACGGAGTAACTCGCACCCCACAAATACGCACCGTTACCAGTAAATGGTCGCGCGTTGCACTGCGGCACAAGATATTCCGTACGGGTGATCCCCCGGCCCAGGGGCTCCCCGCGGTAGACCGGAATCCTTCGACATCGCCCGAGTCTGGGACTTTCGGCCGTGGCTCCAGGAAGGGCCTAATGCGGTTGGAGGCCATGTTGAGGACCGCGATGCCGAAAGCCCTGGCTCGGCGATGTAGGGCGTGGGAGCGCCGGCGGCTCGCTGGAGCAGCAGGCCCGCTTCTACGGGCTGGTTGGAGTCTAGGAGTTGCTGCTCGATTCGGGCTGTAGCGGTGGCACCCGCTGGTGACGTTCAACGAACCTGGCAGTACTTGGTTATAGAAGCTAGCGGCCCGGGCGTTGAGTGGCACCGTGATGTTCACGTTCGGCGGTACGTGGCTGACGACTTTGTTGATCTCGTGGCCAATCTCTGGCCACGCGAACGCGACCATTTTCCAGCTCCGCTTCGGGAAGCCGACTCGCGAGAACGTCAGACCACAGGGCCGGTAGATCCGTCTGACCGGCGGCACCTCAAAAGCGATCAGGAACTCGAATCCGGCGATCTGGATGTAGCCGCCAAGCACTTCGCTGCCCGTGCTCGCGAGTCGCAACCGCACGGAGTTCTGCTTCACCGGCACATCGTGGTCTCTATCGAGCAGCACGTACATGCCCCGTGTTTCGGCCACTTAGCGCCGCGCCAAAGGATCTCGGCGAGCTGCTGAGTCGTGACACCGAGGCGGAAGCGGTACGCCGGCGAGCCCTCGAGCTCCATGGCCTTGGCTTCGATCGCACCCCAAATGACTTTCAGCATCCATAGTTCCAGGGACGGCCCGCTGACCATCGTGAAACCGCGTGTGAAGTCGTGGCCTTGAAACTTCATCACGTCGAGCTATTCTTCGCGGAAGTGCCGAAAGAACTCCGACGCCATCTTGTCCAACGGCGACAGCGCGCGGTTGTGCCGGCTGCAGAGCATCCGCGACGATAGGGCGTTCACGCCGATGGTCTTCTGGTTGGCGTCGGGCCCTGCCACGGCCCCTCCACCATCACGACCTTGTTGTCAGCCGAGATGGCTTCAAGGAGGTCGTCGCTCAGATAGTGCTCCAGTGTGAGGTTCTCACTGCAGTCGTTGCTGCTGCGTGCGTAGCAGCCAGGGTTCGCGTAGCCCGTCCGCGGTCCGGTGAGGAGTGCGGGCCGCCGCTCCGCTACCCAGGAATGGTCGGATGCCCGGTGGCAGCGTTGGGCTTGGCGATGGGACCCGCAGGGGCAATCATCTTCGGGCGCGGGACCGTAGAAACGGCCGTTGTCGCGTACGTCGGCATCACGCGCGACCTTGTCGAGGCTTCTCACGGCTGCAACTCCCAATGTGTGGAGACCGAGCGCCGGTCTCGGATGCGAACACCGGCCTGACGGTAACGCCGCGGTCGGACAAATTCGGCGCCCGATCGTGATGACCGACCGTCTCCTCCCTACGGAGAAGCGACGGCGAAGAGGCGCCACACGCCGGGCACGCCCTTGAGCTGGTGCGCGGCGCGGTCTTCGAACTCGAGTCCTGACCCGATCACGAGGTCGCGCAGCGTGCTAGACACCAGCACGTCGTTCGGCCCTGCCAGTGCGCTGACGCGTGCACCGATGTGCACTGCGATCCCACCGATGTCCTCGCCGCGGACCTCGCACTCGCCGGTGTGCAACCCCGCGCGCACCTCGATGCCGAGCGCCTGCACCGCGTCGCGGATCGCCATCGCGCAGCGGATCGCTCGCTGAGGGCCGTCGAACATCGCGAGGAAGCCGTCGCCCGATGTGTTCACCTCGCGACCTCGAAAGCGCGACAGCTGCGCCCGGACGACGGCGTCGTGCGCATCAAGCAAGGCACGCCAGTCACGGTCGCCGATCTCCGCAGCCCGGCGCGTCGAGTCCACGATGTCGGTGAACAGCACGGTGGCGAGCACACGGTCGTCGGCTACCTCAGGCTGCTGGCCGGTGAGGAACTCGGCGACCTCCTGGAAGGAATCGCGCCACGGTTCCACGTAGTGCTACATGTTGCGCCCTGGCAGCTCAACGTATTTCGCGCCCGATATGTGATCAGCGACGTACTTTCCCCACTCGGACGGGGTAAGCGGGTTGTCGGCGTGCTGCACGACGAGGGTCGGCACGCGGACCGTCGGAAGCACTGCCCGCGCGTCGACTTCGGTCAGCAGCGGCGTCAGCAGAGCAAAAGTCGCTGGGCTTGCCGCCAGGCGGTCATGCCGTGCCCAGGTTGCCCGGATCTCCTCGTTCCACGGCATGTCCGGATTGATCATATGTTGGGATTCCCCAGTCCCCCACACGGCGGCCAAGGCAGCGATGACTTCCTCAGAATCGAGCCCATCAGTACGTTCAGTCATGGGATCCGCATAGCCTTCGAGCACGACCAGCGCGGTGGTGCGGGACGGATGTGTTGCCGCGAACAGCGCGCTAGTCGCGAATGCGCCGTCGATCGCGACGAGAACCGCCTCGCGACTCCCGAGGTCGTCCAACACCGCGGTGATGCTGTCGGCCCATTGCTCCAACGTCGGCAGCGCGCCCGGCGTGACAGGATCGGACGCTCCCGTGCCCGGCTGGTCGAAGAAGATGAGCCGCCCGAGCGATGTCATCGCGTCGATCCATCCTCGCAGGGACGGTAGTTCCGGCAAGATCTCGCAGCAGGTGAACCAGTGCGGGATGATCACGATGTCGCGAGGGCCTTCGCGTGACGCGCGATAGGCGACGCGCAAGTCCCCGTTCACCGCATAGCGCGTCTCCGAGAACATTGCGGAAGTCTAAGCCGAGCAGCGCGTCGAGTTTCGGTGTCATCCTCTTCCCGAAGGGCCGTGGCCGCCCTACATCCCATACCGATGCCCAGTTCACGGCAGGACCTGTCCGGGGGGATGCCGCGCTCGACGCTGGACGGCATCCACAACGACGACCCGAATTATGTCGTCTGGAAACCGTTCTTCCCCGGGGATCTGCCGCCGTACTGGGTGCACGACTACAAACCGGTCGGACCCGAGAACCCGGGCACGTGGCTGGGCGGAGGGCCGGAGGATTACGTGCCGGGCGAGACGCACCCGGCAGGCTTCAACGGGCAGACCGGCGACGCCGTCAACGCGGCGCGCGCCTCGCTCAAGCACAACAAGGCAGCCATCAACGATACCGATCAGCACCTGGGCCAAGCGCTTTCGGACGCTCACACTGCGGCGGCCCGCACACAGCAGAGGCTGGTCGACCTTGACGCTCAGGTCCGCAGCGGGGTCGCGGCGCTGCAGCCGTTCGTGACTACCCCGGTCGGTCAGCAGCAGATGGCGGCGTTCCTGATGGCCAAGACCCGGGAAGTGCAGGCGGTGGTGTCTGACGCGAGGCTCACGTCGAGATCGCACGCGGCGATCGTCGGGGGCCTGAGCGAGCGCTACAACACCATTCGCGCTACGAAAGCGCGTGACCCGCCGAGATTTCGGCGGGATCGTCACGCGACAATGCACCCAGGTCACTGAGGACGCGAGTGTGCGCCTGACCGGGCCTCCCCTTCTGCACGACTCAGCGGCAGTTTTGCGCGCATACCTACGTAGGAGTGCCGTCTACGTTGCGGTGAATTAACCACCGACAAGGCGTTTCCGTCGCTCCCCCGCCATACAACAGGGCCAGCGCGTTGCCGGTAACCCGCCATATTCGAACTGGCCGTATTCGTCGGGGTAGCGGTGGCCCTATCTACGCTCCTGAGGACAAACTTGCGCATCAGTTTCTCGGCGAGGCGGCGATCTGTCGTGTTCTGGGAGGCGGCAAGTAGCCATCCGCCCCGAGTTCGCCGAGAAACTCGGCCGAATGGCGTATTCATAGCACTCCCATCCCGGCCATCATTTACGCTCCCGTTAGCTGCGACTGGCCTAGAGCGAGGGGAACGACATGACCGAGACGGCCGAGGTGGAGGCGGGCCTACGGCAAGTGCGGGAAACAACGGTGATAACTCATCTCGAAGCGGAGAACCAGCAAGACGTCGCAGCGACGCTCGCGACATTCAAACCCGGCGCCGCGCGAACGGAACTGCCCGGCGGAGAGGTCGCCGATGGTCCTGATGCGGTCGCCGACACCTACCGTGAACTCTTCACTGCTCTTCCGGACCTGCACTTCGACATCCAACCCGGCTCGCTGTTTCACCACGGCGACTGCGTGATCAGCGAGACGCGCGTGCACGGGACCCACCGGGGACCCTTTCGCGGCCTGCCCGCGACCGGCCGCCGGGTCGACCTGCCGCTGGTAGCGGCCTTCCAGTTCGACGGCCCCGACCTCCTGTGTGAACGCGCCTACTACGACCGCCTCACGTTGTTCATCGAGCTCGGTGTCGCACGCGACCCCAACTCCCTGACCGGTCGGATCATGACTCTCCTCAACCACCCCGTGACGGTCGCCCGAGCGGCACTGCGTTCGCGCAGAGTCGACGACTCGTAGCTCGGTCGGGTCACGCAGTCTAACGTCAGCTCGAGTCGGCGAACCCGATCGATCCGAGCCTGGCGATCGATATGAAGACGCCCTTCGGCATGTCCGTCGGTTCTCCGCCGGACGTTATCGTCCTGAACAGCGGCGGCGGTCCGGGCGGTGTGAACGTCAAGTTGCCGGTGCGCCGACGCCGGCAACATCTCCAGTCCATTGCGACATTTCGAAACCGCTACTCAGAGCCGGCTCTCGATCCGAATCAGGCTGTTCCACAGGGGAATAACGAAAACAGCACTTTACCGGTAACCCTCCGTATTCGATCCGGTCGTATTCGAGTCGGTAGCCGTCGGCTCGCAGTGACCATCGGACGCGGCGAATGGTCCAGGCGGTGAGAAGTTCTGGCCGAAGTGAAGCGCGGAGATGAGCGTGAGTGCGGTGGGGTTGGCAATTTGCTGGGCTGGACTTCGTTGCGACCGCCGGGCCTGACGTTTGGCTGACGGCTCTCGCGACGGCGGTACCTCACTGGACGACCAGCGCATTGGGCGCGACTGCGGTGCTTGCGTTCTCGGGTGTCCCATCGATCGCCGGTGAAGTCGATACCGCCGCAGAGCACCAACGCGTCATCGATGACCGCGATTTTCTGGTGAGGGACGGAGCCGGTCGGATGTGCGCCATGGATGGCGAACTGCAGCCGCTCGCTGCTCAGCCAATCAACAGGGCTACAGGGGTCACTCTGCCCCAAAGGCCTTCGAACGCCGGGAGCAGGCGCACGTTCGACCGCAACAGGTAGACCTCGAGTTTGGGCCGTACCCGGACCAACCAACGAAGAAAATTATCGCTGCCTTCGAATGATGGAAGTAGTCAGCAGCGTCGATGATGCAGGCGAACTGGTCGGCGCGCTCCACGCGCCAGCACGCCTGGCCAGGGATCAACAAGCGACCGTCACGCACGTTTGTCCGTTCAACGGATTTCGCGGCTAAGCGCGGACATGGCGCTGTGTCTACCACGTCCATGCAATGCGCCACATGGTCAAGCAACGTTCGGGAGTACCTCGGCGCCACGGAACTCGTCGTCCAAAGTGCAGAACGCCCTACACCCGTCAGGAAGCAATTGCCCGTCAGGCACGCTGGTCCTCACAATGACCGCCACTGCTCCTGCCTTGCTCGACGATCCGAGCGACCTGTCCGCGCTGCGGGCGAAGGGCGCGGACCCCGACGTGCTGTTCGCCTCCTTCGCCGCATGGGCCGAAGCGAGCGGCACTGTGCTGTACCCGGCGCAGGAGGAGGCGCTGATCGAAATGGCCAGTGGCGCGAACGTCGTCCTGGCGACGCCGACCGGGTCGGGCAAGTCGCTGGTGGCCACCGGCGCGCTGTACGCGGCGCTGGCAGCGGGCCGGCGCAGCTACTACACCGCACCGATCAAGGCACTGGTCAGCGAGAAGTTCTTCGCCCTCTGCGACGTGTTCGGCGCGGCCAACGTCGGCATGCTCACCGGCGACGCCGCGGTCAACGCGGAGGCACCGATCATCGCCTGCACCGCGGAGGTGCTCGCCAACATCGCGCTGCGCGAGGGTGCGAGCGCCGACATCGGCTTGGTCGTCATGGACGAATTTCACTTCTACGGCGACCCCGATCGCGGCTGGGCTTGGCAGGTGCCGCTGCTTGAGTTACCGCACG
>JAOPWC010000070.1 GCA_025965895.1 Mycobacterium sp.
CCGAGGCCCAGTGCCATCGCCGGTGCGGTGAAGCATAGGTAGCGCGGCGTATAGATCGGGTGAACCAACGCCGACCAGATGAGGATCAGGGCGGTCGGTATCGCAAGCCATGCGATCGCCAAGGTCAGCAGTTGCCGATCTGCCTGCACTAGTTTTGCGGATGTGAAGAGCCACACGACAATAGCCGTCGCGACGACGAGTGCCGACAAAATCGTGAAAGGGGGGCTCCGTTCGAAATATTGTTGAATCGTCACATCTTCGAGCGTCCGGCGCCCAATCGGTGTGATCCAACTGATCTGATGCGCTTGACCGACTGCCGTGACCACAAGCGGCGCCAGGGCGCAACCCGCCAGAACCGACGCAATGGCGAAGCGTACCAACACCGTTCGGCTGCGTTTGAAGGCACAGATGAACGCGACGTGTGCCAACAACACCAGTACTAGATACACATCGAGCAGCATCGAAATCGCCAGGGCGATACCGTAAGACAGCCAGATCCAAGCCTGGTCACGGCGCGAGGCGCGAACGAGAAGTACCGTCAACCACACCGCGGCCCACATCGAAAGGGCATATGGGCGAGCTTCGATGCCTGCCCACGTCGCCCGGGGCAAGATCCCGCAGATGACCCCGGAGCTCACCGCGACAGTGCGAGACGAGAACTGATTACCAAGCACCACAACCCCCGCCGCGGCGCCTCCAAAAGCCAGCCCACTAGGCGCGCGCGACCAGAACTCGGTGGGCGGGAAAATCTGGAACCAGGCGTGCATGAGCACGTAGTAAAGGCCGTTGACAGCGTCGACGTTGCTCAACATCCGCCACAGCTGACCGAGAGAACGACTGTATGAGGCCGAAATGGTGGCGGCCTCGTCGTACCAGAAAGAGGGACGGCCGGCGCCGACCAGGCTCACGGCGGTGCCCAACACTCCAACGAGCAGCGGGTCGAGCACAGCCGGCGGCAGTGCCGGCCGGTCACCGCGATGCGGATAACGGTGACGCTGCAACTGGCCGGTATAGGAAGCGCTCACCGAGCCAACCCAACCACGTGGCGTTGTGCGTTGCGCCCATTCATTTGGACACCCCACTGAACACGCCGCTATGTTGCCAGAAGCCGCACCACCGCCTTCTGGCCGGCCGAACCCGGGCCTTTGGCAAGCTGCTGCAGCACACTCGGATCACACGGGACGGATACGGGACCGCGTGGCCTGCCGGACCGGCGGCGGCATGAAAATACGGGTTTTACCTGCTAAGACGGCGGAGCCGATGACGGGAATCGGACCCGCGTATTCAGCTTGGGAATCATAGGAAGGTGCAGGGTCATAGACGCCGAACTACGCTGATGTGGGGCCGCGGGTTGTCTCGGTTGACCGGGGTTGACCGGGGTTGACCGGTAGTAATGGCACGGGTATGGCACGGACTAGGGGGAGCGCGTCGAGGCGGATACCCACGTCGTCGGACGATGGTCCAAGCGGCTAGGGAGAAGATGCCATCCACCCGTCGCGACGGCTGGACTAAAAAAGCGGCTGAATAGGTGCCAAAACACTCGATCAGCAGTGCCTTGTTGGCGTCCTCAGCTACCGTCACAGTGCCTTCCGCTGGCACAGTCAGCGGTCAGGGATTGGTTGCCGTATGACCGGCTGCCTGAAGCCCGCGACCATCATGGCATGCGCTTCGCTGCCGGTGATCACCTATTCGGTTGAGCGGAGGCCGCGTTGTGGTGGGCCAGCCCGGAACACAAGACGGCCATTCGTCCCGTCAGTGGCTGTCGGCGTTGGGTGCCAGGAAGGCTTTGCCGCTGTGTGCGACCGTTTCGGATTCGGTGACCGCGCGGACGTCGTCCAGGGCGAATTTCTTGCCCGGTGAGGTGTTGAGGATCCCCGCGCGGATCAGTCCCGGCGACCTCATCGATCAGCTCCGGGATGGCGGGTCGGTCGGCTGGGAAGAAGCCGGAATTGTCCAGCCGCGGCAGCCAGTAGCCCAGCCAGTACACCTCAAGGATCCGCCGGCACGACAAAGTGAGCCGCGGGTCGTCGCCCACGCTGATCCCCTGGCCAGTCAGCGATCCGTAGACCAGCATGTGGCCGTCCTCGGACAACGATCGGAAGATCTCGGTGCCGATCTGGCCGGCCAGCGGGTCGATCGCGAAGCCCACACCTTGCGGGCCCACGATCGTGCGGACCTGGTCGTCGATGGGCGCCTCACCGGAGACGATCACTGCGTCTGCGCCCAGGTCGGTGAGTTCCTGCGCTGCCTCGCGGCGGCGCACCACGTTGATGGTGCGGATGCCGTCGTGTTTGGCGAGCCGGATGATCATGCGACCCAGTTCGCCGCTGGCCGCGGACTGCAGCAGCCATTCCCCGCGGGGCACGGCCAGCACGTGGCGCACCATGAGGATCGCCGTGGCCGGGTTGATCATGAAGGAAGCGGCCTCTGTCACCCTTCCCGGCCCAGGCGTCGCACCGGGTCCTGCGTTGGATCGTGGATGGTCCTTTCCGTCGAGAACCAGCTCAGCATGGATCCGCCCGGGCGCGGGAGGACCGCCCGCACCGGGGGCCCAGCAAAACCCCTTTCACTGCTGCATCTGGATATGGCCCGGCTCTAGGCTGGTTGAATGAGCCGGCCGCCGAACGTCGAGCTACGGGAGTTCCTGCGCTCTCGCCGCGCGAGGGTCACCCCGGCCGCTGCCGGTCTCCCGCCGCACCCCGGCGGGCGCCGTGTCCCAGGCCTGCGCCGTGAGGAGGTGGCCCAGTTGGCGGGCGTCAGCATGGACTACTACGTCCGATTGGAACGCGGTCGCACCGCCAACGTGTCCGAGTCGGTGCTGGACGCTGTCGCGCGCGCCCTGCAGCTCAACGAGCTGGAACGCAGCCACCTGTTCACTCTCGCCAAACCGGGCCGCGCACGCCCACGCGCCCTGCCCGCGCAACAAGTCCGCCCCGGCCTGCAGCTGGTAGTGGACAGCATCACCGACCTGCCTGCCCTGGTCTTGGGTCGACGCCTGGACGTGCTGGCTTCCAACCGGTTGGCCCGAGCGCTCTACACGGACTTCGATGCCTTGCCGCCGCATTTCCGAAACATGGCCCGGCTAATCTTTCTGCACGACCATGTGCGCTCGGTCTGTACGGACTGGCCCGCAGCGGCCCAAGGCATCGTCGCCAACCTGCGCCTGTACGCCGGCCGCTACCCCCATGACCCCGTGCTGGCTGAACTTGTCGGCGATCTGTCCGTGCGGGATCCCGACTTCCGTCGCTGGTGGGCCGACCACGACGTCGATCAGCACACCTACGGGGTAAGAAACTGCCACCACGGCCTGGTGGGCGACCTGGAACTGGGATACGAGGCATTCACCCCGACCGACGATCCCGAACAGACGCTGTGGGTGACCACGGTGCAACCGCGATCAGTGTCAGAGGAACGGCTGAAATTGCTGGCGAGCTGGGCACAACCGGCCGCGGTGGACGGTTAAATACCAGTAACGACACTTCTCACCACCTGAGGTACGGAGACGCCGCATGAAAACTCGCTTGGATGCTCATGCACATCCCGCTTTTCAGGCTGAGGCGAAATCAGTAGCGAGACGTTTGTGCTGGTCAAACTGGACGAATTGGACCCATCGTGAGGGTTCAGAGCACGCAATACGAACGGCTTGGCGGATACAGAGCGGATGGAAACGAACCTGTGATCCGTAGGCACGGGCCGATGGTGTGACCAGGCGCGATAGGAGTTCAATTGTGGTGTAGGTGAAGGTGTCGGGAAGCCCGACTGTCGTCGCCGTTGTCGTCAGAACTGTCGTCAGCTCACGGTGCAAATAGCGGCACCCCCGCTTCCTCATACCCGGCGATCCTGCGTTGACGATCGGCTGTGTCAAGGGTGGCGAAGCCATCACGGAGTGACTTCGAAGACGCCCTTTGTTCAGCCGATCGGGAAGTCAGAGACAGTGCGGAATGAGGTGGCTGGGAAACTTTCAGGCGGGGATCAGCTCTTGAAGCTGGGCTGAAATCGTTGAAGGCGAGCCTGACGCCGGTCGGCCTGCCTTTGCGCGTGAATGTGGGGGTTACTTACTGCTGTCGGAACCGCAAGTGCAGTTCGGCCCGCACGTACATGGCGAGCAGGTGCAGTTCGGGTTGTCACAGCCGCCGGATTGGACGGTCTCATTGCAACTCACGCACGCGATGTTACGCCGGAATTTCGGGGCCTCGCAGTTGGTGGCGCCCATCCCGATCATGGGCGCATGTCGCCGCTAAATCATGGCCGCGACGCTGTCCCGCGGGCACCTGTAGTACCTCACTGAAATCGAACAGCCGCTCATTAGAGCAAGCCTCTTTTGTCACGGCCTGCGTCTTGTGTCAGCACCGAACGGCGACTACTGCCTGATCGACCGCAGCACCGCCTGTCCGGCCGCTGTGCGTCCAGCCGGAAGAACCTGCGGCGCAGGATGATCCGGAGCCAATATGTCACAGTCGTAACATCGGACATTGCGTCGGCAGCGTGAACGGTTCAGCGTCTACGGCGCAGCCCACGACTGTCCACTCGGACTGTCCACCGGCGGATCCGAGCGCGGGCCAAGCGGATGACACTGGGGTGTAGTCGTCGGGCGGGTACGACTTCTTGCCGGGGATCTGGACGAAGGCACAGTCCAAGTGGCAAACCAGATAGGGCCGATTGAGGGGTCTACAGGGAGGCAGGGAGGGAGGGTGACGGGCGTGCTTCTCATAAGTCTCATAAGTCGCGCACGAGCCTGCGCCAGGACGCGTCACCAAGCCGAGGAGAGCTGTGACGATCGGGAGAGAGGCTGCGCAAGCGAAATTAATGAAAGACTGAAATGTTAGTTGAGGACGGAAAGGGTTTGAAATCGAAGATGAAGAGATTGATGTATTAGCGCATCGCTGTGTTGGAGTTCAGTAACCATGGCTGAAAGTAGAGAACCGACAACGGAAGAAAAGATTGCAGATGCGCTTGGAGCGGCTCCGGAATACATCGCCGATACGGCAACGGTCGTTGATTGGGACATGACAACCGTCCTCAGAAAAGGTACATCTGAATGGACTTGCATGCCAACCCCGCCCGGCAATCCCTGGCCAGCTCCAATGTGTGGCGATCCGACCACTATGCAGTGGTTCAAGGAAGTCTCTGAGGGAAAAAAGCCAACAATTGACCGCATAGGCATTTCCTACATGCTACTCGGGGAAGCAGGCGCCGACTTTGATCATCCTGAACTCAAACGACCTCCTGAAGGAAAGGATTGGTACCGGGTGGGTCCTCACTTGATGTTCGTCTTTCCCGAAAGTGCCGGGGACATCACTAAAGGCATCGGCCACGACACATCTGCGGGCCTGCCGTATGTGAGACCTTTTCCAGGCGCTACTCGACCTCTCCTGGTCGTTCCGATTGCTCTAATAAATGAAACAATCGAGGTGAAGAAGGCTTATCCGTAGGTCATTCTGTGGACCTGCTCAGCGAGATCTATCGTGCGCCACGACCTGAGAGCGTCGTAGTGGCAAACAAGCCGGGCCGCGGAGGATTCGGAAGCGTTCGGCAACTGCCGTCAAAGCGGTGGACGCTCTCGCGGCGCGCATCGTCGACTTCGCGTCCACCGTCCCGCGCAGCGAGCGGCCGGCTCAAAGCTGACGAAATGAACGTTGCTCCCTGCCTCCCCTCGGGTCGGGTGTGGTCGGCGACGGCTCTTCGCCGTTTGCTGGCTCATGGGCGGCCCGCACTTTGGCCGCACTGGGGCCGCAGCGCTATTTCCCGCAATTTGCGGCGACCAGCGATGTCAACGCTGTGACCAGCGTTTTTTCGCGCGGCCAACAGAGCTTGCCGCGGTAAACACACAAGTCGACTCGTTCGCATCGAGTAGGTCGGAGTCCGAACGAGTCCGGTTGTAAACGACTATCGGTAGACATCGCCGCGCCGGTCGATATGCACGATCTCCAGCCGGCGGTGAGGATCGTTGATCGCGTAGATGACGCGATAGTCTCCGCGTCGCGCAGAGTGCAGGCCCGCAAGTTCCTCCCGCAGCGGCTCGCCCAGCCGATGCGGGTTGTCGGCGAGTGGACCTAATAGGAACTCCACGCACGCGGCGGCGATCTTCTCCGGCAAGCGCTGCAGATCGCGTGCCGCGCGGGCGGTGATCGCGACCTCGTACGGTTCGCTGCTCACCGCGACGTGTAAAGGGCCTTGATCTCGTCAGCGTCAACGAAGCGGCCCGCTGCGGCATCAGCACGTCCCTCACTGATCGCCTCGACGGCACCTGGCGTGCGCAGCACGTCGAGTGTCTCCTCGATCGAGGCGAGGTCATCGGCAGAGATAAGCACAGCGGCGGCATGACCATGTCGGGTGATCGTGATCCGCTCATGGGTGCGCTCAACTTGAGCCACGTACTCGGAAAGATGATTGCGGGCCTCGCCCAGCGGGACAGCAGCCATAGTCACCAGTGTAGCCAAAAGTATGTACAA
>JAOPWC010000071.1 GCA_025965895.1 Mycobacterium sp.
CATCAATGTCTCCAGTACTTTCGGTTGACGGATGTTGTGCCGGTAGTCCGTATGACGCGTGAGCGTGGTTCACCTTCGTTGGAAGACGTTGCACAGCACAGCGGCGCCACGGTTCGACACAATGTTACGCGTGTAACATGTTACTGCAGGTCACTTGTATTTACTGAGCGATCGCTTCTGCATATCAGTTGCTACGGTTCGGTTGGCCCGAGAGGGGAGGCGGTGAGTGAGTGTGGACGAGTCCGCAATCAAGCAACCGATCGGCCGCCGCGGCCGCAAGGTGCAGCGGACACGTTCGGTGCTCACCCGTTCGGCACTGGACTTGTTCGCCGAGCGAGGTTTCGACAAGGTGACAGTGACCGACATCGCCAATCGGGCCTACGTCGATCCGTCTACGTTTTTCCGCCATTTCCGTTCGAAGGAGTCCGTGCTATTCACAGACATGGACATGTATGTCGGTCGGATTCGCGGTCTGGTCCATCAGCGGCCATTGGACGAGCCAATTCTCGACACATTGCACGCTGTCAGCCTTGAGTTCGTCACCGCGGAGGGGTTCGACGATGAACTCGAAGGTCTTCGCGCCGAGTTGACACAGTCGTCGGCGGAGCTGCAAGCCCAAACCGTGGTCCGCCGCGAGCAGGTGGCCACGGATCTGGCCGAGCTCATCGGTGAACGACTGGGCATCGACCATCAGAACGATCCACGGCCTTACCTTTCGGCGACAGTGTGGCTGGCAGCGTTCGAATGGTATCGCCGACGGAGTGTTTCCGTCCACCGCCGCCCAGTCAACGCGCGCGAATCGGTGGATGAACTCGTGGCCATGATTCGGTCGACAAGCCCGCGGCTGCTTCTGGGCACAAAAGCGACTTCGCCGCACTGAAGCGTTTCTCCAACTCGCGCGCTTCTCCGGGTGGATTACCGACCGGAATTTTCAGTGGCGACCGCAACTTGCCGGGCAAGATGCGGTCCGGAAGTTGTAGACAATGCCGTTGGCAATCACGCGGTCCTTGTCTGCGCTGACCGCCGCGGCCGGTAGGTGCACCTCTCCTCGAAACCCGTCGCCGCAGCTGAGTTGGACGAAGCGACGGAGGAATCTCTACGGATTACGCGCTGCATGTGACCCGGATATGCGAGTGCCTTGCGCAATCGGCCATGACTCGATAGCATCGGCGCATTGACACAACGCGGAGGAGACGACAATGACGAACAGGACCGTCGAGGGCAATCAGGTAACCCCGTACAAACTCGCACACATGGTGTTGCGGGTGTCCAACCTGGAGCGCAGCCTCGCGTGGTATTCCGAAGTGCTCGGTGCGCACCTGATTGGTTCCGGGGGCTTTTTCGCCGGCATCACCTATGACGAGGAGCACCACCGCATCGGTCTAATCGAAGTAGCCGGAGCCGGTCGCGAGACGGAGACCTTCGGCGCCAGCACCCTGGTGCGAGATGAGGCTGAACGCGCCGCCACGGCCGGTGCCGACGCCCTGCAGTTCTCATCCGAACCCGGACTCGAACATGTCGCGTTCACATACGACAGCCTCGATGGTCTTCTCAACACCTATGTGCGGCTGCGCGATAACGACATTAAGCCGCTCATCGCCCTCAATCATGGCCCGACGACGTCGTTCTACTACAACGATCCCGACGGCTTCCGCGTGGAACTTCAGATCGACAACCTGCCGATGGGTACAGCCCAAGAGTTTGTTGACTCTCCCGAGGGTCAGGCGAACGTCGTCGGTGTCACAATCGATCCCGAACAGCTGCTACGGCGCTACCAAGCGGGAGAACCGGTACGGACGCTGGTGACCTGGGAGGCGTGGCGTCGGCCGGAGCCGGCAGCGACTTAGCGGCCCGCTACTACTACCCCAGCAACCCTCGGCAGAACAGGCGCACCCCCGTTTGCCAGGCGCGGCCAAAGAACCACGTTTCGTCGCTGAACTGCCGGTCACCGCCCCGGGGGAGCTGCAGAAGCACACGCTGCGCGCTCGTTACGCCGCCCTGGGCTCCCCAGTGGGGCGAGCCGGTGTACAGATCGAAGATCGGCGGCCTCGTGAATCTCGTCAGGTCGAGCGACCGGCGAGGGCCGACGACCTGGACGGTGTCGCCAGCCGCGACGTCCTGGGCCCAAGCGTAGCCCGGCCTCACCATGGTCGCCCCAAGCGCAGGACTCAAGAGAAGGAGACACAGCACATGGAGACACGTCGCATCGGCAACCTCGAGGTCACCGTTGTCGGCCTCGGGACCAACAGCTTCGGTGCTTACATCGATGAAGCCGGCGCCAAGGAGGTGGTGGACGCCGCCCTCGAGGTGGGCATCAACTTCTTCGACACCGCCGACGTCTACGGCAGCGGCGCGTCGGAGGCACTCCTCGGCAAAGCGCTCGGGCTCGCGGCGCGACGACGTCGTGATCGCCACGAAGTTCGGCATGCCGCTCTCTGATGGGAAGCCCTGCGCCACACCCGAGTACGTGCGCACCGCGTGCGAGGCCAGCCTGCAGCGGCTCGGCACCGACCGCATCGATCTTTATTACCAGCACATCGCCGACCCGACGGTGCCGATCCAGGAGACCCTCGGCGCGCTCGACGAGCTGGTCACGGCTGGCAAGGTTCTCGAGATCGCGTGCTCCAACTTCGCGACCGCCCTGATCGACGACGCGACGAAGGCGGCCGCCAGTGCGGGTACGGCGCGGTTCGTGGCGGTGGAGAACGAGCTCAGCCTGCTTCGGCGCGAGAGCACCAGTGCACACGCCAGCACGCTCGACGGCCGCCCGCCCGCGGCGCCGAGCTGATCGCCACAGCCGAGCGCAACGACATGGCGGTACTTCCGTACTTCCCACTGGCGAGTGCCATGCTCACCGGCAAATACCGTCGGGGCGTGGAGCCGGCTTCCGGCACCCGGATGGGCTCGGTGCGGGAGGAACGCAGGGCCGAAATGTTCAAAATTTACCGCGACTGGGTTCTCAGCGAGAAGAACTTCGACATCGTCGAGGCGCTCGAGGCGTTCGCCACCGAGCGTGGGCACACGCTGCTCGAGCTGGCGATGTCGTGGCTAGCCTGTCTGCCCAAGGTGGCAACGGTAATCGCCGGGGCCACCTCGGCGGCGCAGCTGAACGCAAACGCTAGTGCCGCCGGCTGGGTCCTGACCGACGCCGACATGGCCGAGGTCGATCGGATCACGCTGCGGTAGAGCAGTACGCCGGGTCGATGATGTTTGCGGAACACCGGTGTTTAACGAGGCCGGTGGACCGTCGGCTTGGCCGTGCGCCAACCGTCTCGGGTCCTCACTAGATGCTCGGTATCCACACGCGATGCTAGCTACTAGCGCGTGCGGTGTCCATGCGCGCGCCAGTCACTTGCATTTACTAGGGCTGTGCGCTAATACTTGTTATATGACTGTTTCTCTAGATCTCCGTGCTCAGGTCAAACAAGTCGTGGTGGAGGGTTTCACGGCCGTCGACCACGGCCGTGCCGTCGATTCGCTTAGCCAACTGACCGCCGATTTCGTTATCACCAGCGCGGGGCAGCGAGTCGGTCGACCGCAGTACGACCAACTGATGGTCGCTCGGGACAAGGCCGGCTACACCTCGCGCCACGTGCCCGCGAACTTCCGCGTAGCGGCCCATGATCAGGAGTCGTTCCAAGTCGACTTCGTGGTCGTGTCGCACCGAACCGAGCACGCAACAGGTGCGTACAGCGTGTCGGTCGCCGACTTCTGCGACACCTGGGTGCGCGACGACGCAGGTGCTCTGCTACTTCGCCTGCGACAGGTGACCACAGTCATTGACATCAACGCACCCACCTCGCGCCCAAAGGTCGCCGATCTGCCGAACGGGGTGTCGTAATGCAGGTTTTCACGACGACCGAGGGCGTCGTCCGCGTCGACAACCGTGGCGCGACACTGCTGGCCGACCTGGTGAGTCTCGACGAAGTGCTGGCTGCAGGAAAATGGGACCAAGTGGCCCACTACCCGGCCGGGCCGTCGGTGACTCTCGAGTCACTCACCGTCAGGGCACCGGTAGCACCGGCGACTATCGTGATCGTTGGACTCAATTACCGCTCCCACGCCGACGAAACCGGACAGCGGGTTCCCGATGCCCCGTTGTTCTTCCCGATCGGGGGCGACGGAGTAGTTGCGAGCGGTGACGTCATTCCGGCACCACCGTCGGCACCGAATCAGGTGGACTACGAGGGTGAAATCGGGGTTGTCATATCTCGATCTGCCTACCAGGTCGCCGCGGCCGACGCCTGGTCCTACGTTGCAGGTTTGACACCGGTCAACGACGTGAGCGCGCGTGACGTGCAGAAGGCCGGCGCCGCGCAGGGCGACATGGTCCGTGTCTTGTCCTCGAAGACCTTTCCAGGGTTCAAGCCACTCGGACCCGGAATTTTGACCGGTGCTCACGACCACGCCGACCTCAAAGTGACGACATCTGTAAACGGCGAACTGCGACAGCAGGCCACTCCGGGAGACCTCATTTTCGATGTGCCGACGTTGATCGAAGCAATCAGCGCCAGCATCGAGCTTCGGCCCGGCGATATCATCTCGACGGGTTCGCCCGCGGGTGTTGGGTTCGTGAGCGGACAGTTTCTCGTTCCCGGCGACGTTGTCGAGATCACGCTCGGCGACCTACCGCCTCTGCGCAACGTATTCGGCCACGGCCCGGCGGTCGCGATCGAGCGTTTGTGACCGAGCGCCAGACGTCGCAGGGCATCCCCCTGGCCGGCAACCGAGCACCGAAGGCGCTGGCAGTAAAGACTTTACGTGTGCCCTGTACGCACCGGCGCACTGACCGGACAACCTGCCCGGCCCTGAGCAGCCAGACAGTCCTGGTGCGCTAGGGGTGCGCTAGGGGACTCGCACCCCCACGTCCGAAGACCCGGGAACCCAAATTTCATGCGCTACCTCCGTATTATCGAATATTTCTGTGCCACAAGGGCTTTCAATTATGGAAGTCAGGAGTGCGCCACCACGGTGACATGGCGGTGACACAGCGACACATACTCAGGCCTCGAAGCCATTCGTTATCAGCGTCGCTGTTGGAGCAATGCAGCAAGGCGGGTAGGGAAGAAACGATCCCGCAATGGAAAGGAAAGTGAAAATGAAGTTCGAAGATGTCCGGCGGCATCTGACCACCCCGCTGACCAACCCGGCGTACGCGCCGATGATCAGCCGGTTCACCGACCGCGAGTACCTCAACATCGTCTACCGCACCGACGCTGATGCCCTGCGCGCCGTCGTCCCCGAACCCCTGCGGATCGACGAGCCGCTGGTGCGGTTCGAGGTCATGAAGATGGGCGACGTCACGGGCTTCGGCCCCTATACCGAATCGGGTCAGGCGATCCCGGTCAGCTTCGACGGCGAGCAGGGCGAGTACCTGCACGCGATGTACCTCGACAACTTCCCGGCCACCGCGTCCGGGCGGGAGCTCAGCGCGTACCCGAAGACCTTCGGCGTGCCGAAGCTGTATGTCGACAACGGTGTGCTGGTCGGCACCCTCGACTACGGCACACTGCGGGTCGCCACCGCGACCATGGGCTACGAGCACCACGAGCTCGACAAGCGTGCGGCCGAAACCCAGATCACCGTGCCGACCTTCATGCTCAAGATCATCGCGGGCTACGACGGCATCCCGTGTGTCCAGGAGCTGGTCCGCACCGAGATCACCGACATCGTGGTCAAGAAGGCCTACACCGGACCCGCGCGGCTGCAGCTGTTCCAGCACGTCCTCGCCCCGCTGGCCGATCTGCCTGTGCTGGAGGTCGTCTCCGCCAGCCACATCCTCACCGACCTGACCCTGGCCCGGGTCAAGCCCGTCTTCAACTACCTGAACGAGGCCACAAAATGACGCTGGCCAAGTGAGCCGCCCTGGACCGGTCAAGCGACTGCCGGGGCCCGGTCTCCGGGACAGATCTCAGATGTGGACGTTCTTTTATCCGCCGACGTATCGCGCTCGCGGACCGGCATCTCCTTCAACCCCGGCTCGCGATGAGCCGCGAGCACGATGCGATTACCGTCGGGCTCGTAGTGGATCAGAGTCGAGCTGTCCACGCCCGGGACCCGGGCCAACTCCCCCGTCACCGCTGAGAACACCTCAGTCGGAGTGACCCTGCGCGGCCCACCAGCGTGGCCACCCGCCGCAGCGCGGCCTCTAGGTCCGCGAGCGCGTCAGCGTGCCCGCGGCGTTGGTCCGCTCCGCGGCCCGGGTCCGCGCCAGGTACGCCAGGGTCCGCGCCAGGTAGGCCAGGGTGTTGGCCACCAACGCAATGGTCAGGAAGATCGCGAGAGCCACCCAGTTCTCGGCTTCGCTCGGCGCAAAGTTGGTGGGCCAGTTACGGAAGTAATCGAAGGCGATCGCGCTGACCAGCGACGTTATCGCGGCCAGGCCGAACCGCACACAGTCGACACCACCAGGACCCCGAGCAGGTAGACCACGCCAAAGACATTGCCGGGGACGACCTGCTTGAGCAGAACCACCACAAGGCTTTCGGCCACGATAAAGAAGGCCGCCATCGCGAACCCGAGCCCGACGGGAGGGACCGTCGGGCGCAGCAACCGCCACAGCAGGCATGCGCGCACGGGTGCCGGCTTCACGTGCACATTGGAGGCGCCGTGCGCACGGAAACAGCCATGACATGGGCGACCAGCCGGGCAGCTGTAACCGGTTGTGTCTCCTGACGACACGGTCGGGTCGCTCGGGATCTTTGGGTGGCTGACCGGACGGGGCCTATGACTTGCGGGCGACACCGCCAGGGCTGATTGCCGGCGCCGGTTTGGCCGGCCCCGTGGGGGTTCGGATGTCGTGGACCGCAACCCTCACCCGAACAAGACACACACCCACCAATGTCTCGTCCAGTTGAAGATTGGGAGGGATGCCACGGGCTTCCTGGGCTTCGCAAGCCACGTCTGGACGATCCCAACCCAGGTTGGCCAGATTCACAGTTGAAATACTTTGTACGCGGCATGGCCCCTTCGGCGGCAATGATGAGATACTTCCTGCTGAGACCTTTCAGATAGTGAGCGCCACACTTACCACCTTCCCGAATCGGCACCTTCGAGTTTGGCTCCGTAGGCACGACGCGTCCGCGCGCCCCTGGGGCCGAGTGGAGGAGGGAATTAGTTGTGAGCGAGAAGATCGCGGGCATCGAAATCCCCGATACGGGGCTGGCGGCCGAGGCCACGGCACTGGTCCGCGAAGCTGAGCCGCCGCTGCTTTTCGACCACTCTCGCAGGGTCTACCTGTTCGGGATGCTGCAAGGGCTAGTGCGCGGCCTGAAACCCGACCCGGAACTGGCCTCCGTCGGAGCGATGTTCCACGACCTGGGTCTGACTCAGACATACCGGACCACTCATGAGCGCTTCGAGATCGACGGTGCTAACGAGGCGCGTCGGTTCCTTACCGAGCACGGGGTCGGCGCTAACGATGTCCGGCGGGTTTGGACGGCGATCGCCCCACACGACGCCCGGTGTTCCGGAGTTCATGGAGCCCGAGATCGCGTTGGTCACCGCGGGTGTGGAGACTGATGTGCTCGGGATCGGCCGTGACGACCTGGATCCCACGGCGCTCGAAGCCGTCACCGATGCGCACCCGCGACCCGACTTCAAGCGCCGGATTCTGGACGCCTTCACCGACGGCTTCAAGGACCGGCCCGACACAACCTTTGGCACCGTGAACGCCGATGTGCTAGCCCACTTCGTGCCCGGCTTCCAGCGGATCGACTTCGTCGAGGTCATCCTGGACAACTCCCGGCCCGAGTAGCTGGCCGGCGATGACTACTGCACGTTTCAGTCGACCGGATGTCGGTGCCAGGTCTGCCGCGACCAGAGGAGAAAGACCAGAGGAGAAAGAGAGAAAGAGATGAGCAATCAATCCCCAACCACCACGGATGCCGGTTGTCCCGTCGAAAGTGACGAGTATTCGCTCACGGTCGCAGCCGGCGGCCCCGTCCTGCTGCAGGATGCCTACCTGATCGAGAAGCTGGCCCACTTCGTTCGCGAGCGTGTTCCCGATCGCGTGTACCACGTCAAAGGAGGCGGCGCGTTTGGCTATTTCGAGGTGACTGCCGATGTCACCGAGTGGACCAAGGCCGCCTTCCTCAACGAGGTAGGCAAGCACACGCCGATGCTGGTCCGCTTCTCGTCCGTGGCCGGCGAAGAGGGCTACCCGGACTCGGACCGCGACGTGCGCGGCTTCGCTCTGAAGTTCTACACCGAGGAGGGCAACTACGACCTCGTCGGCAACAACACTCCCGTCTTCTTCGTGCGTGACCCCATGAAGTTCCCTGACTTCATCCACTCGCAGGAGCGCATGCCCGACAGCGGCCTGCGCAGCAACAACATGCAGTGGGACTTCTGGTCGCTCTCGCCGGAGTCGGCCCACCAGGTGACGGTCCTGATGAGCGACCGCGGCACCCCGCGCACCTGGCGCCACATGAACGGCTACAGCAGCGACACGTACATGTGGGAGAACGCCGCGGGTAAGAAGTTCTGGGTCAAGTACCACTTCAAGACCGAGCAGGGCATCCAGAACTTCACCGACGCCGAGGCCAAGGCCATGCGCGCCGAGGACCTCGACTGCCACCGGCGCGACCTG